>DIYF01000135.1 GCA_002427745.1 Roseivirga sp. UBA6061 | reverse complement strand
TAACCAATAACCAATAACCAATAGACCTTGACCCTCACAGAAAAGCACATAATGGATCACCTGCTGATGGAGCTGGAAAGTGCCAACGGACATTTTCGACAGAAACTCCGGCAGCAATACCCTGGCCTGACGGCTTATGACATCCGCCTGTGCACTTACCTGAAGGCTCATCTGTCTACCAAAGAGATTGCTGTTCTTTTGAATATTACTCCGGACAGTGTCAAGAAAGCCAAGCACAGGCTCAGGCGAAAGATGAAACTGAATCCATCTGTGCAATGGCATGAAGTGATGGTTTTTCTATAAAGAAACTCATTATATTGGGCGATTATGCCTGAACACTTTTTAAGGAAGAGTGGCTTTGTAGCTGCTTTATTTTTTCTTTCCTTATTCCATGCTTTTTCACAAAATGAAGTCGATAGCCTTCGAAGAGTTTTAGGGTCGGCCACCGGAGAAACCCGCATTGACCTGCTCAATGAGCTCGCCAGTTATCTCCTCACGATTAATCCGGTGGAATCTGAAGAACTGGTGGCCGAGGCTCTCGATTTATCTGAAAAAGCTGATTACAGCCGAGGCTTTGTCAGAGCCTGGACGGTACAATCCAGTCTGGCAGGGCAGCAGGCCCGGTACCAGGAAGCGGGTGACCTGCTTAGGCAGGCAAAGGCTCTTTCAGATGAAAAACTTCCGGAAGAAGGAGCTTCCATTCTTATGGCCATGGGTACGCTGAGCTTCCGAATGGGAGAATATGCACAGTCACTTGAATATCATTTTGAAGGTGTTTCTCTGGCGAAGCAGTTAGGCAATACGACACTGGTGGTATCTCATTTATTGAATGTAGGCCACCTCAAGGAGTTACTTGGCGAACTGGATGATGCTGAAAAGTACCTGAAAGAAGGGCTCGAGCTCTGCGAAAGTCATGGCTTTGATTTTCGGACCGGCCAGATCTACATTAACCTGGCTGTGCTGGAATACAAGAAACAGAACCTGGGCCTGTCCATTGAGTACAATCAACGTGCGCTTACCATTTTTGAGAAAGTGGGAGATAAGTCCCAGGCGGCCATTTGCCTTCAAAACCTGGGTTTTGCTTATGCGGTACAGGGGCAGGTGCAGGAAGCCCTTAATTACTACGACCAGTCGGAGGAGCTCAGAAGAGAGGTAGGAGATTTATCAGGAGTAGGGAAAGTTCTGCTCAAAAAGGCACAATTGGTAAAATCAATCTGGTCGGTCTCCCGTGTCCTGAAGCTTACCGATAGATCTTTGCAGATAGCCCGGTCAACAGGTCACTTGCTCCTGGAACGAAACGTATACGATTTCCTGCACCACTACTATCTGGAGCGCGGAGATGCTACAAAAGCGCTGGCACACTTCAAGTCTTATACTGAAGTAAGGGATTCTATCGCTATCAAAGCCAGTCAGGCCCGGATTGCAGAGCTTACCTCGAATTTTGAATGGGAGCAGCTGAGAAATCAGAATAAGCTACAGGAGCAGGAGAATCAGATTAAAGACCTTGAGATCAAAAAGAGCTACCAGCTCATTGCCGGCCTGTCCATAGGCATGATACTCTTGTTACTGCTGATTCTGAGTCAGCGCAGACAAATGAAGAATAAACTTGTATTGAGCGAAAAAGATCAGCTGATACTCAAAAAGGAAGCTGAGGCCCTGGGCAACAAACTGGAAACCGAAAGGGAGAAACTCAATACCTACGCCCAGGAGCTGCTGGATAAAAATCAGGTGCTTGAGGAACTCAGAGAACAGCTGGATAATCGCGACAGAGAGGGAGGAACGATAGAGCAACTGCTGGAGAAGCTCAACAACAGCATCACCACAGACAAAGACTGGACAGCTTTCAAACTATACTTTGAAGCGGCCTATCCTGACTTTTTTACAAAGCTTGAGAAGCTCTGTCCCGATACCACCTATAACGACCAGCGCCTGGCTGCCCTGATGAAGATCAATTTGTCGAATAAGGAGATAGGCCCGATCCTCAATATCTCCAGAGATAGTGTGGTCAGGGCAAAGTACCGGTTGCGGCAAAAACTGGACTTCAAAACCACCCAGCAAATGGAAGAAGCCCTCTTTAAGCTCTGATATCCGTTGCTTATCCGGCCTTGTCCGCTCCTTGTCATGGCTGTATTTTACCTGTTTAGCAGCTGATTTCTGAGCTTTGAAGGAATAGCCAAAACCTATTTCTTCGCATGAGATCATACTTTTTAAACAAGATCTTCAAGGTCTTTTTTGTGGCCATTCTGTGCCTGAGTACTTTCCTCTCCAGGGCTCAGCAGGTTGCTTTTCAGGGCTTTGAAGGCACCGCTTCAGACAACTGGGGCTTCACCAGCTCTCCCTCCTTTTATGACCTGGGCGCTGACTTTTGGGAGATTCGCACTTCCACTCCCCTGATACCTGTCGCCTATGACGGAAATTTTGTAGGAGGACAAGACCTCAGAAATGCGAATAACAGTACAGGATTGACCATCCTGACTTTTGATGCCGTGGCTATTACTACCAAAGTTGATGTTCGCTTGCGTTTTCAATATGTGGGTTATGACAACGCAGATTATATCCAGCTGGAAGTGGCCTATGACAATGGCTCTGACTGGTCTTCTCCTGATGCGATTGTCCCCATTAATGTGATCAGTCAGACAGATGATTCAGATGGCTGGGAAGAAGCAAGCCATACGGTACTGGCCGGACCTACTCATGTGCGTGCCCGGCTGGTGATTTTCCAAAATGGCTCTGATGATATCGGGGTAGACGCCTTCGAGGTGGTAGTCAATACCGACCCTGATCCGGTAGTACCACCCCTACCTACTTATGCCGCTCAGTTCGGGAGTGGTGGCTCGGGCAACGGGCAGTTCAGTTTTGCCGAGGGGGTGGCCGTACATCCCGTTACCGGAGATATCTGGGTAGCCGACAAGAGTAATAACAGGATACAGATTTTTAACAGTGCCGGGGTGTATCAGTCGCAGTTCGGGTCAACCGGTTCGGGCAATGGACAATTCAACAACAGTGCCATGGAGATCAAATTTGATGCCTCAGGTAACGCCTGGGTGGTTGACAGGGATAATCACCGTATTCAGAAATTCAGTAGTACAGGTAGCTACCTCTCTCAGTTTGGCAGTAATGGTACGGGCAACGGGCAACTGAACTTCCCGGAAGGGATTGCCATTCACCCTACTACCGGAGACCTTTGGGTTGCCGATAAAAACAATGAGCGTATTCAGATCTTCAACAGTTCGGGAGTATACCAGTCACAATTTGGTTCAGAAGGCACCGGTGATGGCCAGTTTAATGCCAGTGGAGCCATAGACCTCGATTTTGACGCTTCGGGTAATGTATGGGTAGTAGACCAAAGCAATCACCGGGTTCAGAAATTCAACAGTGCTGGCGTTTACCAGTCTCAGTTAGGTAGCATAGGAGGAGATTTCCACGAGCTGTTATTTCCAAGCGCAGTGGCGGTACACCCCAATGGTGATATCTGGATAGCTGATAAAAACAATGAAGCGATAAAGATCTACAACAGTTCTGGTGTGTATGTTAACACTTTGGGCAGCATTGGTACAGGAAATGGCCAGTTTGGCTCAAACGGCATAGTAGACATTGCCTTTGATGCCGCAGGCGATGCCTGGGTACTGGACAACACCGACAATCGGTTACAAAAGTTTGACGTTGATTTTGCATCTGCTCCGTCTTCTGTCACCGTAGCAGCAACTGTCTTTCTGGAGGGTGCTTACAATGGCACCAACCTGAACACCAGTCTGAATACCAGTATTCCGGCCAATCAGCCCTATGCCATTAACGGTCATAACGGAGGTGAAAACGCAGGTACCATTCCGGCCAATGCCGTGGATTGGGTGCTGGTAGAGCTAAGAGAAGCAGGATCAGGGGCAACAGCCCTCTCCAGTACGAAAGTAGGGTCGGCTGCCGGCTTTTTGCTGGAGGACGGGACCATAAAAGCTACCGATGGCTCCGGTAACCTTACTATTTCACTTGATGGAAACAGTGGTTCTGACTTCTTTGTGGTGGTCTATCATCGCAATCATCTGGCTATTATGTCGGCCAGTGCTGTTTCTGACAATGGGAGTGGCATATACGAGATTGATTTCACCACCCTTTCCGGTAATACCTACCAGACTACTTCAGCACTAACCACCCTGGCTACAGGCAAATTCGCCATGCCGGCCGGAGATGCCGATGGAGACGGAGATGTGGATGCCACGGACCTGGCCACCTGGCAAAACCAGAATGGGAAAACCTTTACTTACAACAGTACCAACGGTGATTTCAACCTTGATGGTGAAGTCAATGCAGTAGATCGTAATGACTTCCAGCAGAAGAATAGCACAAAGACGAGCCAGGTACCAACTACATAGGCTTTGGATATAGATAAAGGACAATAGACTTTGAAAGACTCGCGATAATTCGGGAACCTGACAACCCGGTCGCATTCCAAATCACCCAATCACAAACAGATCATGACCGTAACCGAGCGACATTTAATGGATCATTTGCTTCTGGAGCTGGAGAGTGCTCATCGTGACTTCAGAGGGCAATTGAGTGCACTCTATCCCAGACTCACTCCCTACGACCTCAGGCTGTGTACCTACCTGAAGGCCAATCTTTCTACCAAGGAAATTGCTACCCTGCTCAATATCACTCCCGATAGCGTAAAAAAGGCTAAACACAGGCTGAGAAAGAAGATTTCACTATTACCAGATCAGGCTTTTTGTTCTAAATTCTAAATATCCTTTTACTCAACCCCCGGATGAGAATAATCGGTCAAAAATAGTCTAATTGACTCCCTCAGGCCCAGCCATTACCTTTGGCCGCATGAGATATTTTTTGAGTGCTGTAGGTCTGATCCTCATTTTTTCAACTGATGCCCAGGAGACAAAAACGGATTCACTGCAAAGGCTTTTTGAGACCAGTAAAGGAGATGAAAAACTTGAAGTATTCGATATCCTGGTAGACGCTCATGCCCGGCAAAATGCTCGATTTGCTGACAGTCTGATCCGTAGCTTTTTCTCTTCTTATGAGATATCAGAATCCGATGAATCCTGGACCAGATTGTACTTTCGTTCGGCCATGGTGCAATACTATTTGCGGAACTATGAGGCATCCGGCCGCTATTTAGATACGGCCATTGTTCGCTCATCTGACTTCAACAATGTACGGCCCCTGTTTCTGGCAAACATTTACGAGCTGGAAGGCCTGCTTTTTCAGAAAAAAAATGAATACGACAGTGCCGACCTGTCTTTTTTGAAAGCACTGGATTTTGTCAAAGATCTGAACGATCCTGAAACCCGGGGTAACATCTACAATTCCGTAGGCAACAATGAGTATTTCAGGGGAGATTATCTCGCTGCTGTTCGGGCCTATAAATCCTCGCTGGAGGCACGAAAAAAATTACCGGATACCACGGTTATCGCTTCGAATTACAGAAACATCGGGCTGGCTTACAGGCGCATGGGAGACTACGTTGCCACAGCTGAGTACTATGAGAAAGCACTTCCGTTTTACCGGTCTGAAAGTAACCAGCGTGGTCTGGCAAATTTGTTGAACAGTATAGGCATCCTTTACAAGGAGCTGGGCAAGCTGGATCAGGCTCTTGAAACCCATGAAGAAGCCCTGGCTATCAGAAAAGACATTCAGGATTCTGTTGGCTGGGCTTATTCTCTCAGCAATCTTGGAGCTGTATATATCAACAAATCCAATTACGGCTCGGCACTGGAAGTATTGCTTGAGGCAGAAAATCTACAAAGGCTGGAAAAAGGGCAGTCGCAGCTCTACAATACCCTGGCCAACATAGGTATTTGCTACAGCAGGCTCGATAAACATTATGAGGCCAGAAGCTATCATGAAGAATCTCTTAAACTGGCCGGGCAGTCTAAAGACATGAGAGGTATTATGCGGGCTCACAATAATCTGGCTAATGTCTTCAGGCATATGGGCAATACAGATGAGGCCTTAAGTCATGGGCTGAAGAGCCTGAAAATCTCTGAAGAAACTGAGAACAAAGATGGTTTGATGTCCGCCCATCGCCATCTTTCAGAGATTTACCGGACTACCGGAGACTATAAAAAGGCGCTGTTCCATTACGAGCAGTATAATGAGTATCAGTTTGAACTGCTGGACGAGCAAAGTATTTCCAGAGAAGAGCAACTTGAAGCGGAGCACAATACCCAAAAAATTCAAAAAGAACTGGAGCAAAGCAGAATCGCCTTCAATGCTTTGGACATGGAAAAGAACCGTCTGCACCAGCGACAATCTACTCTCTATATCATCTTGATAGCGCTGCTGCTGACCATGGTCATACTGGTGCTGATGTACCAGGCTCAGGTCAAAAAGGGCAGGGTAGAAAAGAGGCTGTTGGATGAAAAAGGAACCCTGTTTGAGGTGAAGCAGCAGCTTCATGATAAGGAATCTGAGGTAAAAGATCTCAAACTGATGGCTTATGCAGAGCAGCTGAGTCAGCAGAATCAAATGATTTCTGAGTTTGAGAAAAAAATGACAGAACTGAATGAGCAAACGCAGAGTCAGCATCGGGTAGAATTAGATACCATCACCTCAGGTCTTACAAGCAGAGCAAGCGGCAGTATTTCCTGGGAAGAGTTCAGGTTAAGGTTTGATACCGTGCACAAGAACTTCGTGTCAGACCTTACCCAAAAGCATGAAAACCTTACCAACAACGAGCTGGACATCTCCATTCTTATCAAGATCAACCTGATGAACAAAGACATGGCCGGAATTCTGGGAGTTACTCATGAAGGGGTGAAGAAGTCGATACAAAGACTTTATCGGAAACTGGGTCTGGGAAGTGCCGATGAATTGAGGGCTTATATGCTCAGAATATAGGTTTTGTCCCCCGGTTTACCCGTCTGACCCCTATTGTCCCCTCTTTTCTGATAGGATTATTTCGAGCTTGGTCGTCCAAATCAAGTAAGAATGAGATATCTGATTCTGATAGTTCTGAGCATAGGCCTGCTGTCTGAGGTGATAGCACAAAGTACCCTGAATGATGGTGATATTGCCTTCACAAGAATAGGCATGGCCAATGAGCAGTTTTCCTTTGTGTTCCTGGCCGATGTGGCGAGTGGTACAGTTATCTACCTGACTGATGAAGCTTGGAATGGAACGGGTTTCAATACTAATGAAACCACCATTAAGTTTACAGCTACTTCGGCCATTTCAGCCGGAGAAGAATGCCATATCAATCCGGATATCGAACCCATGGGTATTACCTTCACTTCAGGCAATACGCTGGCTACCATTTCCTCGGTAGGGGCCTTTCCTCCTTTCCCCGACAAGAACATGTTAGGCTCTGCCGGAGATAACCTTTTTGCCTACCAGATTGTGAGCGGTTCTGTATCTGTGATTGCCGGAGTGCATGCCAATAGTGGAGACAGCAACACCTCCGGAAAGGCCTGGAACAGCGAATCCTCTACTGCAAAGACCTTGATCCCAACAGGAAAAACGGATGGAGCCAATGGTTTTGTCGGGCTCTTTCCAAGCGGTGAAAACGGAGAAGTAGACAATGCCAGGTACAAATCAGGCAGCACACACAGCGGTGATAAGGCCACGGTGCTGGCAGCCCTTATGGACTGGAACAATTGGGAATTCAGCAACTCCAATGGCGGTTTTACGCCCTCCGCTACAGCTTTTAATATTTCCGGAGGGGCTCCTTCATCAGTCGAAGTAGCAGCTACTGTATTTCTGGAAGGAGCCTACAATGGCGCTAACCTCAACACGAGCCTGAATACGGGCATTCCTACCACCCAACCCTATACCAACAATGGTCATACAGGAGGAGAAACAGCGGGCAGTATTCCCGCCAACGCAGTAGACTGGGTGCTGGTAGAGCTGAGAGAAGCGGCTTCTGCAGCGGCAGCTCTTTCCAGTACCAAAGTAGGTTCTGCAGCAGGCTTTCTGATGAATGATGGCAGTATCAAGGCAACGAATGGTACGGCTAATCTCACCGTCTCCCTGACCGGCAACAGCGGTTCCGATTTCTACGTGGTGATTTACCATCGCAATCACCTGCCGGTCATGTCGGCCCACGCAATTTCAGAAAGCAGCAGTGTCTATACCATTGATTTTACCAGCGCCTTGGGTAATACTTATCTGGGAGCAACCGGATTGGCTTCACTGAGTGGCGGCAGGTTTGGTATGCTGGCAGGAGATGCCGATGGAGATGGTGATGTGGATGCTTCAGATTTAACCACCTGGCGGGCGCAGAACGGAGGGACATTTACTTACAACAGCACAAACGGAGACTTTAATCTGGATGGGGTAATTAATGCAGTAGATCGCAACGATTTTCAGCAAAAGAATGAGTCCAAAACCAGCCAGGTACCCACTACCTGAGATGATAGCTTTCAGACTTGAAAGACGGGTCAGAAATCATGAACTGAGAAATATGATATGCGTTTTACCTTAACCCCTTAACCCCTTAACCCCTTAACCCCTTAACCCCTTAACCCCTTAACCCCCTGACCTTACAAGAGCGACATATCATGGATCATCTGCTGCTGGAACTCGAACGTTCTAATCAGGGCTTCCAGCAACAACTGAGACTCCGGTTTCCCGGGCTGACCGCCTATGAAATCAGGTTGTGTACCTATCTCAAGTCCAACTTGTCTACCAAGGAAATCGCGACACTCTTTAACATCACTCCTGATAGTGTAAAAAAGGCCAAGCACAGACTTAGAAAGAAGCTGGACATAGATCCGGAAGAGTCTATTCCAGTCGTGCTTTTAAGACAGGCCGGTTGACCGTCTATTTGCTAGAACGGTATATTCCTGCGTAATTGGTGGCCATGAGAGCTGCCTTTCTGCTGATTTTTTTATGGGTGTATGTGGGTGTGCAGGCTCAGGATTTTGAGCTCACAGCCATCAATCTGACAGCGCAGGACGGCCTCGTGGGTGATAATGTTTACTGTGCACTACAGGATGATAAAGGCTATATCTGGTTTGGTACGGAAACAGGGGTTAGTCGATATGACGGACGCTCCTTTGAGAACTTTTATCTGAGTGATGGTCTGGCAGACAACGAGATTTTCCGGATTGATCAGGACAGCCAAGGACGAATCTGGTTTTCTGCCTACAACGGCAGGTTGAGCTACTATAAGGACGGTCGCTTCCATAACCCGGATAATGATTCCATCCTGGCCAAGGTTGATCTGGGTACCTATTATCAAAACTTTCTGGAAAGCTCGGATGGCACCATCTGGTTTAATTCTTCAACCAAAGTCACTGCTATTGGTATTGACGATACAGTCAGGAACTACAGTTTTCAGAGTCAGAGGGAGGCAATAACCATCTTTAAAGAAGAAGATGGTATAGTAAAAGGTGCCAATTTCAACTCGTCCGGGGAAATCTATTTCTCTGACGCCAATGGGATATTAGCAGAGCCGGTTATTCATAAGATAACACAGGATTTAGCGCCATTCTATGAAAGTTACTTATCGGGCAACAAAGTGGTTTTGGCCACGAGCAGGCGATTTATGACACGCACCTTTATCCAGGGCTTCAAAGACTCACAGACCCTGCCGCCTCAGACGGTGAGCAAGTTTCATGATTATCCGGGGGAGCCGCTTTGGTTTTGTTCTTATAACGGGGCTTATAAGCTGAGCAGGGAAGAGAACGATACAGAGGTTTATTTCAGGAATAAGAACGTAACCCATATGTTGAAAGACAGAGAGGGTGGCTACTGGTTCACTACTTCAGGCCATGGTGTTTTCTATGCCTCATCGTTATCCAACCGGTCCATAACCCGATTTAAAAATGGTCCGATAGGTGGTATTTCATCACTCATGCAGGATGAAGACAAGATTTGGTTCGGGGGATCGAATGGTAAGTTCGGATACCTCAAAGATGGTGAAGTGAAAGAGGGATCCATTCCAGTTGTGGAGGGCAGGGCCCGTGTACGACAAATTATGAAGGGCAAGCGGCCGAAGGAGGTTTTGATGGTGGCCGAGGAATTGTTTGCACGTGTCAGAGATATCGGGAACCTTGATATTGTAAGACGTTCAGCGAAGGTGATGTCATACTGGCAGGACAGTCTCATTGTACAGGGAATGTCTCGCGGACTGAATGTATTGCAACAGCAGGATTTTGACAAAGTTGTTACTTCTACAGACAAATGGCAGAGGTTCATAGCCGGTAAGAAGGCCAATAATGTTTTTTCGCTTTCGCTCTCTTACGCGATGATTGACATGGAACCTTACAAAGGCGGTTTGTTGATTTCTACTTCAAAGGGGCTGTATTACCTGAATAAAGACTACAAGTATGACCGGTTTCAGGGGCATCCTGTCATGAGAGAGATAATAAATGATGTCAGGGTCATCAATGAAGAGGATTATCTCCTGGCCACTCATGGTCTGGGTACTTATTACTTCCGCCATGGTGAATGGATTCATTTCTCAACAGAGCAGGGTCTTACTTCGGATATTCACAGAAAGATTTTTGTCATTTCAGATGAGGAGTTCTGGATTGTCACCAATGTGGGCTTGAACAAGGTGCTGTTGAAGGAAGGAAAGATTATCACCCAAAGTGCAACGCGAAAAGACGGACTACTAAGTGAAGATGTTTCTGATGTACTAATTGTAGGAAACAAAGTGTATGCTGCCACCAGTAAGGGGATTTCAGTAATTGATCTGGACGACTGGAAAGCCCGGAAAACTCCCCCAAAAATCAATATAAAGGCACTCAGTGTGAATGGAAGTGCTTACTCCGAGGTAAACCCTCTGCTAAGCCATAAGAGCAGGAATATAGAGATGGCTTTTGACGGAATTCACTTCAAAAGTCTGGATCAGATAAGCTACGAGTACAGATTGCTGGGGCTTGATGAGTCATGGAGTAAGACCTCGGCAAACAAAGTCAACTTCGGAAGCCTGCCACCAGGAGCATACACTTTTGAGGTAGTGGCGCAAAGTGCTTTTGGCAGTAAGAGCACGGTATCTGCGCTCTCCTTCACCATTGCGTCCCCTATATGGAGTCGTTGGTGGTTTGTGGTGCTGCTGGCCGCTGCCTTTGTCACGTTGGTAATTCTCATTGCCAACCAGATCATCAGGAGAAACAAACTCAAAGCGCAGAAAGCACTTGACTTTGAATTACGTATCGCTGAAGCAGAGCGCAAGGCCCTGCAGTCTCAACTCAACCCTCACTTTATCTTCAATTCTCTCAATTCCATTCAGGCGATGGTATTGGAGAAAAACCCTGAGGAGGCTTATTCCTACCTTGAGAAATTCAGCAAACTGATCAGAAGAATTCTGGAATTTTCTGAAAAGTCCATGGTATCACTTAATGATGAACTGGAGACCCTGCGTCTGTATATGGACCTGGAAAACCTGAGACTGGATGGCAAATTTGACTATCAGATCAATGTAGCGAAGGAAGTATCTCTGGTACGCGAGATTCCCAGCCTTATCACCCAGCCTTATGTAGAAAACTCAATATGGCATGGTATCATGCCCCTGGAGCACAAGCGGGGAAGCATAGTCATTGAAATTTACCCGGACGAGGCTGAACTGATCATTGATATCATCGACAATGGTGTGGGCCGTCAACAGTCTGGAGAAGGGATGGGAACCCGTATTGTAAGCGAGCTGGTAAGAAAGTTTAAGGGAGATCAGTCGGGAGAAGTAGAGGTGCAGGATCTGTTTGTGGACGATAAGCCCGCTGGTACCAAAGTGAGTATTCGTATTTTAGAAGCTGTATATGGTTAAGGCACTGATTATTGATGACGAGATTTCAGGTCGGAAAGTACTCAAGGAACTTTTGAGCTTAAAGCATCCGGAGATCACATTGCTGCCAGGGGTGAGCGATGTCTCTGCTGCTGTGGAAGCGATAGACAAGGAAAGACCTGATCTTATCTTTCTGGACATCAAGCTGGGTAAAAGCAGCGGCTTTGAAGTACTGCGAAAGACTTCTTTCAAAGATTACCATGTCATTTTTGTTTCTGCCCATAGTGAATTTGCCTTGCAGGCCATCAAGGCATCAGCGCTGGATTATTTACTGAAACCGGTCAATATTCAGGAGTTGAGTATCGCTATAGATCGTTTCAAAACGAGACAGTCTAACAGTAACCAAAAGCAGATGCTTCAGAAAATGGTACACCTTATGGAGCAGGAGCAGGAAGCAGATAAAAAGATCACCCTGCTCACCAAATCGGGTTATGAGCGCATAGCGATCAGGAATATCCTCTATCTGCTGGCCGATCATAACTACACGCGTGTCTTTCTGAATGATGATACTGAAAAGCTCGTTACGCGTACGCTGGGCTCTTTCGAAGGTGAGCTGGAACCGGATCGATTCCTGAGGATACATAAGTCCCAAATGGTAAATCTTGATGAAATCTCTGTATACATTCCCGGGAATGGTGGCATGGTGAAAATGAGCAACGGCACCAGGCTTGAGGTAAGCAGAAGACGAAAAAAGGAGCTCCTGCAACTGCTTAACGTACAGACGGGCACAGAAACCGTTTAGAAAAAATATCATACCTCTCAGCCTCAGAATCTATCACCTGATACTATAAATTTTTCTCAGATAACAGTATTGAGTTCTTTCATACCGGAACCTGAAATTAAACCGCGGTATGAAGAAGATGTTGTTCTGGCTGCTACTTCTGAGTAGCTCTCTACACGTTTTGGCCCAACGCAGCCCTACTCTGAGCGCATCTCAAACCTTTGAAACAGCCCCCACCAATTATATCAGAACAGCCCTGCTGGACGAGACGCATATCATGGCAGTGTATAAGTCTGATGCCAGCAATGCCTCTGCCAATACAGCAGACCTTTTTGGCATTGTAGGAGAGATCGATATTTATGACGGCACCGTTTCTTGGGATACACGTTTTGACATTCAGACAGATGAAGTGCAAAAGACCTTTATCATTCCTGTCTCCTCCACCCAGGCCATTGTGGGCTACGAATATGCGGTAGGAGATGACATTGGCAGGGCCAGGGTGGTTACCATTTCCGGAACATCCCTGTCTTCTCTGGGGACAGAGACCAGTTTTTCGGCTGGTGACTTTGCCAATGCCGATGCTGCCTATCTGGGCTCCGGCAAGTTTGTAATTGCCTATGATGACCAGGAAAACAGTGGTCATGGTACAGCCGTGATTGGCACCATCACTGGCACGAGTGTTTCCTTTGGTACACCAGAAGTTTTTCGGGCTGCCAGCATAGGTATTCCCTCCGTTCAAAAAATCTCGGCCACCCGTTTTGTGATCGGTTATGAAAACAAGGACGCTACGAATGATCCGGGAGAGGTGGTTATCGGTGATTTCTCCGGTACCGATATCAGCTATGGTCTGCCTGCACAAGTTCATTCCAGTGTGAACACCTCACCGGAGGTACCCGTGGCTGTATTGGATGAGACCACCATTATTGTGGCTTATGGCGATGATACGGCCAATCCTGTGAAGGGAATGGCCAAAGTAGGTACGATTTCGGGTAACTCAGTTTCCTTTGGAGGCTCTGCCATTGAATTTGAGAGTTCGGCAGATTTTAACAACAGCATCATCAACGATATTTTCCTGATGACCACGGCAGGCAATGAGTTTGTAGTGGCCTACACCGGCACGCACTCTGCTGACAAGGGATACCTGAATGTGGGCGAACGCGATGGAAACAGCATCACTTTTGGTACCAGAGAAGAGTATCTGGCTAATCAGTCTGATGACAACCAATTCGTTTTGCCGACTCAGGACAGCTTTGTACTGGTTTTTCAGGATGAACTGAATAGTCCGAAAGATCAGGGTAAATCCATTGTAGGCAACCTGCCTCCCCTTGATGGGGTGACCTTTGTTGAAGCTCTTGGAGTAAGCGGACAAACCGTGAATCTGGACAACCCTCAGGAGATTGCGATCAGCCCCGATGGTAAATTCGTCTACGTGATTTCGCAGAATAGTACTGACGGTATTACCGTTTTTTCAAGGGATGCCGGTACGGGTAAGCTTACGTATAGCTCTGAAGTGGCCAAGGGTACCACCAATGTATTGATCGATGCTCCCCGGGGTATTGCTATCAGCAAGGATGGCGGTTTTGCCTATGTTTCAGGTGGTTCAGACAACGCCCTGAATGTCTTCTCCAGAAATGCTTCGACAGGCGTTCTTTCCATCATTGAAACCCACCTGGACAATAGTGAAACGGGAGGAACCATCAACACACTCACAAGGCCGGCAGGTATAGCTATATCTCCGGATAACAAGCATCTTATTGTACTTTCCAGCAGTTCTTCAGAGTCCGGTATCAGCATATTCACACGTAACACCAGTGATGGTACGCTTACCTTTCTTCAGGAGTTCAGAGATGATGGCATAGGCGGTACCATTACCAATCTCACGGCAGCTCAATGGGCTTCATTCAGCCCTGATGGTAAATTTGTGTACGTTTCCGCCCCAGGAGCTGACGCTCTGAATATTTTTTCAAGAGAAACTGATCCAGCCTCGGCCGACTTCGGCAAGCTGTCTTTCGTGTCAGACATTACAGGGGCAACTGTTGATTTTGTGGAGGATGTCAGGGTTTCAGACGATAACGCTTACATCTACATTGCTGCCAAAATCGCAAACCAGATTGTATGGGCCAGTAGGAATACGAGCACAGGTGAGCTGGGTACGCTCAATACCATAACGAATGCAGAGCCGGGAATCACTTCATTGAAGTCGGTTGAAGATGTGGTTTTATCAACGGATAACACCCGGCTTTTTTCTGCAGCTTCCAGTGCCGACTTGTTAACCGTATTCAACCGTGATGCAGGCAGTGGAGATCTGAGTTTCGTACAGGAACTGATTGACGATGGCAGCACCGTGGCGGTCAGTACCACTGACTTCGGACTGAATAATAATGAAGATGTAGCGGTTTCTCCCGATGGAAAGCACCTCTATGCACTGGGTCAGTTTGAAGATGTGATCAGTCTGTTTTCACTGAACACGCCTTCAGAAGTTCCTGAAATTGACTTGCAGCAAGGAGGGTCAATAGCCAACGGAGGCTCTTTTGACTTTGGTCTGGTAGCCTCAGGAGCTAACTCAGATATCGTGTTTACTATTGCCAATACCGGTGGAACGGCACTTTATGCTTATGATGCTCAGACCTCAGGAGATTTTTCCATTCAGACGGACATCGCGTCCAGCACCATTTCAGCCGGTGGTGCTACCACCTTTACTGTGCGTTTTTCTCCTTCTTCTGACGGGCCCAAAACTGCAGAGCTGCTCATTGTTAACACCGATGTAGATGAAGGAGCTTACTCGATTACCCTGAACGGAACGGGGGGAGTTGCCGCGCCAACATCTGCTACTGTAGCCGCTACGGTTTTTCTCGAAGGAGCTTTTAACGGTACCAACCTGAATACCACCCTGAACACCGACATTCCTACCAGTCAACCCTATAATAACAACGGTCATACAGGAGGAGAAACTGTGGGCTCTGTACCGGTAAATGCCGTGGATTGGGTATTGGTAGAATTGAGGGAAGCCGGCTCTGCGGCTGCTGCACTCAATGCCACCAGGGTAGGCTCTGCGGCAGGTTTTCTGATGAATGACGGAAGTATCAAAGCCACTGATGGTACCAGTAATCTGACTATTTCACTTACTGGCAATACCGGGTCTGAGTTTTTTGTAGTGATCTATCACCGCAATCATCTGCCAATAATGTCGGCCAGTGCTATTTCAGAAAGCAGCAATCTCTATGCGATTGATTTTACAAGCGCCTTAGTCAATACCTATCTGGGAGTGGCCGGACTGGCTTCACTGAGTGGAGGCAAGTTTGGTATGCTGGCCGGAGATGCTGATGGAGATGGCGATGTGGATGCAACCGATCTGACGACCTGGCAAAGCCAGAACGGCACGGAGTTTACCTACGGTAGCTCCAATGGAGACTTTAATCTGGATGGCGAGATCAACGCGGTAGACCGCAACGATTTCCAACAGAAGAATGACACGAAGACCAGTAAAGTACCTACTACCTGAGATAATAGACGTCAGATGATAGATTTTAAACCCGAAAGACTGATCAGAAATCCAGAACCTGAAAAATCAAGTCGCGTTTCACCCTAACCCATTAACCCATTAACCCATTAACCCATTAACCAAAAATTGACAGTACTCGAACGACACTTAATGGATCATTTGCTACTGGAGCTGGAGAATTCAAACCGGCATTTTCAGCGGCAGTTGAAGCTGCGTTTTCCACGGCTCACTTCTTATGACGTTCGTCTTTGTACTTACCTGAAATCCAACCTGTCTACCAAAGAAATTGCCACCCTTCTCAACATTACTCCTGATAGCGTTAAGAAGGCCAAGCACAGGTTAAGGAAGAAGATGAAAATTGCACCTGACCAGTCTATCCTCAGGCAGCTGGTAATCAGCTAAAACAGCTCACTCCTTTCCGGCCGGCACTCTGTTTCCCTCAGCCGCACTATATTTCCCCTTCTCTTTTTAAAAGCAGTCATCGTGACGTCTCTTTCAGGTTCATTGACTTTATGGTGGTATTTCATATAGGTTTTAGTACTCGCAAAAGGACTGATGTAACAGAAAGCAGTTGGCAGTGGGCAATCAGACCCGAATTTGGTCTGCCCTCATCATTTTCGGAACGAAACACCCTGCTGTCGCTTCTTATTGAGGAGTCAGGTTCTCTCTTAACTTTGTTAAGCCACTACTACTATGCTAAGAACCAAGCCCCTCAGAATTGTCTGGCTCTGCCTCTTCTGCTTTGTCACTATGACAAGGCTCATCGCTCAGACCGAAATTGATAGTCTTCGAAATGAAGTAAGCCTTGCCAGAGGCACTGAAAAAATCGATAAACTTTTTGCCCTGTCTAAAATTCTGATCCGGGTTAATCTTGAGGAGGCCTGGGAGCTGACTAATCGAGGTTTACAGGTATCAGACTCACTGGGGTACGACAAAGGACGCATCAAAGGGCTGCTGTTAAAAGCCTCATTGTTCATTCAACAGCGCAATTTTGACCTTGCCTATGAACAGCTGATGAATGCCGAGACCTTGAGCAGGGAGCTTGATGCTTACCTGGATCCGGTGGATTTTAAAGTCTCTTTGGGAAACGTATATGCCTCTAAAGGACAATACAGCAAGGCATTGGAGGCCTATCTGGACGCGCTTAAGGATGTTGAAGCCACGGGCAATAATGTCTTCCTGGCTACCTGCTTTCAAAATATATCCCTGGTTTATCAGAAGACCGGTAAACTGGATGAAGCTACCACCTATATCCATCAGGCGATTGAAATCTACGAAAAGGAAGGTATGCAACTTCAGATAGGGCAGGCTTATATGAACCTGGGGACGCTGGAGTATTTTAAACAGAATCTGGGTACGGCCATTGAAACCTTTAAAAAGGGAGTGGAAGTGTTTAGAGAAACGGACTCCAGTCCCGTATTGGCCCTGGCCCTGGCCAACCTGGGCTTTATGTACACCAACCTGGGGCGGCACAAAGAGGCATTTGAGTGCTATGATGAATCAATGGCCATCAGAGAAGAAATCAACGATTTGGCAGGCATAGGAGTATTATTTCTTAACAGAGCCAAAAGTTTCAACGCCCGCGATCTCAAAAGCAGGGCCATTGCGGAAGGCAGGAAAGCTCTGGAATATGCCAAAACCAGCGGGCATTTTGAACTCAAGAAAAACACACTTGAATTTCTGTCGGAAGTATATGAAGCGGCAGGCTACCATAACAAAGCCCTGGAAAGCTATAAGGTCTATACGCAGGTAAAGGACTCATTAGCTGAGCAGGCTAATAAGCTGAAAGTAGAAGAACTCAGTGCCAGCTTTGAATATGAGAAGAAGGAGCGGGAATTGACTGCAAGCCGAAAAAGCCTGGTAAATGCCAGAAAGGAGCAGGCATTATCTGATTCAAGGCAACTTGTCTTGATTGTTGCTGTGGTCCTGCTGCTTTTAGTCATTGCCTTGTTGGTCTACAGCTATAGGAACTTCATGTCCAAAGCAAGTCTGGAGAAAAAGTACCTGTCTGAAAAATCAAGAAATACCGAGCTTTCGAGTGATGCCCTGCAAAAGGAACTAGCCATCAAAGAAGCAAACCTGAAAGACTATGCGGAGCGCATCCGTCAAAAGAATGACCTTATTTCTGACATTGAGAGCAAGCTGGCTGAGTTTGAAAAAGAAGGCAGCCTGTCTATCAAAGAAGGTAACATCAGAGACCTGGCTTTATCGGTAGAACGTAAGGTGGTAAGAAATATCACCTGGGAAGAGTTCCGCCTCAGGTTTGATGAAGTGCACAAAGACTTTCTGGCTAACCTCGTGGCACAGCATGCAGACTTGACCAATAATGAGCTGGATGTTTGTGTTCTGCTTAAGATCAATCTGGCGAATAAGGAAATCGCCCAGACGCTGAGTATGACCTATGACAGTGTCAAAAAATCTCTCCAGCGCCTGTATAAAAAGCTCGAACTCAATTCTAATGAAGAACTAAGAGCCTACATTATCCGGTTTTAAATTCCACCGCACTTCATTTCCCCGGGCGGCACTTTCTTTCCCTTACATGTCTCTTGTTCATTACTCATATTGAGGTCTTCCAAGACAATCAATATGAGCCTGAAAGTACTTTCGTTCTTAGTCATACTCTTTATGCCAATCCGGGGTGGAGGTCACGACAATTTCACCAAAACACCAGTTACCACCACCATCTCTTTGGTTAATGAATCTTTTGAAACCGATGGCCATGCTCTGGGACGTTATGTACAGGCCCCCTATGTCAGTGCTAGTACCCAGGGTTTTGACGACTCAGACAGTGACTGGTTTTTAAGAACCAATGTAAGCAGCATTTCAAGTCGCATACTCACTGATTTTTCCGATATGGATGGCTCTTTTTTTATGGGGGGTGAAGATGTAGACGATGCTCAGAATCCCGCGGCTTGTGACTGCGGGCGAGTCAACTTCAACAACCTGAATGTTACAGGTTTTACTTCACTTACGGTCAAACTTTTCGTAGCCGCCACGCAAACAAACCGGTACGAACCGGTTAAAGATTTTCAGCCTACACTGGCGGATTACCTGCGTGTAGAAGTGAGCGTAGATGGAGGGGCGTATACCACCATTGGGCAGTTTACCGGCCTGGTTCAAAACGGTGCTATCAAAGAAGACACAAACCTGGATGGTATAGGAGATGGCACGGAGCTAACGGCTGCCTTTCAGGACTTTTCATTTGATCTGAACCTCAGTGGTAATTCCACTGTAGATGTCAGGGTCGAAATGCATCCAAGCGGTAACGGAGAAGAGATGGCTTTTGATAATGTCAGGATCGAGGGTGAGGGGGTACTCACATCACCCGAAATCAATTTGAAGCAGGCGACTACCTCTATTGCGGACGGAGGTGCTTTTGATTTTGGCTCAGTTCGGATAGGTGATACAAAAGATGTGGTTTTTACCATAGAGAATACAGGTGATGGCGATCTCGACCTGACCACCCCTCTGACAGTTACAGGAGCAGGATTTTCCGTAATCTCACAGCCTGTCAGTGACCCGGTACCTGCCTCCGGATCTACGGATTTCACCATTCGGTTTGAGCCCACGGCTACCAGTCAGGGCAGTGGAAGTATTGCCATTGGCAATGATGACAGTGATGAGGGTACCTACGATATATCCTTTAGTGCCACTGTTACGAATGCAATCTTCAACATCAAGGTATTCCTGGAAGGACCACTTTCCGGATTTGCCATGAGTACGGCTCTCAACAGCTCTTTACCCCTTGTGCAGCCCTATACCAATGCTGTTGCGGAAACTTCGGGGGGGATTCCTACTACTGCTGTTGATTGGGTAGAAATAGAACTGAGAACCGGAACTGCCGCTGCTACCAAAGCGGGCACCAACCGGGCCGGTATTCTTAAAAATGACGGGAGCATCGTGGATAAAGATGGAAACCCGTTTACAATGTCGCAGGCCGATGGTAGCGATTACTACCTGGTCATTCACCACCGGAATCATTTATCGGTAATGTCCTCTGGTACGGTCAGTGCAAGTAGCGGCACCTATACTTTTGATTTCACTACCGCACAAACACAAAGCTTTAGCAACGGAGCAGACGGTGCTATCGGGGTAGGAAGTGTGTTCGCCATGATAGCGGGAGATGAAAACAGCGATAGGGTGGTGAATGCAACAGATCTGAGCAGCTGGCAAACACAAAATGGTAGTGCTTTTAGCTATACCGATTCCAGAGCGGATTTTAATCTCGATGGAGCAGTAAATGCCGTGGATCGCAACGACTTTCAGCAGAAGAACAACACGAAGACGAGCCAGGTACCGACTACTTAGAGTTTAGACGAGAGATGAAAGATGATAGATTTCAGACTTGAGAGACTGGTCAAAAATGCAGAACCGGAGAAGTAG
>DIYF01000055.1 GCA_002427745.1 Roseivirga sp. UBA6061 | reverse complement strand
AACCGAATCCAGCGCTACATATTTCCTGTCAAAGGCCCGAGCCATATCCAGCTGTGATTTCTTTTGCCAGATGGTGCGCTCTACCTGGCTGGCTTCGTTGAAATAACTGAATGCCGGTAGAATGGAATTCACACACAACCAAAGGAATAAAAACCAGACATAGAGCCGCTGGTAACCTCCCTTTTCAGGATTAACTTTCACCCTGTAAAGGGCTGAATTCAAGCTGTTAACACTGAATATGGCAAAAAACATCATCAGCAAAATCAGCACCTGAACCCCGATGAGAAAACCCACCTCTCCCGGACCTCCTACTCCCGATTTTTGATTAAGTATCAGGATGTTGAGCCCAATGATAAAGATGATGATCACGATATCCCCCAGGCCCGGCTTTAACGAACCGTCTTCGATGCGTTCCTGTGTTACGGCTGCCGGAATCCTTTTCTTTCTATTTCCGGCACCAGTGGTTTCAGCAGCTGGCTCCGTTTCCTGAGACTGACTGGCTGCTGCCGTCTTCTTAGGTTTATGTTTTTTCAGGAGGTTAAAGCGATAGTAAACGAAAATGTACGCCCAGATCATCATGAGCATATTGATCATAAAGACAATCGAGGGCTTCAGGTCTATCAGATAGACCAGGAGAATGGTAATAAAAATGATTACTGAGAAAAACAGCATGAGGGAGACATAGCCCATTCTGTTCTCAGAGTCAGGTTCAAGAAAATGAAAAGGAAATCGCTTGTACTTGTAAAAATTCGCCTTTCTCCTTCTCAGGTATATGGTGACAAAAGTCAGGAAGATGGTGATTAAAAATGCCGCAAAAATACCGAAGCTGCCTATGGATAAGGATTCAGAAGTCTGAAGCTTCAGTATTTCTGTATCATACAGGGTAATAACAAACAATTCACTCCCCATGATAGGATTGACATAGGCGATCTGATCTGTGCCCATGTAGTCAATTCGCATAGACGAGTTAATATTCCCCTCAATCACAGACCTCAGATAAGACTCGTCCAGAGTGCTGTTATAGAAATTCTCGAGTGTACTTCTTCCCGGTAAGGAATGAAACCAGACCTCTCCCTCCTTATCAATGATAGCAAATTGATAGCCGGTGGGGAGAATCGGTTGATGAACTGAATACAGGTTAACTCCTGCCACCAGTAGATCCGTGCTTTCCACCTTTCCGTTTTTGGTATCAAAAGGAATCACATAGATGGCCTCCTCCGTGCCTTCTTCCAGCGATAGTACAGGCCTCATCGTATATTCAATGCCTTCTACCGCTATTGGCGACAGTCTGCCATTTTTCCAGTCCTCAAAATAAGGTCTGTTTTTAAGGCTTATGATTCCGTTTTTCTCTCTGGTGCTTACTTCACTATCCCGAATCAATTGCTCCTGAATAACGCCCGTCTGCTGTACTCTGGCCATCTGCTTGATATCTCCGTACTCAGACATATCGGGTCCCTGATCCAACCGGTAATATTTCTTCGAGTTCTGGACACTAAGGCTATCATTCAGCATATCGTTGAATGAAGGTTTAAACTCATTGAGCTGCGTTACAATCTTTTTATTCTCTGCGATAAACCTGTTCTCTACCGTATCTGCCAACACCTCCAGTTGCTTAGGCACTTCATAATAATACTGGCGGCCATATTGAAAAATGGATAAGAAAACAAGAAACAGAATGGGCGTACCTATTATCACAGATATGCCGGCAAGAATAACATCTCTCCTGAACAGGCGCTCAATCTGACTGATAAAGATGAGTTTCAGTAACGGAAGCCCGATGAGAATTAACAGTAAGGCCGTAGCCAGAAGTACAATGAGCCAGACATCGAGCCTCAGGTTAGCGCTGGCATATTTTTCCCAGGTAACCAACCCGTAAAAGGTATAGGAGCTACTGGTAGTACCGGCCTCAGTTTGCTTCTTTAGATGTCCACTGTCATAATCCTTGGAAAAAAGCCGGTACTCCCTCCCGATAAGTTTCACATTCTTTTCCAGCCCGTTCAGGGTATCTCCTTCGGCAATAAAATGCTCCGGCTTCAGGTTAGAGTGAAAAGAGTGATAAATAATGGAAGACTTCTGGCTGTCAGTTTTTGCAACAACAAAGGCATCAAAATTTTCCTGCCAGGGAAGAGATTCAAGCAATGGTGCCAGTACATCGGGCCGGAACAAAGAATCTATGGCCTTGCCGAGAAGCACCGCATTGTTACCTACCCCTGGTAATTGTTCGATTTTCTGACGTTTGTTTTCGACCAACCTGTCAAATCGATCTTCCAGGGCATCCAGTGTTCTGAAATGATACTCACGGAAATTATTACGGTTGCTTTCAATTTTGAAATAATAGGCAAGCCCCAGGGCTCCCATGATGATTAACACAGCGAAGAACAAGCCTACATACCTGTTGCCTTTAAATGGATTACCAATATTAGAAATAATGGACCCTGTTTGTTTAGTAGTGGTCATGAAGAGGTTCTAAAAAAATATTGCCGACAAATTACACATTACTCGTTGACATAAATCAACACACAGTCATTGTAGATGCAAGACAATCGAGGTTAAGTCCAAAATTAATATAAGGCTTTTTGATCTCATTCACCAAATTCGGGGATATACGGAAAGGGCCGGATTGCCCACTGATATGCCGGAATGTACAGGCTACAGCAGATCAGGTCACTGCTTCACAAGCATCATTATGTCCGCATCACTATGATCTACCTGTGAAAAAAGCAGGCTACTATCGGCTTTATTATAGCTTAAGGTGATGCCCATCCTGGGGATTCTCCTGACGGGCGTCAGACTTACCTGATCCGTTTTATCAAAAGAATGGTAGTCCAGGGTTCGGCTGGCCGTATTCAGAAAGAAAATCCCCCGGTCTGCCACAGCAAAGGCACCATATTGCTTTTGATCAAAGCCTTCCAGTTCCAGGCTTTCAGTTGCTCTGTCCAGATCAAAGCGCCAAATACCGGGTTGGTCTTTTTTAACATAGAATATATACTTCCCGGAATTCGAAGGCTGGGGAGCATAGCCACCATGGGTGGTTATCTGTTTTCTTGAAGCATCGGCCAGGTTCATCTGCCATATTTGCCAGTCGCCCGAGCGGTTGGAGCTATAGTATATAGATATACCGTCAGGTGCATATACCGGGGTGTGCTCTTCAAAATCTGATCGGCTCAGGTTTTCGGCAATACCTCCCAGTGCATTGATTTTATAGATATCGGCCTGACCATTCATATAACCCTGAAAAATGATGCTTTTACCATCAGGAGACCACCTGGGTGTATTAATATATTCTCCCTGAAAGTCAGAAATCGCCCTCGCCTCACTACCGTCCGTATGGCTGGTCCACAATTGAAAAGCCCCGCTTCTATTGGTAGTAAAGGCTACCCTGTCTCCCTCAGGAGAATGGCTTGGATTGATGTCGAGCTCACTGGTAGATCGCCAGGCTTTAGATTCACCGGTTTCTACAGTATATGACCAGAGGTTTACGTCATCCTGCATTTTTGCGTAAATCATCCGGCTATTGGATGCTATTCGAGGCATTACCATCTGATAATCCGTTGCCGGTAAAAGACTCAACCTGCCCGTAGACAAATCCACCTGCCATAGCTTATAAATACCGGTCTTATCAGACCCGAATATCAATGAGCTGCCATCAGCAGACCAATCGAAGCCATTGACAGACTGATGTTCTGTGGTGATTTGCCTCTCTTTTCCTGTATTCAGGTCCAGCACATACAGATACATGCTGACACTGTTTCTTTCTCTGATAAAAGCCAGTTGAGTGCCGTCAGGAGAGTAAGTCGGGTGAATATCTCCGTTATAACCGGCAGGTGGACTCGTGATCAGTTTGCGATCAGCATTCAGCAGAGAGGTAAGCTCAATTTGCAAGGGGCTTCTCCTCTCCTTTCGTGTATTAAAGGCAATTTCATTTCCCTCCGGAGAAAGGTCAAAGTTACCAAAGGCAAAAGCTCCCGGGCTAAGTACCCTGGTAGCAGCACCACCCGTCATCGGGACCTTAAAAATGTTGGCTCCGGTTGACTCATAGCGTATAAAATAGACCTCATTGCCATTGGCAGACCATACAGCCCTTAATTCAGCCGCGGGGTTATCGGTTAGCCTGATCACTGTTTCGGTGCCGATTCGCTTGGCATAAACGTCCCAGCCTCCTGCATCTCCACTCCTGGCGGCATAAGCGGCAAACTGACCATCAGGAGAAATAGCCGGATAATACTCTGTGGTATTATCGCTGGCTATGGCCACAGGACTGTAAACGACACCAGCCGGAACAGGTAGAAAGATTTCACGCATAGCAAAAGCACCCATCACAAGCAGAAAAAGGGTCAACAGGGTCAGAAGGGCCGGCTTTCTTTTGAGCTTTATTTCAAAATGGCGTTCATCTTTTTCTTTTACTGTTGCCTGCTTTACTTCAGCAATAAGCCTGTAGCCGGTCTTACTGATGGTTTCTATGTAACGAGGCTCAGAACGTGAGTCTTCCAGTGATTTGCGAAGTGATGATATAGCCCGGGTCATTACATTCTCACTTACAATCACTCCTTTCCAAACCTCAGACATCAGCTCTTCCTTGGTGACTACCTCTGACTGTCTGGAAGCCAGATAAACCAATACTGCCATCAATTGAGGTTCCAGCGCCTTGATTTCATCTCCGCGGGAGATACGCTTTAAACGAGGACTGACTGTCCAGTCGCCAATAAAAAAATCAGCAGTTGCCATTGTGCTAAGAGACGTACAAAATGTGGACGAAGGTTGCAATTTGAGCTTCTTACACTGAAGACGACCAGAAAATCATTTAGTTTTATAGTATTCAAAAAGATCAACCCATGTTCAAAAAGATTCTCAAGATCACCGGAGTAATATTGCTGATTGCTATTGGCGTTTTCCTGTACAGTGCTTTCCCCATTATTACGGGCTACGGGGCCAAAAATCTCTGCTCATGTGCTTATATATCAAACAGAACTGCTGAGGATGTAATTAAGAATGAACTGGGCGCCTTTCCTCTTTCGCTTGGTTCGTTTAAACTCAACCCTGAGGATTCTTCGGCAAGTGCTACAGTATGGGGTATGGCCCGAAAAAAAGCCATTTACCGCGAAGGACTGGGATGCACTCTGATCAATGAAGTGGAAGAAGAGACACTCAGAAGTCAGACTTTCCGTAAGCCTGATTTTCCCTATCAGCCTGATACCCTGGCCTGGCCTTTGGGAGACATCATCAGTGATTCTTTACAAGCAGATATCAATTACAATCAGCTGAACAATACCCTTGAAGCTGCCTTTGAAGAAACTGATCCGGAAGCCCTGAAGGTGACCAGAGCCGTAGTAGTATTGCACAAAGGTCAGCTTATAGCTGAGAAGTATGCACCCGGATATGATCCCGAAACACCTCAGCTGAGCTGGTCTATGGCGAAAAGTGTGACCAATGCCCTGGTGGGAATTTTGGTCAAACAAGGCAAGCTTGACCTTTACAATCGGGCTTCTGTGCCTGAATGGGACGATCCTGAAGACCCAAGACATGCCATCACGCTCGATCACCTTATGCGTATGAGCTCCGGCCTTGACTGGGACGAAATCTATGCCTTGCCCAGCAGTGCTACCAATATGCTTTTCAAAGATGCCAGTATGGGAGCTACAGCTGCGGCCGTCTCTGCTGCCACCGAGCCAGATGAAGTATGGAATTATTCCAGCGGGACTACCAATATTATTTCAAGAATTGTCAGGGAAGCCATAGGTGAGCAGAGTTACTGGACATTCCCTCAGGACGAACTGTTTTACAAGATCGGGATTTCAAGTGCCATCTGGGAGCCAGACGCCTCCGGTACCTTTGTGGGCTCTTCCTATCTCTGGATGACCCCACGTGACTGGGCCCGCTTTGGCCTGCTGTACCTCAATGACGGCATCTGGAACGGAGAGCGCATATTGCCTGAAGGTTGGGTCGATTATTCTTCTACTCCTACTCCTGCTGCCCCCAATGGCATATACGGGGCGCAATTCTGGCGAAACGGCAGTCCGGGTAATTTCCCCGATATTCCGGAAGACACCTACTATGCCAGTGGCTATCAGGGCCAGGCCGTGATGATCATTCCTTCTCAGGACCTTGTTATCGTAAGACTGGGATATACCCAATCGGATAGCTTTGATTTCAACAAGCTTGTAGATGGTATCATCAAAGCGATTCAATAACACGGACATCAAGACACCAGGGTCCCTGCGGAGACCCTGATGGTGGGTAAGTGGCCATTCGGAGATTCTGATTGTGGATAGACGGCTATGGAGCCCCTCATAGTGGTTTCTGCAAAAGGTAAAGACTGGTAGAGGCCCGTCAGCGCATGGCTTCCATCAGATCGATAAAGGGCTGGCCATCAATCTCTTTCAGTACGTGTCCTCCGTTCTTAATGATTTTCAAGGTGGATGAAATACCCTGGCTCTGTAGGTAAGCATGAGACTTCTCAGA
This sequence comes from Roseivirga sp. UBA6061, assembly GCA_002427745.1. Taxonomy (GTDB): domain Bacteria; phylum Bacteroidota; class Bacteroidia; order Cytophagales; family Cyclobacteriaceae; genus Roseivirga. Next base: position 67,795 of record DIYF01000055.1, on the reverse strand, counting down.
GGCATTCATCCAGTACTGGTCGCGGTCTCCGACAATGAAATAGAACCTGGTATGCTTTACCCTGACAAGATCTTCGCCTACCGGGTTTTGTCTTGGGAAACCCGCTACCCCCACCAGGCTGTGAAACCGGTCTGCCAGAGCGATCCCCACCTTGAAAGAATTGGCACTATTAGCACTAAAACCTACCATATGGAACTTATCTTCTTCCACATTATAATGCTCATTGAGGTGGTCCAGTAACTGACTCATCTGGCTTACGCCATCAGCCGCAAAATGAGCCGGTGTTTCTACAATAAGCCAGCCGAAATCAGACGGTCGGCCGTGCCAGTAATAGCTCGGGGAATCTTCCCGAAGACCATCTCCCGGACCAATAATGGTTGGGTAAGCCCTGGCCGGATCATAGTCATTGGGTAAGTGAATGGCATACTTAAGTTTCTTCCCGTTCTTAAGTGACACCGTTTCAAAACGGCTGTTGGTAAGCTGATTCTGCGCACAGGCACCAGTGCAGAAAAACGCGGCCAAAACTAAGGTTATGGTGAATTTTCCAAAAGTATTTTTCATGAGAAAACAAGATTTTTCTCAACATACGCACGGTATTTTCATCTGCACAACCTCCTGGGATGGCTCGCTAAATTAGGGTTGAAAAGGTAGGGATTGCGTGATCAAATTGTTCTGTCGAAGAGATAGACGCTGTTTGTCTTATTGCCTTCAGAAAACTCCTTGAAATCATCCATTTCCGCGAGGTTACGTAATCTTTGGGCCGAGTCGGCCTGCCAGATGCAAATACCATCTACAAAGCAGGGCGCTTCTTTCTCACCGGACTTGTCTACCCTGGCCACAGTCGCAGCTTTCAAACCATAAAAGTAGAGGGTAGGCATGTAGGCACTTTTCACAAAGAGGTGATGTTCTGTATCGGGCTTATCCGTCTGAAAAATATGAACCAGATGGTGACGATCTCCCTCATAAGCGGTAGGATAATTTTTGGTATCGCCCTCGCCTGCTACCTTGTTCATAAAGCCAAAAACAAAACTGCTCACAGAGGAAGTTCTGAGTACGCTTTTAAGCTGAAACATCTTGCCTCCTACCAACTTCAGAAAGTTGCTTACTGTCTGATACCTTACGATCAGCAAAAGCTCACGATCAAACTCATCATCTCCGCTGATTTTTTCAGTAATCACACCTTTCAGCAATACCCTGCCTCCTACTTTGGCTACATGGGTATAGGCCAGTTTGCCATAGAGATTATACAGCGCAGGACGCCTGGCATTCAACCAGTTAACCGCCCACAACTGATGATCAAAGGCATCAGATTTATGTGCCTTAATCTTGATGGCTTTCGTTTTGCTTAGCGCTAGTCTTCTTTCAGGAAAGGTTGGTGAGTCACTCATAGAGCCGTTTAAGTTAATCCTTTTTTATAACTTATGAATCACTTCTCATATCTCAAAATCGCCTATGTCAAGCAAGCAACACTTCCGAACCTGCAATCTTTGTGAGGCTATGTGTGGCATAGTGATTGAGCATGACGAAACTTCAGTTCATAGCATTAAAGGTGATAAAGAAGATCCTTTTAGCAAAGGATTTATTTGTCCAAAAGCTGTTGCCCTTCAGGACATTTACCAGGACCCCGACAGACTGCGAAAACCTGTCAGAAGAGACGGTGATCGCTGGGTGGAAATATCCTGGGAGGAAGCCTTTGATACAGTAGCCGGAAAATTAAAAGAAATACAGGAAGTACAGGGTCCGGATGCCGTAGGTTATTACCAGGGAAACCCATCCGTGCATAACCTGGGTACGCTCTTTTTTGCAGGGAACTTTTTCAGGACGCTCCAGACGAGAAACGCTTTCTCTGCCACCTCACTCGATCAGCTTCCTCATCACTATGCCTCTCAGTTTATGCTAGGGCACTACCTGCTCTTACCCGTTCCGGATATTGACCGCACACAATACTTCCTGGTAATTGGTGCCAATCCTATCGCCTCCAATGGCAGTATGATGAGTGCAGCCGGCATGCCGGGGCGTATTAAGGCCCTGCAGCAACGAGATGGTAAAATGGTCGTAATTGACCCCAGGCGATCAGAGACTGCACAAAAAGCTGATCAACACCATTTCATAAAGCCGGGAACAGATGTCTACTTACTCGCTGCCATCCTGCATACACTCTTTGACGAAAAACTCATCGACCCGCAAAAAATCGGTAACTGGGTAAAAGGCCTTGAAATATCAGAGCACTTGTTTCAGGATTTCAATCCCGAAATGGCTGCTGACTTTACGAGAATACCAGCTTCTGACATCCGAGAGATTGCCAGAGAATTCGGCCAGGCCGAATCGGCTGTCTGCTATTCCCGTATGGGTGCTTCTACCCAGGCTCATGGTACTCTCTGCCAGTGGCTGACTTACCTGATCAATATCGTGACAGGCAATTTTGACAAGCCGGGTGGTGCTATGTTTACCACACCCGCTGTAGATGTAGTGAAAGGGAGAAAGAATAAAGGAACTCAGCATAAATACAATCGCTACCAAAGCCGTGTCAGGGAGCTCCCTGAGTTTAATGACGAGCTTCCCGTGGCTGCACTTGCTGAAGAAATTCTGACAGAAGGAGAAGGCCGGATTAAAGCCATGGTCATTTCTGCCGGTAATCCCGTGCTCTCTTCACCCAACGGTATACAGCTTGAAAAAGCCCTGAAACAACTGGATTTCATGGTGTCTGTCGATATCTATCTCAATGAAACTTCCAGGTATGCCGACATCATTTTGCCACCGCAAACCGGGCTTGAGTCAGAGCACTTTGATATTGTATTTAATAACCTGGCCGTACGGGATACTGCAAAATACTCCCCGGCTTTGTTTAAAGGCCAAGCAGGTAGTAAAGCCGATTGGGAAATTTTCAAAGAGCTGACCAAAAGAATGAAACCGCTGAGCCCCGAAGAAGAAGCTTTGGACCCTTACATGACGCCAGCCAACTTTCTGAATGAAGCCCTGAAGAGAGGGCCGCACGATCTTGACCTGAAAACACTCCGGGCTCATCCACATGGCCTTGATCTTGGTGCCTTAAAACCTCAGCTTCCCCAGCGTTTGTTTACTGAAGACAAGTTGATAGACCTGGCTCCTGCCCTCTTTGTCGATCACCTAAAGTCCTTAAAAAGAGAGTCTCCCAGCGCAAATCAGCTATTGCTGGTAGGTCGTAGGCATTTGCGCAGTAATAATTCCTGGATGCACAACAGTCAGCGGCTGGTTAAAGGTCCCGTGCGTTGTACGCTCCTTATTCACCCTGATGATGCTGCATCAAGAGGCGTTAAAAATGGTGATCGGGTGCAGGTTAAGTCTGCCAAAGGAAAGATTCAACTGCCTGTGGAAGTTTCTGACGAAATGATGCCCGGTGTGGTCAGTATTCCACATGGCTTTGGACATAACCGCCAGGGTACCCGATGGCCAATAGCAGAAGCTCATGCCGGTGTTTCCATTAACGATCTCACTGACGAGCACCTTCTGGACGGTATCAGCGGAAATGCTGCATTTTCAGGAGTAGAAGTCACTGTCAGTCCGAGCTTATAAATAACAAGATTCGCCTTAAAAATAACTTCGGAGAGCTCTGCTTTTGGTATAGTTCTTGGTTTTTACCTGATATCAAAAACCAAATGAAACATGTACTCAAGACTACTCCTGCTCTCTCTCCTGGTCAGTTTTACCCTCTCCTGCTCCCGCACAAACTATTATGAACATCAGCGTCTTAGTGCACTGCCCGTTAATGGCAGTACGCAACAAATTGATGTTTTCTTTGATGGAGAAAACAGCCCGACAAAAGACTATATAGAATATTATGACCTTCGACTGGTGAAGAAGGGCAATTTTAATGACGAGCAAATGGTGCAGTTCCTCAGGCAGGAAGCTCGTAAGAAGGGGCTGGATGGTATTACCCATTTAAAGAAGTGGGATGAAAGCGAAGAAACAGCCACTTTCTTCGATGTACTGGCCACTGTCACGGACCCTGATGGTTTCGACTATTCCAGCACGGTCAATTACAGTATTATTGAAGGGAAAGGCATTCGATACATCGAAAACATAGACCTGACCCAATCATTGAAAGCCGGCAAGGTGTATGATACTGAGACGAATGACTATGTGGGTGAGATCAAATACCTGCCCAACGGACTGATGTCAGAAACGATAGCTGAAAATGACCTTGCCGAGATGCTGATGGATACCTATTTCAAATTCAGTAAAGACTATTTACTACACGAGCAACAGGGCTGGCAAACCTTACACCGGCCAGACGGGCGGATTGATGTGAGAAGAAAATACAGAATGAATGACTGGCTGCTTGCCAGGGTACGCGTCAGATATAACACAAATAAGCCTGAACTCATCAGACAGATAAGGCTGACCGAAAACCCCAGGAAAATTCAGATTATTTCTAAGCTGGACTATAAGTATGATGAATACGGACGGCCCATAAGCCGTAGAGTTTCAGGTGCGTATCAGCTCACCGAAACCATCGCTTACGACAAGGATAAAATCAAAAGTGCCGAGATTAACTATATGGGCAAGACCTTCCATGTGATCTACGAGTATTACCAGCAGTCAGACCTGCCCAACCTGATTAAGAAAGTGGAAGAGACAACGACTGACCGGGAGTAACCGGGAGTTAATGTAAAAAACCGATCAGCTTAATTTTCTGTTGGAATTGCCCTTCTAAGGTCCAGAAATTAATAGTTTAGAGATTCAACAAGAAGCTTATCCGGGCCTGAATCTCAAAATGGAAGTGCTGGAAGATATTTGGTTAGTTACTAATACAGACTTTGATCCCACATCGGTCAAGTTTGGAGGGCTACAGATTGGTGATAGTATTGATCAGATCTCTCCTGATATCATAACTGAAAACCAATTCGGTAACTGGACTCATACCAATCGGGGAATATCCTACAGAAGCAAGAGCATTTCAGACCCGACAATTATTGAAGTAAGACTAGATCAAAAAGCCCTCCCGGCCCTGGAGATTAAAAGCCTTAAGCACCTGGATATAGTATTTGGCAACAGTGATTTGCAGGAAGTAAAGTCAGGAACATTGTTTTTGTTTTACCCCGATCGCAAACTGGTTGTTGGTTGGGATACAAAGAAATCTGAATTGACCTCATTGTCTGTCGGAGATCACATCCTTAAGCCCACAACCTACCGCGCCATAGATTTTCTGCTGAAATTCTACGATTTAAAGGGTTTAAGTCCGGATGTTGCCCGATGGCAGCTGTCATCATTTGCTGATAATCCGCCAAGGTATCATCGTCTCAGGGAGCTACAAGCTCTCATGAGGGCATTTGGCCTAAAGGGCCATCCCTCAGAGTTTAGCGCCTTACATCTGGTGGAAAACAGAGACATAATGGATTTTCAGCCAATCCTGGAAGATATTAAGGGCTATGTGCGAGACTCAGCTCATGAAAAAAGTAACACATCAAAAGATTTTAAAAGATTGGCCAGGACTAAAGAGTTCTATGTGATGCTACTACAGTCCTTTCTCCGTTTTTCCGAGGAAGTACGAAAGCTTCTGGAGTTTAATGATGGCTGGCAGGAAACGAGCTCTATTGCCGGTAGGTATACTATTGACAAAACATCAAGGCTTTTAAAGGGTATCAGGCTTAAAGAACTTGAAGAAATAGAAACCTTAATTTGCAGCCTGATAGACCCCTGTCACCGGGTTTACACCAAGTCTGAGTTGGTCGAAAACTACGATTTTCCGGAAGAAGACCTGGCAGATATTGACCTTGACTACTATTAGTATTATTGGATTCCAATCGCATATGCCATATTCTAAAATCCTTGCCAACATTGAAAAGCACGTTTCCCTTGCAGAAGGTGAGCGCCATTTTTTGCTGGAGCAACTGGAGCTAAAAGAGGTACAGAAGAAGGCCTATATCTTACAAGCCGGAGATACCTGCCGGTATTTCAATTTTGTAAACGAAGGGGCCTTCAGAGCCTATTATCTGAGTAAGGAAGGCAAGGAATCTACGGTGATGTTTGCTGTTTCAGATTGGTGGATTACGGATATGCATTGCTTTATCAACGAGCAACCGGCCATGTTGCATATTCAGGCGATCGAACACAGCAGCATTGTAAGGCTATCAAAAGAAAAGCTTAATCTCTTGTTTGAAGAACTTCCGAAGTTTGAGCGTTTTTTCAGAGTCATCATGCAGAATGCCTATACCCGGGAGCAGCTGCGCGTTCTTGAAAACCTGTCACTCACTGCTGAGGAACGATATCATAATTTTATCTCTAAGTATCCCCGGATCGTAGCCCATGTTACCCAAAAGCAAATAGCCACCTACCTGGGCATTACACCCGAGTTTCTGAGTACCATCCGTGCTGGCAAAACCTAAAGTCAGAAGAACCGGGAATTAAATGCGCGTACCAGCCAACAGTACCTGGTACTAACTCCGGATAGCTAATGCCCGATCGCGAATAACCAAAATCGACTTTATCGATTTTCTTAAGGTACCTTAATTTTTTCTCTGGCCCGGTTAGCGTCATTTACAAAAAAGAAAATTCAATGCTTATACTAATTGCAGGTCCTTACCGAAGTGGCACAAATGATGATCCGGAACTTATCCGGCAAAATATGGATAAACTTGAATCGGTAGCCCTTCCCCTTTTCAGAATGGGTCATACCCCTATGATTGGTGAGTGGGTAGCCCTTCCCCTACTCAGGCTGGCAGGTTCTAAAAAGCCCGGAGATGCTCCTTACAAAGAAATTCAGTATCCTGTTGCTCACAGACTACTGATGAAATGTGATGCTGTGCTCCGGCTGGAAGGAGCCTCCAAAGGTGCAGATGAAGATGTGCGCATAGCCAAAGAAAGAGGTTTGAAAATCTACTACAGTTTGGACGAAGTACCTGAGGTTGATACCTTGGGGCAACATGACACTTGATACCGTTCTCTATTCCAAATATGAACTAGACCTGCCGCAAAATGGCAGGCACATTCTTTGCCAGGAACGCGGTGAGAACCTGATAGTATACCAGGCCTTTAATCCCCATATTTCCGAATTCGCAGTACGCCATCAGCGCTTTGGGGGCAGTCATTATAAATTCACAAGAATGTCATGGATCAAGCCCAACTTTCTGTGGATGATGTACCGTGCAGGCTGGGCAGCCAAAGAGCATCAACAGCAAATCCTGGCCATTGAAATCAGCAAGGCCCGTTTCATTTCACTGCTTGAGCAGGCAGTTCACTCTACCTTTAAGGAGGCTGTTTATGGCGATCATACTGCCTGGAAAGATAAAGTCGCCTCTTCCAGTGTAAGGTTACAATGGGACCCCGACCATGATCCGCACGGAGAGAAAATCACCAGAAGAGCTATACAATTAGGACTCAGAGGAGATGTTCTGAAACGGTTTGCTACAGACTGGATTGTCTCAATAGAAGACATCACGCCCTTCGTAAAGGAGCAAAAAGCACTATTGGATGCTAAAAGAATGGACGAATTGAGCGTGATAAAAGAGACCGTGCTTTCAATAGATAATGAGGCAATCATTCAAAAACTGGAACTGGATTAACCAAGTGGTCAATGCGTGAAATCGATAAGTTTTTTGATGAGAAAGAAGAGCCCGTTAAGAGTTGTCTCTGGGCCCTGCGTGACCTTATCCAAAGCTATGAACCGGCACTCGTACTCACCTGGCGCTACCGGCTCCCCTGCTTTCTGCTGGACGGGCAAATCTTCTGTTACCTCTGGGTGGAAAAGAAAAGTCAACACCCCTATATTGCTGTTGGTAAGGGAGTACAAATTGATCATCCCTCGCTTATTCAGGGCAACCGGACTTTCGTAAAACTACTGATGATCGATCCGGAAAAGGATATCCCCCTGACGACTATTTATGAGGTTTTTGATATGGTCAAAAGGCTGTATTAACCAATTTGTTCATCAAACGCCAATATCTGTAATGCAGGTCAGAGCAAGCATTCTTTTTATCCTTCTGTTTCTTTCTTTGTCCCAGGCGATGGCACAGACCAATCCCAAAATCGCAGAGGTCAAAAATGAAACATTGGTAGCCCTGCTCAATAACATCCGGTTGATTGGTGAAACCCGGACGAAGGAAATTTCAATAAGAGTTTATACCGCAGACAACAGCTCGGGCAGTGCTGGTTTCGCCAACGGAGAAATCACTCAAAACCTTCTTGTTGCCGTAACGGAATACGATGAAGCACCTGAGCAAAACCTTTTCGAGGTTGGTCCTCTTTTCAAGCCAGTTTTCAAAGAATGGCTGAAGAACCCGGATAGGGGTGTTTTCATAATCGAATACCTTGAAAATCAGACAGTCAGGAAATTGACGCTGGCAGCAAGTATTGACTCTATGAGTATCATTTCAAACAAGAAGCAGTGAGTAGGGAGATGAAAGGAATTGTACTCAGCAAGAGGCAGGGATGCATTCAGGGAAAAGCATGAACACATGACCAGAATCCGAAAAATCAGAGGCCACCGCAAAAAGTGGAAAGATATAGACAACTGGGTAGAAAGGTGTATGTCTTTGGACCTGAACTATCTGCAATCCCGCGAAAGGGATTATGTGAAAATATGGGTACATCCCTGGAGTGGTATTTCCGTGACAAACAGTGAAATTGCCCAACCAGGCGGTGAAACCAAAAAGAGAATACTTCAGGGACTGATCGATATTCACAACAGTTGGAAATCTACGCTGGAAGAAATGGGAGAACCTTATTATCTGAAAATCTGGCTGTTTGATCCCTTCTTCTCTCGTTCTCAAGTAGTCTGTGCTATCCGCAGCGATATGAACTTCTACGAGACCACCTTTTACCAACCCGAGCAAGCCAAAATGCTTATCCCCTCTCACTATGGTAAGCTGGCAGATCAAATGGCTCGTTTCAATTGGGACTATCATTGGGATGAGTTCCAGTTCACACAGGCAGAGCTTGGGGAGCCTGAAGATTATGCGTCTCTTGAGGACTATCAGTGGCAAAAACAGTGGCTTGATAACCTTATGAAGAAGCCACTAAGGAAATTTGAACAACAGAACTCTGCGGGAGAGACCTTCGAAGTCTTTGGCTATCATCAGGGTACCGTCTGGATAGGTGGACAGTAGCTTCCTTTATGTAACTCTTCGTTGTTTTTGTCCACACTCTTGATCAATTTGAGTCTGTGATAAAGCATTTATGGATTCCCTTTGTACTGCTGCTCTTACAGTGCTCTCCAGGCTCCGGGCGACAGGCAAGCTCTTGGTGCGATCAACCCATGAGGGCACAATTTGCAACGCTTAAGGAAGTTTCTACTTCGCAGGACTGGTTTAAGGTATACGAGGTGGGCCAAGGCGTTTTTGCCATTGCAGAGCCCTATAATTTCCAGGAGGTGATCTCTTATCTGATTATTGGCGCAGAGAAAGCGCTTCTCTTTGATACCGGCATGGGACTGTCCTCAATCGCCAGCCTGGTTGAGGAACTTACAGATTTGCCGGTGACAGTACTCAACTCACATACACATTATGATCATATGGGGGGCAATCATGAATTCGACAGAGTTCTGGCCATGAAACTGCCTTATACCCAAAACAGAGCAGATCATGGTATGCCCCACTCCACGGTGGCGCACGAAGTGACTGCCGAGGCAATTTGCCTCAACCACCTGACAGAAGCAGACACGGCTGCTTATCGCATCAAGCCCTTTGATATATCACAGTTTATCGAAGATGGCAGTTTGATAGATTTAGGTAAGCGAACGCTCAGGGTAATCACTGTCCCGGGACATACCCCTGATGCCATTGCGCTGCTGGATGAAGCGAATGGTTATCTCTGGACGGGTGATACTTTTTATGAAGCCCCCATCTGGCTGTTTGACCCGGAGACAGATCTCAATATCTACCGACAAAGCATTGGCCGGCTTGGGCAACTGGCCGCTAAACTCACTTCGGTATTTCCTGCACACAATACTCCCATAGCTTCTCCAAATAGGCTTACTGAGTTAGTAGCTGCCTTTGATGAAGTATTGTCCGGAAGAAAGGAGCCAGTGAGTAGCGGAGAAAGCGATCATGTTTCAGACGATGCCCTGCACTTCGAGTTTGAGCATTTTTCGTTTATGATCAGAAGAGATTTACTGGAATAACCCTGCATTCAGTTATACCTCCTGGGCGAATCAGGATCACCCCTCATAAAAACCTTTAAACTCCTTTCCTCTCCTATGAATTGGAAAGATGCGTCATCTCCCAATTGGGTCTTTTGCCATACTGCTTGCCAGCCTGTCGTTCATCGATAAAAAAGTCATTTAACTGTATTCGCATAAGTATTGATAAGACTGGGATAATAGCGGAATACTCCTTTATACTCCACCGTACATTCAGGCAAACACCCCATTATGAATGTACCGAGGATACTGGCCCTGTTCGCCTCTCTCCTGTTCTCCGTCCCATCCGGCTTCGCACAGGAATCTGTTAACAACAGTCTGATTGCTTTTACTATTCCCGAGAAAGATCTGCTCCCTGAAAGTGTGGCCTACGATACTCAGACAGCATCGTTTTTTGTAGGGAGCACACGCAAAGGAAAGGTGATCAGGGTAGATAAATATGGAAAGCAACATGACTTTATCACAGGAGCTGACCATGGTCTCTGGATGGTTATTGGTATGAAAACCGACAGTCAGCGCAGACATCTCTGGCTCTGTAGCTCTGGTGGAGACAACCTGGTTGGTTACAACCGAAAAGATGATAAAGAAGGGCGACCAGCCGGCATTTTCAAATTCAATCTCGACAATGGTGAACTGATTCAAAAGTATGTCATTGACAAAGCCGGTGAGGCTCATTTTTTCAATGATCTGGTCATAGCCGGGAACGGAGATGTTTATGCCACGCATATGTTCAGCGAATCCCGGATTTATAAGATTAGTGCAGCCTCTGATAAGCTCAAGATCTTTGCCTCAGATTCAGACATACGCTTCCCCAATGGCCTGACGCTGGCTGATAATGGTAAGGACCTCTTTATCGCTCATTCAGCGGGAATCTCAAAGCTTAACCTGGAAAGTAAACACTTCACCCGCTTAGCCGCCCCAGGGGATGTCAGCCTCAGCGGTCAGGACAGTATTGACGGTCTTTATTACTACAGATGGTCCCTGATCGGAGTACAGTCGGATACCAGACAGGTGATTCAACTTATGCTCAATGATGAAGGTTCAGGCTTTGAAGAAGCCCGGGTGCTGGAAAGAGCTCACCCCATGATGAACCGCCCTACCACGGGAGTTTTAGTAGGCAGTGAGCTCTACTATATCGCCAATGCCCAGTTCGACAATTTCAATCAAGATGGTTCCCTGTTCCCTATGAAAAGGATGTACGAGCCGATAATTCTTAAAGTAAGTGTATCAAAATAAGCCAGTTTCATGAAAAAAATTAGCGTTCTATTCAGCATACTATGCCTTGCCATAGCCTTCACTCCCCAACAAGACAAAGCCCTGGCAGCCAGCAAACTCAGAGGTGAAAAGCTATACAACGGCTTATGCGCAGGTTGCCACAAACCTGATGGTAGTGGTTTTACCAAAAAGAAGCTTTCCCCTCCTCTGGCCAACTCTGACTATCTGTTGAAAAACAAAAAGAACGGTATCGAAGTGGTGCTCTTCGGACTGAAAGGAAAGATCACCGTGAACGATGTAGAATATGACCGCGCCATGCCTGCTATTGAATGGACAGATCAGGAATTGAGTGATGTGCTTAATTATGTGCGTAATGCCTGGGGAAATGAAGGGCCTTTTATATCTCCGGAAGAAGTTGCTACCGTGAGAGAAGCAGGAAGAGAGACCGGTAAGTAAGCCGCAAATTCTGACTGACCCGTTTCCCAGTCGCTCACATACTTCACATGCTCCCTTATCTGCATATCCATCACTATGTGAAACCCTGCGACCGGCCTGACACAGGGATCGCAGAGCAAAATCCGTTTCTCAGGCCGGATATCAATACAACATTTGAGGACAAGACTAATACAAAATGAGCAAGTTCATCATCTATCAGATCATCTTTTTGACCAATGCTTGAACCAAAACCATGCGACTCTTAGATTGGCGTATGCTTAATCGAAACTGCTTCTTCAACAAGATCAATTCAGCGCTGCAAATCACGCTTAGTGTACTAAGTCTGTTGATCGTTCTGATGTTCTCTAATTGCAACGGAGATGATATGGATGATCCGTCAACCCCTGCTCCTGACCCTGACCCCAACCCCGGCACAGGAAGTGGACTGATCGCTCCCGGAATATCAGAGGCCAGAGATATCAGTTCTTTTGATCTGGTAGATGAAATGGGGGTTGGCTGGAATCTGGGGAACAGCTTTGACGTTACTTCCCGCAACAAGACTTTATGGGGAAATCCCCTTCCCTCAAAACCCATTATTGATGCAGTACGGGACATGGGGTTCACAACGCTCCGAGTGCCTGTTACCTGGGGTTTCAATCAGGATGATACCGCTCCCTACCAGATTGAAGCCTCTTACCTCGAACAGGTAAAAAATGTGGTCGATTATGGTTTCCAAAACAAAATGCATGTCATCATCAATGTGCATCATGACAATGAATGGGTAAGGCCTGAGAGTCAAAGTGCAGAAGAGACCAAATCCAGACTGAACAGCCTCTGGACTCAGGTAGCGACCTATTTCATTGATTACAACGACTCACTCATTTTTGAAACGCTCAATGAGCCCCGGCTGGAAGGTATTCCCGAAGAATGGACCGGTGGAACGCCTGAAGGAAGAAGCTATATCAATGAATTTAACAAAGTGGCCGTTGATGCCATACGCGCCACCGGGGCCAATAATGAGAAACGGCATATTATGATCCCTACCTGGGCTGCCAGCACGGTTCCCGCAGCCATGGATGAGCTCGTTATACCAAATGATGATCCGAAAATCATTATCTCCTTACACAGTTATTTCCCATGGCCTTTTGCCGGGCAAGCCTCTGTGACATGGGGATCTGATGCAGATAAAAGTGCACTCAGAAACGAACTGGAAAGAATCAGACAAGAATGGATCGTTGACAGAAGTCGTCCTGTCATCCTGGGAGAATGGGGATCTATTGAAGATAACTCCATTGAAAACCGGCTGGATTATGCTGAGTTCTATGCGCGGGTAGCCGCAGAAAACGATCTTCTGACCATTGTCTGGGATGATGGCGGCATGTTCAGGTTATACAACCGACATAGCATGCAATGGGATTTCGAGCAAATTGCCACCACCATTGTCTCCGCATCCGGAAATTAGGTTCGTGCCTTCTTAACCTGGCTGCTTCCTGCACCCTTACCATGTTCTACAGCAACCGCGCTCCTGAAGATGGGCCAGGTGGCAAAAGCCGGACGATTTTCTCAGGGACACCGTCCCTTATGATGGCAATTAATAACCGATATACCATCCTCTCTTCATCATCCTATTCCCATGGAATCCTCAAAGGACGGTGTCCATTCGAATTCATTCCCATCACTCGGTAAAACCAAGCGACTGAGTGAGGATGACCCTTCCCCTCCTTGCTAAGGAGGGGTGGCCAACACGACTAACCGAAACAGATAACTTCAGGTAGTGGCCGGGATGGTTTGTTACATAAGTCAGGGAAGCTGAAGGACACCGTCCCTTATGATTGCAGTTAAAACCCATATACCACCCTCTTCATCATCCTATTCCCATGGAATTCTCAAAGGACGGTGTCCATGCAGATTCGTTTTCCCATCACTCGGTAAAACCAAGCGACTGAGTGAGCATGATCCTTCCCCTCCCTTCTAAGGAGGGGTGGCCAACGCGACTAACCGAAACAGATAACGTCAGGTAGTGGCCGGGGTGGTTTGTTCCATAAGAGCCAGAGAGGCTGAGGGATACCGCCCCTTGTAATTGCAGTTAAAAACTGATAAACCATCACCTGCACTGGCTGATCCTGATGGAATCCGCAAAGGACGGTGCCCATTCAGATTCGTTTTCCCGTCCCTCGGTAAAACCGAGGGACTGAATGTGGAGGTTTGGTACTTATTCGCTGCGTAAAGAATCTACCGGGTTAGTAAGTACAGCCTTGACAGACAGATAGCTGATGGTCAATACAGCCAGTATAATGGTAGAAAGCCCGGCCAGGATAAACTTATCCGCCCCTAAAGGCATGCGATAGGCAAAGCTGTTCAACCAGTTATTCATAAGCAGATAAGCCACCGGGACGGCCACCAGCAGTGCAATAAAAATCAGCTTTGTGAAAGAAGAGGAAAGCAGATAAAAGATATTCCAATGGCTGGCTCCCAACACCTTGCGTATGCCCAGCTCTTTGGTTCTCCGCTGTACGGTAAAAGATGCCAGTCCAAACAGACCCAGGCAGGCCACCAAAATACTCAAGCCCGCCCCTGCCCTGAAAATACTATTGGCTCGTTTTTCGGCAGCATACTTTCTTTCCAGCTGCGTGTCCAGAAAATTAAACTCTATCGTGGTGGCCGGGTCAAAACGATTGTGCACCTCCGTTACTTCCTCAATAATTCCGGCCAATTCCTTTGTTTCAAGCTTCAGCGCATAATAGTCAATTGACCGGATGCCATTATTCCAGCTACCAATTACGAGCGGGGCGATGTTGGAGTGAAATGACTCAAATTTAAAATCTTCTACTACCCCGATGACCTGTGCATTAATCGTGCGCTCTTCAGTTCTTTTTACGCGCACCATACTCCCTAAGGGGTTTTCCAGGCCCAGAGTTTTGACGGCTGTGGCATTCAGCAATACCTTAGCCGAATCTGCAGCATCATCTCCGGAAAAATAATTTCCATCCTCAAGCTCAAAATTGAAGACCTCCTGAACATCTGCATCAAAGCTCATGTAGAATGACTGAACAGGATTCAACAATTCGCCTTCAAGGCTTGTAGTAAGCTCCACCTCATTGATCCGCTTCCACTCTCCCGGAACACGGCTCGCTGCGGCTGCTTTTTTCACACCCGGAATAGCTTCAAAGGCCGTTTTTACCTGTTTAAAATCCCTGCGGGAATAGGCACTGTTAATATCCACCACCAGTACCCCCTCGGTAGTAAAACCCGGGTCAGATTTTCTGATATAGTCCATTTGTCCGGAAATCACCAGGGTGGCGATAATCATCACAATGGATAAACCGAACTGCAATACGACCAGGAAACGCTTCAGGGAGGCTTTACCTTCTGAAGTGGCCGTTCCTTTCAATACTTTGGCAGGCTGGAACCTGGTAACAAAAAAGGCCGGGTAGATACCCGAAAAAAGTCCCACAACCAGGGCTGTCAGTAAGAGGATAGGCAAAAACTCTCCTATACTTGCGATATCCATTTGAAATGAGCGGCCGGTAATGCCATTGAAGTAAGGCAAGGTGAGGTCGATGAGACCGATCGCTAAAACAAGCGCCATGAAGGTAATCACTACTGATTCAGCCAGAAACTGAATGGCCAGTTGACTTTTATGGGCCCCTACTACCTTTCTTACCCCGATTTCCTTCGACCGGAAGATTGCCTTGCTGGTAGCCAGGTTTGTATAATTAACAGCCGCAATCACCAAAAGAAAAAGGGCAATGGAACTGAAGATATACATGTCACTTGCACTCCCCTTGTTATCATCAAGCCCTAACTCTATGGCTTCAGAGCCAAAATGAATGTTGGTAAGCTTTTGGAACCCAATAGCCGTTGTGGCTGACCTTTCGCCAATATGCTTCTCAAGCAGAGACGGCATTTTTGACTCCAGCGCCTTTACTCCATCCGCAGCACTTACTTTCACATAAGTATGAGCCCGGGGCCTCTCCCAATCCGCCATTTGCTCCAGCCACATTTCGTCATTTCTGAAGTGCCTGTCAATGATCAGGTCAAACTGCAGATGTGAATTCTCCGGTATATCTTTAAATACCCCGGTAACCTTCAGTTCACCCCAGTCAAACTCATCTATCAGCTGTCCGACCGGATCCTTATCTCCAAAATATTTATGCGCGAGCGCCTCTGATAAAACAATTGATTTAGGCGAAGCTAATACAGACGCTTTGTCTCCCTGTATCAATTCAAAATCGAAAAACTCAAAGAAGTTTTGATCGGCCATATACCAGCTCTCTTCAGTAATTCGCTGATCGCCCATCCGGAAGTTAATCTGGCTGCGGTTTTGGTAGATACTCATTACCTCCTCTACCTCCGGAACTTCCTCTTCCAATACGCTGGCAAGAGGTGTGAAATTGGCTGCGTATGACCGCGAATCCCCATCGCCTGGTTCAGTAATCAGCCGATAGGTAATAGCTGCATCGCGATGCTGTTTATCAAAAGAGAGCTCATTGCTGACATACATCATCAGCATGGTAGCTCCGGCAATGCCCAGGGCGAGTCCGAAGATATTAATGGCAGCATAACCTCTGTTTCTGAGCAGGGTTCTGATGGCGACCTTGAAGTAGTTCCTGAGCATTGTTCTGAGTTTTAAAAAAAGAGCGCCTAAAGGATCAGACGCTCTTTTTGTATGTATAAAAAGACCTTTCTTATGCTTTTACTCGTTTCTGAGTGAGGTAACCGGATTTGAGTTGGCTGCCTTCAGCGAGCGATAGCTGACGGTAACCAGTGCAATAACGACTGTAGCAACACCGGCAATGATAAAGGCAGAAACCCCTATGCCTACCTGGTATTCGAAGTCTTTCAGCCAGTTGGTCATAATCCAGTATGCAAAGGGACAGGCCAGCAAGAAAGAGATAAAAACCTGCTTGGTAAAGGTAGATGACAACAGATAGAACAGGTTCCACTGAGTAGCTCCCAATACCTTTCTGATCCCCATTTCCTTCACTCTCTTTTCAACTGTAAAAGTAGCCAGACCAAACAGCCCGAGACAGGCCACGAAAACGCTTAATCCTGACCCAACCTGAAAGATGATACTCGCCTGTCTTTCAGTCTGGTAAAACAGTTCCAGCTGGCTTTCCAGGAAGTGGTACTCCATGGCCGTAGCCTGATCAAACTGATTGTGCACCAGGGTAGCCGCCTCAATCACATCAGACATATTACCATTCACCTTCAGGGTAAAGTAGTCGATAGAGCCAGCCGGGTTATTCCAGTTGCCAATGATCATGGGCTCCACTTTACTGTGCAATGACTGGAAATTAAAATCCTCGATCACTCCAATGACCTGCACTGATAAAGATCGTCCTCTTGAGGTTAGCTGCACTGTTTTACCCAGTGCTTCATTACCAAAGCCAAAAGCTTTCACAGCCGCCTCATTGAGCAGAATCTTAGTCATATCCGTCTGATCGTTTCCGGAAAAGTACTCCCCGTCTGCCAGCTCAAAGTCAAAGGTCTCCAGCATGCCTTCATCAAAGCCCATGTAAAACACTACCAGCGAGTCTCTTACCTGTCCCTCTCCGCTGAGAAGATTGGCCTGTACCTCGTTGATGCTCTTCCATTCGCCCGGAACTCTGGTGGAAACTCCTACACTCTGAACTCCCGGGATCTTGGCAAATTCAGCTCGCATGGTTTTGAATTCGTTTCGGACATTGCGGTTATTGATGTCAATGACCATGAGGTTTTCTTCGTTGAAACCCAGGTTCTTTTCTTTGATAAAACTCATCTGATCCTTTACCACCAGTGTTGAGATGATCATAAAGATGGCCAGACTGAACTGTACAATTACCAATACTTTTCTCAGCGAGAACGAACTGCCTCCTACTCTTTCTCCTTTCAGCACATCTACGGTTCTGAACCGTGTCATGAAGAAAGATGGATAGATTCCGGAAAGGATACCTACTATCAGTGCCACGCCTCCCAGAATTGGCAAAAACTCTCCGAGCGTAGTCCAGCTAAAGTCAAACTGCTTACCTGTTACCTCGTTGAAAAAAGGCATGATCAGATCTGTAAGCCCTACAGAAATAATCAGAGACAGGAAGGTAATCATGAGTGACTCGAGCAAAAACTGCATCACCAGCTGGCGCTTTACAGCTCCTACGACTTTGCGAATTCCTATCTCTTTGGCTCTGAAAACGGCTCTGGACGTAGCCAGATTCATATAGTTAACCGAGGCGATCAGCAGTAGAAAGACCGTGATGGAAACAAAGATCATGATGTAGCTACTGTCTCCCTTCTGCTCCTCCAGACCATTCTCTATATCTCCGGAGTTGAAGTGAATGTCATGAATGTGCTGCAAATCGAAGTCTACAATGCTGGCAATGGGCTCTCCCATACGCTCATTAGCCAAAGCCTCAACTTTACCGGCCACAGCAGTCAAATCGCTGCCCTCCGACAGTTGCAGATAAGAAGCGGAGCCAAAAGCGCTCCAGTTAGTCGTGGCATTCCTCCAGCCATCGTCCTGAAAGAAAGCAGAAACCAACAGTTCAAATTTGATATGTGAATTAGCCGGCACGTTCTTAGCCACTCCTGTCACTTTGAACTCTCCAAAGCCGGGAGACTGTACTACCTCTCCCAGCACATCGGTTCTGCCGAAGTAGCGAATGGCTTCGTTTTCGCTCAAAACAATAGAGTTCGGTTCGCTCACCACCGTGTTTCTGTCACCTACCAGCAGTTCAAAGTCAAACATTTCGAAGAAGCTGGGCTCTACGATCGCGTACCTGCGCTGGGCATAGCGTACACCATCGATGATGAAGTTGAAATGCCCCCCTCTTCTGTAAAGGGTGGTGCTGTTTTCTACCTCAGGTATTTCAGATTTTAGTGTTGAAGCCAGAATGCCCGGATTAGACGCAAACTTCCTTGGGGTTTCCAGGTTCTTTTGTGTCGCCACAATTCTGGCAATATTATCTGATTTCTCATGAAATTGGTCATGAGAAGTTTCATCTCTCACGAAGGTTAGCAGCAGTGTGGCTCCTGTAATGGCTATCGCCAATCCCATTACGTTGATAAAGGCATAGCCCTTACTTCTCCAAAGTGTCCTTACCGCTATTTTTAAATAATTCTTAAACATGACCTGTTATTTTGTCCTTCTTTTAAATTTCTCAATCCTTCTTTCCCTAAGGATTCGTATCTCTGTTCATTCATGGGCCATTATGATACCAAAAGCATAACCCCCTCTTTTACAGCACCTTGGACTACACCTACCAATTTGATGTTACAACAAACGCCCATTCATAAAACAGCAGTGCCCATTTACGGGCACTTTTCAATATCACACTACTCTGCCTTACTCATTTCTCAGAGCGTCCACCGGGTTGGCCTGAGCCGCTCTGAAAGAAAGCAGACTCACAGTAGAAGCGATAATCACTATAGTAAGTAAGCTGGCTACCAGAAATGGCGCTGCATTGATATCAATGCGATAGGCAAAGCGGTTGAGCCATTCATTGCCCATGTAGAAAGCCAGCGGTGTAGCAATAGCAATCGCTATGATCAGTGCTACCAGAAACTCTTTGAAAATCAATAGATTAATATTTCCGATGCTTGCGCCAAGCACCTTGCGAATGCCGATCTCTTTTACTTTTCTCTCTATCACAAAAGTGGTCATACCAAAGAGGCCAAGTGCAGTCAGCACTATACTTACTAATGAAAAGAAAGTAATGGCTGTTTGCGTTCGCGATTCCTCTTCATAAAATTCGGCAAAATGCTGATCCACAAAACGATAACGGAAGGGTACTTCCGGTTCAAATTCGTTCCATTTACCCTCTATAAATGATAAGGTTGTGCTAATATTTTCAGGGTTCATTCGGACAGACAGGTTCCAGATATTACGCGGAGCAATACGAATAATTATCGGGTTGATCTCGTTGTGTAACTTCTGAAAGTGGAAGTCCTTCACCACCCCTATGACGGGTAGCCCTGTCCTGTCCGGGTTCCAAAATGTTATTTTTGTATCCAGTGGGTCGGTCAGTCCCAAAGACCGTACAAAGGCCTCATTGACAATCACAGCGGTAGAATCATAGGACGATTGTGGATCAAAATTACGTCCCTCCACAATTTCCATATCATAGGTCTCCACAAAGTAGTGATCAGCTCCAAAAATGGTAGTAGTCGTACTTAAATCCCGGTTGCGCTTTGAATACACCGGCCCGGAATTATTGGTGCTACCGGTGCCCAGAATATCCGTGCTTAAAGAAGTGGCCACAATTCCTGGATACTTATCAAGTTCTTTCCTGAAAGCCTCTTTGCTCTGGCTCATATTGCTGGAAGTAACCCTGAAGGTGATGACTTGCTCCTTATTGAAACCCAGGTCCTTTTTACTGATATAGCTTGTTTGCTGAAAGGTAATGAACGTAACTGCCATCAGAAAGATAGAAATCCCGAATTGCACCAGGATAAGCGTTCTTCGGGCACCCTTACCTGACATATTGGCTGCTGAAGCGGATTTCAGAACCTGGGACGGCTTGAATGAAGACAACACAAAGGCCGGATACAAACCTGAAATCAGAGCGCTTATCATAGTAATGGAGATCATAACCCATATCAAGCCCTGGCTCAACAGGCCCTGTATGGTAAAAGATTTGCCGGTGAGATTGTTAAAAGCCGGCAATGACAGATCAATTAGCAGTACAGCCAGAATTGCGGAAAGAATCGTAATGACAAATGACTCACTCAAAAACTGTTTTACCAGTTGTCCTTTTTGGGCACCCAATACCTTCCTTACTCCTACTTCCATAGATCTGCGCGTGCCCTTGGCTGTCTGAAGATTCACATAATTGATGCAGGCGACCAGTAATATGATCACTGCAATATAGAAGAGCGTGTTAATGGTCTGGAGATTACCGGCTTCAAAGTAAGCGAACTGGATATCTCCTGAACCAAAATAAATATCTTTCAGAGGCTGATGAAAGTACTCCCAGTCCTCAATATCCCCTGTTTCGGCAAGTTTTGCATTGACATGATCTATCACCTCGTCTGCCTGACCTGTTGTGGGTGTTTTGAAGTAGAGATACAAGGCCTGTTGAAACCACATATGGGCAATATGACGACCATCAGGTGCTCTCATTTCCCATGGAATGACTGATTCGAACTGGATATGCGAGTTTTCTATCTCAGCGGCTATTCCTGTAACTTTCAGATCTTTCTTGAATGAAGACGACTCTATAGTTATGGTTTTACCCATAGCATCCTCATCTCCAAATAATCTAAGCGCCACGCTTTCTGTCAATACAATAGAAGATGGATCGCTGAGCACCTCAGCAGGATCTCCCTGAATAAGTGGAAAACTGAAAAAGTCGAAAAAACTCTCTGAAGCGAAAGTCGCATCGGCCCTGATGGTATTGTCTACTTCACCAGCACGCGACAGCGAATACCGGGTATCACCAAAATAAACTACATCCTCTATCAGACCGATATCTGACGATAATAGCTCGGCATCGGACCAGCCTGATGCTCCGATTTTACGGCCATTTATTCCTTTCTCCTCAGAGTTGAGTCTATAGATTCGGTCTGCGTCCTGCATGAAATTGTCATAAGAATGCTCGTACTGTACGTACATAAAGAGTAAGAGACTACAGGCGATTCCGAGAGTCAGCCCTACAAGATTGATGAGTGAAACCACCTTGTTTTTCCAGAGGTTTCTGATAATGAGCTTAAGGTTATTCTTGAGCATGATCGTGTTGTTTTGAAACGTTGATTGATTATAGAACTGACCGATTATTCACTTTGTAAAGACTTAACAGGATTGGCCGAAGCAGCTCTCATGGCCTGACCGCTGACTGTCGCCACCACAATGGCGAATACAATCAATGCTGAAAGTAAGAAGCTTCCCGCCCCTATGTTGATATGATAGGCGTATCCCAGCAACCACTGTGAAATGGCATAATAAACCAGTGGCACCGACAGTACAGCCGCAATGGTAAACAATATGACAAAGCGCTGATTTACCAGGCCTACCAGCTGATTTACACTGGCCCCCAGCACCTTGCGAATGCCTATTTCCTTCGTTTTTTGCTCAATGGTATAGGTGGTCATGCCATAAATCCCCAGACAGGCAATGAAAATGCAGATGATAGCAAAGGCCTGTGTGGCATTCTCCAGCTGCCTCTCCTGCTCATAGAAATCAGCAAGATTATTTTCCAGGAACATGTAACCAAAGGGGTAATTGGGCTCGATTTCTTCCCAGGCCTGTTTGGCATAAGCAATGGCTTCTTTTGACCTGCCCGGAGCCATTTTAATGGACCAGAAGATGTTGTTACCATTATTCACAGTAAAGAGTGCCGGAGCTACTTTGGAATGTAAAGACTGGAAGTTGAAGTCCTTTACCACCCCTATGATCGGGAAGGCCTTTGCATCTTCTCCCCAGAGCTTCACCTTATCATCAAGTGGGTTTTCAAGCCCCATAGCTCTTACAAAGGCCTCATTCACAATGATGGAATTGCTGTCAGTAGCCAGTTTCGGGTCAAACTGTCGGCCCTCAATAAGCTGAATACCATGCAGGTCAATAAAGTCCATGCCTACTGTGAAAAAGGTGGTAATGGCTCCTTCATTCTCAAGCTTTCCTTCAGGCACCAGGTAGCTGGAGTTGTTTGTATCTCCAAAGCCCAGCGCATCATCTCCCAAAGAGGCGCCCAGAATATCCGGACTTCTCAGCAGTTCTGTCTTAAACACCTGCTGGTTTTGTCTGATATTTCCCGAGTTGTTCGGCACAATCAGAATGTCTTCATCCTGAAAACCTAAATCTCTGGTATTCATATAGTTTGTTTGCTTCATTACAAGTAATACTGAACTAATCAACACCAGTGTAATGAAGAGTTGGAGACCAATCAAAACCTGTCGCAAGCTCCCCCCTCTGCTTCCTGAAATACCTCTGCCACGAATGGAGTCTGAAGGGTTGAAGCTGCTCATAAACAAGGCCGGATAAAGACCGGACAACACGGTTACTCCCAATAAAATTACCACCAGACCCCGGATGTAAACCGGGTTCTCCAGTAGCGTATATCTCAATTCTTTACCCAGGAGGTCATTAAAGAAGGGCAGTGTGACATCGGTGAGCAATACTGACAACAGTACCGCCACAAAAGTGACCATAAAGGCTTCTCCTATAAACTGAGAGATCAGGTGAAAACGGAATGCGCCCAGTACTTTTCTCACCCCGATTTCTTTTGAGCGCTTGATGGCGCGTGAAGTAGCAGAGTTAATATAATTGAAGCAGGCGATCAGCAGGGTAAACAGGCCAATAGCGCCCAAAATGATCACATTTTGCTTGTTTCCCTTCTTAAATCCGGAATCGAATACCACATCGTTTGAAGAAAAGTAAATCTCCTCCACAGGCTGGAAGTAATAGGTTTCTCTATTCAGGTCTTCTACTGCACTCTGGCCCTTATAGAAGTCCAGAAAGTACTCTTTGACCCGTTGTGCCACTTCTTCTGGTCGGGCCTGATCGCTGAATTTATAATAAGCGTACATGGAGTTTCTCCAGCCGTTTCTTGAAATAACAGGACCTCTGTCATCCCGGGCTTCAAACGGAAAGATGTAGTCAAACTCTAAATGAGAGTTTACCGGATCGTTCATCACACCGGTTACCTGAAGAGTGAGCTGGTACGCCCCGTCAAACTTAATGGTCTCTCCCATCGGGTTGGCATTTCCGAAAAGAGCGATGGCCTTTGACTTCGTGATAATAAGTCCCTTTGGATCAGCCAGGGCAGTTTTCTTATCACCCTGCAACAAATCAAAAGAGAAGTAATCGAAGAAATCGTGCTCAGCGAAAATCATGTTGCGCGACTTCAGTTCCACGTCTTTATACTTCACAATAAAGGGTCCCCAGTCGTAATCGCGTAGCATGGTAAAGTCTTCTATGCCCGCTACATTCCCGCCAATTCCTTCGTGCGATTTGATCGATACAATGCCCAGGTTGCGGCTTTCACCATCAGCAGACTGCTCATTGACCATAAAGCGGTAGCTCTGGTTTTCATGAAACTGATCATAGGAAAGCTCATTTTCCACATGTAGTGCTATCAGAGCAAAACAGGTAATACCAATGGTCAGTCCCAGGATATTAAGACCGGCATAGACCTTATTTCTTAACAAATTCCGAAATGCTGTAACTAAGTAATTCTTTATCATGATTTCGCTCTTTATTCGTATCTCAAACTATTAACGGGGTCCATTTTTGAGGCTCTGAATGCCTGATGGCTGGTGGTGAGTGCTGCTACCACAAAAACCATCATACCAGCTGCTATAAAGGCCATCGCTCCAATGGACACTCGGTAAGGGAACTGACTGAGCCATTCTTCTGAAGCCCAGTACCCCACCGGTACGGCCAGGGCAAAAGCAATCAGAATGAGTATGGCAAATCTTTTATTGATCAGGTAGAGGACATCTGCCAGACCGGCTCCCAACACTTTGCGAATACCAATTTCCTTGGTTTTCTGTTCTATGGTGAAGGCAGTGAGGCCGTATAAACCGAGACAGGCGATGAAAATACTGATCATGGAAAAGATCATAATAATCTTAAAAAACCGGGATTCGACCTCATACATTTCCGCAAAATGCTCATCTACGAAGTAATAGGTGAAAGGCACCCTCTCTTCAAATTTAGTCCAGCTGTTTTCCATATGATCCAGTACCTCGCGCATGTTATTGCCTGATACCCTCACAGTGAGGTTAGACTTTCTGTTATCCAGATAGATGACTACCGGGCTTACAGTATAGGCCGTCAACGGAGCATAATTAAAGTCTTTTACCACACCAATAATTGGTACTTCCTGCCCTCCATCACGCTGAAAACGCATTTTCTTACCCAGGCCCTCTACCCAGCCTGCCGCTTTGACCATGGCTTCATTTACGATAATACCACCCGCATCAGATGGCAGATTGCGATCAAAATCCCGCCCTTCGGCCATTTCAAGCTGCCAGGTTTTGATAAAGTCATAATCTACTCTGAAAATTTCTGTAGAGATCTCTTCAGTACTCTGCTCAGCGAAGGTGCCGCTGCTGAACGTGCCATCGCCCATGGCTGCCTGACAAACAGAAGTCATCATCACATCAGGGTGGGCTTCCAGTTCATTCTTCAGGGCATCGGCCTGACTTTGCAGACTGCCGGGCAGATTCATCACAATCAACTGCTCCTTATTAAAACCGAGATCTTTCGACATCAGCAGGTCATTCTGCTGATACACCACCACAGCCCCGATAATCACAATGGCTGATAAGGAAAACTGAAACACCATCATGGCCTGCCGGAGAACTCCTCTCGCGCTTTTTGAATTCAGCTTTTTGAGCGACTGAACCGGCTTCATAGAAGACAATACCAAAGCAGGGTAGAATCCGGCAAACAGTGAAACTGTTAATACCAGCCCTCCTACATAAAGTAATGTATCTGCGTTGAGTATGGTCGCAGAGCTGATCATTTTGCCTGTGATGCTGTTGAAATAAGGAATGAACAAATCTACCATGAGCACCGCCAGCAGAGTAGAAAGCAGACAAAGCACCAGCGCATCGCCAATGAATTGCCAGGTCAGTTGCCTTTTAGTGGCTCCCAGTACCTTACGTACGCCTATTTCCTGAGCTCTTTTGGCTGCCTTGCTCGTACTGATGTTGATATAGTTCAAACAGGCTATGAGCAGGATAAAAGCGGCTATGGCTCCGAATATTTTCAGTAAATCATAACTCCCGAGTTTCACATCACGGCTACCGTTCATATGCACAGAACCCAGATAGATATCGGTGAAAGGCTGAAGTGAGAGATTATACACTCCCTCCCGCTCCGGCAGGTTTTGATAGAGGGTCTTATTCATACGTGCCTCAAAATTCTCCTGATTGAACTCCGGAGTCATTTCCAGATAGGTATATACCGTCTGCCCCAGCCAGTTATTGATAAAACGAAATGATAGCGGGCCACTCTGCGTAGTGGAAGACCATGACATGAGGGCATTGAACATAATATGAGAGTTCTCAGGCACATCTTCCACGATGCCTGTCACATTGAAACTGACATCATTTAAACCAACTATGGTTTTACCAACAGGATCGGAATTACCAAAAAGTCCCTCAGCCACGGTTTGTGTAAGCACGATAGAATTTGGTGCCACCAACACATCTTCAGGATTACCCCGTAGCAGTTTAAAATCAAAGGTCTGGAAGAAGTTCTCATCGGCAAAGACCAGTTGACCCATTTTGAGGTTGCGCTGGTCATAGCTCAGTACTGCCTCGTTAAACCATGGGAGCAGACGAGTGGCTGCTGTGACTTCCGGCTGCTCTTCAGCAAGTGCAGGTCCGAGTAGTCCGGATACATCAGGCCTTACATCTGTTACTCCATTCTCGCTGTTCGTGGTTCTTATCACCCTATACAGCTGATCAGATTTGCTGTGGAATTTATCGAATGAAGTCTCATCCAGAAAGAACACCACAGCAAGCAATGCACAGGAAATACCCACCGTAAGTCCCAATAAATTGAAGAGCATGTACATCCTGAGTTTTCTCAGGTTGCGCAAGGTAAATTTGATGTAATTTCTGAACATGGCCTTTTTGTTTGCTTATTCCTTGTCCATTTTCATACCAACAACATAAAGCACTGACTAGCAACAGGTTAACACCTCAAACACTGATATCCCATACCTTTTCTTGTCCATCAGCAAAACGGCAATGCCCATTTGTGGACAATCTTCAACAATATTTATCGCGTGGATCAGTCCCGTTTTCATGAATTTAAAAATGAATTTCAGTGCTCGTATAATCTGGCCTCAAAAAGGAACGAGCACCTTTTATGAGACTTTTCTCCTGACCGGCTTCAAAAGAATTACTCAGGTTTTTAATTACTTTAGACCTCTCATTTTTAACACTGGTATAATAATCGCCCATTGTGGCAGGTATGAAAGAAAACGGACGCATTCTTATAGTAGATGATGATAACTATGTGATGTTATCCATTCGTATTCTACTGGAACAACATTATACAGATGTAAGAGGCATCAACAACCCTTTACAGATAGAATCGGCTCTCGCAGAAAACCACTACGATGTGGTGATACTTGATATGAATTTCAAGGCAGGGGAAACTGAGGGAAAAGACGGGCTTAAGTACCTTAAACTGGTAAAAAGCCTATCTCCTGACACTAGTGTGGTTTTTATCACCGCTTACGGAGAGATTAACCTGGCGGTAGAAGCCATCAAAGAGGGTGCCTTTGATTTCCTGGTAAAACCCTGGCAAAACGAAAAGCTGCTCACCACCATTGCCGCAGCATTTCAGCTCAATCGTTCTGCCAAAAAAATTCAGCAGCTCACTTCTAAACAGACGGTGCTTAATTCTATGCTGCATGCGCCCTTTGCTGATATCATCGGGGAATCTGAAGCAATTAAATCCGTGCTCAGGCAAATTGAAAAGGTAGCACAAACGGATGCCAACGTGCTCATTACGGGAGAAAACGGCACTGGTAAGGAGCTGGTTGCCAGAGCAATACACAGGGCATCACACCGGGCTGACGAGGTATTTGTGAGTGTGGATATGGGAGCCATTACTGAAACGCTGTTTGAGAGTGAGCTCTTCGGCCATAAGAAAGGTGCTTTTACAGACGCCAAGTCTGACAGGATGGGCAAATTCGCTGCTGCCAACGGGGGCTC
Organism: Roseivirga sp. UBA6061; assembly: GCA_002427745.1. Classification (GTDB taxonomy): domain Bacteria; phylum Bacteroidota; class Bacteroidia; order Cytophagales; family Cyclobacteriaceae; genus Roseivirga. The sequence continues at coordinate 40,380 of DIYF01000055.1, read as the reverse complement.
GATTTTCCTTGATGAAATAGGCAACCTCATCACCCCGCTGCAAGCCAAGCTGCTCAGGGTAATTCAGGACCAGAAAGTGGTACCTGTGGGAAGTAATGACAGCGAAGACATTGATGCCCGATTGATTTGTGCTACCAATGCCAACCTGCCTCAAATGGTGCAGGAAGATGAATTCAGACAGGATCTGCTGTTCAGGATCAATACCATAGAGATCAAGCTCCCCCCTCTCAGAGAGCGCATAGAAGATATCCCCCTGCTGGCAGAGCATTTTCTCAATCTGTACAAAAACAAGTATGGTAAAAAAGGAATGTATGTGCCTGACTACGTTCTTAAAAAGCTCTGTAAATATGACTGGCCGGGCAATATTCGCGAACTACAGCATGCCATTGAGCGAGCTGTGATTATGAGCGATGGCAAGCAGTTACACGTAGGAGATTTCAGCCTGGCCGATACCAATACCTCTCAGGAGCAGCCCTTCGAATCGCTCAATCTGGAAGACCTGGAGAAATGGGCACTGGAAACGGCCATGAAAAAGCATCAGGGCAATATCAGCAATGCGGCACAGGAGCTCGGGTTAAGTCGCGGTGCCATGTATCGCAGAATGGAGAAGTATGAGCTTTAGAGATTTTCGCTTTCTGATCATAATACGGCTTCTGCTGATCACAGCGGGTCTTTTTGGCCTGCTTTACTTCAGCTATATCCAGCTCAACTATATCAGAATTTTCTTCATTGGCTTGTTTATCTTCTTTGTGGTGATGGAGCTTTTCTACTTTATCAACAGAAGCAACAAGGACACCTCTAACTTTCTGCAGGCCATTATACACAATGATTTTACCATTAAATACTCTGCTCAGCGCAAAGGCAAAAGCTTCCGGCAGCTATACGCCACTTTCAATCAGGTGAATCAAAAGTTCATTGAAGTCTCTCAGCAGGAAGCCGGTGAATTCTACTACCTCACCACGCTGATTCAGCAGCTGGGTGTAGGCATTATATCCTTCGATGACAAAGGCCGGGTACACCTGGTCAATGACTCCCTAAAGGAACTGCTGGGAAAAAAGGAGCTTATTAACTTACATACGATCGGGCGTATCAGCCCCGACCTCCATGATCATTTTGAGCAAATGCATGGAGGTGAATCCAAGGTGCTCAAGACCACCATTGATGGTAAATTGTACCAGTTCTCCATCAATGTGTCAGAGTTCAGGTTGCGCCAAAAGGATTTCAAACTTGTATCAATTCAGGACATCAAAGGTGAGCTGGATGAAAACGAAATGAGCGCCTGGCAGAAACTAATCCGCGTTTTGACCCACGAAATCATGAATTCTGTGGCTCCGATCACCTCACTTTCGGGTACTTTGAACATGATGGTCAGTCAGTCACAAAACAGTGGTGTTGCCATGAGTCCTGAGCAGCTTTCTTCGCTACATGACGGATTGGACGCGATTGAGCACAGAAGTGAAGGTCTGATGAATTTTACCCAGGCATACAGAAGTCTCACGCGCATTCCCCTGCCCAATATCAAACCGGTAGAAGGTCAGCTGTATTTTCAGCGCATCATCTCTCTGTTTACTCCTACCCTGGCGGGCACTCAGATACAGTTTGACAGTCAGCTCCCCGAAGAGGAATTCACCTTACAGATAGATCCTGATCTGATGGAGCAGGTTTTCATCAATTTGCTGAAAAATGCCAAAGAGGCAATTTCTTCATCCGAAGGCCAGATCAGCCTTATAGTAAAACCAACCACCAATGGGAATGGCGTAAATGGAAACGGAAAGACATCTTCCAACGCGCATCATTCCTCATTTGCAATTACTGTGAAGGACAACGGTTCGGGCATTCCTGCAGAAGTAGCAGACAAAATCTTTATTCCTTTCTATACCACCAAAGAAAGCGGTTCTGGTGTTGGGCTCAGCCTCGTAAAACAGATTGTCCATTTACACCAGGGCGATATCAGTTTTCAAACCGACCGAGAGCATGGTGGCACCAGGTTCAGTGTCGTGGTCTGAGGTCTGCCCTTCCCCCTTTCGGGTTTAATCTTAATGTTTGTTAAAAGCTCTCCGTTTAACGAAAAGTTTAGTCATCTTCTGGCTCAAATTGAAATAATCAGTAAGAATGAGAAGAGTCCTGTTCCTCCTGTGCCCTCTGTTAGTCCTGGCTGCCTGCGGTAAAAGTGAGAAATCATTTGGTGTAAAAGTAACGCCTGAAGTCGCTCAGGTACCAATACAGCTTATCGATAAAGGTATTTATACGCTGCCTCTGGACAGTCTGGCCAACTTTGACCAGATGTTCAACCTCCAGGTCAATGAGATTGATGGCACAGAGTACCTCTCCTTCTTCGACTCCAATACCAATAGCTTTTATATCCACGACTACACATCAGGAACGCTTACCAAACAGGTGAAGCTTTACCGTGAGGGCCCGAACAATGTTTACGTATTTATGAGTCCTGACTACTATCTGCATTCGCTGGATTCGATATTTATCGATACCAACTTCTATGGATACTTCCTGATTAATGGAAACGGGGAAATCATATCCAAAGCGAGTAAAGGTCCGAACTTCAGAAGCGAAGATATAAGGCTGCAGTTCGACCAGTCGAGCTACCTGTCTGAAAAAGGAATTCATGGTTCTATCGAGGGACATTACAAAAAACAGGCAGCGCACTTTCCTTTCCTCAGAGGTACACTTGATTTCAGCAATACAAAACCAGAAGCTGACTCTAGCAGGGCCAAAGACCTCTTCAGTGACTATGAGGGAATTATGTCTTTCCTGGAGGAAGCGAAAAAAGAGAATAAGAGCTATGTAAAAATACACAGACACATGATGCACGATGGTGAATACCTTTATGCCACCTCCAGTATATCAGACAGTATCAGGGTATTCCGTGATCAGACACTTGTTAAGAGCTTCTATGCCGGGGTGCCTGCGTACGAAGTAATAGATTTCGCAACTTACCTTAAGAACAATGAGATACTTTTTGGAAAGGGCCAGGTAGGAAAACCTACAATCCTGAATCAACCTCCTGTCTATGAAAGTGCCTTTATTGACCCTCAGGGTAAATTTATATACCGGGTAATGAGCCATGGAACCAGAGCGGGCATCAGCCCGCATAATGGTAAGGAAGTGCCTGTGGTTTTCGGAGCTACCCTAGTGGTAATTGACCTTGAAACGGAAGACCGGTACTATTATGACCTCCCCGTAGAAGAAATTCAGATCAGAAGCTTTGGTTCCAGCGCTCAGTTTGTGAGCAATCAGGGCATACATTTCCGGGTTAAAGAACAGGAAAATGAAGATCAGGCAGAATTCAGGCTATTTGGTCCGGGCATTGATTGACAATCCCCTCACTTTTCGCCATTTTAAAACCCTCAATCAGCACATCTCCCCGGAGTGAAAAAAACAGGTCTGCTCTTATTCTTTTGCCTCTTAATGCTCTCCGCATTAGCCAGTGCCCAGACCACCAATAAAACAGTTACCGCCCAACGCGGTGACGGTATTATCTCCCTGCTGCGAAGAAACGGACTCGATCCAGGCAAATACTATAAGGACTTTGTAAAGCTGAATAAGAAGAACATCAGCAAAAAGAATGGGCTTTACATCGGCAGAAAGTACATTCTTCCGGTTAGTGAGGAAAAAGAAGAAACTAAAACAGTCTCCCAACCAGATTCAGTCAATCAGGTACCCGAAGCAACTGCTGATACCACTGTCATAGCAAAGAAAGAAGCGGTAGAAATTGCCCCGCCCAAGGAGGAGCCTCCCAAACCCAGAGTTTTTAAACAACCTCTCTTCGGAAAGAAGCTTGAGAATGTAACGATAGAAAGCGATGAGCTAAAAGGAGCCATTTATTACCTGATCTCCGGTCATGGCGGACCGGACCCCGGAGCGCTGATCAAACAAGGCAGAAAGCTGGTATCTGAAGATGAGTATGCTTATGATGTGAACCTGCGTCTGGCCAGAAAGCTCATTGCCAAAGGCGCTAAAGTTTATATCATCATTCAGGACCCCAATGACGGCATCCGCGACCAGCGACTGCTTGAGGTGGACTATGATGAAGTGAATTATCCCAAAAAGAAGATCCCCAGAAGTCAGCGGCTGCGTCTTAAACAGCGCACTGAGAGTGTGAATGCACTGTTTCTTCAAAACAACAATGGCAAAGGCTATCAGAGGCTTATCGTTACGCACATAGACAGTCGCAGTGTGGGTGAAGTAATTGATGTCTTTTTCTACCATCATGAACGTAGTAAAAAGGGCAAAAGACTCGCTGAAAGCATACAGGCTACCTTTAAGCAGAAATACGCCCGTTACCAGCCCAATAGAAAGTACTCGGGAACGGTGACCTCACGTAGCGGACTATATGTGGTAAGGAATACCATGCCTGCCATGGTGTATATCGAGCTGGGCAACCTGAAAAACACGAAGGATCAAAAGAGAATTCTCGACTACAACAACCGGGAAGCTCTGGCCAAATGGATCTCTGAGGGCCTGATTGCCGATTTTAAAAAGGAATAAACGGACAGTGTCCCTAATATCCTTACAAACTACTCCTTTAAGACCACCAGCTTAAACTTAACTAATCCGAACTGGCCATTCGCCCCCATTCCTTCCACCGTGCCATCGAATACAGACCGGATGTCAGAGGTAAAAAAAGTCATCTCTGCCTCTCCGTTTTCATCAGTTAGTAAGTTGGGTTCCCATAACAGGGTATTTCTGAAGTCGGGGATTAGTTTTTCTTTCGGCTTCTCATCATAATCAGGCTGATAAAAGCCGGGTACCTTGTAATAGGCCTTAAAGGTATTGGTTTCAGCAATCCTGCCCGGCAATTCATATACCACCATCCGTCCGCCAAAACGATAGATAGCTCCCGGAATTGGTGCAGATCCGAACCTGTGATTACGACAATTCAGAATGTTATAGTGGCAAACGTAATCTCCGGGATTTCCTTCATAACGTCCGCTCTGCCCGTTGAATCTGCCATACTCCTGTTTGGTGTCCACTACCTCTACTCCCATCACCTCCTTAGCCACAGCTGGTGCCTTTGGTAATTTGCTCCAGTTTCTTCCCCCCTGCAGACTCGTCTTTAGGGGATAATAGAGTTTATCTACACTCCTATGAGCCTCTGTATGACTGAAACCGGTGATGAAGTTCATTTTTACCGATGCCTGATTTTCCATTTTCAATACCACATCACTGCCGGTAGAGGCCAATAGAAACTCGTGGACAATCGGAAACCTGCCCAGTGAGTCGGTCTGGGTAACCACAGCCCCTCCCTTACTGATAATTTGTACCTCAAGTGATTTCGACTTTCTGGCCCTGGCAGTGAGACTCTTTCGAACTACCTGTCCCATCACATAATCTACCATCGGCAAAGGTTCCTTTACAGATTGCTCTTTTAGTTCATGCTGGTTCCAGATATAGCTTCTCCAGCCCTGGGTAAGCAGCAACAAATCTAAATGAGCTGCAGCACTGGCATTTGATTTATCAAAGTAATAGGCAGGTTCGTGGACATTCCCCTTAAGCTCATTAGACAACATAAAGTGTGTCAGAATATTGGTCTCAGCAAAGGGGCTCTCAAACATCTCATCCACTGCTCTGACGCTCAGGGCCGATTCAACCGGCATACCCGCCTGATCTTTTACCGAGAGTTTAAGCTGTACTTTTTCCTTTACCCCCAACATCTCTTCACTCACTGTAGCGGTAATCTCCAGCTGCTTATCCAACCCTACAAAGACGAGTCTTTCTGCCACCGGTATATGATTGTGATCAAACAGAGTGGCTTCGACAATTCCCTGATGAACTTTATCCAGAGGTACCGTCAATAGCAAACCGGATGGTTTCATTTTAGTTGAGGCCAGATAAAAGGGTATGCCACGCTGCTTGACCATGAGGTGCACCGAATCCAGTGGAAATCCCATGGACTGTGTAACCCCAAAGGTGAGCTGATGCCGCTCCTGCTTCTGCAGGCTCAATTGCATCCCGGAGTTCACGACTTTAACAAACTGAAAGACACTATCGACCGCAGGCTCAATAATCTGCACAGTATAGTCTACATCGGGCACAGCAAACATTGAAAACTTCCCCATACCATCATGCTCACTGCTGAACTCGCTTACCGGCTCACCATCCGCATAGAGTACTCCCTTCTGAATATCCATGGGTAAACCGGATTCGTCTACCGCCTTAAAGGCTACATAATTGCTGAGCCCCGCTACCAGGTTTCCTCCTTCGGGCAGAAACTGTAGCTGAAGCCTCTTTTGTTTGTCATAAGGAATCGGGCAGTCAAACAGCTCTTCGTGACCGTCATGGTCCATTCTCACTGACAGAGATAATCTGGCCACCGTGCTCTTATGACGAAAGTCGAAACTAATCCTGCCCGTACTATCAGACCTAATTCTGAGCCGGTCTGCCACCTTTCTGCCATCTTTTAAAGTCACAATGGTCTTTGCCCCTGCCACTGGTTCACCCCCTGGTGTCAGTAGTCTTACCGTACCCTGCACATGGTCCTTGTTCTCAAAGTATTCCTGATCAAAATTGGCCTGAATGAGTACCTGGGGTACAATTTTCTCTTTCAGGAGAATTTTACGGACCGATTTGATCCGGCTGTCTTCATATCTGACAGAGTTGGATGTAAAGCCTGTCAACCAGTACTCCCCGGCAGGCAGGCTGTCCGGCAGATACATATGCCCATTTGCAAAACCGTTTTCCAGGGCATACATCGCAGTCTGTACGCTACGGTCTTCTTCAGCCAGTCTCAACTCTACATAAAGTGTCTTACTCAGGTCTGATGGCCTCAAATATTGTGAATGAAGCACAGTAGCACCAAACCAGAGGTCCTCACCCAATTCAAACACTTCTTTGTTTGTGTTGAGATAAACGGATTCAATGGCATTGGCCTGTGACAGCTGATACACAGAGTCAGAAACGTACCGAATGTCACTCTGGGCACAAAGCACATTGCAGCAAAAAAGGAAAACCAGTATTTGATTCAGGCTGCGCATAAAAGGATAAACGACTAAGCTATGACAATTATAAAACCTGTTGCCCTCATGTATGTTCATATCCAGCTATGGTAAGGCGTACACCTAAGCTGAACCACACTCTGAAACCAACTCACTCCTCCCCGTATTTCTGTGTATTTTTTCTACAGTATGTGGCGATTCCTCACACTATCCCCCTACTCTCCAAAGCCAGACAAACCCCATAATTAACTGGCTAACAAACCCTTACAAACACTCTTGGCACTTCGGCATCATCTTGTCTGATAGAAGTATCAAATCAGATGTACAACAAAATTAAAAAGATCATGAAAAAATTACTGCTTGGTATTTCAACCGTATTGTGTGTTTGCTACATGGCTACAGCCATCGTCAAAGCCGAAAGTATGCAAACACCTGACACTGTAATCCAGACCCAGGATAAAAAGACTGAGAAGGAAATGGAAGAACTTCCGGACCAGGTGCAAACAGCCTTTAATGAGAGTGACTATGCGAACCTTAAAATTGATAAGATCTATGAGGTGATAAAGCATGAGGAATCGGATCTTATCAGAAAAGGAGAAACTTTCTATGAGTTTGTTTTGCTCAATGGTCCGGAAAAATGGGCTGTGCAGTATACCAAAGAAGGCAAGTTTATTCATGCTGAGAAAGTGGATACTGACGATTAAAGAAGGAAGCCTAATCTGAACAGGCCCATTTTTACAGAAAGGCTTAGCAATTTTGCTAGGCCTTTTGTGTTATGTCTATACTGGCTAACCTCAAACCAAATGTTCAAAATTCTGGTAGTAGACGATGATCCGTCTTTCAACAAGATGCTAACGGTATTTCTAAACCGAAATCAATTTGAGGTCATTTCTGTGCACTCCTCAAAATCCGCTCTTGAAGCCCTCAAAAAAAACATCTTCGACCTGGTCTTGACCGATTTTAAACTACCCGACCTTAATGGCCTCAGGCTCATTGAAAGGATAAAAGCTGAAAGCAGCAGGCTTCCTGTTATTTTAATGACCAATTACAAAGACATCAGAACCGCTGTGAAATCGATCCAGCTCGGTGCCTATGAATTTGTGACCAAACCGCTGAATCCCAGCGAACTTCTGATACTTGTTAATAAGGCTATTGCTTCCAGGGGTAAAGAAGCAGGTGTCAGTTCCACCTCCACGAGCAAAGCAGTTCCCTCAGCCTCTACCCCTGACTATATCATTGGTCAGAGCCCTGAGGCACAGGAACTCTGGCAGCATATAGGCCGGGTAGCTCCTACAAAAATGAATGTGCTGATTCTTGGCGAAAGTGGTACAGGCAAGGAATACGCAGCCCGTATGCTTCATGAAAAGAGTAGCAGAAAACAAGGGCCCTTTATTGCCATTGATTGTGGAGCGTTGTCCAAAGAACTGGCCGCAAGCGAGCTATTCGGACACGTCAAAGGGGCTTTTACAGGAGCTCTGTATAACAAAACCGGTGCTTTTGAAAGTGCCGGAGCGGGTACGCTGTTTCTGGATGAGATAGGAAACCTTACCTACGAAGTGCAGGTTCAGCTTCTGAGAGCACTCCAGGAAAGAAAAATCAGGCGTATTGGGAGTGATCATGACATCTCAGTAGATGTACGGATCATTGCAGCTACCAACGAAGGCCTGAAGAAAGCTATCAACCAGGACAGCTTCAGACTGGACCTGTACCATCGCCTCAATGAGTTTTCGCTGCACGTACCAGCCCTGAGGCGCATCACGGAAGACCTGCCTACCTTTATTGACCATTTTCTGGAGCTGTCATCACGGGAACTGGATAAGGCGGCTCCTACCCTGAGTGAAGAGGTTCTGGAGATTTTCAATGACTACAGCTGGCCCGGAAACCTCCGCGAACTGCGTAACATCATCAGAAGATCAGTGCTGCTTTGTGATGGTCCTTTGATTACCCCGGAACTACTGCCTGACGACATACGCTACGCACAAAACAAACCTGATTCAGTAAAAACACCTGATAGCCAGGACCTGAAAACAGTTCGCAATAGCATTGAAAAAGAGACAATTCTGGATGCTTTGGCTCAAACCCGCTATAACAAGAGTAAAGCTGCCGCGGTATTAAACATAGACCGAAAAACGCTCTATAATAAAATCAGGCAGTATGGAATTGAAGCATGAGCTTCTTAAAATCCTGCAGGCAGATATCCAATATCGGTTTGGTTTCAATACATAGCTCCTCAATCCGCTTATGGTTGCCGAGCTCACTGTAGAGTTCAATACTTTTTAATGACTCGCTGATATGGAGCATCCCCGTGTGATCATAAGAAGGTGACATTTTATGCGCCAAATCAGCTATCTCTGACCACCTTTTCTCTGCCAGTAGCTTTCCAAAAAGCTCTACCTGCTTTTCGTTATTGCTGATGAGTTCGCCCAGCAGCTCCTCCAATAACTCAGGATCATCTCCTGCAAAAGCCTTTATGCCATCAATGTTCAGAGGATTATCGTTTTTAATTTCATCCGGAAGTTTTGAGGATACACAAGTACTCATCGGATCTAAAAAGTGTTCCAGTAATTCATCTATCCGGAGTTCGTCATAAGGTTTATGACAAACTGCCTGAATCTCGAGCTCTCTTAACCTCTCCTCTTTGTTTTTTGACAGATGGGCAGTTACAAGCACTATCGGAGCCTGGTAGCCCGTTTCACGACAGGCTCTCGCAAGCTCATCCCCGGTCATTTCGGGCATTTTCATATCCGTGAACAACAGGTCAATCCGGTCTTTATGCTCCTTTACATACTCTCTGGCTTGCAAGGGATTTTTAAACACTATCACTTCGCTTACCTTCTTCCTCAGAAGTGTTTCCAGCAAAAGCGCATTCCAGGGGTCATCTTCCACAATGACCACCTTTGCTTTATAATGCTTTTGTTTCTTTTCGGAGCTTTCGGGTCCGTTGTGTATCTCTGATACCGGCTTCTGCAATGGAAGCTTCAGCGTAAAGGTAGTGCCTACACCTTTACGGCTTACCACCTGTATACTCCCTCCCATGGCTTCCGAGAGCTGTTTACAGATGCTCAGCCCCAGACCAGTACCTCCATAATAATCAGAGGTTGAAGCATCTTCCTGTCTGAAGCTCTCGAAGATCCGTTCCAATCTGTCAGGCTCTATACCAATTCCCGTATCTGATACAGATAAATCAAGGTAAAAGACCTCTTTAAACCAGCTTCCACCTATGGTAAGGGAAACTGTTCCATTGTGAGTGAATCTGAAGGCATTGCTCAGCAGGTTATTCGTGATTTGCTTAATCCTGAAGATATCTCCCCTCAGGCTATCCGGCACATCATCCTGAATAGTCACGTCAAAGTTGAGTTCTTTTTTTTCTGCCATCAGTAAGAACATGGCCTTTGCCTCCTCTGCCAGCTCATGAGGTGCAAAAGCTTTACTGACCAGCTCAAGTTTACCTGATTCAATTTTTGAATGATCCAGAATATCGTTCACCAGCTTCATGAGATAGTCGGATGAGCTGCTCACCGCCTTCATATAGTTTTGCTGGTGGGGAGAGAGTTGGGTGCGCTTCATCAGTCCGGCAAAACCCAGTATGCTGTTCAGGGGTGTTCTGATCTCATGGCTCATATTGGCCAGAAAACTCTCTTTCATCTTACCCAGGGCTTCTGCCTTCAGTCTGGATGCTTCCAGCTTACGTCTCAAAGATGAAGCCTGGACAATATCCCTGCTGATTAGAACCAGCAGGAAGACGGCTATGGAGAGCCCTCCCAGCCCGATAAAACGAATGACCCTGGTAGAGTTGGTGATTATGGCCGCCACCTCATTGCGGCTGTTACTGGTAAACTCTTGCTCACTGGCCTCTAATTCGGCAATAATGGACTGTATTTCATCCATAAAAATCTTGCCTTGCAGCAGCACCTGATATTCGCGTTGAGTCAGTCTTTGCTGCATTTGGAGCTCCATATCTCCCGTCTGCGACAGTATTGCTCTGATTCTGGAGAGTAAGGTATCTTTGAAGAACTGGGTATCACTTGTTAGATATTTGGGATCTGCCAGGTAGGCCAATAAGTCTTCACCAGACCAGTTGGCGGTATCATAAGGCGTTCCGGTCTTTCCATACCATTCGCGTAACGAGCTCCACAGCTCATCCTCAGAAGTCCGCTCCTCTGAGGTACTATTATTTTGCCCGGAAGAAGGCCTGTCACCATCTTCTGCACTTGCTTCAATTTTGTCCAGGGCCAACTGTGTAAAGGTGGTTGCCTGGCGCTCCTTTTTCAGTGTCAGAAAGCGATTTAACTGATCGAGTTTCTTTTGAACCACGGCTTCCAGAGATACTACCCTTGCCAATTGACTGCTGTCTTTTCTGACGTAAGCTTTCAGTTCCCTGATCTTCTCTCGAGTCTGATCTACCTTCTTTTCGTAAGTTCTGGCTGATTTTAAATCTCCCGATATGATATAACGCTGCACGTCATTCTCTGCTGAAACAAACTCCCTCAGGATATTATTGATCAGTGTAATCTTCTGGTTTGGCTGACCGAGTTTATCAACAGATTCGGTCAGTTTATTGAAACTCTTATTACTCCAGACTACTGCGGCAACAACAATCGCCAGGGTAACACAAATAGTGGCCCAGACCTTTAAGCGAAGGCTCTTTTCTGGTTGAGATAGCATACTCAAACAACGTTTCGCTTATGAATGTCTTGTAGTTTTTTTAACAAAGCTTGGGTTTTGAAACAGGCATTCCCGCCACTGGCAGCGAACCAGGGCTCTATATGTTCATGGCTTTTGGAAACAACTTGTCACTTTGTCCGTATTACTGAGAGCCTTGAACACAAACCTGCCCCAACACCCCTATCTGATCTTTTCAAAATCCCTGGCCAAGCCGGGCAAAAAGAAAAACGGAGATTTCTGTAAGACAGTAGATGCCTCAGATTATGTTCTTGCCCTTGTAGCTGATGGTATCAGTTCTACCCCCTGTGACTGGAAAGCTTCAGAAACTGCCTGTGAAAACCTGGCCACCTACGTGGCAGAGCACCTCACCCATGATTCCGATAACAAAAAGCTCTTGCGGGAAGCACTCGTTCAGGTCAACAAAGACCTGCTTGGTGAAGCAGGTGAATGTGATGGGTTGGGAACAACCATTTGCGGTGTTTTATGGATGAGAGGCAGCACCCTTATCCGCTATTTCTCGCTAGGCGACTCAAGAATCTATTTCTACCGGAAAAACAAGCTCCTACAGATCAGTCACGATGACTCTCAGGCCTCTGTTTCCACTAAAAATCTCCGTCCGGGTGACCAGGTTTTCAGTCGAAGCCTGATCACCAATCACCTGGGAAGAAGCAACTGTCAAATCAGCATTAAAGAACACTCTTTTGAAGCAGGTGACGGGATAATACTGGCCACCGATGGTTTCATCGAATCTACAGCCTCTTTCGAAGCGGAAATCACTAACAGCATCAATCAGATAGATTTTGAAAAGCCAATAACTCATCTCTTCGAAAAAAACAGAATAGATCAGAGAGATGATGCCACCCTGACCCTGGTAAGAAGGGCTTATCCAAGACCAGACAGTTCTGACATTTCTGAATTTCTCGGTGGCCTTCGTCCAGGCCAGGATGTATTCCAGGAGTCTGACATGGCTTTTCACAGCTTAGTATCCGGTATCAGAGATCAGAACGACCAGATTTGCCTGGCCAGCATCCAACGGATAAAAGAAAGAAACCTCAGGCTCGGGAAACAGCGACTTCTGAGCTTGCTGAATCAGGTAGTCGAGTCAAATTATAAAGGCGCAGGCCTTTACAATGCCCTGGTACTCCTCATCAGTAAGTCTGACTAAAGGACGATGCTATCCCCCTTTGGAAAGGTCGCTCTGTTGCTCCAGGATAAATAAAAAAAACAGTTCTTCAGGGTCTGCTCTGGAACCAGAGTTTCACCAATAAAAAGCCTTCTCTCACCACTCATGGCAAAAGAAGGCTCTGAGAATTTATTTAATCTATTCCTTAATTGTCAGGTCGTGTAGGAAAAGCCTCCTGCATCGCTACACTCACCTCTCCATTGCCGGCAATGCTATGTTGCTTATCAAAGATGAACAGGTCGAATGATTGACCTGATTCATTCTTGATAGTGACGTTTTCTTTGGAAGCACTGATGGTCAGGTTGCGGTTACGGAATTTGATCTTAAAACTATAGCCTTCCCACTCATCCGGCAGTGACGGGCTGAAGTACAACTGTCCCGATCTGACACGCATACCTGCAAATCCCTTTGCAAAAGCCATCCAGGTACCGGCCATAGAAGTGGTATGACAGCCATCTTCTGTATCATTGTTATAATCATCAAGGTCCAGGCGGGCTGTACGCAGGTACATTTCATAGGCCTTGTCTTTTCTGCCCAGCTTAGATGCCAGGATACCATGTACACAGGGAGAAAGCGAAGATTCATGCACCGTCAGCGGCTCGTAGAAGTCAAAGTTTCTGGCAATGGTTTCCATGTCAAACTCATCCTCAAAAAGGTAGATCCCCTGAAGGGTATCGGCCTGCTTGATGTAGCACGAACGCAGAATCCTGTCCCAAGACCACTTCTGGTTGATTGGACGATCTTCCGCCTTCATTTCGCTGGTTGGGATCAGTTCCTTATCGAGGAAGCCATCCTGCTGGAGGAAGACGCCACGCTTCTCGTCATAGCCAAGGTACATATGCTCCAGGATATGCTCCCATTTAGTGGTCTCTTTGTCTCCTTTAAAGTTCAGCCTGGTGAGCAGCGCATTGAGCTTTTCTGTGCCCTTATACTTCTCAAGACCTTCCAGTGTATATTTCAGGGTCCACAGCGCCATTTTGCTGGTGTACCAGTTGTTATTCACATTGTTCTCGTACTCGTTGGGCCCGGTAACTCCCAGCATCACATACTTGCCTTTTTCATTAGACCAGTGTACGCGTTGTGACCAGAAACGCGAGATTCCGATCAGTACTTCCAGACCATAATCGATCAGGTAGTCTTCATCGCCATGATAGTTGATGTAATCGTAGATGGCATAGGCAATCGCTCCGTTTCTGTGGATTTCCTCAAATGTGATCTCCCACTCATTGTGGCATTCCTCGCCATTCATGGTCACCATCGGGTAAAGGGCCGCCCCATCGGTGAAGCCCAGCTTCTCCGCATTCTCTATGGCTCTGCTCAGGTGCTTATAGCGGTACAACACCAGGTTGCGGGCTACCTCCTGATCTGAGGTGGCCAGGTAAAAAGGCAGACAATAAGCTTCTGTATCCCAATACGTACTACCGCCATATTTCTCCCCTGTAAAGCCCTTGGGGCCAATATTCAGACGCTCATCTTTACCTGTATAGGTCTGGTTGAGCTGGAAGATATTGAAGCGGATTCCCTGCTGGGAAGAAACGTCCCCGTCAATCGTGATATCACTCTTTTCCCAGTTAGAGGCCCAGATTGCCTTTTGCTCGTCCATGAGGGCATCAAAACCGGTAGCTGCTGCTGCTTCTACCTGCTTTTTACATTCTTCAGCCAATACGGCTTTATCGAAGTTCATAGAAGAGATATTGGCCGCGTACTTGTAGATCGTGAAAGCCTGACCTTCCGTGACAGTACCCGTTTCTGTTACCTCAACGTATTTTTCTTTGTCTGCTATAGTCCTTCCTTGTGACTTCCAGGCGCCACCGATATTAAAGCTCATCCCGGTTGATACCCAGAAATCTGTTTTCTTGGTGCTGGCGGTTACAAAGGAGAAGTCGACATCAGCCTGCTTTACCTGCTCCACCCAGAACTTTTCATCATAGTTGGAGTCTGAGTTAACGACATCGAAATCAACCGAAGGTGTCACTGTAACGGTACCTGAAAAGTTGATTGGAGTAACCTGGTAGGCAATCGCTCCGATACGGTTACGGGCCATGCTGCAAAACCTGGTAGTAATCACCGATACTTCTTTGCCACTGGCCAGCTTAGCCGTAAAGGCACGCTGCAGGTAGCCTTCTTTCATATTCAGCTCTCTGCGAAAGTCAGTCACTTCTGCTGTATGCAGATCCAGCACTTCTCCATCAAAAGCAATGTTAATTCCAATCCAGTTGGCAGCGTTCAGTACCTTGGCGAAATACTCTGGGTAACCGTTTTTCCACCAGCCTACACGCGTTTTATCAGGATAGTAGACACCGGCTACATAGTTTCCCTGAAGGGTAGCACCGGAGTACTGCTCCTCAAAGTTGGCACGTCCACCGAACATGCCATTTCCTATACTGAAAATACTCTCTGATATCTCGTTATACTCAGGAACAAAACCCTCTTCGATAATCGACCAGGGGTCATGCTTGATGTAATTCTTCATTGCTATATAAGGCTTTTAAAAAGTCAATATTTAATTCGGTCATATCAGCTACCACTACATCAGCAGCACCTAATACACTGGCGTCTCCTACACCTATGCACTTCATCCCTCCTCTTTTGGCAGCTTCTACACCCGAAATGGCATCTTCCAAAACAATGCATTCTTCAGGTGCCAGCCCCAGTTTTTGGGCTCCTTTGAGAAATACCTCAGGGTCGGGCTTCGAAAGTGTCACCTGATTTCCGTCTACAATGGCATCAAAGGTTTTGTCGAGCCCTACGGCTTTGAGAATGGTAGGCGTGTTTTTACTGGATGAACCTATGGCAATCGCCACCTTATGTTCTCTTAGCAATTTGATAAACTCCACTACTCCCGGGAGAATATCTGCCGGGGTCATCTTTGAGATGATCTCCACATAGATATCATTCTTACGCGTAGTATAATCGATGATCTCCTGCTCAGACTTTTCGATATTGCCCATCGCGAGAATCCGCTTCATCGAATCGATGCGGCTGACCCCTTTGAGGTGCTCGTTTTCTTCTTCAGTAAAAGGAATATTCAATTCATCTGCCATTGCCTTCCAGGCAATGTAGTGTGCCGGTACAGTGTCTACAATAACACCGTCCAGGTCAAAAATGCATGCTTTGGGTAAACTCATTCAAAATCGGGGTAATGACCTCTCATCATATCTTCGGTCTCATTCAGAGATTTAAACACCTCAAAGGTGGTGCCCTGGGTACGCTGCGCACCAAGTGCATTGGCGTACATGGCAGAGAGGATAAAATTATCTCCACCGTCTTTCAGGCCATAAGCCAGGCCTCCTGCAAAGGAGTCACCACAGCCGGTGGTATCTATAACATGCTCCATGTAAATGGAGGGTACAAATTCTTCTTTCAGTTTTCCATCCGGCTTGGTAAAGACTTTGCAGCCGGAGGCATCAGTTGTTACAATCAGACACTTAGGCCCTCTGTCCAGAATATAGTCGGCCATAGGAACCAGGTGATCCTGCCCTATGTCGTCCAGTAAGTCAGTGAGCTCTGAATCTGCATATTCATGCTTATACCAGGTACACCAGGACTCTTCCAGGTTCATTTTAAGTACATCGATATAAGGCAGCCACAGGTCACGCTCTACCCAGAACTTCTTATGCCGATCTCCACTAATCGTCATAGTATGTGTAGGGCCATGACCATCAAAGATGATGGTTCCCGAGCTGTGCTCCTTCAGGTACTTTAAAGTATCCAGTACAATCTCATGATCGGTGATTGGTACAAACACAAAGGCATCACAATCGAGAAAAGGCGCCATGTCCTTTGGCATGATAGGATTCATAAAAGCCGTCTGCTTCTCCTCCCGGAAATTCTGGTCGATGAACCTGAGCTTGATAACGTCACCGCTATCCGCTTCATCACTCACTCCACACATATCAATAGCCGGATAAGGCGCAAAGATTTCCTGCACAGGCGGTGTATCCACCTTGCGGATATGAGACACCGGATATACCGTACCCTGATCTTTCAAAAGCTGAGCCAGTCCTATTACCGGATGCGTAATACATCCATACTTTTCTATCACCTCACCGCGGTGGGTAGTTATGTGGTCGCGGGGGATTGGCCCGACAACCGCTACCTTGTAATGTTTGCTCATATAAATTTGACTAAAGATGAACTTATGGCGATGCGATTATCGCCAAATCTCCTATGCTTCACAAAGGCTCCGCCCCCTTTTTGCATCGGCATCGTTTGCAATGAAGCCTGACTCATCTTAATTGCTCTGAACTGCCTAACTAAAGTAGAACCAGAGGCCGAAAATGATCGCTATCAGAATCACGGTCAGCACCAGATCCTGCTTTCTTCCGGAGTCTCCTGTCGCGGCCAGCGCACCTTTTTCATAGGTGATTCCCTCAACACTTTCAGGTGCAGGTTTGTCCGTCATTAAGCTTACAGCAATGAGAACTCCGCTACAGATCACAAACAGGAAGATGGCCAGGTGCAGGAAGTTTACGGAAATAATGGATACCAGGAATTCCGGTAAAGAGGCCTTGAACACGTCCAGTACCAGGAGTCCCATTCCCAAAGCAAAACCCGTCCAGAGAGAAGCTATGGCGCCCTTTGCATTGAGTCGCTTAAAGAAGATTCCCAGCAGGAAAACAGCGGCAATTGGAGGAGAAATATAGGCCTGAACGGTTTGCAGGTAAGTGTACAACTGACCTGAGATACGTTCCATAATCGGAATCCAGATCAGACCAATTACTACCATGATCAGTGTAGCCATTTGTCCAATCCTTACCAGTTTCTTTTCGCTCGATTCCGGCTTCCAGCGTTTGTAGATGTCAATCGTAAAGAGTGTAGAACAGGAGTTGAATACGGAAGACAATGAACTCATCAGAGCTGCCAGAAGCCCCGCGATCACCAAGCCTCTTACACCAGCCGGCACCATGTTTTTGACCATAACAATGAGAGCCTGATCAGAGTCTTCCATGGCAAACACTCCTTTTTGAGACAGTGCATAAGCAATCACACCGGGTACTACAAAAAGGAAGAGTGGCAACATTTTCAGAAAGCCTCCGAAAATGGTACCCTTTCTTGCATTTTCTATGTTACGGGCAGAGAGTACCCTCTGTACAATGTACTGATCGGTACACCAGTACCATACCCCCAGAATCGGTGCTCCGAAGAGAATCCCAGTCCATGGGAAATCAGGATCGTTCATAGGCTTCCACATAGACATAAAGCCATCTCCTACGCCTTCCTGTAAAGCGCCCCAGCCGCCTAGTTCCTGCAGACCAAAGAAGGTCACTGCCAGAGAGCCCCCTATCAATACAAACATCTGAATCATATCCGTATAGAGTACTGCTTTGAGACCTCCGAATACAGTATAAACCCCTGTGGCTACTACCACGATGATCGCTCCTGTCCAGAACTCAACACCAATGGCCGTAAATACGATGGCCCCGGCAAAAATGGTCACCGATATCTTAGTAAGGATGTAAGCAATGATGGACATCCAGGACAAGTAATTCCTGGCTCCCGTAGAATATCTCTTTTCAAGAAACTCGGGCATGGTGAACACACCACTTTTCAAATAGAACGGCACGAAGATCCAACCCAACAGTAAAAGCATAAAGCCGGCAATGATTTCAAACTGCGCCACGGCCACTCCTGAAGAAGCCCCGGTACCGGCCAGCCCAACCAGGTGCTCGGAGCCGATATTTGAGGCAAAGAGAGAGGCTCCGATTACAAACCAGCCCAGGTTTCGTCCGCCCAGAAAGTAGTCTGATGAAGAGGCATTTACCTTCTCTTTAATGGTAGCCCAGGCCGCGATGGCAAAGACCAGAATGAAGTAGCCGACTATTACGACAATGTCGATTGTTAATAAATCTACCATGCTATGTTATTAAGGTTGAATCTCAATATGGTTAAAAAGTGTATACACGTACATAATCTACTTCCATAGATTGTGGCCAGATGCTATCATCCACTCCTCTTTTTCCTCCCCAGCTCCCACCTACTGCCAGGTTTAAAATTAGATGAAAAGGCTGATCAAAGGGCCAGTCATCGGCATTTTTACCGGTATTCTTAAAAGTATGATAAAGCTGATCATCCACAAACCAGTCAATCTTATCTTCACGCCATTCAATGGCATACAGATGGAAGTTTTCTGCTGCATCTGCCACTAAAACAGAACCGTTCTTTTCGGTGCGTTTCATATGGTTGAATGACTGCGTATGTACTGTTCCGTAGACCATTCCCGGGGTATGCCCCACGTGTTCCATAATATCTATCTCTCCGCTTCGTGGCCAGTTACCGTATTTGTTGCTTTCGGGCAACATCCAAATGGCGGGCCAGGTGCCCCTGCCTGATGGAAGCTTAGCCATTACCTCAATGCGGCCGTATTTCCAGTCTTCAATACCTTGGGTGAGTAACTTTGCGGATGAATAATCGCGTGTTTTATAGGAATCCCGAAGCGCAGTAATGATAAGCTTACCACCTTCAACCTTTACATTTTCCGGTCTGTCAGCATAATACTGAAGCTCATTGTTGCCAAAGCCACAAAGCCCCGGACAGCCATCGCCTGCGTAAACCTGCCAGCGGTCAGTGTCAATTTCCGAACCATGGAATTCATCTGACCACACCAACTGAGGTCCGGTAGATCCTGAAGAGTATTTCAGGTCACAGCCTGAAAAAAATAACATCATAAGGCAAACAAACCCCGCTACCGGGATTGCCTGCTTTCCAGTCTTGTTTAAAAACATTATGTGCGTTTTAAAACCAATGATGCTTCCTCCATTTCATTGTCTTTAAGCACAATCTCAAAACTACAAGAAAAAGCGTCTTTGATGGTATGAATAAATGAAAAAGGTATCCGTCTATAAAAAAGAAAGGGCTCCCTCAGGCCGGATGCTGATGTACATTCCGACCTAAGGTCATCCCGAGCATGAAATTCATTAGAAGTGTTGCCACCTCTGACTGTTAATTCAGACAATCAATGGCTTTACCCAAATGGGTAAAGACCATCGAAAGTCCATTTTCACACAATCAATTCTTTAATTCATAAACCCTGATATAATCCAGAATAAACTGCTGGCTCTCAATAGAAGGATCAATAGTTCCTCCCATGCCGCCTCCCATTGCCAGGTTGACAATCAGATTCTGAGGCCTGGCAAAAGGCCATTCCAGTTCGTTTGCGGTCTTATCATAGGTATAATAGTGTTCACCATCCAGGAAGGCCTTGATTCCGTCAGGTGCCCATTCAATCGCATAAGTATGGTAGGTATTCGTCATATCCTCTATATCCGTAACAGCGGTGATATGCGTACCCTCTTTGAAATAATAGCTTCTGGTATGACAGCTTGCGTGGTTGATTCCCTTTCCGGTAGCATCATCAATCTCACTGCCCACACACTCCAGCACATCAATCTCTCCACAATAGGGCCATGAAAGTTCGTCACGATAATCATCTCCCAGCAACCAACCGGCAGCCCAGGTACCATCTTTCGATGGAGCCTTCGCTCTGAATTCGATCTTGCCATAGAGGAAACTCACTTTGCCCCGGGTGGTCAGGCGGGCCGAGGTCCACTCCTGTCCCATATCGTTCTTGCGTGCTTCGATGATCAGGTTGCCATCTTCAAGGCGGGCATTCTCTCTTCTGTCTTTAGTATAATACTGCGGTTCATTGTTTCCCCAACCCCAGTTGCCTACATCATAGGTCCACTTGGTGGCATCCGGTGCTCCCGAGCCTTCAAATTCATCAGACCAAACGAGCTCCCAGTTGCTTCCCTCTGTACTCTGCGTCAGCGATTCAGGTGTTACTTCATGGCCAATCATTTTGGTAAACATGACTTTGTCTACCTCCACATCACCCGCCAGATGAAGTTTCATATTGTGACTTCCGGTATTCAACGGGCTTCCGTCTTTGTGTATTGTCACAAATTCATCTGCACCTGAGCCCTTCATCGCCCCGGTAATGTTATAAGTTCTGCCATCAGGATTATCATGATAATCCTCGATCCACACCGTACCTGAGCCTTTGAGTAACACCTCTGACTTGTAGCGTCCCGGAGACTCGATATCCACAGTAAAACTCACCCAGCCTTCTGAGCCGGTAGTCACACTTTCAGATGACTTTTGAATATCATCAGATGAGGCTGCATAATCCTCCACTTCCACCACAACATCAGCCTTAACCTGATGTGTATTGGTTTCAACTTTGGTGCTGCCCTCACATGACCAGATCAAAAGCGAAAGAGAAACGGGGGCGATTATATGTTTTAACTTCATAAGCCTGGTGTTACTTTTTAATAAGAATAGCTTCCAGCTCTTCAAGACTCTTGCCTTTGGTTTCCGGAACCTTCCACAATATGAAAATCAGTCCCAGTACTGCAAACACGCCATAAATCAGGAAGGTCATAGAACTTCCTAAAGCTGACAGCTCCCAGGGAAATACAGATTGCACACCGGCACTGACCATGGAATTGACAAAGCCTACAAAGGAAATAGCGATTGCTTTGATGGAAAGCGGGAACAGCTCAGAGAAAAGTACCCACATGACCGGCCCCAGCGATATGGCAAAAGAAGCGATAAAGCCCAGTATGCCAATCAGGATAAGTTTAGGGTTCATTTCTATAGCTGCTGTAATCAGCTGAGACTCGTAAATCTTTGCCTGTTCGGCTCCCAGTAGGTCGCGAAGTGCCTGCTTGTACACTACATCATTCTCAAAGGGCTTATCGACAATGCTCTGTAGTTTGGCCAGTTCAATATCTGTTGACAAGCCAGACAGGTTCTCTGATTTCAGCTCATAAGTTGCCTGGTTGAAACCATAAGCAATCATAAACATAAATATGGCTATCCCGGTCACTCCTACTGAAAGCAGTTTTTTACGACCGAGTTTATCGATAAAGATCATAGCCAGGATAGTGAATACCAGGTTCACCAGCCCTACAATAATTGCTTGTTTAAAGGCGGCATCCGTACCACCACCCGTTTGCTCAAAGATCATGGGAGCATAGAAGAACACAGAGTTAATACCCGTAATCTGCTGCAAAATGCCTACTACCAGACCAATACTGAGCACCAGGGCCATGGCAGGTTTGAAAAGATCACTTAACGGTGTTTTCTGTCTGCCATCTTCATCAGTCAGTGCCTGTCTGACAGCCGCTGCATCCGCTTCAGCCTCTTCCGGACTTCTGAAGAGTTTCATTACCTGCAGGGCCTCTTCATTATGTCCTTTCATCAAAAGCCACCTGGGACTTCTTGGTACTACATAGAGGCCGAAGAAATACAATACAGCCGGCAGTGCTTCCAGTCCCAGCATCCACCGCCAGTTATGCTCTCCTATACCCAGGCTTTCCACCCAGGTGGCATCAGAATCTCCCAGTGACAGAATCAGGTAGTTGGTGAAGAAGGCCAGAGAAATACCGATGACGATATTCAACTGGTTGAAAGACACCATCGTGCCCCGAATCTTGGGTGGAGCGATCTCTGCGATATACATAGGTGCCAGTATGAGCGAAGCCCCTACCCCTATTCCTCCCAACATTCTGAAGAGGAGAAAAAGGATGAAGTTGGGTGCCAGTGCAGATCCAACAGCCGATATTGTAAAAATGATCGCACAGGCCTTTAGCACTACCCTACGACCGAAATAGTCGCTGATAGCACCAGAAAATAGCATGGCCACTGCGGCCACGAAAGTGAGCGAGCCTACCGAAAGGCCTAATTGTGCATCAGACATATCGAAGTCTATCTGCACGAACTTGTTCACCCCGGAGATTACCGAGGCATCAAAGCCCATTAAAAGTCCTCCAAGGGCCACAATAGCGGCTACCTTGTAAGTAAAAGTTGATTTTTTTGCCATGTCTGTTTTAGTTATCAGTTGATAAACCAGTCAATGACCATTTGCCTGGCAACTCTAAGTTAATTGCCTACTCTACTCTAAAAAAAAATACTTTACTCGTCACAAGCCGAATTAATCAGCCTGAAATACACGGAAATAATCAACTATCATATGCTGTGGGAAGCTGGTACTGGAATTGGGGCTACCTGGCCAGTTGCCACCGACAGCTACATTCATAATGAAGAAAAAGCTTCTTCTGAATTCATCCAGCTCAGCCGGAGTTGTGTCCACAACGTTATATTCAACACCATCTACCATCCACCTTACAGCAGTGGAAGTCCATTCAACTGAATAAACATGGAATTGATTGGTGGTATTTGTTGATAGGTTTGTCGAACGACCAAAGTTTGCAGCCTGACCTGAGTTTTGCCAGTGTACTGTACCATGAATCTCATTTTCTTTGCCCGTACCCCCTACTTTTTCCATGATGTCAATTTCACCGCAGGCAGGCCAGCCTACCTGATCGATATTGACACCTAACATCCACAATGCCGGCCACATGCCTTGTCCTTGGGGCAATGCAGCTCTGATATCTACACGACCATAACGGAAGTCAAATTTATTTTTTGAAATAATTCTTGAAGAAGTGTAATCACTGCCACTGAATGATTCTTCTTTCGCTGTGATGATCAGATGACCATCTTGAAAACTTGTATTTTCTGAACGGTAATATTGAAGTTCATTATTACCCCAGCCGTTGGAACCGGTACCCGTTTCATGTGTCCAGTTGGCTGTATTAAGAGAGGAGGCCTCAAAATTATCCTCCCAAAGCAAAGTCATACCCGCATATGAAGTAGGAGAAGTAAACCCTGTAGTTGGAATTGTTATTGCTTCTGTGTTACCACCACCTGGTGTTTCACCACCATCATCCGATCCGCAGGCGAAAAAACTCACCGCGAGTACCGCCATAAATAAGGTGTTAATTTTTTTCATGCTCTTATGTGATTGAGGTTAGTTTATGAGCCCGCTCCCATCGCGCATGAGAGCGGGCCATAAAAACTATGAACTAATGGTATTATTCAGAAATCAGTTTGAACTGCCACCAGGTTTCTCCGCCAGAAAAGATCTGGAGGGTCATTCTTTTAGTGGTACCATCCTCTGTATAATCAGAAACGATATAAGTCACATCACCGGGAGCATCGGCAGGATTTCCTAGTTCTGAGCCATTAACGGCTTTCGCCAGGCCAACATGAGCACCGGTTCCTATAAGCTTCAGGTCAGTACCAGACAGCTCGTAGGTAAATGATCCGTTTCCATCATGAGGAGCCAGAGGAGTACCGCAAGCTTCAGGGTCAGTTCCCTGCCATGGCTCCAACCAGGTTTCAGATCCCAGCTCCATAGAGAAGCTACCGTCACTTCCAAAAGTATAAACATCATCAAACAAGCAGGCACGACCAGTTACGTCACCATCACCACTTGCCCACCATGAAACGTTTCCTTGTCCGGGGCCTACGCCCAAAGCACCCGCTATAGGCTCAAGTTTCCAATCACCTACAACATCAATTGGAACCGCATCGGGCTCCCCTGAAATCAACAGGAATTCCCACCATGTTTCTCCACCAGAAAAAATCTGAAGGGTCATTCTTCGTACATTACCTTCCTGAGTTTGAGAGGCAATTTCGTAGGTCACCGAAGAAGGGGCATCTGCAGGACTTCCAAGTTCAACGCCATTGTGAGCCTTCACAAGGCCAAGTGCAGCACCTACACCCTCAAGGGTAAGTTGGTTGTTCTGGTAAGTATAAGTGAAGTCATTAGAGCTCACAAAAGGGGCAACAGGTGCACCACATCCTTCTGGGTCCATTCCTTGCCAAGGCTCTAACCAGGTCATATCACCTACGTTTACCCCAAAGGTACCAGTAGCATTACCAGTAAATGTATATACATCATCAAACAAACAAGCTCTGCCAGCTACGTCTCCAGCACCACTTGACCACCAGGAACCGTCACCTTGTGCCGGACCTACTTTCAGGGCACCTGCTACTGGCTCTAATTTCCAATCACCTGAAATATCAAAATCGGGAAGAGGTAATTCAACTGTGAAACTCACATTGTCATTAGAGGAGTTACCGTTACTGTCTGACACAACCAGATCCAGATTGTAATCACCTACAGCAAAACCACCAGCTACAGCCATGTTGATGGTAGCAGCATCACCGCTCAGTGCTTGTGATCCGGATGCCACTTCAGTACCGCCACTGGTGATTGACCAGGTAGCTGTAGCTAAAGTACTTATGGTACTACCTGCCACGCCATCATTAACTACCGCATTGGCTGCAAAGTCCGTACCTTCAATGGTTCCGGCAGTAACTGTTAAAGATTCGATAACCGGAGGACCGTCAATGATGACTGGGTCTGCATTTCCATTATCACAGGACCCGTAGAAAATCACGAGTGCAAGGGAAAGCGTTAAATAGAGGAGTTGTTTTTTCATAGCTCTTTTTTTCTTTCCAATCTGCTCCTATATATATAAGAGTCAAAGAAAACTACCGTCACAAGATTTCATCAGCATTTAAAATTTTATACTACAATATTTCATCAATCAAAAATAAAAATTGGAATACGGGCTGATTTTGGGGATTTTAGAGAATAAGGATTTCGCATTGCCAAAACTCCTATTACACAGGCAATGCTCATAGGTTGATGAAATGGTAAAACTTTTTGAACGGGTAATTGTAGTAGGTCTTCTGCTTTTTTTAAGCCATGTGCAAACGATTGCCCAGGAATCTGATATGATACAGGGCTTACCCTTTATCAGCACATACACACCTGAATCGTATAAGGCCGGAATACAGAACTGGGATATCACCCAGGATGCTAATGGTCTGCTATACGTGGCCAATAATCTCGGACTTCTGGAGTTTGACGGAAGCACCTGGAATCGCTTTCCCATCAGAGGTACAAAAGTACGCTCCATCTTTATTGGTCCTGACCGGAAAATTTATGTGGGCAGTCAGGCAGACTTTGGTTATCTGCTACCTGATGCACAGGGAAACCTTCAATACACTTCTCTGGCCGATCAACTTCCTCCGAATCTGCGCGACTTTGATGAGACCTGGAAAATCTATGGTATGGATGATAAGGTCTACTTCTGCACCTTTGAGAATATCTACATATATGATGGTAAGAACATACAGCATGCATCATCTCCTCATAAGCTTGAAATCTCATTTCTTGTAAACAACAGACTCTATGTGCAGGAATGGGAGAAAGGGCTTTCTATGCTTCAGGACAATAGGCTGGAGCTGATCAGAGAGGGAGGATTTTTCAACGATAAACGCGTATCCAATATCATGAACTATGATAAGGACCACCTGCTGATAACCACATTTAATCATGGTGTATTCCTTTATAATGGTACCATCAGGCCCTTTGAGTTCAAGGGAGATTTTTGGCGCAATGAGAATATCATCAATTACTCAAGGCGCCTTCGTGACGGCAATATCGCTTTAGGCACCCAGAATGCAGGGATTTTTATTATTGACAAAGACGGGCACCTCATACTTCATCTGGATAAGAGCTCCGGGCTACCTGATCGCACGGTGAACTACATTTATGAAGATAATCAGAGCAACTTATGGCTGGCCATGAACAATGGTGTATCGCGAGTCGACCTGAACTCCCCTTTTACCATTATAGACGACCGCATGGGACTTTCCGGCTCAGGCTATACAGCGCTGCTATCAGGAGGAAACATCTACCTGGGAACCAATAATGGTCTGTACCGATGGCGCAATGAACAAATGGAGTTTATACCCGGCACTGAAGGGCAGGTATACTCTGTACAGGAAATCAATAGCCAGATCCTTATGGGCCATCACAACGGGGCTTTTATTATAGAAAACGGGGCAGCCAGACAGATTTCGGACGAGAAAGGAGGCTGGATTTTTCGCACAGCTCCTGGCCTGGGCAATCAACTGATAGAAGGCACCTACCAGGGCCTTAACCTGCTGGAATGGCAAAACGATGCTCTTATCAACAAGCTGAAAATCAAAGGTTTTGATGAGTCTTCGCGTGTTATGGAATTTGATGGGAATACGCTTTGGATCTCTCAGGGTTATAAAGGCGTATTTAAGCTCAGGCTCAACGAGGATCGTACTGAAGTAGTAGAAAGCAGGCTGTATAAACGTGAGGATGGCTTTCCGTCAGATGTGCTTATCAATGTCTTCAAAATAGCCAATCAACTGGTATTTACTGCCGAACAGGGATTTTACGAATACAACCCCGGTACTGACCGGTTTGATAGCCTGGCCCATTTCAACGAACTCATAGGTCCAACAGCCTCCATGGTGGATATGGAAGCGGATGAAATTGGTAATGTATATTTTATAGAGCAATCTAAAATCGGAGTACTACGTCCCAAAGGTAATCATGATTTTGAGCCTCATATCAGTCCTTTTAATAAGGTAAAGGGCATCTGGAATGATGACCTCGCCAACATCACCGTGCTCGATAACCACAATGTACTTATCGGGGGGCGTGAAGGCTTTATACACTACAACCCGCTTCGTGATGTGCCCAAAAACGATGCATTCAATATACTCTTCAGAAAAATAGCAAATGAAGGCAAACTAGATACGGTTCTGTATCAGGGTCATAGTATTGATCAGGCCGTATCGGCCAGAGAATCCGTTGATGAGTTCCGTTTCACGCAGAACTCCTTTGTATTCGACTATGCAGCCCCTCACTTTGAAAGTCGTAAGGAAGTAATGTATCGTTACAAGCTTGACAGCTACGATGAGCAGTGGTCTGACTGGACCTATATGAACAGTAAGGAGTACACCAATCTCTATGAAGGTCACTATACCTTCAGAGTACAGGCTAAAAACATCTTTGGTTTGGAGTCACAGGAAATTCATTACTCCTTCAGAATCATCCCTCCTATCTACCGGACTACCTTTGCTTACATTCTGTATGGTGTTGCCACACTTATACTACTCTATCTCGCCTTTAAATGGCTTGATAAGCGACATAAGATCCAGACTCAGGAGCTGGAAGAGCAGCAGGATCAGGAGTTGAAAAGAAAGGACAACCAGATTCAGTCTATTACAGAAAAATCCGAGGCTGAAATCATTCGTTTGAAAAATGAAAAACTCCGGACAGAGGTTAACCTGAAGAGTCAGGCGCTCACTTCTTCGGCCATGAACCTGATTCAAAAGAATCAGCTTCTGAATAACATCAAGAACACATTAAAGGGCATACCCAAAGAAGAAGCTGACAAAGCACTTTATACCAAGCTCACCAAGCTGGTAAAATCCATTGACAAAGACCTGGCAGGAGGAGAAGAGTGGTCTCAGTTTGCTGAAAACTTTGATCAGGTACATGGTAACTTCATCACCCGCCTGAAAGAAAGCTACCCTGCCCTCACTCCACAAGAGATCAAGTTCAGTGCTTACATTCGTATGAACCTGAACACCAAGGAAATCGCCAACCTCCTCAGTATTTCGGTACGCGGGGTGGAAATTGGCAGATATCGTGTAAGGAAAAAACTGGCACTGGAACGCAAAGACAACCTGAGCGACTTTCTGCTCAGGTTTTAATATGCTTCTCTCCTCTTCCTTGTCAGTAAAATTGATTACCTGGAAGAATCCCGGATAATCACCCTGGAATCAAATTTTCTGTTTTTCTGATGAGGCGGTATATGGCGATTCTGAATTACCTTAAACAGTAAATCCGCGGCTGCCTCTCCCATCACAGCAGGTTCATGCGTAACACTGGTCAGATGAGGTTCTACGATCTCACAGAGATTGCTATTACCAAAACCAACCACTGAAACATCTCTGGGAACGTTGAGGCCCATCTTCTTAAGCTTAAGAATGGCTTCAACCGCCAGCTCATCACTAAAGGTAAAGAGGGCATCCGGCATTTTTGATTTATCTCCGAACATCTCTTCGATGATGTGCTCATGTGAACTTTCAGGATCGGTAAAAACAGCAAAATCTGAATTCACCTCATAGTCAAAGGTCTTTAAAGCCTCCAGGTAGCCTTCATAGCGTCTGCGGCTGATGCCGAGCTCATCAGGCCCTCCCAGGTGTGCAATACGCTTTCTTCCGCGCTTGATCAGGTGCTCTACGGCCTGATAGGCTCCGGTAAAGTCATTGGCTTCTACCGTAGGCGTATCAAATCCCGGGGCTACTCTGTCAAAGAACACAAAAGGCGTATCGTAGGCCTGTAGCGTCTCCAGGTGCTCATAGATTCTGGTTTCACTGGAAATAGAAAGGATGATCCCCTCTACTTTACAGGAGAGCAGTGACCGGATCTGATCCACTTCATCGTGGTAGTTTTCATTCGATTGACAAATGATCGTAAAGTAGCCATGCTCGCTTACAATCTTCTGAATACCATTGATGGCAGCAGAGAAAAAGGAACTGGTGATGTGAGGTACGAGTATACCAATCGAGTTGGATTTCCTGGTTCTCAGACCGGCAGCAATAAAGTTGGCCTGGTATTTCATCTCCTTGGCCTTTGCAGCCACTAGGGCTTTGGTTTCGTCACTGATATTCGGATGGTCATTCAGCGCACGCGACACTGTCGATGGGGAAATCTCAAGTGAATTGGCTATATCTTTTATAGTAATGGGCATATTCTATTCTTCAATTTTCTTAGCATGAGTTCCATCACAGTATGGATGTTTGGCCGATCTGCCACAACGGCAAAAAGACACAGTCTCGTGATGTACCTGCTTATTCTTACGTTCCAGAACTGTGGCGCCTCCCTTGACAATCAGAGGTCCTCCTGGAATCAGTGTGATCTCAGTCTCGCTTCTGTCGGTCTCTTTAAATCTCACCCCTTTAATACTAAGTGCTTTTGAAGGACAATCTCTTACCAGCTTAACGATGGACTCCGAATCCGCCCCCTGCATATTTACCCAGGGGCGTTCTTTTAAATTGAAAACACCGGGCAAACCTCTCAGACAAATGCCTGAATGTATGCAGAGATCAGGCTGCCATTTGACGGTAATTTCCTCGTTGGTATACTCCTTTATGATGGGGGCATCTGACATAATAGCGAGCTAGCGATTAGTGAAAATAGTTCAAAAACGGATAATACGGAAGACCAAGGGAGAGAATAAGTGTCGAAAACCGTGAACGCATACAAGCTCAAATATCACTAAACAACATATTAACTTATATTGTTTTGTTACTGCAAACGTTTTAACTCGTCCCAAACATCTTTTTGCCATTTTACCTGCTCCTCTTTGAGGCTTCCATGGCGCGTGGCCTTGTCATAAGATTTTGAAAAATTTCTGAACTCGCTCAGCTCTTTTCTGATAACATAACGGTAGATAGCTTTCTGTTTCTCTCCTTGTTTCCGAAGTCCGTTAATCCGTTTGACTATTCTTCTTCTGAAGAGTTCTCCAATGTCAAAGTGTAGCTGCTCATGCGCCAGGAGCTCTAAATCCTCTTTATCGGTAGTCCATGAGTCACTCTTTATGAAAAGCACCTTTACCTCAAAATCCGGAATCTCATCATTCAGGTAGCCTCTTACAGTATGCTTTACACTGGTAATCGCCAGTTGACCTTTGTGAGACTTAAACACCCGCAGCTCGTAATCATTCCAGGAAAGGGGTCTTCCCTCCTCCCATTCGATCACTGCTTCTTCCTGTGCTGGCGCTGACTGTCCACATAAGCTCTGTGTACAAAAAAAGATACCAACCAGTATGATTGATATCTTCAGAAGTCGGCTGCTTTGCATGCCCGAATATAGGCAGTGAACCTACAATAACGTCCACTGGCTCACACTTTTTTAGATCAATATGGTGCAAGTTATTGTTGCCCCTAGTTGTTCTGATTTTTCGACCTTCTGGTCCAGAAATCTATCTCAATACCGATGTCTTTGGACAAAAAGTGCTTTTCAACGGAATGCTCATACTTGATACCATAATCTTCGCGATTCAGTGACCACCTGATCCTGGCACTTGGTGTACGGCCGGCTTTGGTTAGCTCAAAGGGAATTACGACATGTCGGATGATGCCGTGCATGCTGAAATCTCCCTCAATTTCATAAGCTTCACCTACCTTGCGGATGGCTGTGCTCCTGAAAGTGATTTCCGGGAACTTTTCCACATCGAAAAAGTCTGCCGAACGCAGGTGTCGATCTCTCTGATCAATCCCGGTATCAATACTTTCGGCCTGAATTGTAAAGACTACGGAAGACTTTGTAATGTCCTGATCTACGTAGTCCATCTGTAAGGCAAAGTCTGTGAATTTTCCTGTAACCCGGGTCACACCTCTGGCTATCTTCACCACAAAGCCAATAGTGCTGTGGTTGGGTTCCATCTCAATTTTGACAGTTTGCGCCAAACTGTTGCCGGCCGTACCCAAAGAGATAAGAACCAGCATGAATAAGTTGAATTTGTTGAGTTTCCTGTACATTGATTTCATATTTGAATTTTGCCTAAGCTTACGCCCTTCAGCCATTGCTGATGAGCTTTTGTGGCGAAATGCAAATATCTATGGCGAAATCACAGCCTCACCGAAGCAGCTACTTTCTGCTCCAGTGCTGCCCGGTAGGTTCGGCTAAGCCTTAAGGAGGTTTTATCTTTGAGCACAACCTCATAGTTTCCTCCATTTCCTCTGATCTTATCTACTTCTTTGAGTGCTACAATACAAGATCGATGGATCCGCTGAAAAGTCTCCGGATCGAGCTCTTTCTCTACACCAGAAAGTGTAGACCTCACTACGACAAAACCTTCTTTCATAAAGCATTTGATGTAGTTGTCATACGCTTCAATCCACCTGACCTCGTCAATGGCTACATAACGTGTTTCATATCCTGTTTTCACCTTCACAGCTGACAGGTATTCTTTAGCCTTCTCTACCTCAGCCGTGACGGTGCTGTCCGCCACCTTCTTCCAGTTCAGGTTATTAACCCCGTAGCGGGCAGCTACCAACACGGTATATAAAAGCAGCTCCAGATGAAGCCAACGTGCTAGCTTCCAGCGAAATGCCTGTGTAAATGTAGCCTCACTGAAACGGTATACCTGTACCCACTCTATCAGCTGAACGAGTAGCAGGTGGAGGCAGGAAATGACAAGTCCCGTCATGAGGTGCACAATCACAAGCTGCCAGTTCACAATCACCCTCGCCCTGGCAACAGAGGCTACCAGAAAGATGCCCGGAACCAACAAAAAGTAGGTATAAAAAGTACCGAAGGTGATACCCAGGTTGTACTTCCACGGAAAGGGATAGCTGCTATTATAAGCAATGAAATATTGCAGGTATTGCACGCCTGATATCAGCGTGAAGAGAATAAAAACAAGCCTGAGTAATTTCTTCTCAGAATCAATAAACCGATTAAGGCTGAATTGCGACATAGATGAAAGATAAACAGAATAGATAAGCGTAAAAAGCAACGACAAAGCGCTGCCTTTATAACCAGTGGTCCTGAAATGGGTATTTGACAAAAAAGGTAGGGCTTATAAGCGATATGGTATCATGCGGTGTTTCCGGCATCGGCATCTTTACTTACCTTCGAAGCAAAGAATTCCCCGTGCCAACCATTGTTACCAAAATCATTATTCAGGCCTCTCCTTCTGTCTGTTTCGATCTGGCCCGCAGTATTGATCTACACCAGGAATCTGCTAAACAAACCCGTGAAAAAGCGATCGGGGGTGTGACATCAGGTCTGATAGAGCTGGGTCAGTCTGTTACCTGGCGGGCTAAACACTTTGGCCTGTGGCAAACACTGACGGCACGGATTACGGAATTTGAACGTCCTCACCGGTTTGTGGACGAAATGGTGAGGGGTGCATTTCAGGGATTTTATCACGAACATAAGTTTGAGGCTACTGAAAATGGGACTCTTATGACTGATACCTTAGAATACTCCGTTCCCTATGGCTTTGTGGGATGGCTTTTTGACAAATGGGTTCTTAACAGGTATATGAAAGATTTTCTTACCAGGAGGAACGAGGTAATCAGGATTACAGCAGAATCTGACCCAAAGCGCTTTTTACATGAGGATGCCACTGCTGACTAATGTACCAGGTTCTTTTAAGGTCATGTCTTTGAGGCTCAGTTTCCTATTAATAAAGTTATCTTTGCGGCATATTGTGAGTCTATGAAGTTTGAGGAGTACCGAATTGCCGATGGTATCAAGAGGAGTATCAGCACACTGGGATATAAAAAGCCCACAGATATTCAATTCAAGTCCATTCCTGCCATTTTAAAGGGAGAAGACGTCCTGGCCATAGCCCAGACCGGTACAGGTAAAACCGCGGCTTTTGCCATCCCTATCCTGCATGTCTTACAGGAAAGAAAGAGCGGCATCCGCCCTGACGGTGTCAAATGTCTGATTATGGCGCCAACACATGAGCTCGCCAGGCAAATAGACACCGTATTCCAGACACTGGGTAAATACACAAAGGTCAGCTCTTTTTGCATTCATGGAGGTGTAGAGCAAGACCCTCAAATTGCCCGGCTCAACAAAGGCGTGGATGTACTCATTACCACTCCGGGCAGGATGTTTGACCTGGTAAGTCAGGGGCACCTGAAACTCCACAGAGTGGAGATTCTCGTATTGGATGAGGCGGATCATATGCTGGACCTTGGCTTTATCAAAGATATCAGAGACCTGATGTTCCACTTGCCGAAAAAGCGACAAACCCTCTTCTTTTCGGCCACGATTGACGAGGAAATCAAGAAGCTGGCTTACAGCCTGGTTACGAACGCTATTCGTATTCAAATCTCCCCCAAGAACCCTGTTGCGAAAAACATCGAGCACGGTGTTGCTCATATTGAGATGGATGATAAGCGCTTCTTTCTGGAGAAGATGATCAGGAATAATGCCGAGAAAAAGATCCTGGTCTTTGTGCGTACGAAGGTAAGAGCGGAGCGCGTAAAACAGGCCATGGCACGGGTTGACATCGCTGTAGATACAATTCACAGCGACCGTCTTCAGGCAGAAAGGGCCAGGGTAATGGGAGCCTTCAGGCGCGGAGAATTGAAAGTACTCATTGCTACTGATGTCAGTGCCCGCGGGATTGATATACCTAATGTAGAATATGTGATTAACTACGACTTACCCGACAGTGTAGAAGCCTATGTGCACCGTGTGGGGCGTACCGGCCGGGGAAGAGAAAAGGGACAGGCAGTATCTTTCTGCAGTACTCAGGAGCAGCCGGTACTCACAGAAATTGAAGAAAACCTGGGTAAACCTATCGCTGTGATAGATGTTTCGGAAGCTGACTATCAGCACATACTTGACAGCACAGTAGACAAATCTGACAACTGGAAACTATTGCTGAGAAAAGATGAAGAGGAAAAAAGGAACCTGAAGAAAAGAAAAGTCAAGAAACCTAAAAAGCGAAAGAAGTAGCAGAGAGGCGTAGCCGGGAACCCTCATGGGTTATTTAAATTCAATTCTGACGGTGTTCTTCAGAAAGTTGTCCTGAATCTCCCAGAAATCCTCCACCAGTGCTCCATTGACCCTGAGGCCATGCCCTGCCCCGGGATAGACTTTATAAATGAAATCTCTTTTATAGGTACCGATCAGGTTGTTCAATATCCTGACAGTTTCAGGGATAGGAATACTCTGGTCTTTCTCGCCCAGTAACCACAGTCCCGGCATGTCCATCTGTTTAAGATATGGCAGGGGGTCAAAACCAAAAGGGCCTCTTTCCGCCAGTTTAGCAGACATTTCTTCCTGAGTAAGCCCAGACACTTTGCTTCCGTCTCCCGTAAGCCGGCTATAAACGTTCTCCTCGCCTACTGTGACTGTCGGGCAGGATAACAGAATTGTAAACCTAATCTTTTCCTGTAAATTGGTCACAACTGGTATAATCCAGCCAGCCTGGCTCCAGCCCCATAGTCCTATCTGATGCTGATCAATATCAGGTCTGCCCTTCAGAAAGTCTATACCGGCAGAAATATCCTTTGCCAGCAGTTTCAGATTCTCTTCACTGGCATTGGCTCTTTGCACATAAACACCTCCGGACTCTCCGACACCTCTTTTGTCATGGGTCAGCACGGCATATCCCTGCTTTGCGAAATGTTGGGCCATTTCATTGCCGAATTCCTTTCGGGCCCTGCCCGAACCATGTGCCATCACCACTGCCGGATGAGGCCCCGGACCTTCAGGTAACCACAGCTCTGCTGCTATCTTCACCCCTTCGCTATCATACTTCAGGGAAGTAACTGAATATGTTCCCTCTCTCTTTTCTCCTGAATTCGTACCGGAAGAACAGGCAGGCAGTGTTAAAATGGCAAGAAGCAAAGCCGTTATAAGGAGTTTTTCAGACGATTTCATCAGGGCTATTCACTTTCTGTAATGACCTCTGAATGAGGCTTAAGTTGCATGGCACAATCCACTGAAGACAGAGCATCCGTAAAAAGCAAGAACGCCCTACTCACAAAATCAACCTTACCTTTTCTCTAGAATCGTTATTGTCATATTCAGTCTGTTTCAGGCTCACTTCTTAAGCTTCTTACCCCGGGTAATCTGTCTGGTCAGGCCGTTATCCGGGTCAATGAGCATGATCTCACCATTTCCTGTTTTGTAGCTGGCAAAAGCAAGCCGACTACCATCTGGCGACCATACACTTAACAGATTGTTTCCCTCTCTATCCGTGACTTGTCTCACATCAGAACCATCACTATTCATGGTGTATATTTCATTCCGTCCTGTACGATTGGAGTAAAATGTGATTCGATCGGCCTCGTATGACCAATTCCCGATTTCATCATTTCCACTATGTCGGGTAAGGTTTTTAAGCTCCGTTCCATCCGGTTTCATTGAATAAAGCTCCCAGTTACCATCACGATCTGACTGAAACAGTATGCGGTCACCGGCCGGAGACCATCTGGGGTCCTGATCTGAAGCAGAGTTGTTGGTAAGGTTGGTCAGCCCGGAACCATCGGCATTCATGACATATACCTCAGAATGCCCGTCACGCATGGAGTAGAACACAATTCTTTTGCCATCTGGCGACCAATCGGCATAGTAATCATCTGCTTCATGATGAGTAAGCCTCTGCAAATCAGTACCATCCGGATTCATGGTGTAAATTTCAGCGTTACCATCCTGATATGAATAGAAAGCTATTTTGGATCCATCAGCCGACCAACGTGCCCAGAAATTACCTGGCTTACTATGTGTAATTTGTCGTTTATTCTCTCCGCTTTCATCTATCTCATAGATCTGGTAGTTACCACCTTCATTAGAGTGATAGAGTATTTTGCCTCCCATCCATTGTGAGGGTAGACTGCTTGATAATTGAGCCGGCAGGTAAAAAGGCAGGAGTATAAAAATGACGAGTAGTTTTAAGCGCATGTGTTATAGGGTAATGAGTTATCCCCTACATACCCTTAAGCGAAAGAAGTGTTGCCAACTATCGATTAATAGCTATGATCACGATACAAACTCTTATTAAAACGGCACTAACGTAAGCACTTACTCACAAAGACCTTGATTTCTTGAGCCGGAGGAAATTTCCTTCTCAAAGCATAACAGATTCAATCTATTTACGTAACCACTTACTTAAATGAACAGATCGAAGTTTTTCCACAGTCTTATACTCTTCCTGTTTTCAGTAATTAGCCTCAGGGCGCAAAGCCCTGATAAAACAGCCTTACCCCAGGAACCTATATCAGGCATTATCGCCTTGTTTGACCAAACACCAATTATTGCTATAGGAGAAACGCATGAGCACAAACAACTCTATGAGTTTCTGACAGAACTGGTACAAACCGAAGACTTTTACACTCAGGTAAACGATGTGCTCATAGAGAGCGGCAACGCCCTGTATCAGCAAACACTTGATCGCTACATATCCGGTCATACTGTCCCACTGGCTGACCTTCAGCAAGTGTGGCTGAATACCACCCAATCTCCTGTCGACCCCTGGGGAAATGAGGTATATTTTAACTTTCTCAAGACTATAAGAGAACTCAACCAGCGGATAAAGCCTGAGCATCAGATCCGGGTAGTTGCTGCCGATCCGCCCATAGAGTGGAATAAAGTACGCACGCCAGAAGATTACAGACAGGCACGCGGAAGCCGAAACACATTTTATTCCCAAACTGTCATTAACGAAGTTCTGAAGAATGGCCGGAAAGCGCTGCTCATTTGCGGTGGTGCCCATTTTGGTTATCAAAACCCAAGACAAAGCCTGATCAACCAGCGTATTGAAAAAGAGTACCCCAATTCAGTTACTGTAGTATTGGCAGCCTCCGGACTCGGCAGTGCAAACCAGGCACATGAATCCAGGCTCAGCCACTGGAACAGACCCACACTTGTGAAATTAAAAGACACCTGGATAGGAGAACTGCCAGGTCTCAGAAGAAGAGTAAGAACAGCTCCAGCCGCGGTACCGCTGTCTGATAGTATAGCCACACACACTCCTGCCGTAATCCAATCTTCTGCTCAAACTGCCTCTTCCAGGAAACAGGATTTCAGTGACTATTTGCTCTATTTTGGGACACCCGATGAAATTGTATATGGTGAAGTAGACGCTCAAATGTACCTCTCGGACCTATTCTGGCAGGAAATGAATCGGAGGTCGAGGATTCGTTTCAATCATGACCTCCTTCCTGAAACCAGAAAGACGGGCAGCCTGAGACCTGTGAGCTACAACGACTAGCTCAACTCAGGTTTCGGCCAGATACTCATGTACGAATTTGATGGCCATAGCACCCTCTCCCACAGCTGAGGCTACCCGGTTCATGGCTCCTGCCCTCACATCGCCCGCGGCCATAATGCCCGGTGTACTGCTTTCGAGCAGGAAAGGCTCTCTCTGTCGCTTCCAGAGCTTTTTGAAGTCTTCAGATCTGGCCAGGTCCTTCCCGGTGATCACAAAGCCCCGCTCATTCTTAACAATATCGCCTCCCGTCCAGTCTGTATAAGGCCTGGCTCCGATGAAAATCAAAAGAGCTCCAGCCGGACGCTTCTCAGCTTCACCGGAATCCATATTTTCCACCGTGACACACTCCAGATACTCATTGCCATGGGCCTCTTTGATCACTGACCTCGGGGTTAAATGAATATTGGCCGTTCCATCAATCTGATCAATCAGGTATTGACTCATACTGGCAGACAAATCGGGCTTTCTGATCACGATATACACATCCCTGGCATAATTGGCCAGATACATGGCCGCCTGCCCTGCTGAGTTGCCACCTCCCACTATGTAGACATCCTTGCCCCGGCAGGCATTGGCTTCGGTGGTGGCGGCTCCGTAATAGATACCTGCCCCGGTAAAATCATTGATCCCGGTAGCTTCAAGCTTGCGATATTGTACCCCCGTAGTAATAATAACGGCCCGGGTATTGATCTGGTCGCCTCCTTCCAGACTTACAATCTTATAGTTATCCTGGGTGGTGATACCCGTTACCGTTTTAGGGGACAAAAACTCGATACCAAAGCGCTTGGCCTGTGTGATGGCCCTTTGTGTCAGTTCAGCACCGGAAAGGCCTTTTGGAAACCCCAGGTAATTCTCTATTCTGGAACTGGTACCAGCCTGTCCTCCTGGCGAGTGCTTTTCTATCAGCAAGGTCTTGAGTCCTTCTGACCCTCCATATACGGCAGCGGCCATTCCGGCTGGTCCGGCTCCTATTATCACCACATCGTACATGGTTTCCGTGGCCTTTTGCTTTAGCCCGATCTTCGCACCGATTTCTTCAAGATCCGGCTGTTTCAGCTTGCTGCCATCTTCAAAAAACACCACCGGTAAATCAGCAGCAGTAAGCCCTGCCAGCTCAATCAGCTCGGCAGCATCGGCCTCTTCCTGATAATCCAGCCACTGGTATGGCACCAGGTTACCAGACAGGAAATCCTTAATCGTATGCGATTTGGGTGAGTACTGGTAGCCTACCAATCTGATTCCTTTGAAAGACGGAATATGGCTTATTTGCCACTGATCGAGCAGATCATTGAGTGTAGGATATAATTTCTCTTCTGGTGGGTCCCAGGGTTTACTCAGGTAGAAATCAAGCTGTACATCGTTGATAGCCCGGATAGCTGCCTCTATATCGGAATAGGCCGTTAACAGCACCCTTTTCGCAGCCGGGTACAGTTCTTTTGCCTGTTCCAGAAATTCAACCCCACTCATTTCAGGCATGCGCTGATCTGAGAGAAAAAGGGCTACATCCTCTCCCCTTTGCTTTAATTCCTTCAGTGCCTCTAAAGCCTCATTGGCCGAAGTGGTACTCATAATTCTGTATTCCTTGCGATACTCCCTGCGCACATCTCTCCGTATGGCTGCCAGTACCTGCTCATCGTCATCTACCGTAAAAATGATGGGTTGTTTACTCATCGGGATTATCCTTTGGTGTTAACAGGGAAACAAAATTCAAAATTGGTATTACCGGGTGTGGAACTGAGTTTGATCGTTCCTTTGTGGGCATCTACAATCCGCTGCACAACCTCAAGTCCCATTCCGGTTCCTTTGCCGATATCTTTGGTGGTAAAAAAGGGCTCAAAAACCCTGCTTTGGACTTCTTCCGGAATTCCCGGACCCGAATCGGAGATTTCTACATTCACGTTCTCTCCTATCTTTTGCGTAGTAATGCGCAGCGTACCACCTCCTTCCATAGCATCCAGTGCATTGTCTATTACGTTGGTCCAGACCTGATTTAGCTCACCCGGAGCTGCCATGATCTCGGGTAGATCAGAGGCCAGTATTTCTACCAGCTTAATGTTGTTCTTTTTCAGTTTATGGTTTAGAATCGTCAGGGTATTATGGATGCCCACATGCACATTGGTAGGTTCCTGGTCACCGGCTCTGTCCATGTGCGAATAGCTTTTTACAGAACTCACCAGCTTTGAGATCCGGTCTGAGGCCTCTTTTATTTCTCCAACCATTTTCTCAGTGGTCAGCACACTTTCTCCCCATTCTAAAACCGGTGCAAAAGACTCAGGCGATACTTTATCGGCAATAGACTGTAAATCATTGGCACAAAACCCATACTCTGCCAGGGTTTCGCTCAGCATGTAACAGTCTCCAAAACCGTTGTCTTCCAGCCAGTCTGTAAGCTCATCTTCTCTTGTGGTCCGTTCCATCAACGACTCGGCCTTGTTTACGCCATGCTCTATTTTTGAATACAGTAGGTCATTGACAAAATCCACTTCCTCATCCGTCATTTTGAGGGTGGTGATCTTCTTGAAATCGTCCGGAACCGTTCCCAGATGCTTTTGGAGCAATTCTGAACTTCTGACGATCGCAGCGGCCGGGTTATTCAGCTCATGAGCCAAGCCTGCCGAAATTTTACCTAATGCCATCAGCTTCTCATTCTGCTGAGCTCTTTTGGTAGAATCTCTTACGCGGTCAGTCATAAGATGTACCAGCACTTCTGTAAAAGCCTGGCACTGACAAATCAGATCATGGAAATGCTCCTTTTTAAGCCTGTACATCAGGGTATCTTCCTCGGCAATCCCTTCTCCGGAAGCCGACTGAGCTCTGCTATAAGGCAAAGCTCCCGAAATATCACCTGCTTTCAGCTGTCCAAGGAACTTATATTGGCCGTTTTGTACCATTCTGAAAGCAGTACGGCCTTCCAGGATCATAATAAGGTTATCAATCGGATCTCCTTTTTTGAAGAACAATTCCCCTGCCGGAAACTTCTGTAACTCCCCTCTTTCCACTACCCATTCGATCTGCTCCCGGGGTACTTCCGCCAGCACAGGAAAAGCGGCTAACCGGTCGACTATTTCTGTCTTGTCCATGACTTTAAAACTATAGAAGAGATAGATAAGTTCGTGTTTTTTATGAAACTATTATGGCT
>DIYF01000169.1:42756-73030 GCA_002427745.1 Roseivirga sp. UBA6061 | reverse complement strand
GCCCCTGACCTTTGTAAGAGCTGGTTATCCGAATTTTCCAAAGCCGCCAGATGGCAATTGAACATGAGAGAAGACACCAGTGCTCTGCCCCCGGAAAGACTCTGGGCCGGTACCCCCAGCATCGCGGGTCAAATGGCCCTGTTGCCCCTGGCAGCCCTTTCGCCAGCCGATTTTGAAGCTACCTATAAACTGGCCTGGGAGCTTGATTTCCTGGACCATGGACTGGCCCGGGACATGAATGCAGCCGTAGTAACAGGGTTGGCGGCCGCTTTACAACTGGATGCAGACTGGCAGTCTGTAGAAAAAGCCATGAGAGAGACAGACCCCTATGGCTATGGAAAAGCTACTTATGGCAAACGTGCTCTGGACCACTGGCTTGACTTTGCTCATGAAGCAGTAAAGAGGGCGGGTAGAAGCCCCCACAGGCTCTTTACCATTCTGGAAGAAGAACTGGAGGCCCGGGTTTGGTGGGAAAGCTGGGTGCCCCTGGTAGTTGTTTTTGCCTGTGCTGAAATCACCCGGTTCAATCCCATGGCGGCCATGGAGCTTTGTATAGAGTTTGGCCGGGACACAGATTCCTATGCACAACTGATGGGAGCTTTTATGGGCGCCCTGCACGGTCCGGATATATTCCCGCAAACCATCCGGAACACAGTCATTCATCGCCTGGAAACCGATTATCAGGAAGACCTCAGGGCATGGGTCTCCTTACTCAACATATCTAAACTCTAAACTCAGTATCATGATTAAGAAAATACTCCTGGGTCTCCTGGCCGTCATTCTGATAGCCTTTATCTCCGGTTACTTCTACTTCACAGCGGGTAGCGAAACTTATCCTGAGGTATTAACCACAGGACACCTTGCTCCTGATTTCACCGGCACAGACCAGCATGGCCAACAATTACAGCTATCGGAACTCAGGCGGAAGGGACCTGTTGTGCTCGTCTTCTATCGGGGGCTCTGGTGCCCGGCCTGCCAGAAACACCTGGGCGAGCTACAAACCTCATTAGACAAATTCATGAGCAAAGGTGCCAGTGTAGTAGCCGTTACTCCGGAGACAACAGAGCAAACCAATCAGTCAGTACCGGTTAAAAGCACCTCGATCTCCATTATTCACGACAGAGACAACGAAATCATGCAGGCCTTTCAGGTGGGCTATCAGCCGGGTACAGGTACACTCAGGCTTTTTGATGTGATGGGGGTCAGCCTGGAAGAGGCCAACGGTAACGATCAGAACACTCTGCCCATTCCTGCGCTGTACGTGATTGGCCAAAACGGAGAGATACAATTCAGCTATGAAAAAGCCGGGGGTATGGTGCCCGGGTACTTGCCCGTAGCCGAGATTCTCGATAAATTATCTGACTAATTACTTTGGTGATCTTCAACAAAACATCGCGCAAACCCTCTTTCTTTCACTGGGGCTGGATTCTGGCCATATGGTCTACCATTGCCTTTATTTCGGCCTCCATGCTCTATATAAAGCTGGATGCAGGAGAGTCAACTCCCAGTTGGTGGTCACTCTTCGGGGTAAAACTGGCCATCTGGCTTTTTTGGGGATTTCTTACACCGTTTATCTTCTATACCGGTAAGAGATTCAGAGT
This sequence comes from Roseivirga sp. UBA6061, assembly GCA_002427745.1. Classification (GTDB taxonomy): domain Bacteria; phylum Bacteroidota; class Bacteroidia; order Cytophagales; family Cyclobacteriaceae; genus Roseivirga. The sequence continues at coordinate 71,429 of DIYF01000169.1, read as the reverse complement.
AGACAGAAAGAACAAATTTGCAGGCTTACTCTATCACCTGCCTGCCAGCATTATACTGGTATCTCTCAATATCCTGCTCTATGCTGTGATTGTGGTCGTGATCAATGACCCTAACTGGAGCCTGGACGGGGAATCACTCCTGATGACCTTTGTGGCCCTGTTAATCAATCAGTTTGAGTGGTATTTTCTTATCTACTGGGGTATCATCATTGTGGGTTATGCCTTTGAGTATTACCAGCAGGTGCAGCAAAAAGAGATTGATGCTTTACAGCTGGAGTCAAAGCTGGTGAAGGCGCAGCTCCAGGCCCTTAAAATGCAGCTGCACCCGCATTTCCTCTTCAATACCCTGAATACTATTTCTGCCCAAATCCGCTTTGACGAAAAGAAGGCTGCCATTACTATGCTGGCCGGCCTGAGCGACCTCCTGCGCAGAGCCCTGCAACAGCGGGAAAAACAGCTACTGCCGCTGGCAGAAGAAATCTCTTTTATCAAACAGTATCTGGAAATTGAGAAGACCCGTTTTAAGAACAACCTTGACCTGAGCCTGGAAATAGATAAGGAAACTGAACAAATCGAGGTACCGGGGTTCCTGCTACAGCCCATTGTGGAAAACGCCATTTACCATGGACTTACCAAAAAGATAGGCGCTCAAAGGCTGGAAATACAGGCGCGTATTCAAGACAGCTACCTGCATATCAGTATTTACAATGACGGACCGGCCCTTCCCGAAGGTTTTATGCCTGGCCAGTCTTCAGGCATAGGCTTGTCCAGCACGGTTGATCGGTTGCAACAGCTTTACGGAGAAAATCATAAATTCGAACTGACCAATTCAGGTCAGGGCGTTTTAGCAACACTCTCCTTACCGATATGACTTTTACGGCCATTGTAGTAGACGATGAAGAGTATGCCAGAGATATTGTGAAATCTCTGCTGGCTCAGGACGCTTCTATTCAGCTGTTAGCGGAATGTAGCAATGGTGCAGAAGCCATAGAGAAAATCTGCGAGCTCAGACCCGACATGGTTTTTCTGGATATTCAGATGCCGGAGGTAAACGGCTTTGAGGTGATTCAGGCGACACAGGAAAAACATACACCCCATTATATATTCACCACGGCTTATGATTCTTTTGCCCTGAAGGCCTTTGAAGTAAATGCGATTGATTACCTCTTAAAGCCCTTTGATGATGACAGGTTTTTCGATGCCCTGCAAAAAGTCAAAGACAAGGCTCAGACTCCCGTTTCAGGGCTTATGAAAGAGAACCTGCTCGCTCTGATAGAAGAGAGCAGGCAGACCCGGACATCGTTTCTGAAAAGAATCTCTGTCAGAACAGGAAGCAGAATTCACTTCATCAATGTAGAAGATATAGACTGGATAGAGGCAGACAATCAATATGTAAAAATCCATACCGGCCCGAAGCATCAGGTGCACCGTCAGCCCCTGTCAGAACTGGAATCACTACTCGATCCCTCGCAGTTTGTACGGATTCACAGGTCCACCATCGTCAATGTAGACCGCATCACCTCACTGGAGCCACATTTTCGGGGAGATTATGTGATCAGCCTTCAGGACAACACAAAACTGAAACTGGCCAAAAGCAGAAAAGAAACCTTGCGACAGCTGATGGGCTGGTGACGATTCGCAACAGCCACGGCTGCTTTTACAACACCAGACATCTGCCGGCAACAGGTCGATTGCCCCCTCGTGATTTCGGGACCTAATTGTCATTAAAAACAAATGAAAGTTCTCATCATCGCAGTGGCAATGCTCACCCTTGGACACCGCTCCAACACCCCGAATACAGAAGATCAGGTCAAAAAAGTAGTGGAAGATTTTATCCTCGCCACTGATGAACAAAATGCTGAAAAGCTGGCAGCCACCCTCAATGACAAAGCCATGCAATACGTAATCTTTGGCCCTAATCTGCTCACTTTTACCAAGCAGGAATATGTAGACCAAATCAAGGCCAAAAAGGTAGGTGGTCAACCCAGAGAGGTAAAGTTTCAGGAGATGCTGCTCTCCGATGAAGCAGTAGCTACGGTGCAGCTAACGGCTACCAGCTCTGTCATCAGATTTCACTATCAGGTCACCCTCCTGAAGAATCAGGAACAATGGCAGATTGTGGCGATAAGCACAAAAGCAGAAAGGCTCTGAGGAGCGTCTGGCAGTCAGGGTTTTCCTTTGGGAAGACGCTGACTTTACCTTTTCTTTAAACCTGACTTCAGGCGCCTCTCTAAAGCCAGACTTGTTAGATATCTATCACGTATTAACTAGTAAGATTTTCCGGTAAATTTTCTGAATACTAAAATAAGAATCTCACATAAGGGAAAGCGGAGATCGTCTCAGAATAGGCCTTTCAGGACATTTCAAAGCATATTCGGGTTATTTTCAACCATCATTAATTCGTAAATTGACTTTTAGAAATGATTTGAAAATTTCACCAATCGCTGGAAATGGAGGTCCCGTCATTTGTTGATATAGTAGTACCCTTTGCTTCCTTTTTAGGTAAGAAAAGCAAGTACTATTTAGAGACGAGAGAAGACTATTATGAGGCCAGAAACATTCTCCCCGACAGCGCAAGCTTTGAGCGCTTATCCATAGAAAGCAAAACAGAAGAGCGAAAGACTCAGACCACGATCAAGTGCTACGGTCTCGATTTCGGAAGCTCCGTCAAAGAGTCGATAACCTCTCTGGGAAAACCGAACTACATTAGTAAAAGAACCTCCTTTCTTCGGGATCATGACATACTTTTCTACAAGGTGAATATCTCCAAGGTCAAGTGTATACTTCAGCTACATTTTTTTCAGGATCAGTTTTTTCTGGGGGTGATTGAGCTCAGGAGTGACCGCAAAGATTTTAAAAGCAGGGTGACTGATGTTTTGATGCAAAAATATGATGTCCCGAAAAACATCTGGACCGGCAGGCTATCAGACCCGCAACAGAATACTATTGAAATGCGGGCCAATATGGTCCCTTATATCGTCTACAGATTCGGAGACAGACTACTCAACCAGCGACTTCAGTTTCAGTTTGCCAATAACACACACCAATTGAGAAAGGAGGCAGACAAAGAGCTGGATTTCCTTTTCAACGTGGTTTAGCGTGGCAGTTATTCATACTACTTAGCCTTATATTTTTCACTGTTCTCATAAGGTTCAATCTCTTATAGAAGTAAGCCCTAAAACCTGTCGATTCATGAAAACCGAGCCAAAACAGCCACTAAGCCCCAAGTTTTTCTGTTTTTTTTTGATTTTTATACACTCATTTTTCTGTGCTTCACATACAAACGAAGGTTAGACAGTGTGCTATTTGAATAATACAATTCCTACCCCCTGTTCGTGACACACCAACAAATTGTTTTTTTCATCTGTTGTTTTATAAATTTGACATAGTTCCGAAAGGAATTATTTCTCTAAACCTAAACACTTGTGTCGATGACTACCCAGTCCATTACTTCGCTGATGGGGCTTCTTGTGCCATTTGCAAGGAAAAGAAACCGCTATCTCCAGAGTAGGGAGAGTTTCTATGAAGGTAGAAATTACCTCTCCAATTACGGGAGGCTGGAAAGTCTCGTAAGCGGAACTCCAACAGACCAGATTGCGACTAAAAAAGACATTAAGTTTTACGGTCTCAGTTTCGGGTCTTCTCTCAAACAGGCAATCAGTCACTTAGGCAAACCCAACTATACCAGTAAAAACAATTCCATCCTTTCCAAACACAAGACCATCTATTACAGGATTACTATTTCCAAGGTCAAGTGTATTCTGCAGTTACATTTTCTTCATGACCACTTTTTCCTGGGACTTATAGAGATCAGAAGTGTAAATGAGGAGTTCAAAAAAGAAGTAACCGACCTGATCCGGAAAAAATACGGGATTGACAATACCAACTGGATAGGAAAAATAGTAGATGGAGCTCAGCACAGGATTGAGCTGAAGAACGACATTGTTCCCTACATTGTCTATCAGTCCGGCCATGAAGACATTCGCGAGGCGATACAGCTGCAGCTGTCAAAACTTGATCTGTCGAAACAAAAACTTTACGATAAACGATCTGATCTGATTTTAGAAATGATCTGAAGAATTTCCCTTTCACCTAAACACTCTTTCCAGTAGAGTTAAAAAGCCGGTTTCTTTTAACCGGCTTTTTTATTGTCTGCCCCCTTTTCTGATATACCACTATAAAGTATCTTTAAATTTTGCGAGCTAATCGTTTCAGTGAATGAAAGCCAAGAACCGGAGAAGTACAGTTTGCCATAACTGTGATAGTCCGCTTGAAGAGTCTTATAACTATTGCCCAGTCTGCGGTCAGTCTAACACCGACAACAATATTACTTTCTGGATATTGGTCAAGGAGTTCATTGACAACTACCTGGGTATTGACTCCAAAATGGCTCACAGCTTTCTGCCTTTTCTATTAAGGCCCGGGTCGCTGACCAATCGTTTTCAGGAAGGAAAGATCAAGCATTTTATTCATCCCATCAGGCTTTACCTGGTGATGAGTATCTTCTACTTCTTTACCATCAGCTTTCTGCTTAGCGGGGTCAACTTCACATCGATAGAGCAAAATGCAAAGACCAACATCACAGCTGAGCTGGATGACCTGGTAAAAAACGATCGGTTGAGCCAGCTCGCAGACTCCGTGAAAGTGAATTTTGTGCCAGACTCTCTGAGAAGTGAGTTTTCAGACGCACAGACCTTCAATGCGCTGTTTGATTCGATTTCCACGAAGTACGGGACCAATTTTGACGACCTGGACATTGACCTGACGGGGGTTAAACTGCCCGATGAGAAAAAGGAACCTTACTTTGAAAGAATGCACCGGCTGGCACGGGATACGCGTATCTCTGACAATGCCTTTATCGATTCCCTGAATAATGGTGGCCAGGGCAACATTAACTTTTTCAACGAAACCCAAACTGCTCATCTGAAGAGCCAGATCAGGAAGGTGTTTAAAAATGACGAAGGCTTTAAGGGCTTTATGCTGGGCAATCTGCCTCTCATGATGTTCATATTAATTCCGCTCTTTGCCGGAGTCCTCAAGCTAATTTACGTCAGAAGGAATCACCTGTATATCAAGCATGTAGTCCATGCACTCCATGTACATTCCTTTGCCTATCTGATGTACGCGATTTGCCTGTTGATTATCTTCAAAGTGATCACGGAGTCTAATTTCCCCGGCTGGAATATCGAGGCTGTCAGAGGAATTCTTGCCGGTGTGTTTTTTATTGGTGTGAGCACTTACGTCTATGCCTCATTTCTGAAAGTGTACAACCAGGGCTGGTTTAAAACACTGATAAAATTCAATATCGTAGGCTGGGTCTACAGCATCTTCCTTTACACCTTCTTCTTTATAGAGGTCTTTATCAGCTTCTGGTACTACAACGGTTAACAGATCAACCAACGAAGCCACCGGTAGTGAAAAGAGGGTAAGAGCCCTCCTTGTTATTAGTGGATAGCTTTCAAAGATTGAAGGTTGGCTTCAATAATCTGATCAGCCAGCTCCTTTGTGATGGCTGTTGAGATAAAGAGGGTCTCGTACTGAGATGGCGCCAGATACACTCCCCTGTTGAGCATTTCCCTGAAGTATTTCCCGAACAACTCAGTATCCGTTGACTTGGCGGTGTCAAAGTCCGTCACCTTTTGGTCGGTAAAGAAAAGCGTCAGCATGGAGCCCAGTCGGTTCATGGTATAAGGCAGCCCCAGCGCGTCCAGGTTCTTTTGGAACCCTTCCTCTAGATAGCGGGTGGTTTCATCCAGCTGTGTGTAAATTCCGGTGCCTTCATTGATCTGAGTCAGCATGGCCAGTCCTGCCGCCATGGCGATGGGGTTACCCGAGAGTGTACCTGCCTGGTAAACAGGCCCCTGGGGAGATACATAATCCATTATCTCTTTTTTACCACCATAGGCCCCTACCGGCATACCTCCACCAATGATCTTACCCAGTGTAGTGAGATCCGGCTCAACACCAAACACTCCCTGAGCTCCTGACTTCGACAGGCGGAAACCGGTCATTACCTCATCAAAGATGAGCACAATGCCGTTTTCGGTACACAGTTCTCTCAAACCTTCCAGGTAACCTACATCGGGCAATACACAGCCCATATTACCTGCTACCGGTTCGATGATCAATGCCGCTATCTGATCCTTATTGGCAGCAATACCTTCGCGGACGGCTTCCAGACTGTTAAAAGGCAAGGTGATGGTGTCTTTTGCCACCCCCTCGGTAACTCCGGGACTATCGGGCCTGCCCAGGGTAATCGCCCCGCTTCCGGCAGCGATCAGGAAAGAATCTCCATGACCATGGTAGCAGCCCTCGAACTTAATGATCTTGTCACGATTGGTATAACCTCTGGCCAGACGAATGGCAGACATGGTGGCTTCCGTTCCGGAGTTCACCATGCGCACCTTCTCTATAGAGGGCACCATGCTGCAAATCAGCTCAGCCATCTCTACCTCCACTGCGGTTGGCGCACCGAAAGACAAAGAACTGTCAATAGCGCCTGCTACTGCCTCCTGAATCTTTTCATTGGCATGCCCCAGAATCATCGGCCCCCAGGAATTAATCATTTCGATATACTGGTTGCCATCTTCGTCATGAAGGTAGGCTCCCTTGGCAGACTTGATGAAAATAGGGTCTCCTCCTACAGCTTTGAAAGCACGAACAGGAGAGTTGACACCTCCGGGAATCGAATGTTGCGCCTGTGCAAACAGGTGCTGGCTACGGTCGGTTTTGAGCATCTGGTGTTTCTTGAATAGGTACTACCTGAGAGTCGGTAACTCTGAGAATAGGGATAAAGCGATTATCATTGGAGAAACGATAATCAAACTGATCTGTCAGGGATCCGCTTATCCCCTTTCGTTTAAGGCCCACCTGGAAATATTTGCCGTATTGATGCAGCAAACGTCCATATGTGAGCATAATATCATAACCGAGGTAGGCATCGCCCAGCCTCTCATCTTTTCTGGGGTAGGCATTGAAAGCAAACTCATACCGCTCTCTGAAATCGCTTACCTCTTCTTTATCGTAGTGTATCCAGTTTGACCCCGTAAAAATGGCGTTCACCCGCTCCAGTTGCTCAAAAGAGAGCCCCTGCTCAGAGGTGAGGAAGCGCGAACTACCGATATACAGAATTGTATCTTCCCGGGCATCAATAGCACTGATAGTACTGGCTGACAAAGAAGCCACATCAGAAGCCACAAAAATGTGACCGATGCTATCAGATAAAATTCTTAGCTCTTTTTTAAGGAAATCGCGCTCATCATATATTTCCCAGTCTTCTTCTCCTGCCTCTCTTAAAGAGTCCATCTCGGCCATCATGGCTTCCACTACCAATGAGTCTTTGTCTACCTCTTCCTCTTCTACCAGCATCATCTGGATTTTGGAAGACTCCTGAGGTCTTACCATCTCAAAGATAGGCACATTGAAAGAGTCCTTTTCCAGAATTTCTTTATAGAGTGAAGCTCTGGGCCTGTCGTTTGGTCCACTGTAGAAAACCGCCACATTCCGGTTTTCCGTAAAGTTGGCCTTTGCGTACTCTGCCGCGGCAATCGCCAGCGACTGATTGCTGGGGTAGTAGAGAAAAGCAAAGGGATTGTTTCTGATGATATCATCATTAGAGGACAGCGGGTTGAGCATATTGATCTGCTGCTCCCTGGCAAAACGGGATACCTGGATTACCGAGCTCTGGAATACCGGGCCAATGATAAAATCCAGCGATTTTGCCTCATCTGTGGTAAGCATGGTGCGCAGGGGCACCTGGCGGTCTCTTGTATCAAAGGTGATTAGATTCACTTTGACACCTTCTTCTTTCAGTTTCTCCAGGGCCAGTTGTGCCCCTTCATAAAAGCGCATGGTCCAGTCTTTCTGAACGCGCTCCAGTCGGGCAGAGTCTTCCAGATAGCTGAATGGGAGAAAGAGTCCTACGTTGTAAATGTCCTTTTTGGGAGAACTGGCAATACCCTCTATACCCAGATCAAGCGTAAGATCATACTTCTGAGACAAGCTTTCCAACAGATCAATATCCTGCTCGGCTACGTCAAGTTTCAGAATCTGATCAGCCAGCTGCGAGGCCAGCACTGCCTCTTTCGGATTCTCATCCAACAGAGATTTCAGCAGCTCCATGTCGGTAATCCGGGCAAAGTAATAGTTGCGAAGCCCCTGGGCCTGTTCGTCAAAGGCAGCACTCTGAATTTTATCTAAATACTCTATTCCCAGACGTGGGTCCTCTTCTTCGAAAGCCAGAGTCGCCAGCCAGTAGTTCACTTCATCTAACTGAGACCAGGATGAATGCTTCTGTGCAATTTGCAGGAACATGCTTCTGGCTGTGGAAGCATCACCGGAATTGTAGGCGGATACAGCATAATAGTAAGATGCATAGCGCACCAGATCGTTATCTTCCTGAAGAGAGGTAAGTGGTGCCAGTTTCACCAAAGCCAGCGCGTACTGTTCTCCGTTGAAGAGGGCTTTCCCTTCTTCAAAAACAGATTGCGGGTCTTGCTGCGACAAGGCCTGGCTTAGCGGTGCGGCTAAAAAAAGTATTAGTAATAAAGTCTTCAGAATCAAACGCATATTATTCCCACTCTATGGTTGCCGGAGGCTTAGAGCTGATATCATACACCACCCGGTTAACCCCTTTTACACGGTTAATAATTTCGTTCGATACGTCCTGCAGAAAATCATAAGGCAAGTGACACCAGTCAGCCGTCATACCATCTACACTGGCTACTGCTCTGAGGGCTACTACACGCTCGTAAGTACGCTCGTCACCCATTACCCCTACCGACTGCACCGGTAACAGCATGGCTCCTGCCTGCCAGACATCATCGTAAAGGCCCTTTTCTTTGAGCCCGTTGATAAAAATGTGATCCACCTCCTGAAGGATAGCCACCTTTTCGGCAGTGATGTCCCCCAGGATTCTGATACCCAGGCCAGGTCCCGGAAAGGGGTGGCGTCCCAGAATCTTCGGATCGATCTCGAGGCTCCTGCCTACATTTCTCACTCCATCCTTAAAGAGTGTTTTCAGCGGCTCTACTACCTTGAGATTCATCTTCTCCGGCAATCCTCCAACGTTGTGATGCGATTTTATTGTAGCAGACGGACCTTTCACCGAAACAGATTCGATGATATCCGGGTAAATGGTACCCTGTCCCAGCCACTTCACATTCCGGATCTTCTTCGCCTCCTGATCAAACACTTCGATAAACACACGTCCGATGGCTTTTCTCTTGCCCTCAGGGTCTGTGATACCTTCCAGCGCTTTATAGAACTGATCTTTGGCGTTAACTCCTTTTACATTCAGCCCCATGCCCTTGTAAGACTCCAGCACCTGCTCAAATTCGTTCTTTCTGAGCAGTCCGTTATCTACAAAAATACAATGGAGGTTTTCACCTATGGCTTTATTGATCAATACCGCAGCTACAGAAGAATCCACTCCTCCTGAGAGCCCCAGTACCACCTTGTCATTGCCCAGCTGCTCTTTCAGCTCGGCAATGGTTACTTCCGCAAAAATCTCTGAGGTCCAGTCCTGAGAGCATCCGCAGATATGTACCACAAAGTTTCTGAGCAGATTCTTGCCTTCTTCTGAGTGGGTTACCTCCGGGTGAAACTGAATACCATATGTATTCTCCTCTTTCACTTTAAAGGCCGCCACCCGTACACTGCTGGTGCTGGCGATTACCTCAAAGTTTTCAGGAAGGTCTGAGATGGTATCTCCATGCGACATCCATACCTGAGAGTCCAGGCTGATTTCTTTGAGCAGTTCAAAATGAGAATCCACCCTGTTGAGGCGTGCACGACCATACTCTCTGATCTCTGACGGAAGTACATTACCACCATACTTCTGGGCCAGTAACTGAGCTCCATAACAAACGCCTAAAACGGGTATTTTTCCACGGAACTGGTCCAGGTCCAGGTCAGGGGCATCGTCCTCTCTTACCGAGCAGGGACTGCCTGACAGGATGATACCTTTGATATTATCCGTGATTTCAGGAATGTGATTAAACGGGTGGATTTCGCAGTACACATCGAGCTCTCTAACTCTGCGTGCAATTAGCTGCGTATATTGTGAACCGAAGTCAAGAATGAGAATCTGCTCTTGCATGCGCAAAAATAATTATCGTGTTGACTATTCACTAATATTTGTAAGGTAATTCTGGCAGCATTGAGACCAACCCTGCCTATCTGCTTTCAGAGCTCGATTTGACATTCAACGGACAGGATATTTCTGTACAGAACCTTTGTCAGGCTTCTTCCGAATACATAGTTTAGTTATTCATTTTTTAAGGTTCGAATTACTATGGCAGGCTACTCTCCTAACCCTCTACTGAAAAAACTGGGTATCAAAGAAAATTTCCGCATTCAGGTTTTTAATGCCCCTGACAGCTACTGGGAAGACCTGGGGCCTCTTCCGGACAATGTGGAAGGTGTGGATGAGGCCGGAGAGGAAGAGATTGACTTTATTCACTTTTTCACCAAATCGGCCGATGAAATGAAACGTGCGATCGCTTCGTTAAAAGCCAGCCTGAAAAAAACAGGGATGCTCTGGATTTCATGGCCTAAAAAAGCATCGAAAGTGCCTACTGATATGAGTGATGGTATTGTGAGAAGCACAGGCCTGGAAGCCGGTCTTGTCGATGTAAAAGTTTGTGCCGTAGACGAGGTCTGGTCAGGGCTTAAGTTTATGTATCGAATAAAGGACAGATAGTTGATGGTGGATGGTCCGCAGTCAAGAGTCGATGGTCTATGGTCTATGGTCGATAGTCCACAGTCGATGGCCAACAGTCCATAGTCGATGGTCGATAGTCCATGGTCAACAGCCGATGGCTTATTGGTCTGTTTGGTTTCGGGAATACCGAGCCCTTGCTATTCTGATCTCAGTGCGTCTACCGGATTGGCTTTGGCGGCTCTGAAAGAGATGTAGCTCACAGATATCCATGAGAGTACCATCGATACCAATAGCGATATCAGAAATGGCGTTACATTCAGTTCGATCCTGTTGTCAAAATCCTGCAGCCATTTACCCACCAGCCAATGTGTCACCGGCCAGGCAATGACAGCACCATAGAAAATAAACATGGCAAACTCTTTACTGATCAGTGTGAGGATGGATTTAATTGAGGCGCCCAGCACCTTTCTCACACCTATTTCTTTGGAGCGCTGGCGTGTTGTAAAAGACACCAGACCAATCAGTCCCAGACATGAAATGGTAATAGCCAAAAATGAAAAGGCCGAAAACACCTGAGCAAAGGAGCGCTCTTTCTCATAAAACTGCCGGATCTGATCATCCAGAAACTGTATTTCAAAAGGCTGGTAGGGAATCACTTTGTCCCAAACCTCAGTAAGCTGGTCTATGGTTGTGGTGATGTTTGCCGGTACCAGCCTCAAAGCCAGGGTCTCGTGAGCGAGGCTAGTGGCAGGAGGTACATACAAGACCAGTGGATCAACCGCATGTCGCATCGACTTAAAATGGAAGTCATTCACTATACCAATCACCCTTCCCTCTTTTCCGTTTCTCCATAGCTTTTCGCCAATCGGATCGCCCAGGCCGTTTTCTCTTACAAAGGCTTCGTTCACTATATAGCTGACCAGACTATCACTTTGCGTGACTTCAGTAAACCAGTCTCCATTTTTCATCTTCAGTTTCATCACCTCCCTGAAACCAGGACCTACCGGTAATACATGGCTGTAATTATCTCCTTCCAGCAATCCTTTTCTCATCTCTATGCGGCTGCCAGACATCCTGTCTGCCCCCAGGGTATTGCCGGTGAGCGAACCGGCTATGATCCCCGGCTTGCTTTCTGTTTCTGCTAAAAGTGTTCGCCCATACTTCAGGGCGGGCTCCAGCCCCATATCCAGGTAAACCACTGCCTCCTTATCAAAACCCAGATCCTTTTCATTCATATACCGGATTTGCCTGAGGATCACCAGCGTGGCCATAACCAGACCTATGGATATAGCATATTGCAGGGATACCAGCGGTTTTCTGAAAGACCATTTTTTTGAGCGGTCTGATACCTTTTGTCTAAGCAGATTACTGGAACTGAGCCGCGATAAATATACTCCCGGATAAGTACCACACACTATACTCATCAGTGACACGATACAAAGAGATGAGAATACCAGAAACAAATCCTGCCTCAGTAGGAAATCAAGGTTCAGGCCAGCGTAATCATTGACAAGGGGTAAGAGCAGATAAGTAAAGGAAAGTGCTACAACCGCAGCCAGAAAGCTCAGAAGCAAGGTTTCCGTCAAAAACTGAAAGACAAACTGCGCCCGGCTGGCACCGATCACTTTGCGCACCCCCAGCTCCTTAAGTCTCACACTCGCCTGCGCAGTCATCAGATTGATATAATTGATGCAGGCTATCAGTAAAATCAACAGGCCTACCAGAGAAAAGACATAGAGTCTGGTTAGGTTGCCTTCCGTGGCGATGGGAATGCCGGCCCGGTTCAGGTAAATATCGTTGACAGGCTGCAGATAATGCTGATACCAAATGTCTTCTCCTGCTCTTGCCCTTAACACCTCATTGATTCTGGCATCGAGTGGCTCCACATCAGTCCCGGGCAAGAGCTTCACATAAGTGGCTTCCTTGGTCGATTGCCAGCCATTGGTATCATCATAGCGATCGCGGGTTTTCACTGAGGTGAGCATATCGAACCGGAAATCCTCATTGCTCAGGTGAGTGCCTTCCGGTAAAGCCTCAAACACACCTGATACTTTAAACAGATAGACATTTTCTCCTTCTATCAGCTCAACCGTTTCCCCGATAGGACTGGCTTTACCAAATAGTCTTGCAGATAGCCCATCGGAAATAAGCAGTTCATTTATCGCATCATCAAAGCCATCGGCCGACCCGCTCAAAAGCCTGATACCGAACATATCGAGGAACGACTCTCTGACAGTCGCCAGACTAAAACCTGTGAGTTTCTTTCCATTCCAGTTGACTATCTCATCTGAAAAAAGACGTTTGAGTCCGCTCACCTGCTCAATCTGAGGGACTTCATCCAGCAAAGCATCGGCTAAAAAGGGGGATGATTCATGATCATGCCGGGCAGGGTTCTCTCTGTTAAAGGAGTTGACCCGAAACAGCTGTTCATGATCACTGAATTCCCGATCGTAGGTGTATTCTGATTTGACAAAGGCACCGATGATCAGAAGCGCTACCATGCTAAAGGACAGTCCGGTCAGGCTAATGGCTGTGTAAAACCGATGCTTCCTGAGGTTTCTCATCGCCACCACCAGGTAATTCCTCAACATTCCCGGAACATTGATCTGATTGATGCCGGAAGGGCTATGGTAAGCCTTTAGTTTATCGATAGCACCGGTCTCGCTGATCGCTTCCTGTAAAGCAGTATCGAAAGATTGGCCCCGGGCCATTTTTTCCTCCACAGCGCAGGCGATAAAATCGGTTACTTCACTTTCCAAACCAAAGCTGGGAATTTGATTCCTTCGGACGGCATTGTGAATTTGCCTGACTTGTTCTTTACTGAGCATGGTCATTCGGATCTCAAAGAGTCAACGGGATTAGCTTTTGCGGCCCTAAGAGAAATCCAGCTCACTGAACCCCAGGCAATTAACACCACCACCAAACAGGTAACCGCGAACGGCATAAAGCCTAAATCAATTCTGTACTTGAAGCCCTGTAGCCATTGATCCATAAAGAAATAGGCCGCAGGAACAGACAGGGCAAAGCCTGTCAAAACCAACCTGGAGAAGTCTTTGGAAACGAGTAACAGAATACTGCTTATGGAGGCGCCCAACACCTTTCTCACACCAATTTCACGCAACCTGCGCTCGACAGAAAAGGAAACCAGCCCCAGCAGCCCCAAACAGGAAATAATGATCGTAATAGCAGAAAAGCTGGAAAATATATCGCCAAATATTTCATCTTTCCGATAGGCCATGGCCAACTGCTCATCCAGAAATTCCCACTCAAAAGGCCTGTCACCAAAAACCTGATGCCAGACATCCTCCAACTGATCGTGTGCTTGCCTGAGATTTCCAGGCTGGAGTTTCACAACCAGATGACCGTAACGGTTGGCATAGTCTTTCTGCATGAACATGACCAGGGGCTCAATTTCGTTATGCATTGACTTCCAGTGAAAATCTCTGGCCACTCCTATAATTTCTCCCTTTTGCTCGTTTCGGGATATTTTGGTCCCGATTGGATTTTCAAGATTGAAGTACTTAAGAAAGGCTTCGTTTACCACAAAGCCATATTCCATATCAGTGGCCATATTCTTGTCAAACCACCTCCCCTCAGCAAGTTCTATCCCCATCATGGTGTTGAACTCAAAGTCTACCGGCATAATCCGCTGCATACTCCCCTCATCGTTACCTATGCTTATGCGGTTTCCGGAGAAATTTCCTTTGGCCAGAGAGCCCTGGCTCAGGGCAGTGGATTTCACAATGGCCAGTTGATTCAGGCCTTCCTTGAGTACAGGCCCTTTCTCCTTAATCTGTGAGCCGGGAATGGGTATGTAAACAATGCTCTCCTCATCATAGCCCAGATCGCTTTCTCTCAGAAAATTCAATTGAGTCAGTACAATGATAGTACAGGCCACAATGGCCGCAGAAATACCAAACTGAAATACGACCAACAGCTTGCGAACAGAGAATTTTCGCCTGCCTACGTTCAGTTTTGACTTTAACAATTGAGTAGAGCCGATTCCGGAGAGGTAAAAGCCAGGATAACCTCCTGACAGAAAGCTGATCAACAACAGGATAAACAACATGCCTACCGGTAAAACACCATCGTTAAAGAGAGCCAGGGAGAGATTCAGATCAAAAGTACTGTTGATAAGGTCGAGAGAAAGTGCCACCAGACCAAAAGCAACAAGCATGGCTGCCAGTGTAAGCAGAAATGCTTCTGTGATAAACTGATACAGGAACTGTCCCTTGCCGGCACCCAGCACTTTTCTGATCCCTACTTCCTTCATTCTGATTGTGACCCTGGCAGTGGTCAGATTGATGTAGTTGATGCAGGCAATTATCAGAATCAGCACCCCTATGAGCATAAAGGTAAGTACCTGCTTATAGTCCCCCACCGATGAAGTGGGCAATCCCAGTGTATTCAGGTGAATATCCCGGACGGGTTGTAAATAGTGCTCATAGAAAATATCTTCTCCCGCTCTGCGCTTAAGTAAAGCACTGAGTTTTTCGTCTACCTCTGCCCTGGTGCTACCCGGTTTGAGCTTCACGTAAGCCGGCATATGCGTTGAGTTCCAGGCCCCTTTATAACCACCAATCTGTTCCCAGGCCTTATGCGAAGCAATCACGTTCATCTGGTTTCTCCCATACTGCAGGTGGCTGTTTTGTGGTTTGTCTCTAAACACACCACCAATGGTAAAAACCACTTGTTTCCCTCTCAGCTCTGCCTCTATCGTTTCATTGACAGGGTTTTTCTCACCAAAAACCCGTTGGGCAAAACTCTCAGAGATCATGAGTCCGTAAGGCTGATCATAGGTACCATCCAGATCACCGGCCAATACCTCAAGGCCGAAAATGTCAAAGACATCTTTCCTGAAGTAATCAATCCTCACATCATAATAGGCCTGATCCAGGATTTTCAAAGGCTTGTTGGTATACATGGAGAGGCCTGAAGCAGCATAGGCTACCTCCGGAATCTCCTGCAACATGGCATCAATCAGCAAGGGAGAAACATAATTTGAAGAACTAGGTACATCTCCCATATAGGAAGTACCATTCACCCGATACACATTTTCTGCATCGGGAAAAGAACGATCATAAGAAAGTTCATTGCTTACATACAGCCCGATAATCAATACAGACACCAATGCCAGGAGCAGTCCGGCCATATTCACGGCTGAATTAATCCTGTGTTTGACAAGGTTTCTTTGAGAGATTAGCAGGTAATTCTTTAAGAGATCCATACTGCCGTGTTTTTTAATGATGAGGTTACTTCTATGTACTCTTTTAATGTGGTCGGTATCCAGGTCTTTCAAAACGGCCGTCAATGCCGAGTCGAAAGGCTCACCTGCCTTCAGGCGATCGTCAACAGCACAGGAAACAAAGTCAACCACTTCTTCTTCCAGCATAAAGCTCCTGAGCCGTCTTTGCTGAACGACTCTGCGGATATGATAAACCTGGTCTTTGGTAAGCATATGAGGTGTTGTTTGTTTTTGACAAAAAATTGGGCCTGAAGGCAGAGAGTATCATCTGCCCTGGACAAGCACTTAACTGGACATGATCAGATGCATGGTTTTTGAGAAAGCAAAGTACTCGGCAATCTTTACCCTGGCGGTAGCATCACCTTTGGGAGTGAGTGCATAGTACTTTCTGGTTCTGTGATCTACTACCTCGGAAGTGGTTGTCACCGCACCTTCCTTCTCCAGTTTATGCAGAGTAGGGTACAAGGCACCGAAGGTGAGACTGATCTCATCTGAGGACAGCTCCTTCACTTTCTGAGTAATCTCATAACCGTACATCCTTCCGTTTTCGCTTAAAAGCTTTAATACGATGGTCCTGAGGGTCCCTCTGATTAGTTCTTTTGAGTACATAATCTATATATAAGAAAATTAAATATATAGGTAATTTATACGTGATGCAAGTACGAAGCTGGTTTGCACAGGGATGGGCAGCATAAGCAGGCAGGTAGCAGGGGTACGTGGGAACAGGAAGTAAGAGGTATGAGGTAGGAAGTAGGAAGTAAGAGGTAGGAGGTATGGGGTATGGGGTAGGAAGTAAGTAAGAAGTATGATTGTATGTCCTACTTTTTACCTCTGAAGCTAAAGCCGGGCGAGGGCTCCCCTGCTCCTACTCAATCGTCTTAAAGAAGTGGCGATAGCCTATGGTAAAGGTGTTCCAGCCCCAGGAATTCAAAGAGAAGTTGAGATTGGAATAAAGAGCTATGTGCTTGAAGCGGTAGGAAATCTGGTTTCGAAAAAAAGCCGGAGTATCTCTGTTTTGAATGTAGCCATGGTAACCCGACACATCGCTGCCGAAAAACCACTTGCCCCGCGTGTACTCTACTCCCACACCATAAGTACCTGCATCGTTCTGGAAGAAATCCGATCCGTTGGGCAGGAAATTCTTATTCGTCTGCCAGGTATAAAACCCCAGCATTCCCTTGATCAGCAAACTGCTTTCATCAGTGCTGACAATCGTTTTACTGGTAGTGGCCTCCCAGAAAAACATACTCCCATCTGTAAAACGGGCATTGGAAATATTACCTCCGGTAGTCGTCTTGGAATGTGCTCTGAAGGTAATATTAGGCCATCTTGAAGTCTCTTCGTTGGCGATGCGTAAGATCACTCCGAATGCCGTATCACCTGTATTCCAGCCATTGGCACTCCTGCCCTGTGCCCTGCGCTCATCTCTTAAGGCTTCCGTAGTCTCCCATATTTCCCAGGGAATACTCTGTACGTATAGTAGTGCCTTATCCTTAGCCAGGGGAATATTAAATTCAGACCAGATATTGAGCGTGCGATCTCCATTGCCTGTATGATATTCAAAGGTAGTCTCTGACCACAGTTCATTGTCAATTTTACCATTGCGCAATACCGGCACACGGAGGGCATTGGGGCCCATGTAGCCGGGAGAAATACTGATGTAACGATCGCGATCATTTCCGGCTGCTGCCGGATAGTTGTGCAGGTTGTCCCACCAGTCAAAGTTCTGGGCGCTTAGCTGAGCTGTGGTAAGTAGCGTCAGGAGGCTGAAAAAAAATCTCATCTCACGAAATAACTCTAAATCTCAGGTAAAGTTCCCCGATTCTGTAACTGCGATCAAAAAAGTGGATTCTTTCATTGATTCTGCCTATTTGAGTTTCTTTAGCAGTTCTATGGCCAGGTTCCTGTACTTCCCTTTAGCTACTTCCACCATTCTTTCCAGTAAATTGACAGCACGCTCCTTTTCTCCGAGTTTTAAGAATCCCAGGGCGCAGTACCAGGCTGCCGGATCTTCGTAGACAGAATTCTCATTGCCCATTTCGGTTAAGATGGCAATAGCTCTGTTTGTTTCTCCTATGGCCATTTGAGATACTCCATAATAAAACCGTGCTCTGATACTTTCTCTCAGCAGCGGTCGAAGTGATTCCATAGCCTCCCGGTAATCGGCCCGCTCGTAGGCTTCCAGCCCTTGTGCCATTTGGCTCAGCTTCAGTGAATCGCCCTCCGACCTCACCGCATTGTCTGCCGGGTAAGGTTCAAAGTATGCCGTAAAAGCCTCCTCTCCCGAAAGCGGATCTGCCTGCATGAAAAAACCAATATAGGCAATGGCCAGTACCAACACGGCCGCTGCGGCAAACCAGAGTTTGCGGAAGGGCAGCAGCTTCGGGGTTTCTGCGGTATAGTCTTTCCTCAGTTCGGTCAGTTGCTGATCAAGTGCCACGACATCCTCCTCACCCAACAAGGTCTGTACAGATCGCTGCAGCGCTACTTCCCTGGCCAGAGTCTCATCTTCCTTCATGGCCTGCTCGAAACGCATCAGTTCATCACCCTCCAGGTCATTCTGCAGGTAACGCTCTATCAGCTCATATGTCTCCTGGTCGTGATTCATTGATACTTTAACTCTTCATATTTCGCATCAGCTTTGATCATTGACAGCAACTGCTCCTTACACTGAAACTTTCTCTTTTTAGCATAGCCTATACTACTCAAACCACACTGATCGGCAATCTTCTCCATAGTCACCCCCTTAAAGAACAGCTCCAGAATTCTGCGGCAGTCATCACCTAATTTCATCAGTTTGGCTCTGAACAGTCTGTATTTTTCCTGGGCTTCCATCTCCTGCATAAAATCCTCTTCACTCTTATATACCGCATCATCCTTAATAGATACCTCTGAGAACGACTTTTTATTCAGTCTTTTCATCCAGTGATTGCGGCAGATAGCATAGATATAGGTAGAAAGTGCTGAGGTAAGTTGAAAATCGCTTTGCCTTACTTTCCGATACAAGACCATTACGGCTTCCTGAAAAATATCAAGAGCATCGTCACGGCTACCACTATTGCTTTCTACCAGTCTTACCACTGGCGGCAGAAATTTATCGTAAAGCTGTCGCAACACAGCATTATCGGCATCTTTCAGCCCCTGTAAGTAGTCCTGATCCTTTAACTGCATTGAAGCACTTCAACTCAAGCGAGCACTAATGTAGAAATTTTTTCAACTGACAAGGTAACCTCCATTCATCATACAGTATTAACCCGCAAATCAGTATTTCCAAAACTTTAACCACAGATGAATGGAAGCACAACATGACCAAAACACTTTAGAGCAACTGGCAACTCAGCGGTATCATGAAATTCTTGCCAACGAAATCATTTTCAACAGTGAGGAAGAGCGGGAAAAGGCACTTACCAACTCTCCCAACTTTTTTTTCGGTAGTCTCAATTTTGTAATGCCCCTTCCCGGAACCACTCAGATCACGGGTAACATGGACTTTAGCGGCAGATCAATTCTCAAACTTTCGGGTAACCTTTCGGGCTTAGGTTATACGGGAGAAATGACAATACCCAAAGCATATGGTTTCCTGTTTGATGACCCGGACAGTCTGGCAGGAACTCCCCTGACCATTGTCATGAGATACACAGATGGCGCAGCTCCGAGAATAGAAATCAATATGCAAAATAGTTCTCTAAGGTTGGCAGGAGTCATTATAGGAGGCCCTGTGGCACTCGTACCTTTCACCTTGCTTCAGGGACAAATGACCTTGCAAAAGGTACAAGGGCCTCTGGTGTAATTATGAAAGGGAGTTCTATGCAAAAAGGACTCCCTCTTTTTGAGCCTGGTCCGCTCATTTATATCAATATCCACCGTATTTTCTTATTAATTTTGATTATCCTACAATTAAACTTTATTTTCATCAAAACCATTACACATGTCACAACCAACCAATCCACAGCAAGAAGACGAAGATGATTACGATGTAATCATAGAAGGTGCCGGTATCGGAGATCCTATCGTTGTATTCGGACTCAGGTTTTCAGGAAAAAAGAAACCCCGGCCGGAAGCTCCGTTAAATCAGGTAGAAGTGGGTATCAGTCTGTTCTGGGAACAGTTTAACAGACGCATTGATGTGGGCCGCGTGAAGATCAACAAAGTATCTTCACCTGAAACCTATTTGTATACCGTACCTTATGACGATAAGTACTTTGCAGAAGAAGTAAATCACGAAGTGCCTACCAGTCTGTTTTTATCTGTCAGTGCCCTGGACTCACTTGATAAAGAGGTGAAATTTGGAAATGCACAACCGGTTGGAAACGGTCAGTACGTTGTCAGCAGTAAAGATATTACACCGGAGTATTTTGAAGTGATCAACAAGATACTTAAGTCAGAGAACGATAACCAGGAGGCTTAAAGGAGAGATTGCCAGCAACTTTATACAGGAAAATCTACTACATCATATGGTTGACCCTACTCCTGACAACAGGACTGAGAGGGCAAACTGGTAGCATATTATCCGGACTGGAGCAGGCACAATCTTTTTACAGCAAAAAACTTTACGATTCATCACTGCTTGTTCTGGATGCCTTTCTGGAAGAAGCAAAAGCCGCAGAAGATTGGGCAGGTCTTGCCGCTGCCCAATCTTTAATGGCAAAAAACTACGACCGTAAAAGAAACAACCAACTCAGGTTAGCTGCGGCCCACGCTGCTCTGAAGACCGTAAAGCAACACCTTGCTGACAGAGACACTCTCATGGCGGAAGCCCTGAAAGCCAAAGGAGATGCTTTTATACGAACCGGAGCTTATGACAGCTCCATTCATTACCTGAACCAGGCTGAAGCACTTTACCTGAATCAAAGCAACTGGAGTCGCGTGGCAAGCTGCCGGGTAGGCATGGGCTCAAACCTGTATCGCCTGAAACAGTTTGCTTCGGCCGACACTTTGCTGAGTAAAACCAGGGATTTTATTGAAGAAAAGCTGGACCCTCTGCCGGGAATTTACGGCACCGTGCTGAACCTGCTCGGAGCCATCTACAACAATACCGGAGATTATGAAAAAGGCCTTGATAATGCCATTAAATCGGTGCGTTTCAGGGAAAGCCAGACCTCATCGGGGCAAAGGCTCATTTATGCCTACAACAACCTGGGCATTGCCTATATGAACCGGGCCGACTATGACCAGGCAGAGGAAGTACTGGAACGAGCTGAGCTGGTAGCGAAAAAAGACATGGCCGCAAATGCGAGACCTCTTGTGAGTATTTACAACAATCTGCTACTCATAAACCTCAGAAAGAAGGACTACCCGAATGCCCTGGTTTACGGCTCCCGCAGAGCCAAAACTGTATCTGACTATAAGGTCAGTGTAACTGAAAACAGCGAGATCATCTTTTATAACAACCTTGCCCTGACCCAGATACAATCAGGCGAGCTGAACATCGCCAAAACTCACCTCGACCAATGCTACCGATTAAACCCTGAGTCCGGACAAACCCTGTCAAACCTGGGTTACTATTACCATCAATTAAAAGAGCCGGAGAAGGCAACGCAGTTTCTGAACCTGGCCATCGCCTCTTTTAAAGACCAGACCAACCCTGAGGTAGCCAAGCTCTATCGTTATCTGGCTGAAATGGCAGCGCTGAGCGGAGACAGGGAAGCAGTAGTTCGACATTATCAAAAGTCCATCTCGATACTGGTACCTGACTTTAAGTCTGCTGCTGACTGGTCGCTACCCACACTGACCGGAGTACGCTCCCGGAGAGAACTCCTGAAAACCCTGGTGAGCCAGGCCAGATACCTGGATGCCCTCCCATCGCGTGATGAAGCCCTTACCAATACCGTAACAACAGCCGTAGCCCTGGTGGATTCCATGTACTATGAACATAAGGCAGAAGGCTCTCGTGTTTTCCTGAAATCTGAAGCTGTACCGCTATATGAATTAGCCATCAAAACATTGTTTCAGAACTACCGGAAAAACCAGAACAATGCCACAGCTTCTGCACTGTTCCGCCTGTTTGAGAAGGGCAAATCTTCTCTGCTATCTGACTTACTGCAAATCAAAAATGCCAACCTGATGGGAGGCGTACCGACTGAGCTGATCGAATCAGAAAGAGCCCTTGAAATAGACATAGCCTTTTATGAGAGTGAACTCTATAAAGCCAGACAGAAGGGAGATGATGAAAAAGCAACACTTTATAATGCCTACAGGCTTGACAAGACCAATGAGCTGGACAGACTGAAAGAGAATTTCAAAGCCGGTTATCCAAAGTACTACGAGGCGCGTCACGGCCGGGACCAACTCAGCCTTAGCCAGGTTCAGAAAAAACTGGCCGACAACAACGAACTACTGATCGACTACTTTGTGGGCGAAAACAGCGTTTTTGCCATGGCTGTCTCTGCCGATCGGGTGCACATCAGAGAGCTTTCTGAACCCATGACTTCACTGAGGAGCCTGGTGATTCAATACATCTCCACCATCAACGACCCCACACTTCTTCAGACCAATGCAAAGCTTGCTTATCAGCGGCTCAACCAGAGAGGACAAAGACTATATCAGGAGTTGCTCATGCCGCTACTCAGTGAATTCGGGGATAATCCGGAGGCTTTATACATTGTACCCGATGATTTCCTGAATTACCTGCCCTTTGAAACACTGATCACACCTCAGCCCGGCAATGAGCCCGACTTTATCGGGCTTCCCTACCTGATAAAGCAATACCCGGTACGCTATAGCTATTCTGCCTCACTGCTCCAGCCCGAAGCAGGGGTCAGCTGGGGTAAGACCAGAGTACTGGCCATGGCTCCATTTAGTGAAGGCAACCTCCCGAATACGAGCAAGGAAATAGAGCAGGTCAACCGGCATTTTTCAGCAGCTCTCTTTCAGGGTGATCAGGGTACCAAAAGACAATTCCAGGCCGATGCCAATCGCTTTGAGATACTTCACCTGGCGACCCATGGCAACCTGGACCCCGACAATCCGGGGCTGTCACACCTTAGTTTTGCTGCTGACTCTGCTGATGGCAAACTGCACGTCTATGAGCTGGAGAACATGGACCTGAAGGCCCGGCTGGCGATTCTGAGTGCCTGTGAGACCGGCAGCGGCTACTACCTTGCCGGAGAAGGTGTTATGAGTCTTGCCCGGGGTTTTACCTATGCGGGAGTGCCCAGTGTGCTGATGAGCTTATGGAAAGTAGACGACAACTCCGGCACCAGCCTGATATCAGAGTTTTACAAGGGACTTTCGGCAGAATCAAACAAGGCACAGGCCCTGCAAACTGCCAAACTCAACTACCTTAATAACGCTGATCAATTGCACGCTCACCCCTATTTCTGGTCACAGTTTGTACTCATAGGTGATCCTGCCCCACTCAAATCAATCCCTACCTGGCAGCTGTGGCTGTCAATAGCCGCCTTAGTCATTTTAGGCATACTGATGCTGATCAGAAGAACAGTCAGAAGGAAATCCTAGCTATTCGTCCGGGTTATTCGTCTGACCACTTATAGTGGTCGGACGAATGAACGAATGAATGGTCAGACGAATAGAGTCTACCCTACAAAGTACCTTTGGTACTTGGCAGCAGGCCCAGTTCATCGGGGTTACGCTTTACCGCCATCTTGATGGCCTTGGCAAAGGCTTTGAAGATTGACTCGATTTTGTGATGCTCATTATCCCCCTCCACTTTCACATTCAGGTTGCATTTGGCAGCATCTGAGAAAGACTTAAAGAAATGCATAAACATTTCAGTAGGCATGTCTCCTACTTTTTCTCTTTTGAAATCGGCTTCCCAAACCAGCCAGGGCCTGCCACTAAAGTCAATGGCCACCTGTGCCAGGGCCTCATCCATAGGCAATAAGAAACCATAGCGACTGATTCCTTTTTTGTCACCTATTGCCTTCGCATAAGCTTCACCTAAAGCCAGTGCCGTATCTTCAATGGTATGATGCTCATCAATATGCAGATCACCTTTTACTTTCACGGTTAAGTCAGCACCGGAGTGCTTACCCAACTGATCAAGCATATGGTCGAAAAAGCCCAGGCCGGTATCATTATTACAAACACCGGTACCATCCAGGTTTAGCGAAATGGCTATATCAGTCTCTTTGGTAACCCGGGTCACCTCAGCGCTTCGCGGTGGCATCTGGAGAAACGAGAAGATTTCATCCCAGCTCATCGTGGTGAGGGCTGCCCGCTCATTCGTCTCTTCTGCAATAAAAATTGCCCTGGCCCCCAGATTATCAGCCAGCTGAATATCAGAAACACGATCACCGAAAACATAGGAGTTTTCCAGATCGTAATCTCCCTCCAGATATTTCGTCAGCAGGGCCGTACCAGGCTTACGGGTGGGTGCATTTTCATGGGCAAAAGTGCGATCGATCACGATATCATCGAAAATCACCCCTTCCCCTTCAAGGGTCCTGAGCATCTTATTGTGTGCCGGCCAGAAGGTATCTTCAGGAAATGAGTCTGTGCCCAAGCCATCCTGATTTGTTACCATGACCAGCTTGTAATCGAGCTGCTCTACAAT
Organism: Roseivirga sp. UBA6061; assembly: GCA_002427745.1. Classification (GTDB taxonomy): domain Bacteria; phylum Bacteroidota; class Bacteroidia; order Cytophagales; family Cyclobacteriaceae; genus Roseivirga. The sequence continues at coordinate 47,006 of DIYF01000169.1, read as the reverse complement.
CTTACGCAGATTGGATATGGCCCCGGGTAAAAATTCCAGTTTCTCCAGTGAGTCTACCTGCTCATCTTCGATCGGCTCTACAATGATGGTACCATCACGATCAATAAAAAGTACTTTTTCCATGGGTTACTATGTCTTTTGTGACCTCAAAGGCCTACTTACTTGTCAATTCTTTAATGGCCTGAATAAGCCTGAAGTTCTCATATTTAGAACCAATCGTAATCCTGAGTCCGTCATCACACAAAACTACCCTGGAGCGATCTCTTACGATTACTTTCTGATCAATCAGTCGTTTGTATAAATCGTGCCCGTTTTCCATTTCCACCAGAAAGAAATTGGCATCGGAAGGGTGGATTTTCTTTACCACAGACAGAGACTCAAGTCCTTCTTTCAGTTCAGCCTTATTCTCCAGAATCTCTGCTACCATCTGATCTTTAGTGGCCACATTTTCCAAACCATCCAGTACGGTTTCCTGTGTCAAACCACTGATATTATAAGGTGGCTTGATCTTATTCAAGATACCCACAATGGCTTCTGAGGCATAGGCCATTCCCAGTCTCAGTGAGGCAAGCCCCCAGGCCTTACTAAAGGTCTGCAATACCACCAGATTCGGGAAGTCTTCCAATTTTTGAGCAAAGCTCTCTCTGTCAGCAAAATCTATATAAGCCTCATCCACCACCACAATTCCAGCAAACAAGCCCAACAGCTCCTCGATTTTCTTCAGGTCCACATCGTTACCGGTAGGGTTATTGGGTGAGCAGATAAAAATAATCTTCGTTTCCTCTGTAATGGCCGCTTTGATGGCATCCACATCCAGATCATATTGCGGGGTAAGCAGTACCTCTGTCACCAACACGTTATTGATATCAGCGCTCACCTTATACATACCATAGGTTGGCGGATTGGTGATCACTTCATCTTTTCCCGGTTCACAAAAAGCCCGGAATAAAAGATCAATGGGTTCATCACTGCCATTGCCCAGAAAAATATTCGCAGCAGGCACCTCCTTGATCTCTGCTATTTTGGCTTTCAGAGCAGTTTGATAAGGGTCCGGATAACGGTTCCACTTGCGCTCAGTAATAGAGCCCAATGGGTTTTCATTGGCATCCAGAAACACCCCTTCATCCCCCTGATAATCATCTCTGGCCGAGGAGTACGGCACCAGCGACTGCAGATGCGGTCTTAAAAGCTTTACAGGATCAAACATCATCCAGTGATTTAAGTCTGAGCGTAACCGCATTTTTATGAGCTTCCAGCTGTTCAGCAGATGCCATTTTCTCGATTACCGGCCCAAGAGCCTTCAGGCCTTCTTTGGATATCTCCTGATAGGTAATCTTCTTCACGTAGCTATCCAGCGATACGCCACTGTACATCTTTGCATAGCCATTGGTGGGCAATGTATGGTTCGTACCGGAGGCATAATCTCCTGCTGATTCCGGGGTATAATTGCCCAGAAATACGGAACCCGCGTTGATGATCTGATCAGCCACCTGCCAGGGTTCCTGCACGGAAAGAATCAGGTGTTCTGCCCCATATTCATTGAGCAGAGCGATGGCATCTGTCTGCTGCTCCAGAACAATCGCCACACTGTTATCCAGTGCTTTGGCCGCAATATCAGTTCTCGGCAGCGCTTTCAGCTGGACTTCAATTGCCTGATTCACCGCATCTACCACCTCTTCGGAGTCAGCTACCAGCACCACCTGGGAATCTACCCCATGTTCTGCCTGAGACAATAAATCAGCTGCCACAAAAGCAGGCACTGCCGAACTATCTGCATATACAGCCACCTCAGAAGGTCCGGCCGGCATATCAATGGCCAGTCCGTATTTAGTGGACAGTTGTTTTGCAGCGGTAACATATTGATTACCCGGCCCGAAAATCTTATTCACCTTAGGGATGGTTTCTGTACCAAACGTCATAGCCGCAATAGCCTGCCCCCCGCCTGCTTTAAAAATTCTGGTCACCCCTACCAGGTCAGCCGTAAACAGAATGGCCGGATTGATATTCCCCTCTTTATCAGGTGGTGTACACAATACGATTTCCTTACATCCGGCAATATTGGCAGGAACCGCCAGCATAAGTACTGTAGAGAACAAGGGAGCGGTTCCTCCCGGGATATAGAGCCCCACTTTTTCTATAGCTACAGATTTGCGGTAGCAGCTGACGCCCGGCATCGTTTCTACCTTCATCACCTCCTGTCTCTGTGCGGCATGGAAGGTCTCAATATTGGCCCTGGCCACTTTGATGGCCTCCTGTAATTCATCAGGCACCAAAGCTTTGGCCTTTTCAATTTCTTCTGCGCTTACACGGATATCATCAAGATCTACCCCATCAAACCTGGCAGTGAACTCTTTGAGAGCCTCATCTCCCCTGACCTTGACGGCCTCCATAACAGGACGCACCTGCTTTTCAATTTCCTCAAGCTCCAGGGTCGGGCGTTGCAATAGCGCTCCCCAGGTATCCCTGGCCGGATTTACTACCAGTTTCATAGGATCATCTTTTCAATAGGTACCACCAGAATTCCTTCTGCTCCGGCATTTCTCAGATCTTCTATAATCTGCCAGAAATCATCCTCCTGAATCACGGAATGTATAGAGCTCCAGGCCCCATCTGCCAGCGGCATCACCGTAGGACTCTTCATACCTGGTAATATCTGTACAATCTCATCCACCTTGTCGTTAGGTGCATTGAGCAGAATGTATTTGTTATTTTTGGCTGTCTGTACTGCATCGATTCTGAAGATCAATCGATCAAGAATGGCCCTCTTCTCTGCAGACAATTCCTTATTTGCCAGCAATACAGCTTCTGACTTGTAAATCACCTCTACCTCTTTGAGCCCATTACTCATCAGGGTACTGCCTGAGCTCACAATATCACAGATTCCATAGGCCAGCCCTATGCTGGGGGCGATCTCTACCGAACCTGATATTTCATGAATATCTGCTTTGATATTATTGGCGGAGAGAAAGTCTTCCAGAATCTTCGGGTATGAGGTAGCCAGGCTTTTACCGGCAAAATCCTGTATACCATTATAGTCCTGATTCTTATCTATGGCCAGAGACAAACGGCACTTGGAGAAACCAAGCTTTTTAAACCAGTTTACATCTTTATCTTTTTCCTCCGCCTCATTGGCTCCTACAATTCCGATATCGGCAATTCCATCCTGTACATAACCCGGTATATCATCATCTCTCAGAAAAAGAAACTCCATGGGGAAATTGGTCGCTGAGGCCACGAGCTTGCCGGTACCATTATTAAACTTGATACCGCACTCTTTAATAAGCTTTAATGAATCATCGCTGAGTCTTCCCTTTTTTTGAACAGCGATACGTAAAATATTTTCCATCTGATTTATTCAACCAAGAATTTTAGAAATTGATTAAGTTTTGAATCGTATGTACCGGCAGAACCTGCCGGCCAAGGGTATATTGTTCATCTCTCCTACGAGAGATGATGGAAGTGGTACACGTGGTGTGCTGTAGTCTGGATGTTGAAGATTTCAACCATTGGCTGCAAAGGTAATCTTTGTTCAATACCAGACAACAAAAGATTTTACTTTCTCAAGCAATTGTCATCTGCTTTTCAGGTCTTGTCACACCCTGTCTACAAAATGTCCCACCTCCAAAACAGACAAAAAAAGCCTGTTATAACCCAAAAAATCGCACAACAAACCAATCTAACAAACTGATAAACAGAGGTTTAACCATAGAAAACATTATTGATATTTAATAGATTTCAGGGCTTAGCCCCCCCTGCATAATTCTCTTGCTGCCTACATCAACTCCCAACTTCATTCCCTACTTTTGTTATGAAATAAAACGAAGTAAATGATATGATTTTATATCAACGGAGTTACTTCGACTGCCATTAGTTAAGGCAGAAACCTCGATCAAATAGAATGAAATACTGGAGACGCAAAGCGTTAGTCTTGTGGCTATGCGCTGCCTTTCTGAACCTGTCGGCACAACAGGCACAACTTGTAAGTGCACTGATTAACGGATGCGATGCCAATGATGGCCTCAGCGAATACATGTTCGTTTACAGCGGTGGTACAGAGATTACCAATGTCCAGGCCAGTGACATAGATGTCAGATACGGAACTACCTCTGCTGCCACAGCCACTGGTATTACTAACAGCTATACATCCAACAGTTCCTTCGTTACCGACCTGAACAACCTCTTACCCGGTTCCTGCGATTTTTCCTTTGCAGAGGTGACCTTCGGAGTTACTGACATTGCAGCCGGCAGCC
>DIYF01000169.1:19748-42672 GCA_002427745.1 Roseivirga sp. UBA6061 | reverse complement strand
CATATTCTTATTCTCAATGATGGTGTCAGCACCGCGATCGACTTCGATGGCCTGTGCGGCCAGAACCTCGGAACGGTATATGTGCTGTTTTCTGATGATACTGACTGGCCTGATGCCGGAGCTTTTGAAGACGATCCTGCTACCAACCGGTTTTTCCGCTCGGTAATCAATGGTACCACTACAGATCTTGATTACAACAACACCAGTCAGTTAAACTGGGGCTCTCCGGCCAATGGAGACTACGTACAGTGGAATGATGGCGGAGGTTCGGGCAACATCTACAGTAACTATACGAACTGTACGCCTGTCAACCTGGATGTACTGCCTGTCAATCTCCTTAGTTTCGAGGCATTCGCCATGACGGACCACGTATCCATACGCTGGGCTACCGGCAAAGAAGTAGACAACAGCCATTTCAACCTCTATCGCTCAGCCGATGCCATGAACTGGACAGAGGTGGCCATAGTAGCGGGCAGAGACATGTCTACGGAGGTAATAGAGTATGAGTTTGTGGATCGCTCTCCTCTGGCCGGCAGAGCTTACTATAAGCTACGCCAAACAGATTTCAATGGTAGCTCCGAAGTATTTGAGCTGATCTCCGTAATGTTTGATCCCTCTGATATTGATTTAAAGCTTTACCCCAATCCCAGCTCAGATTATATATCAGTCAACTGCTCAGAGTCAATTGACTGCCTCAGCCTTATCAGTAGCCAGGGGCGGATCTACCGAATTGACGGACAGGGCGCCAGTGGAATGGGGACCCGCTTTGATATTCGCCACCTGCCCAACGGGGTGTACCGGGTACTGATTCATGGAGAAAAAACCATATTTAAAGAAAAGCTGATCAAGATTGACTAAGGCCGTTCATAGTGCTTCAGGTGCCTGCCAGGAGGTAACAATCAGGAAACATTTAGCCACACAATCACCGTTCAACACAATTTCTTCGCTCGGGCTATCTTTTTCCGGAGTAACAAAGTTTTGTATCGAACTACAATTCGCATCCAATAATTTGTCATAAGCTCTCAGCCTTATACACCTGAAATATATTGCCTTTTGGCATAGGCTTAATCCCGGGTAGGTACATTTAATCTTAACGGTTTATTCATCACAAATAAGAGGATTTATGAAGGCTCAGTAGATAGATTTAAACTATCAAAACACGCCAGCTTCTTTTTGCCCCTTTGCGGCAAAGAAGTCCCTGTATGCACCAATAAATAGGGAATAACCTCAATCAGATACGATGAAATACTGGAGACGCAAGGTATTTGCCTTGATGCTGTGCGCTTTATTCTATAATCTATCTGCTCAACAAGCTCAGTTGATCAGTGCGCTGATCAATGGTTGTGGTACCAGTGATGGTCTCAGCGAATTTCTGGTGGTGTATAGTGGCGGTACTGAAATCACCAACGTCCAGGCCAGTGATATAGATATCCGGTATGGCACCGTTAATGCCGCTACTGCTACGGGTGTAACGGACAGTTATGTCAGCAACGCCTCTTTTATTGCCAGCCTGAATGCATTGCTTCCCATGTCCTGTGACTTCTCCTTTGAGGGGGTCACCCTTGGCGTGACAGATATCCCGGCAGGAAGTCATATCCTTATCCTGAACGATGGTGTGGTCACGGCCATTGATTTTGACGGCTGGTGTGGACAGAACCTGGGCACTGTTTATGTCATGTTTTCTGATGATGTTACCTGGACGGATGCCGGCACTTTTGCCAACGGTCCCTCAGGCAACCGTTTCTTCAGATCAGTAATCAATGGCACCACCACTGATTTTGACTATTCAGATCAATGGGCTACAGGCGATGGCAATTATGCTCAGTGGGATGACGGTGGTGGTACTGCCGTGGTATATGGCAACTATAGCAACTGCACCCCCAATGACGACAGCATCTTACCCGTAACGCTCTCAAGCTTCACCGCTACCGAAGGCAGCAGTTATGTGGATATTCGGTGGGAGACTATGGATGAAGTGGACAACAGCCACTTTACCATTTTTAAATCACAGGACGGCCATGAATGGCAGGTGTTGGATATGGTTGCCGGTTTTGGCACAACCAATGAGAAAAGAGTATATGAATACCGCGATACAAATCCATTCAGAGGACGTTCCTATTATCGCCTCAAACAAACTGACTTTAGCGGTATCTACGAGTATTTCGAGATAGTATCGGTACAAATGACGGGAGAAAGCCCCCCGCAACTGTTCCCCAATCCGGTACAAGACCTGCTGAACATCCGATATCATCAACCGATAGAAAAACTTTGCTTTATCAGTAAAACGGGAACGGTAACCACCCTGCCCGGACCTGACTCAGCAGCAATGCTTTCCACTTTCGATCTCAGCCACCTCCCTCCCGGGGTTTACACGGTGTTGATCTATTGTGGAGCCCGTGTATTCAGGAAAAAACTACTGAAGGTTTGACCGTCACAAAGCTTCACAAACTGACTTTGATAAAGATAAGGTGGCTGGTAGTTTTTATATTGGTATATGAAGAACAACGCGGACCCGCTGTTTCCGGAGCGTTATTATCATATTTACAATCGGGGTATCAATGGAGAAGACCTGTTTAAGGAAGACAGAAACTACTCATACTTTCTCCAAAAGTACTTTCAGTTTGTGCTACCGGTGGTACAGATACTTGCCTACTGCCTGCTGAAAAATCACTTTCACTTTTTGATCCGTGTAAAATCTGAGAAGGTGATAAGAGACCACTTTCGATCTAAGGTCAGGGAAGTAGATGTACAGCCTGTTGAGTCATTGATCAGCAAGGCATTCAATAGTTTCTTCAAGAGTTATGCGGTTACTATTAACAAGACCTATCACCGTACAGGTAGATTGTTTGAAGAACCATTTCTGAGAATCCCCATAAACGACAACTCATACCTGACAACTCTTCTGATGTATATCCATACAAATGGTCAAAGACACGGTTTTGTTGAAGATTTCACTGACTATCCACACAGCTCCTATCATATTCATTTGGACGATCAACCCACCAAAATTGACAGACCTGAAGTCCTCGACTGGTTTGGAGGAAAAGACAACTTCATCCAAATGCACAGGGAGTATGCCAACCATGGCAGAGACCTTGAGCATTATTTTCTTTAAAATAGCTTTCCATGGACGGTGTCCCTCTAAGGAACACCGTCCTTTATAAAAAAAGAAAATCAAAACCTTTTTTGTGTCTCAAAATCTTTATCTCCTATTTTCGCTCCACAAAGTTTGAATTATGAGCGAGATCAATTGGACCACCGTTAAAGAGTATGAAGACATCACCTACAAAAAATGTGGAGGCGTAGCCCGCATAGCCTTTAACAGGCCGGAAGTCCGTAATGCCTTCAGACCTAAAACGGTAGGAGAATTGTACCAGGCTTTTCTGGATGCCAGGGAAGACACCAACATTGGCGTAGTACTACTCTCCGGAGAAGGCCCCTCAGCCAAAGATGGTGGCTGGGCTTTCTGTTCAGGGGGGGATCAAAATGCCCGTGGACACCAGGGCTATGTAGATGATGATGGCATGCCACGCCTCAACATTCTGGAGGTACAGCGCCTGATCCGCTTTATGCCCAAGGTGGTAATAGCCGTAGTCCCCGGCTGGGCTGTGGGTGGCGGACATAGCCTCCATACCGTATGCGATCTGACCCTGGCCAGCAAGGAACATGCTATTTTCAAACAAACTGATGCCGATGTCACCAGCTTTGATGGTGGCTATGGCTCCGCATATCTGGCCAAAATGGTGGGGCAAAAACGTGCTCGTGAAATCTTCTTTCTGGGCAGAAACTACTCCGCACAGGATGCCTTTGAAATGGGGATGGTCAATGCCGTGATACCGCATGCTGAACTCGAGGATGAGGCCTATCAGTGGGCACAGGAAATTCTGGCCAAATCACCTACTTCTATCAAAATGCTCAAGTTTGCCTTCAACCTCACGGATGACGGCATGGTAGGTCAGCAGGTATTTGCCGGTGAGGCCACACGTCTGGCCTACATGACGGATGAAGCCAAAGAAGGCCGCAACGCTTTCCTTGAGAAGCGTAAACCTGACTTCAAAGACATCAAGTGGATCCCCTGATTCATCCACAGGTCAGCTGACTACGCTTTTCTCTTCATTCCCGGGTTAACTCAGACATCAGTTACTGAGTCTCTGTAATTAGACTTATGTTTATATCGTGGTGAACAGAAAAGCAGTCTCTAAAGAACTGAAAACCCTGGTTTGGTGGTATGTAATCACCGCATTCATCATTGTGGTTTCACTTTACGGGCTGGTCTTCCTCTATGATTTCGGGAATGAAAGTAATTTCAACATCTGGTTACAGTTACTGGAAAATCTCTCTCGTTTCACAGTCATCTACTTTCTGACCCTGATTCCCTACCTGATCTTTGTGCTCGTCAGGTCTTTGATAAGAGACTTCCGGAAAAATCAGTTCCGGGGATTTGCCAGAGGCTTCGCTCTCAAATTACTCACCCCCAGCCTGGTAATCTGGGGCTCTCTGCAACTGATAGATGGTTACCGGCTGAACGAAAAGTTCGATTACCAATGGGACCGTACCATAGAAAATCAAAGCCCGGGCATTCGCCATTTTTACAACACAGACGAAAAACAGCGAGGCATTCATGCATTCGATCTGCTGGAAGACACGGCCGATCTGGATACCCTGAAACGACATAATTTCGAATGGCTCACCCTGGTGCCCTATATCTCACAGGAAGAATATGATGAACCCACCATCAAGGTAAGCTTCTTAAAAAACGACTCCGTTCCACGTTTTGGTAACCTTCGGAAGATCAAGGCACTCTCGGCAGAGTACGGATTCAGCATTATGCTCAAACCTCATATATGGCTGAGTAACACGAGTGGCGGTATCTGGAGATCAGATATAGAAATGAAGTCGGAAGCAGACTGGGAGAAGTGGTTCGACAGCTATGAAAAAGTGATCCTGGACTATGCCAGGCTGGCCGAAGAGCTGGGTATTGAGCTTTTCTGCATTGGTACAGAGCTTAAAACCCCGGTCATGCAACAGCCCGAAAGATGGCTTGCCCTCATCAATAAAGTAAGAAGCGTGTATTCCGGTAAGCTTACCTATGGAGCTAACTGGGACGCGAAAGTAGAAGATTTTCCCTTTTGGGATCAGCTGGACTTTATCGGTATTCAGGCCTACTTCCCCATCGCTGAAAGTCGCTACCCCGATTTGGAAGAGCTCGAACAGGGCTGGACCAATCATTTACCAAAACTGAAAGCCATACATAAGCGTTTTAACAAACCCATCCTCTTTACCGAGCTGGGCTACAAAAGCACTCCTAACGCAGGCATTGCTCCCTGGGAATGGAATAGCTTCCAGAATCGTTTTTATCGGAAAATATCCAAAAAGACACAGGCACTTTGCTACCAGGCCTTCTTCAACACAGTGTGGAAAGAAGATTGGTTTGCAGGTGTACACATCTGGCAGTGGCAATCACGCGGCAACAGCATGGGTGACAACAACTCCTTCGGCACCCAGGGCAAGCCTGCTCTCAATGTCATTGCCAGAGGCTTTTATCAAAACGAGGAAGAATAAGCCTTTTTTGTACGTCAGGGGATATTATCCACAGATCTTAGTTTGACAGCTGCCTGTCTTTGTATAGATTTAAGTAGTGTTTCGTAAACTGTTCATTATACTATTCTTGGCATGTTCTGCCTTGACGGCATTTGGCCAAATCCTAACCAATGGCTCACTGGAAGGCATACCCGGCACGCGTACACCTGACAACTGGAGCAGCTGTCTCATATCCAGCAGTGTAGACATACAACCCGGTACCTGGGGCGTAACCAAACCTCCACATGACGGAGATACGTATATAGATATGGTATGCAGGGGCCGCAATTATGTAGCCAACCCAGCTACCCAGGAAACCTGTGAAGAACTGGCCCAGGTGCTCAACAATCCTCTGATTGCAGGTCGGTGCTACCGGGTAGAAATGTACCTTTCCCGCGAACCCACCTTTGGCACCGCGGTAGGCATCAATCAATTTACAGGCCCCATAAGTCTCCGTGTGAGTGGTGGTACGGCCCTGTGTAGCCGCGATGAGGTCATTGTGGATCACCAGGAAATTAATCACGAAGAATGGCGCAGATATGTGAGCTACTTCACTCCGGACCAGGACCTGAATGCCATATGGCTGGAAGGCAGATACAATGGCACAGAGCCACATTACGGACATATTCTGGTAGACGATCTGGTGATAGAAGAAATTTCAGCTCCCGCAACGCATGAGCTGGTGCTATGCGAAGATGAGAGCCTTAACCTGAGCGCCTTTCTTGAAGGAGATGCCGAGAGTTTCGACTGGAGCACAGGAGCTGCTACCTCCCAAATAGAAGTCACTGAAAGCGGTACGTATACCGTGGATATTACAGTAGGTGAGTGCATTATCACCGAAACCTTTGAAGTTACTCTGCAGGAGGCTCCCGTTTTGGAGCTCACAACAGATTTCATGATTTGCCCGGGAGAAGAAATCATACTGGATGCTACTACCTCCAATGCTGGTTTCCTTTGGCAGGATGGCTCAACCAACTCCAGCCTCACCATAACAGATGCAGGAACCTACACGGTCACCCTGACCATTGACCAATGCGTAACCAGTCATACGGTAACCATATTGCTCGATAACTGCGAAGCCATTCTGGAAATGCCCAATGCTTTTACGCCTAATGGCGACACAAAGAACGACCTCTTCATTCCCATAAAGGTCTCTGGTATCACCAGCATGCAAACGGTGATCTATAACCGATGGGGCGAAAATATATACACCACCCAAAACCTTAACATTGAGTGGAACGGACACCTCCCCAGCAATGAACCTGCCCCCGCCTCTACATACTACTGGCGTGTTAACTATACAGACCTCTTTGGGGAGAGGCACACTCAAAAAGGCACCGTAACCCTGATGCGATGAAAAAAGAAGACTACAGTTCCATCTCTACCCAATTGTTGCAGGATAAATTCCGCAGGGCTCAGCAAGCCTCGTGGCTTTTCACAGGAGCCATGGTAGTCGCCATGCTGATCATCCTCACATTCATGCTGCTGGGCGAAACCCAGGGAGGCTTTGCCGGTTTTGTAGCCATGTTCACCCCTTTTGCGGTCTACTATGGTCAAAAGGCAAAAGACATAAAGCTGGAACTCTCAAAAAGAGCCAAAAGCTAACCTACAGGTCAATACCCTTCACAGAACGCCCTTGGGCTCAGACCCTGATGCTTTTTAAAGAGCCTGGAGAAATAGGAATAATCCTCATATCCCAGCTCAGCAGCCACCTGAGAAATGGTATATTTTCGACTGGCCAACAGCCTCTTGGCTTCCAGAATAATCCTGTCGGTAATCACCTGTGTGGCTGTCTTCCCCAAAATCTCATTGCTCACCCGGTTGAGATGTTTGGGGGTGATATTCAGCCTGTCAGCATATTCAGCCGGTGATTTAATCTCCCTGAAAAGCTTGTCCACCTCCAGCTCAAAATTTCTCAACAATCCACCATAGCCACCTGCACTTACCTTTACTCCCACCGGATCATAAGCCCTGTGCAGTTCAATGTAGATAAGGGTGATCAGTGCATGCTGTTTCGAGAGCTTTCGCGGGGCGCTGAGTCTTGCCTCTTCAAGCAGTAATTCAAACCAGGGTTTGAGCAAAAGCTGCCTTGATGAATCAAGCCTGATTTCTGAACTATTCTGTCGCGAGTAGAAGAAAGGAAAAGTCTCAGGAGTAAAACCACCTCCATCCAGGTTAGCCGTCTGGCTGAAATCTGCCGAATGAAAGAAAACAAAGCCATCAGTATTTGCTGATAGCTTCCAGTGGTGAATCTGCCCTGGATTAAGCGCATAGCAGTATCCCGGTTTTACCTCATGTCGCACAAAGTCAACCTCATGAATACCCTCACCCGAAGTAAAGAAAACAACCAGATAGAAATCATGTCTGTGCGGAATGGAAATCTTGTTGTGATGCTCTACCAGGTGATTTTTCAGCCGGTTCACATAAACCCCTTTCCCCTGCCTCAGAAGAAAATCGTCCAGATGTAAAACAGGAATATCTGACATGATCCAATTTGAAAGAAATGTCCGAATTATCCTAGTATTGAAGTAATTGATGGTAGCAAGCCTCAGACAGTGAGTATACCTTTGTTTTTGAATTAAGGAAACGGCTATGTCAAGATTAGGCTCTCTTGTAAAATCGAAATGTCCGAATTGTGAAAAAGGCTCTGTATTTGCGTCAAGGGGCAATATCCTGAAATTCAAAGGGCCGGTTATGAACAAGACCTGCCCTGTGTGTGAATACAAATTCGAGCGTGAACCGGGTTACTTTTTCGGAGCCATGTTTATCAGCTATGCCCTCACCATTGCACAGGCCATGTCTGTGTATTTTGTCATCTGGCTACTGGGGCTCAACCTTTCCGTTGACATGATCATGCTCATTATTACATTGGTTCTGGTGATCTTACTCTTCCCCAACTTCAGAGCTTCGCGCATCATCTGGATGTATATCTTCTCTAAGAAGAAAATTTAACTCCCCTTAAAAACAGCCCCTACACCACCTAAAGGGCTTTTTCGGCTGAGAAGTCACATTTTATATTTTAATTAAAACTACAATTAAGGTAAAAATTCAACCTTATCTGTTAGGAAGCTGTCTCTATATTAACTACGTTTAAGGTAAATATTAAAATCATGGGTAAACATCACTTAGGAGAGTTCGAAGAAATTGTGATGCTCACGGTAGCTATCCTCCATGGCCAGGCCTATGGAGTGGCGATCATTGAAGAAATGGAAACACGACTCAAAAGATCGGTGAGCATAGGCTCTTTGCAAACGGTACTTAAACGTCTTGAAGAAAAAGGATATCTGGAATCAGAAATGGGCGAAGCCACCAAGATGAGAGGCGGTAAACGCAAGCGCTACTTTAAAGTCACCAATATGGGCAAAGAAGTGCTGCGACAGGCCAAAGATCAAAGGCTCGGCTTATGGAATGCCATTCCTGATTTTGTCTGATACAACACCATGAGTACGGAAAACAACGCAAGTCCTTCTCCCCTCTTCCTTCGCCTGTTCAGGTGGTTCTGCGATCCCGACATAGCCGAGGATCTGGAGGGAGATTTATTGGAACGCTTTGAAATCCGGCTTGAAAAAAAAGGTCTGCGGAAAGCCAGATGGCTTTTCGTAAAGGATGTTGCTCAGCTGTTCAGGCCAGGCCTCATCCGGTTTTTTAAAGAATCTCAAAAACGCAACAGTTTAGGTATGTACAAGAATTATTTCAAAACGGCCCGGAGGAATCTGCTCAGGCAGAAAATGTATTCCTCAATTAAAATAGGTGGCTTTGCCATGGGCATTGCAGCCTGCCTGCTCATAGCCCTCTACATCGCAGATGAGCTTAGTTATGATCAGCACTATGAGCAAAAAGACAGGTTTTACCGCCTCGCACAGTCTTATGCTTTTAATGGTATAGAAAATAAGCAAACCTGGTTACCGGCACCTTTCGCCCGGGCAGTGAGAGAAGATTTTCCTCAGGTGGAAGCCATAGGGCGTGCCCGAACGCTGGGTCAGCGTGAAATAAGGGTAAGGCGTACAGGCACCCTTCAGAACTCCATAGAGACAGGGTTTACCTACGGAGATTCTACCCTGATTGACTTATTTGAAATGGACTTGCAGCTGGGAGCCCCTGCTTCTGCCTTAAGGGAGACCTCCAGTATGATCATTTCAAGCGAGAAAGCTGACAAGTACTTTCCGGGCGAAAACCCTGTCGGTCAGCAGTTGGTGCTTAACGGAGACGAAGCTAACCCGGTGACTATCACAGGAGTCTTTAATCCAGCCAGAGGTAAGTCTCATTTTGAATTTGACTTTATCATCAGCATGAGCAATGTTGAATTCTTCAGAGGAGAGGCCAATGCCTGGGGTGCCAACAATTACCAGGTGTATCTGAGGTTGCACCCGGATACAGACCCAGATGCTTTACAGATTGAGATGCACAACCTTGCTGTTAAGTACCTGCTTCCCTTCCATAAAAGAATAGGCAATGTCAATGCAGAGGGTTTTGTGGAAACTGTTCAATATGAGCTACAACCTGTAACGGATATTCACCTGTATACATCAGATACGAGAGACCCTTTCCAGCATGGCAATGTACGGTTTGTGTGGCTCTTCGGTGCCATTGCCGGTCTGATTCTCCTGATTGCCGTTGTTAACTTCATTAATCTGTCTACTGCCAAATCGGCTAACAGGGCCATGGAAGTAGGCTTACGCAAAGCCATTGGCTCACGTAAATATGATCTGATCATTCAGTTCCTTATTGAATCGGTAATGTTCAGCCTGTTGTCTTTTGCTCTTGGCATCATACTCACCTCCCTGCTGTTGCCCTACTTCAACGAAATGGCTGATAAGACACTGATACTGCCTTTATCTGCCTGGTGGTTTGTGCCCGGACTCCTTTTTGCCTCCGTGCTCATCGGCATTATGGCAGGTATGTATCCGGCCTTTTATCTGTCATCTTTTAAGCCAATTCAGGTACTCAAAGGGTCATTAAGCCTGGGAGCTAAAAAATCAGGGCTTCGCGGGGTTTTGGTAGTTTTTCAGTTTACCACCTCAGTCGCATTGATCATTGCCACCCTGGTAGTGAGCCGCCAGATGGACTTTATTATGAATACGGAGCTGGGTTTTGATAAGGAGCAGGTAATCACCCTGTCTGGTACCAATACCCTGGGTGACAGAGTACCTACGCTGAAAAACGAATTGCTCAATCTCTCCGGAGTAGAAAGTGTCACAGCCAGCGGTTACCTGCCGGTGTCGGGCACTTACCGAAACGACAATCTCTTCTGGAAAGATGGCCGTACTAAACAGGATGAAGGCCTGGGCTGTCAGATCTGGGTAGGCGACCACGACTATATCTCTACCTTGGGTATTGTACTGGTGGAAGGCCGCGACTTTTCAAGAGAAATGGCCACAGACTCTGCAGCCATTATCATCAACCAGCAAATGGTAAAGGACCTGGGCATTGTGGACCCGATTGGTAAAAAGGTAACCAATGATCCGGACAATCAGGTAGTATGGACCATCGTAGGCGTAATTGAAGACTTTCATTTCGAATCTCTGCGTGGAGAAATTTCAGGCCTTGGGCTCGTTCTGGGAAACAACACAGGCATCATGTCTGTGAAGGTCAGCACGGAAGATGTATCGGCCTCTCTCGCTTCCATCAAGGAAACCTGGAGTCGCATTGCTCCTGAACAACCTATCGCCTACGACTTCCTCAATGATCGCTTTGCCAGAATGTATGACGATGTTAGCCGTACCGGCAGCATCTTTACCAGCTTTGCCATTTTTGCCGTATTTGTCGCTTGTCTCGGACTCTTTGCCCTCTCCGTATTTATGGTGGAGCAGCGCAATAAGGAGATAAGCATTCGCCTGGTTTTAGGAGCGTCCATGAATCACATACTCAAATCGCTGGGGCTGAATTTTCTCAAACCGGTTTTCATTGCCCTGTTCATAGCCATCCCCGTTGCCTGGTATGTCATGAGAGACTGGCTCAGTGAATTCCAGTATAAAATCGGACTCTCCTGGGACATTTTTGTCATTGCCGGCATGACGGCCGTGGGCATTGCCATACTTACGGTGAGCTATCAATCGCTGAAGGCAGCCGTAATGAAACCGGTCAATGGCCTCAGAAGTGAATAAGGGATGATGAACCCGAATACCAGGCCGCCACAGCTCCCGCTCAGGTTCTTCCGCTTCTTCTGCAATCCATCCATGGCAGAAGATATCGAAGGTGACCTAGTGGAACGATTTGAGCTGCGGGCAGAAAGGAAAGGAGTACAAAAAGCCAGGTGGTTGCTGGCCAGAGATGTGCTCTTGCTTTTCAGGCCGGGCATTATCCGAAGCTTTAAAAGAACTCAAAAACTGAATCAATACGACATGTTTAAAAATTATTTCAAAGTTGCCTACAGAAACCTGTGGCGTCATAAGAGCCACTCGGCTATCAATATATCAGGGCTGGCCATAGGAGTAGCCGCTACACTTCTCATGCTGTTCTATGTGAAGTATGAAACGGGTTACGATCGCTTTCATGAGCATTCTGAGAACATCTATCGTGTGGGACTTCACGGTAAAATGCAGGATTCTGAATTTCATCAGGTCTACACCACGAGCATGCTGGCATCAGAAATGCAAAGTGTTTTTCCCGAGGTAAAAAGTGCTGTCCGCTTGCAAAAAGTCGGTAACATCACACTTCAGCTTGTTTCAGATTCTGTTAATGTCAAAAACTATCTGGAGAACAATGGCTATTTTACCGATCCAGGCATTTTCGATGTTTTCTCCCTCAGATTGCTCTTAGGAAAGGGGAAGGAGCCTCTTGCTGTCACAAACCAGATAGTGCTTTCTGAAAGTATGGCCATTCGTTACTTTGGCGATGACTGGCGTCAACAGGACATTCTGGGCCAATCACTTAACACCAACCTGAGTGGTTCTCCCATATCTATCCAGATTGCCGGTGTAGTCGAAGACCTGCCAGATCAATCACATTTTCATTTTGACTTTTTTATGTCGAATGAAAACATACCCTCCTCCAAATCGACCAATTGGTGGAACAACGGCTATTTCACCTACATCCTGTTGGAAGAAGGTACGGACCCTCAGGCTCTGGAGGCCAAGCTCCCGGAATTATATAAAAAGAACCTCCCGGCCCGGGCTTTTGAAGACGGCAATGAGTGGTGGTCTTTTTTACAGCCATTGACTGACATTCATTTGCGCTCCAATATCACTGGCGAGCTGGAACCTAACGGCAACATCACGTATGTCTATATATTCCTTATCACAGCCAGCCTCATTCTCATCATGGCCTGTGTTAATTTTGTGAACCTTACGGTGGCCAGAGCTTCCAATCGCTTTAAGGAAATGGGCATCAGAAAAGTCATTGGTTCCCGAAGGCCTCAGTTGATCCTGCAACATCTGATCGAAAGCCAGGTCTATTGCCTTATTGCTGTAATACTGGCTGTTGGTATTGTATTCCTGTCACTACCCTACTTCGAATCCTTTGCTAAAATCAGCATTGACACGGCTCAGTTAAATCCGGGCATGCTCCTGGCTGGTTTGCTGGCATTCTCACTCCTGATCGGTAGCATTGCCGGCATTTATCCGGCTCTGTACCTTACCCGTTTATCTCCGGTAAGGGCAGTCAAGGGAGCCGTTACCGAAAGTGGTAAAAAGAACTTATTCAGAAATGGACTGATCACTTTTCAGTTCATTATCTCCATTGGTATCATCACCGGCTCTCTTATTATTTCTCAACAGCTGGACTATATCCAGAACAAACAACTGGGCTTCGAAAAGGAAGGTGTATTAGTATTGGAAAACGCTTACTTGCTGAATACCTCCTATGAAACTTTTAAAACCGAGCTGGCCAAGAACCCCGGGGTGATTTCCTCGGCAACCTCCCTGTCGGTGCCTACCAGACGCTTCTCCAATGTGCAGTTCAAACCACAAGATCGTGACAGGATGGTCATGGATTTCCTGTTTGCAGACGAGGATTTTCTGAATACTTACAAGATTCAAATAAAGGAGGGGCGCTATTTCTCCACCCAATTCGGGGCTGATTCGTCATCCATGATTATCAATCAGGCGCTTGCAGAAAACCTCGGATGGAAAAATCCAATAGGTAAAAAAATCGAACTGTTTGGAGATCCGGACCTGGCCCATACGATAGTCGGAGTGATGGAAAATTTCCATCATAAATCATTACATCATGACATGGAGCCTGTGGCTATTTTACCAAGCTTCTCTCCACAATCTTTTGGTGTTCAGTACATATCGCTTCGGATCAAAAATGAAAGCATTAAAAACACCATGCAATACGTGGCAGATACCTGGAGTGAGTTTTCCGATGCCCCTGTCAGCTACTTCTTCCTGGATGAGGGCTATAACAATCTGTACAGGAAAGAGACCCAGACCAAGCAGGTATTTGGTTTTTTCTCAGGACTCACGGCCACCATTGCCATTATCGGACTTCTGGGCCTGGTAGCCCATACAACACAACAGAGAAGAAAAGAAATAGGCATTCGTAAGGTACTCGGGGCGTCCGTTACACAACTGATTGGTATGCTATCCAAAAGCTTCCTCCTTATTGTCCTGACCTCTTTTGCTATCATGACCCCTATTGTCTGGATCATGATGGACAACTGGCTCAACAGCTTCTCATATCACATTGATATTCCTGTGTTTACCTTTCTGATAGCAGGGGCTTTAGCGCTATCGGTTTCTCTGCTTGTCATTGGTTTCCAGTCACTCAGGTCGGTGATGATCAACCCTGCTGTAACGCTGAGAAGTGAATAGTTAAGGACATAAATGAAATCAGACAAGCCGATATCGCCCCCTCAATTTCTGCTGAAGTTCTTCCGCCTCTTTTGTGACCCCAAGATGGTGGAAGATATTGAAGGAGATCTGGTGGAGCGATATGAACTTCGGACAGAAAGAAAAGGAGTAAGAAAGGCCAGGTGGTTACTGGCCAAAGACGTACTCCAGCTCTTTCGCCCCGGTATTATCAGAACTTTTAAAGGAACTCAAAAACTCAACTATTACGACATGTTTAAACACAACTTACTAATCAGTCTGCGCAGTTTTGCCCGTCATAAAAGCGCCTTTTTCATCAACCTTATCGGGCTGACCAGCGGGCTGGCCTGTGCCCTGTTTATCTACCTCTGGGTGGCCGATGAAAAAGGGATGGACAAGTTTCATACCCTTGATAATCTGCTCTATCAGGTTATGCTCAATCATGAAGAGTCAGGCATGCTGCGCACCGAAGAATGGACTCAGGTACACCTGGCGGATGTACTGGAAGCAGAAGTCCCTGAAATTAAGATCGCTGTGCCCGGAACACCAAAAGCGTGGTTTGGTGAAATGCCACTGACCTACCAGGAAAAAACAGTGAAAGCTGAAGGTAAATTTGTCGGTAAAGAATACTTCAACGTATTCACCTATCCACTCATACACGGTGATCGCAGCAAGGTTTTGGCTAAAAAGGAAGGTATCGCCATTTCCGAAACGCTCGCCATCAATCTCTTCGGATCGGCAGAAGCCGCTATGGGAAAAACGGTAGAATGGTCGCTGCTTCAGTTCAGCCAGAACTACATCATTGAAGGCGTATTTGCAGATACTCCGGACAATTCAACCGATCAATTCGACTTCCTGATGTCTTTTGAGGTATTCCGGGATATGGTGGGCCGGGATGTGCAATGGCATAATTATAATTCCATGACCTGGGTAGTACTGGAAGAGCATACCGATGTGGCCGCCCTGAATGCAAAACTCAAACGCTTTGTCAAAGAGCGGGCAGAGAATTCCAATGTCACCCTCTTTGTGAGATCCTATGCTGATAAGTACCTCTATGGCAACTACGAGAATGGAGTACAGGCAGGCGGACGCATAGAATATGTACGTCTCTTCTCTGCCATAGCCGTTTTCATATTGCTGATTGCCAGTATCAACTTCATGAACCTCTCAACAGCCAGAGCTACCAGGCGGACAAAGGAAATCGGGGTTAAAAAAGCCATTGGAGCAGGCAGAGGTCAATTGATTGCCCAGTACCTGGAAGAATCACTCCTACTTACCACCCTTTCCGCTCTACTGGCCATTGGCATGGTCTGGTTGCTGCTACCACAGTTCAATACACTTACTGACAAGCAGATTGTACTGGCCTTTGATCAGAATCTGATCTCTACCATTCTAGGCATTGTACTGATCACCGGTCTGGTAGCCGGCAGCTACCCCGCTCTGTACCTATCGGGCTTCAGACCGGTAGAAATTCTGAAAGGTAGAATCCGAAGCTCTGTAGGTGAACTCTGGGCCCGCAAAGGGCTGGTAGTTTTTCAATTTGCCCTTTCTGTAACCCTGATTGTAGGGGTTGTGGTAGTCTACAAGCAAATAGAATATGTTCAGAACACCAACCTCGGGTATGACAAGGAGAATGTGCTCATGTTCAAAAACGAGGGTAAAGTCAACGCCAATATGCGTTCCTTTATGGCCGAGGTAGAAAACATACCGGGTGTCCAGAGTATAGGAGCTACCTCCCACCCCATAGTCACTGCCGGTGGTTTTACCACTGATCTTCACTGGAAAGACAAAGAAGCGGGCGTTGAAGTACGATTTAACAACATGAGCACAGGGGGGGAATTCATAGAAACCCTGGGGATTGAAATAGTAGCCGGCAGAGCACTCGACCCTACCAGAGAAACGGACTATGAAAACAAAATCATCTTCAATGAGACAGCCATCAGCATTATGGGACTGGAAGATCCCATTGGGAAAACGGTGAACCTCTGGGGTAAGGATGTACAGATCATCGGAGTGGTAAAGGACTTCCATTCACAGTCGCTTCACGATGCCATTATGCCATTGTTTATCAGGCTTGACGAAGAATTTCTTACTGACATGGTGGTTCGAATCGCGGCCGGACAGGAACGGCAGGTGGTAGAGAGGCTCACTGCGTTCTACACCTCCTACAATGAGGGCTTTACCTTCGATTACCATTTCCTGGATCAGGAGTATGCTGCGCAATATGTAGCCGAGCAGAGAGTTTCGGTACTTTCCCGCTTCTTTGCCGGAGCAGCGATCATCATTTCATGCCTGGGGCTCTTTGGTCTCGCTGCCTTTACTGCCGAGAGGAAAAGTAAGGAAATTGGCATACGCAAAGCACTGGGGGCCACTACGGCCAGTATTGTCAGGCTTTTATCTACTGATTTCAACCGCATGGTGGGACTCGCCATTCTGGTGGCCATGCCGGTGAGCTACTACCTGATCAAGGGCTGGCTGGATGGTTTTGCCTATAAGATTGAACTGAACGTGTGGTATTTCGCAGCGGCCGGTATCTCGGCCCTCCTGATCGCCTGGCTCACAGTGGGCATGCAGACATTGAAAGCAGCGCGGGTCAATCCCTCAAAAAGCTTAAGAAACGAATAACATTTTCATTGATACCCCCACCCTCAGGGTCTCGCAAAGCGGACCCTGAGGACAACAATTCGTCTGACCACGAAGAGTAAATTCGTCCGACCACTGTGAGTGGTCAGGCGAATGAACCAATCATAGTCACGGCTATCAAAAACTCATAGAAACACGAATACTCAAATAACAACTCATACCTCTCCTCCTCTGATTCTCTCCGTAGGAGCACTGCAAGAGGCCATTAAACGTACAAATATGAAAACTACACTTTCCCCGATCTACACATTGGGCATCAGGACACTTATACTCTTTATTCTCACCCTATCAGGCCAGTCACTCAGTGCCCAGGGTGAAACACTTGAAGAAATCATACGCAATCAGGATGCGCTCTTCTGGAAAGCCTACAACGGTTGTCAACTGGACGAAATGACTCACTTCTTTACCGATGACCTCGAGTTCTATCATGACAAAGGAGGCCTTACCGATACAAAGACCGCATTAAAGGAGACGCTCAGAAACGGACTCTGTGGAAACCCTGATTCAAAGTTGAGAAGAGAAGCCATTGCAGAAACCGTCAAGGTGTATCCCCTGAATAACTATGGGGCCATCATAACAGGCGAGCATATTTTCTACAGACACAAGACCGGCCAAAACGAATATCCGGAGGAATCTGCGAAGTTTACCCATATCTGGAAGTTTAAAAACAACAGCTGGAAAATGACACGCGTGCTCAGCTATGACCATCAGCCCGTCCCTTATAAAAACGACAAAGAAGAAATAGAGCTCAGCGCAGTGGACCTAAGTCCCTTCTCAGGCACCTTTCAGGGAGATCAGACCGGTACTGTTGTAATCTCGGTTGACACCCCGAATCTTGCATTAAAAGCCGAACAGTTCGGCTTCACCCTCTACCCTCAAAGCACTGACACTTTCTTTATCAAAGAACGTCCCATCACTTTCAGCTTTGTCAAGGACGATTCCGGCAAGGTCATTAAGATGGTGGTAAAGGAGAACGGAGCCGTTGCCGAGGAACTCAGGAAGATTAAATAACTCACCTGTCCACTTTGTTTAGTTACCAGCAATTGGTTATCAGGAAAGTAGGTAAGCAGCTCGCACTCAAAAAGACTGGTCACCCCGTCAGTACCGCAGGTCAGACGGATAATAACAGGAAAGTTCAGAGTCGGTGAGAGTTTTCTTGGACTACGAGACCCAAACCGGCCCCTTGCTCTTTTCTGATCCGGCATTGATTTTAGCTGGCGGATTCTTCAACTTTCTGATATGAAGATTGAGAACACAGAACAGCTGGAAAAGCTCTATGGAACAGCCAGAGGCAGGGCAAAAGACAAAGTACTATCTGCTTTGGAAACACATTCTATCAATTTCATTGAAAAGTCTCCATTCCTGGTGCTCTCCACCTTCAACAAAAACGGGCAGGTAGATGCCTCCCCCAGGGGTGGTAAGCCCGGCTTCGTCAAAGTACTTGATCACCACACCATTGCCATTCCTGATAGCAAGGGGAATAATCGCTTAGACAGCTTTCGCAATATTGTAGATACCGGCAGAGCAGGCATACTTTGCCTCATACCGGGTATGGATGAGACTCTCAGAATTAACGGAAGGGCCTACATCACCACCGATACCGACATAATTGATAAGTTCACAGAACAACAACACCGGCCTCAAACCAGTCTGATCATAGAAATAGAAGAAGTTTTCCTACACTGCGCCAAAGCCCTGATGCGTTCGGAATTGTGGTCTGCGGGTACACAGATAGCACGTAGCGAAATGCCTACCATGGGGCAAATGCTCAAAGATCAGCTAAATGGCAGCGAAGAACCCGAAACTCAGGAAGCCATGGTTGCCAGGTATAAAGAGAGCCTTTGATCATTCCATATCAGTCAGTATTCCAGATGATTTGAGAACATGGCGGGACTCGAATGCTGATGCTCTGATCAGCATATTGAAAGTGTAGCTTGCACCTCTAATAGTCTCAACTCTACTCAGAATGAGAGAACATGGCGGGATTCGAACCCGCAATAAGAGGTTTTGCCCGCCTGCCAAAATCTTGTATGGCGGACAGGCAGACCTCCGCCTTACCAATTTAGCTACATGTTCATAAGCGGAGGCAGAGGGACTCGAACCCTGCCTTTGCCAGCAGGCAGGCCCCGAAGCTTTTACACCCGACTGTTTTCAAGACAGTTTCCTCGACCAACCGGACTACCTCCTATTACATTTCATAACTCCCGCAAAGGAACCATATCAGCGGAGAGCAAAGGAATTGAACCCTCATCTCAACATTGAGAACTCGCTTAGCAGGCGAGCGCAGCAAACCAATATCTGCCTACTCTCCATTTATTTTCACCCTTAATCAGGTAAACTGTTGGCCTACGAGGATTCGAACCCCGACCACCTGAGCCAAATTCAGGCGTGCTACCTTTACACCATAGGCCATTTTTGGGTGTCTTTAGGTCTCGATAGCTGTCGGGAGAACCCTATTCTCCTCAGTCACTATGAGTTTTTTAGCTGTACCTGTGCGTAGCTTCAGCAGAGCAAGCCCCGTTAAAGTAAACACCCCATAATGGTACTCTGCAGGAGAATCGAACTCCTATTACCCCATAGAAAGTGGGACGTACTAATCCATTATACTAGCAGAGCATATGTGTTGCAGACCTCTCTGAGAGACAGTCAGAACCGGTTAATTCTGCAACACAACTTATCGGATCAAGCAGTAATTTGAATTGCTGATTCCAATGTTTTTGAAGGGACTTCCTAAGGCATCCAGACAGAGAAAAGGCATCCTGTTCTCACGGGATGCCTCTTTAACTTTTCTCCTTTTACTTATGAGATTAAGTTATTCCATCCCGATATGACCCGTATTCCTATTCTTGTTGCGAGCAGTATTGACAGGAGCTATAACTATATGATTGATAAAATTTCATTTTTTATCTCGCTTCAATTTTGATGATACAAACATACAGCTTCAGGTAAATACAATGCAAGAAAAATTTCGATTAATTACCTGAAAATCAATTACTTACATAGAATTTAGGTAATACAATTCCACCCCACATGAATTGTCGGTTTTTTCAAGTGCAACTGTCTGTCTCCCAATCGTTCTCTTCAAAGTATCGGCCCTATTTTCTTGTTACCTACTGATCATTCCAAAAGCTAATTCATAAAAAAAGCGTCCAACTTTTTGGTTGGACGCTCACGCTATATTTGATTTTTTAATTCTCTATATCAAATGAATTCCGGCAATAGCAAAAGAGTCCTGTTCCGTTCATGGCTTGAACAAAATTGGGATTCGCTGCTATGTTGCATCTTAAAATTCATCGGCACGAAGGTACAACCTAAAACTCTTTCTTAAAAGACCTTGTCACTTCTGGGCAAAGACCATAGTCTTGTTTGAATACAAAGACCAAAACAATATTTTAGTTAGTATTGGCAACAGGCCGGTACATAAGCCGTAAAATCAGGTCAATCAAAGTCAATGCCCAAATTTTCACAATGAATGCAGGTACCTTATGGATAGAATAATAAGTGTGCCGGTTCATAAGACTTCATGGTCATGGATCTTAACCATGGCCCTGAGAGATGCACGAAGAAGCAAGTCACGATTGCTGCTCTTTATGTCATCTATTATCATAGGCATAGCCGCCCTGGTATCTATCAACTCTGCCAGCATTAACCTTCAGCGGGATATTGAGAGTAAGGCCAAAGAGCTGCTGGGAGCCGATCTGGCCCTCTCCAGCAATGACTCTATTCTGGTTTTTCCGACACTGGAGAGCATGCCACACCAACTGTCGCGAGAGGCCCGTTTCCAGTCGATGGCTTTCTTTCCCAAAACCCGCGATAGCCGATTGGTCAATGTAAAATCACTGGAGGGTGATTTTCCTTACTACGGTAAAATACAATCAGAACCTGCCGGGGCCGAGGCTACCTTTCGCGATGGTCAACCCAAAGCACTCGTAGATCAGGGGATTTTGCTCCAGTATGACCTGGCACCCGGAGATTCTGTGAGAATCGGGGAAATGCTTTTTCTGATAGAAGGCTCCCTGATCAGAACCCCATCTGCTCCCCTTACAGATATACTGACCAATCCGATTGTCTACATTCCCATGCAATACCTGGACAGCACCCGGCTTATAGGTTTTGGTAGTAAGGTACGCTATCGCCACTTCTACAAATTCGATGATATTGCCGAAGATTTTGACTGGGACCATTGGACCAATTATGGCCCGGGAAGTGAAGGAGAACTGGGCACGACTCCCAAAACAACCGTCAACCTCCAAAAAGCCCGTGTAAGTGGTCATTTCGAGTATACTACAGATTATCTCAATCTGATTGCCTTTATCGCTCTTTTACTGGGGAGCATCGGGGTAGCCAGTGCCGTAAATATCTATACCAAAGAAAAGACCCGGCTGGTAGCCATTTTAAGATGTCTGGGAGTTACAAGTAAAGACACCTTTCTGATTTACCTTTGTCAGATCAGCATTCTGGGTCTTCTGGGTTCTGTCGTTGGTGCCCTGGCAGGGGTGCTGATTCAAGCCATCCTACCTACAGTCTTCGCAGATTTTTTACCCCTGGAAGTCAGCTTTGCCATCTCCTGGAGCTCTGTTTTGGTAGGCATATTCACAGGAGTGCTGTTCACCGTGCTCTTTGCCCTGGCTGCCCTGGTAAGGTTGAGGGATGTATCACCACTGGTTACACTCCGAAACCTCGGAGATACCACCATAAAGAAGGTGAGCAGAACGCAAGGCATCATCTACATCGTCATCTGCCTGTTTATCCTGGCCTTCAGCTTTATCCAAACCGGCCGATTAAAAGACAGTCTGCTTTTCAGCTCCTACATTATTGTGTCCTTTCTGCTCCTGATCTCTGTGGCTAAAGGCAGTATGTGGCTGGTCAGACGTTTTTTCCCTTCACGCTGGAGCTATGAATGGAGACAGGGCATGGCCAACCTCTACCGGCCTCACAATCAAACCCTGGTGCTTGTTTCATCCCTTGGGCTGGCAGCTACCCTCATTACCGTCTTATTCTTCATTCAGGCTTTGTTGCTCAACAAGCTCGAAGTCCGGAAAACTGATGACATTCCGGATCTGATGATCTTCGATGTTCAGGATTATCAGCTTGAGGAGGTAGAAAACATGACCAAAGAGAGAGGCATGATCATTACGGCTCAGGCACCTGTAGTGACCATGCGACTGCGCTCTGTCAATGGCACCTATTTCAATCACAAGGAAAGAGACCTCTTTGGTATTGTTCCTTCCGAGTGGCATGTTACCTATCGGGATAGTCTTGTTGATACAGAAAAACTGATGGAAGGCGTGCTTCAAATTCCGGAGGAAAGGCCTTTATGGCTTGAAGGTGTTGACGAGGATGCCATCCTGATCAGCATGAACGGCATGATTAGCCGTTTCCTTAAATTAAATCTGGGAGACACCCTGATTTGGGATGTTCAGGGCATTCCCATTACCACGATTCTCGGAAGCAGACGCTCTGTAACCAGTGACCGGGTAAACAGTAAGTTCCAGGCAATATTCCCGACCGGAGTGCTGGAGGAAGCACCCCAGTTCCACGTATTACTGGTAAAAACGGGCGGTCTCAGGGCGAGGGTAGATCTTCAAAAAGAGATCGTCAGCCGTTATCCCGGTATATCTGTTGTCAGCTTCGACATGATGCTGGAAACCCTGAATGGTGTCATGAAAAAGGTATCTTTTGTCGTCCGGTTTCTGGCAGTGTTAAGTATCCTGACAGGACTACTCGTTCTGATCAGTTCTGTTATTCTCTCCAGATTCCAGCGTATAAAAGAGAGTGTACTCTTGCGTACCATGGGAGCCAGTAAAAAGCAAATCTTCCGGATCAACGCACTGGAATACTTCTTTCTGGGCGGGCTCGCCTCTGCCTCCGGCATTGTATTAGGTTTGCTGGCCAGTCTGGGGCTGGGCCATTTCTATTTTGACGCCACCTTCTCCCCCTCCTTATTACCA
>DIYF01000169.1:0-19668 GCA_002427745.1 Roseivirga sp. UBA6061 | reverse complement strand
ATTACCAATGCTGGTCATATTCAGTTCCATAACCGCGTTGACCATAGCGATCGGACTCGTCAACAGCCGAAGTGTTATCAACAAACCTCCGCTGGAAGTGCTCAGAAATGAGATCAGTTAAATTCTATAAACAACACAGTGAAGCATCGTAATCATACTAATTTTTGGCTAAAACAAGGCTTTTTTAGTCTTATTTTTTTCTATCAAAAATTCGATTAATAATAATTCAGTATATTCAAAATTTTATTGAACAGTCAACACAGTACTATTTGCTTTTCCATGTTTGACGTATCTGTGATTAATCAGCTATGAAAATTGAAAACATCTTTAGTGATACACTTTTGATCAAACAGGTCGTAGAACTAGGCACAAAGAACAGTAAGACTCTAGGACATTTTCCTGAAGGTGCCTACATAGAACATGCGCATCGCGGCTTTCTAATTTGTGCCCATGAAAAAAGACAGTTACTTGGATATGTCCTTTTTTCAATAACACAGAGCAAAAACTCTATTCGTATAATTCAATTATGTATTGCAGATGAAGCCCGAAACAAGGGAATTGCTAAATCCCTACTAGATACTGTCAAAGCTAAATTTAGAAGTTCATTTAAAGGTATTGCTCTTAGTTGTAGAACCGATTACTCAGAAGCATCGGCACTCTGGGAAAAATACGGTTTTAAAGCTATGAATAAAGTTCGGAGTCGTAGTAAAAAAGAAAACTACCTTTATAAATGGTGGTACGACTTCGGAAATCCTGATTTGTTTTCCCTCTCCCAAGCAAGTTCACCCAAACAAAAAGTTGTTCTAGATTCCAATATAATAATCAAATTAAGAAGCACAGAAGAATATGACAACACTGGTTCTCAATTCTTATTAGAAGACTGGCTTGTCGATATCGTAGACTATTACTATGTCCCAGAGATTTTCAATGAAATAAAGAGAGATCAAGATGACATAAGGGCTAATGAAACTCGATCCTTCCTCACTCATTTTTATGAGGCTAAATTTGACCCAGACTATAGGGATGATGTATTTAAGAGTATTGATCAAATCATACCAAGTAATACCATCAATGACGTATCTGACAAAAGGCAACTAGCTGAATCTATAGCAAGCGAAATAGGCTATTTTGTTACAACTGACAAGAAACTATTGGATGCAGGCGCTAAAATTAACCAACAATATGGCATTGAAGTTCTCAGACCTATTGATGTCATCTTGACGATACACGAAAATGTCAATAGGTCAAATTATGAATCAGCTCGGCTGGCTGGTGTTATTTACGACTATAATACCCTAAGGTCAAATCAAATTGATTCATTAGTAGAGAACTTATTAGCTAGGGATCAAGGAGAAAAAAAACACGAGCTTAGGGCCAAACTCACCCAATCTGCAACCGACATCCAAAACAATCAAGTCAAAGTACTGAGAGATAAAGACGCAAAAGTCTTGGGAATCTGGATATCCGAGTTAAGGTCTAACGATGTTTACATTCCAATTATAAGAACCACTAAATCAAAACTCGCCAATACTTTATTCAAGCAATTCGTATCAGAGGCCATCAAACTTGCTGTAGACCAACACAAGCATCTAATCAAAATCTCTGAGATATTCATAGACACAACGGATCAAGAAACGCTCGAAGCCATGGGGTTTTCACTGCAAGGCAACATTTGGGTGAAATTTGCTGCTAGAAAGGTCATCAACAGTAATCAGCTTTTTGAGATTTCTGAGATGAGTGAAGTTCTCCAAGAAGATAGGATAAAGGAGAGACTTAGAGACTTGAGTTTGACTGAATTCGGTATTAACCTGGAAAGGAAACTTTGGCCATTAAAAATATCAAACATTAACATACCAGTATATATAGTTCCAATAAAACCTTACTGGGCAAGTCAACTTTTCGACCATTATGCAGCCAATGATTATATGTTCGGTGCGCAGGCATCCCTCGTTTGGAACCGAGAAAATATCTATTATAGAAATATTAATCCTGTTTCAGAAAAGTTTCCTGCTAGGATACTTTGGTATGCCAGTAGCACAAAAGATAAAAATGCCATTCGGACTAATTCAATTGTAGCAAGTTCATACCTTGACGAAGTAATAACAGGAGAGGCAAAAGAACTCTTTAGACGATTTGAACATTATGGTATATACGAGTGGAAAAATATTTTTAAGCTAGCTAAGAGTAGAGCTAGTAATCATATTAAAGTGCTCAAGTTTAGCGATACAGAAGTTTATAAACGTCCTGTATCGTTTAATACAGTAAATGATATTTTGATGAAACACGATCGAAAAAGAAATACCTTTGCTGCTCCCTTAGAGATATCCAATCAAATATTTATAGAACTCTATAGATTAGGTTTTGAACAAATTGCAAATGAGTAAAGTAGTTGTTGTTTCCATTAAGCCTGAGTTCGCTCACAAAATCTTCAATGGGACCAAAAAGATTGAACTGCGCAAGGCGTCACCCAGTTCTAAACCTGGAGATTTAATGATTGTTTACAGCACCTCTCCAGAGATGGCAATTATTGGAGTATGTAGAATTAAAGAATTAATTAAATCCACTCCTCGAGATATATGGGACAAACATTCAGATATATTAGGAATTGATGAACAGAGATTTTTTGATTATTACTCTAATTCAACACGCGCAGTTGGGATAGTTATTGGAAGCTTTAGAAGATTAAGTTCTAAGATTCCCCTAAAGAGAATAAAGAAGCAATTTCCTCAATTCGCCCCACCCCAAACTTTCAAATATTTTAGTCGAGATCAAATATCTAATTCACTGGGCCAAACTTATTCTTCTCAAGAAATTTAAATAAATATTAAACACATTTGATTCGTCAGTTGAGCAATTGCTCAAGTTCAGCGACACGCCTATTTCATCCGTTACTGTTTCCTAAAAGATAGCTGATTTCTTTCATTTTGAGTTATCTTAATAGGCCAAACCGAATCGACCCATGAAGCTTTTACGCTATTCCATTCTTCCCCTGATCCTTTGTCTGATTTTCAGCTGTCAACCCGCACAAACACAGACATCGGATAACAATCCCGAACTCGTCAGTTTATACCGCGCTTGGAGGACTTTTGAAACACCTCCCCTGAGAGAGGGTGCGCCTGATTACACGGCTGCTACCTTTGAAAAGCGCTGGCCAGAGTTCAGGAAACTGCAGTCGAGGCTCATGGACATTGATACCACTGGCTGGTCTGTTAAGCATCAGGTGGACTGGCATATCATCTGGGCAGAAATGAATGGCTATGACTTTAATCACCGCATTCTCAAACCCTGGGTGCGGGACCCTGCCTTTTACAAGTCTCTCTGGATGTACCGCAGTGATGTGCCTGCTCATGAAGGCCCTACCCATCACGGCACTACTGAAATATGGACTTATGACTTTCCATTAAATGCAGCCTCAAAACAAAAACTCCTGAAAGAACTGAAGGTAATCCCTACCCTTAACAGTCAGGCTAAGCTCAACCTTACCGGAAATGCCCGGGAGCTCTGGATTGCCGGGATTCGCGATATCCGCAGCCAAAGCCAGAACCTGAAAGGCATAATGGAATGGGAAGGCATCAAAGGGCAAAGCGACCTGGAAGCTGCGATTCAGGAGGCTATCAGTTCTACAGACGACCTGGCTGTGTGGCTGGAAGAAGAAGCAAAAAGTAAGACCGGACCTTCCGGTATTGGTAAGGAAAATTATACCTGGTACATGCAAAATGTACACCTGGTGCCTATGACCTGGGAAGATGAGGTGATGTTGCTCAAAGCCGAACTGGCCAGCGCCTGGTCTGACCTGAAACTGGAAGAGCACAGAAACCGCAACCTGCCGGAACTCAGGGATGCCGACTCGCCTGAAGCCTATGATGCGATGGCTGAGAAAGCTGCCCGCAGCCTCATGGACTTTCTCGATCAACAGGACATTGTAACGGTAAAAGACTACTGGGAACCCGCCTTAAGAGAACACCTTGGCAATTATGTACCAAAGGAAAAAAGAAACTTCTTTCTAATAGGAGAGCACTATGATCCTCGTCCTTTGTACTCTCACTTTTATCACTGGTTTGAGCTGGCCCGTATGGACAATGAACCCCACCCCAGTGAGGTACGCAGAAAGCCGCTGCTCTATAACATCTTTGACTCCCGCAATGAGGGCGTAGCTACGGGAGTAGAAGAAATGTTTATGCATGCTGGCCTGTATGACGACTCTCCGCGCACGAGAGAAATCGTGCTGATTATGATCGCCCAAAGGGCCGCCCGCGGTCTGGGCTCACTCTATGCCCATGCCAATGAAATGACCATGGAAGAGGCCGGTGGCATACACTCAGAATACACGCCACGTGGCTGGATGAAGACTGAAAAAGAACTGCTGATTTTCGAGCAGCACCTGTACCTGCGTCAGCCAGGTTATGGCACCAGCTATATCACTGGTAAACACCTTATGAGAAACGCTATGGCAGAATTTGCCAGGGTGCAGGAGGCCAATGGAAAAACTTTCAGCAGCAAAGAATTCTTTGATCAGTTGAACGCCATCGGCAATATCCCTATGTCACTCGGACACTGGCAAATGACCGGACTCGATGCTGAAGTGAGGAAGATCACCAAACAGTAACTATAGGAAACCGTATTAAGTATCCATCTCCTTAGAATTCTCATGACCCGGGATATTTTAGAAATCAACAATTTCATAGTACTGATAGAGCAGTCTGCTTCAGAGCAGACCATTGTTGAAAAATGTGGCTTTGAGGACAGTGTGTTGGGAATGGCTTTCTATGGGTCGGGAGAAGTAGAGCTCAATATCCGGCTGGGAGATTACTGTCACCAGCTCCATAATACCAAAGGCATGGCGATCTCATTTTATGGTGATGCCAAAACCATGTTTGAACATACCGTATCGCCTGAGCAGCCCCTGCAGTGTGTATGCATCGTGTCCACATTGAAAAACCTGAAAAAGCTTCCGGCCATGGAGCAGGAGATTTTCAAAGAGCACCTGGCCACCCTGACCAATCCACTCGCTCCGGTAGTCGGAGGCCCAGGCTTTTACATGACACCGGAAATGCAGGAGGCCGTGGACAAAATTTTCAACACTACTTACCAAGGTACCACCCGCATGATGTTTCTGAGAAGTCAGGTAACCGAATTGCTCTCACATTTCTTTGCAGGTCTGGCAGATAAAAAGACGCTGGCACGCAAAAATCCGGACAGAGAAAAACTCTATCAGGCCAAAGAAATCCTAACCAATAACCTGGTCACCCCTCCTTCTCTCGCTGAGCTCTCCAAGCTCATAGGACTGAACAGTTACAAGCTCAAAAAGAATTTCAAAGAGCTTTTCGGAGTACCGGTTTTCAAACACCTACAGAACGAACGGCTTAACAAGGCCCATGAGCTATTGCGCAGCGGTGACACCACCATTCAGGAGGCCGCCTGGGGTGTAGGTTACGAAAGCCTGAGCTCTTTCTCCAACGCCTTTACCAAGAAATTCGGCTTCAGACCCAGTGAGGTAGTCAGGTGATGGTATTTCGTATTCCGTAAACAGTAATCAGACATCAGAAATCAGTAAGCTCAAATGCTCAGGGTCCTGCCAGCAGAGACCACTGAGCGGGGTTGGTATGCATCTCCCGGTCGCTTGCCTTTGGCGAGTGACAACTCCACCCCACCAGCAAGATCTCTCAAAGAGGACCCTGATGTCCTTCCTCCAGCCCACAATTCTGCTTTTCAAAACATACATGCGAGATATATCGCAACTCGGGATATCTCGCATTTTGAGTTTTTCTATCTCGAACACAAGTAATCCTTTCTGAACAAATCGGAATCCCTTTCCGACAAATCATTCCATTCAATACCCCGCACCTTTGACATATCAAAAACGAAAAAGATATGAACATCAAAAGAGCAATTACAGCAGGTGGCCTGGTATGGCTGGGCATTTTCAGCCTCTTCGCCATTTTCAATTTCATACCCGGAATACAGGAGTCGGAGGTAATACAAGGCATCCTGATCGGTATCGCCATATTACTCATGGCCTGGCAGGGAACGGCCTACTACTATAAAAAGGGCGCTGGAGGACATGGCCTAAGCCTGGCCCTGATCATGATGGCAGTGGCCATGGCACTCGATGCCATCATCACAGTACCATTAATCGAAATCCCCATACACGGCAGAGACCATTACGAATTCTTCACCTATCCGCTACTCTACATTCTGGTGACAGAGAACATCCTGGTGATCTGGCTCTACTGGAAAATCAAAATCAGACACTGAACAGAATGAGTGCCGGACAGACTCTCATCTCATTAAAACCCAAAACCATGATGAAAACAATTATTTCAATCCTTGCCCTGCTGAGCACAGGACTTTCTGCCGGGCTCTTTTATGCCTGGGCCGTCTCCGTAATACCGGGCACCAAACGCATGACTGACCCAGGTTACCTGGAGGCCATGCAGCAGATTAACCGGGCTATTCTGAACCCCGGCTTTTTCGCCATCTTCTTCGGAGCGCTCCTGATGATGCTCTGGAGTACCTACCTGGAATTCAAGGTGGAGATAGGTCCCTCATTCTATTTCACGATGGCCGCCTTTATCGTCTATGTAGCCGGTACAGTTGGTGTTACCGCTGCGGGCAATGTCCCTCTTAATGAAGCACTGGACCTCATCGAACTGAACAAGCTGGGAGCTGAGGAGCTCAGAATGACCCGACAGGCCTATGAGCTCAAATGGAATCGCCTGCACAATGTCAGAACAGTCTTCTCTGTGATTTCATTTATCCTGTTACTCCTGGCTGTACGCCATCCCGGACAGGTAAATACCACTTTCATTTAATCAAAAAAACAGGAGGAAATCTCCTCCATTTCAATAATTCAAAAACAACAAAATCATGACACAAGAACAAATATTAGTATTAGGAGCGACTGGTAAGACCGGTCGCAGAGTAGCAGACAAGCTGACCCAACTAGGTAAAAATGTACGACTCGGATCACGCAGTGCTACTCCCGCATTTGACTGGCATAACCCGGAAGGCTGGGCCGGGGTACTCAAAGGAGTCACCAAAGTCTACATTACATTCCAGCCAGACCTGGCCGTACCTGCCGCCTTTGCAGCCATTACGGCCTTTACCAAAGAGGCCGTGGCTGCAGGAGTTCAGCACCTGGTTATTCTCTCTGGCAGAGGCGAAGCGGAAGCACAGCGCTGCGAAGAAATCGTGAAGAGCTCAGGCATAGACTGGACGGTGGTACGCTGCGACTGGTTTAGTCAGAACTTCAGCGAGAGCTTCTTTATGGATGCCATCCTGGCCGGTCACGTGGCAGTGCCCCGTACAGAGACCAAAGTGCCTTATGTGGATGTGGATGATATTGCTGATGTGGTAGTTGCCTCGCTCACAGAAGAAGGCCATGCCGGCAAAGTACATGAGCTGACCGGCCCGGATTTACTCACCTTTGGCGAGGTGGTAGCTGAAATTTCAAAAGCCACCGGCCGGGAAATTCAGCTCCACCCCATCAGCCTGGAAGCCTATGCAACCATGCTGGAAGAGCACGGGGTACCAGAAGATTACCGCTGGCTGATTAATTATCTGTTCACCTATGTGCTGGACGGAAGAAATTCCAGTACCACCAACGGAGTAGAGCAGGTACTGGGCAGAAAAGCGAAGAGTTTCGCTCAATACGCTCAGGAAACTGCCGCCACCGGCATCTGGAATGCCCCGGCCAATGTTGAAGCATAGGTTTCACGTTACTCCGCCACAAAAGTAACCATCTCAGTCGCTCGCCAGAGGCGAGCGACAACTCCCCATCAGGGTCCATCACGGAGGGGACCCCATCAGAGTCTCTCACAGAGGACCCTGATGACCATTATACCCCATAGCTCTTTAAGCCCGGGCTTTTGTTTTTGAGAACCCTTCACTCTACATGGAATATCTACCAACCGTCCCCCTTGCAAAACTTAAATGCTCAGGGTCCTGCAGGCAGAGACCGCTGAGCGGGGTTTTGTGCACAACCGCCAGTCGCTTGCCTTGGGCGAGTGACGTTTCCCACATCGAAGTGCCTCTACAAGTCCTTCTTCTTCAGATAAGACAGGGCCGAATAGTATGAGGCGATCAGCAATATCAGGCTCCCGAATATCCAGGTAAGAAACAGGTTGAAATCATCCAGTACCAGATCACTCATAGGAGTGGCCTTAGGTGAAAAGACAGAGTACAAAACGGTAGGTAAGAGATAAACAGCCACGATAACAATTACATTAAAACGGTAGAAGACAAAGAAGTAAAGCGCGATTCGGAAGAGAATATGCACCCAGGTATACAGGATTTCCCTGGAACCGATCAACGCGGTCGATTCCGGCTTCACTACGCCCGCTAAAAGGTAAAAGGCCAGTAACCACAGCCCCAGATTAACAGCACTTACCAGCAGCATGGTAAGAAAGCGGGCCGTTACCATATCCTTCCTGGTAATGGGCAGGCTCAGGGTATGAATCCAGGCAGATTTAGTCTTGATCTCTGACATATAAGCTGCCATGGCTACCATGGCTATGGAACTGCCACTGCCGGTAAACATCCCTACGGTGTTTGTATTCACAAAGATGGTGAACATCCCGATCACCAGCATGACGAAAGAAAGCAGCACAAAACTCCAGCGATAGACCCTCAGGTCGCTGATTATCAATTTTGAAATCATGTTCCAGTTCATAGGTCTTTGGTGTTATAAAGTTTAATAGATAAAGTGGCAGAGCCTGCCATGATCAACAGTGTCCCTCCGATAATAGCACTGAGGAGGAGGAAAGCATTTTGGGCAGCTACCCATTTGATCAGCTGCTCCACAGCCCTGAAAAAGCTATCATTATCCACAAAATTGACAAGCAGAGCAATGGTCGTCACGAGCATCAGTACCTGGATAACCGTGAATACGGCAAGTCCTCTGGTAAGGCCAAAACGGAAGTAGACCGGAAAAGAAAAGCTGTTAGACAAGAGCACCAGAACAAAACTGATGATCCAGACAGCCGGGTGATAGACAAGTTTCAGACCTATATGGTCAAGGCCTCCCCGAATCAAGGCAGCTGGCAGGATGGCCAGTAAATGGACTCCCAGCACAACCAAAACCTGCACCAATGAAGACATATAGCGGGCCTTCACTATCTCATTTCTGGCCACCGGCAGACTGGCGAAAGTTCCCTGCACATCATTCATCTCATCTATCTTAAAAAAGAGAATCGAGGCCAGTTTAGTGCTGACAATGATCATGGACAGGTAAAGCAACATTTCTATAGAATCTGCCAGAACCCATTGGTCATCATAACCTTGCGGGGGCTCTCCCAGCACACCATAGGCAAGTCCGGTGCTCATTACAAACAGAATGCCTAAGCTGGTAGCCAGATAGAGTCCGTTAGCCCGAAAATCTCGTGCAAAAAGCCTCAGGAGTGTCATAGTACAGTCTTTGACTTCTGTCCTGTAAAAAACATGATGTCTTCCAGTGTAGCCCGGTCGTAGACGGCACTATCTCCGAAAACAGCACGAGCCTCATTGACATTATGGGTGAGTCCTTCAAAACCATAAGCCCCGGACCGTACGCCCAGCAGGGCACTTCGGGTATCATAATCCAGCAAGTCATTTCCTCCCTTGACCAGGGCATATTCCTCAAAAACTTCATCCTTGGTCTTGGAGAAGATTACCCGGCCGCCCCTGATATAGGTGATGTAATCAGCTACCTGCTCAATGTCAGTAGTGATGTGTGAAGAAAACAGAATAGAACGATCTTCGCGCTGCATAAACTCCCTGAAAAACTCCAGTACTTCCCTCCTGATTACCGGATCAAGGCCGGAAGTGGGTTCGTCCATGATCAGAAAGTCTGCATGGTGCGACATGGCCAGGGCAATCGAAGCTTTCATGCCCATACCTTTTGAAAACTTCTTGAGTGTTTTGTTCAAAGGCAGATTGAAGTGATCGACAAGACGCTCAAATACGGCCTCATCCCAGTTCTCATAAAAGGGCGACACTACATTCTTCAGCTGCCGCAAATTCAAGTGCTGGTAGTAACCCGGAGTATCATAGACAAAGCCGATTCTCTTCTTTACCGCCACCTCATATTCCCTGTGATCTTTGCCAAATAGCTTCACCTGCCCCTCCTGCTTCATCACCAGATTCATGATAATCTTGATAATGGTGGTTTTACCGGCTCCATTAGGACCAATAAGCCCCATCACATAGCCCTGTGGCAGATCAAACGACACTTTGTCCAGCCTAAAATCTCCGTAGTCTTTGCAGAGATTCGATATTTCCAGTGTATTCATTTCCAATTTTTTTAATCTTCTTATTCGTCATTGCTATCATAGAGAATCGACAGCATTTCCCGGAGCTCATCATAGGAGATATCCAGCTTTTTAGCCTCTGTGACGGTATCTGACATCATATCTTCCACCGACTTCATTCGTTTCTCGCGGAGCAGCTCTTTGTTTTGAATGGCCACAAATGTGCCTTTACCGCCCACCGTATCTATAAACCCCTCCTTCTCCAGCTCCTCATAAGCGCGCTTTGTGGTGATCACGCTGATATGCAGCTCTTTGGCCAGCTTCCGGATGGAAGGCAAGCCATCACCCTCTTTAAGTTCTCCCGAAATAATCTGAGCCTTGATCTGTCGACCGATCTGCTCATAGATCGGTTCTGAGGAAGCATTTGATATAATGATCTTCATTCTTTCCAGGTATCTGTACTGTATAGCAATCGAAAACGAGGAAGTCTCAAAAGTCAGAGAAACCGTCATCACGAATGGAATGAAGTGATCTCAATCTTTCATTCGAGACTTTACAAAGAGATTACCTGCCTTTGCCGCAGGCAGGCTTCACGTTGTTCGCAATGACGAAATACTTTTGAGACCGTTCCATCATAACCAATTGTCTATACAGTTAATAGTGTATATACTGTATATATTTGCAATGCTAGAAAATTAAATCGGAACGAGCAAATCCGATGACGGTCAGGGAGTGATGAAAAACGCTTAAAGCCTGGTAAAAACCTTCACCTAAGAGTTGAATTAAGGCTTTTATGCTGGTAAAAAGCTGGGAGTATTTTTTTGAAACAAGCAGTAAATCAGCAGAAGTGATTTCCTTCAACTACACCGAAAACCGTATATACACAGATGGGAATTGTATACATAGGGCCATGAAGATTTTACGCTGATTGGAAAATTGAGACGGCTCCGAAGCTCTCTTACAGCGGCAATAATACCCCTCCCCAGGCCTGATCACCTAAAATGAGTATAGAACTGAAAATCATGATTAGCACAATCGTCCACAGCTGGTATCGCCAGCCTGGCTTGTGCTGCTTTGAAGTTTTATAAACCAGCAGTCCCAGGAAAGCGGATACCACTATGGAAAGCGTATAATCCCCTATTCCCAAAAAATGACTGATTCTGCCCTCATCATTTAGGTTAATAAAGTTCATAACTCCAGCCAGTAATCGTGTATAGAGCGGAATTAAAAGGAAGGGATATACATTCGGATTCCAGCCTTTTTTGCGAAGCCAGAAATAGACCACAACAGCTTGTAAAATAGTCAGCAGCGGGCCTGCCGCACTCACCAAAACCATATGCCATTCAGCCCGATGACCTCCGCTTTTAATATAGACTGTATTGAAGGTCATTACGGCTTCATACCCCAGGGCTGTGTATGCCAGCCAGTGGGCCAGCTCGTGGCTGAGCCAGGAAAAAAGTACGGCCACCAACACTACCCCGGCATAGCGGAGATTGTTCGAAATGCTATTCATAGATATTCCGGTTTTTTTGACCTGAGCAAACTAGACCTCAGTCCTGAATCCAGGAAGAAAACCAGGGCGACATTTAAACGACATTTCTGAAAATCGACCTATAGGAGCCGTAAAGACCACTTTGATACTTCGTAGTTTTCTGACCTTATCCGGCTGGCTGTGCGGAATACCACGGCAATATTGACTACCATGGCGGTTATCAAAACCATAAATATGATTGGGAAAGTGGTATCCAGCCAGTCATTGGCAAAGGGAGAAAAAGCCAGCAAAGTATAAGTAATGAGCGACCAGGTTATTTGAAAATTGATCACATTTCTTCCCGCCTCATCGATCACCTCATTGTATGCATACCGGTTCCACAGAACAATCGGAAAGATCAGGTTACCAAAAGGAATAATCACCATGGACAACACCGCCAGGTTAATAGAGGCAATGCGTTTTGAGAGCAGGCGATGGTCTGTTGGCTTCTCCTCCGTCAGTGTTCCGGGCTCTGTTCCCAGGGCTTCAGCAAGTACACTGATCGTGTAGCTACGTGGAGTGTTTTTATCATTCTCAATTCTCTGGATAGTCCGTAAAGAGAGGAGTGTTTTCTCAGCCAGGTCAGCCTGACTAAGCCCTGCTGCCTTTCTGTGCTTCCATACATTTTTGCCAATAGACATATAGTGAAAGTAAGGATATTTCTTAAGCGACTGAGTACATTCTTATTAAGAGAAGACAACCCTGCTCAAAATGACTACTTAGCTTCTCTGGCCTTAAGGAGGACAGGACTCTTGTTATGATAAGAGTAACCGGTAGTTCCCTCCTACCCATCACAACTCAACTAATTGCCACTGATCAACAAGGGTATTTGGCAAGACAATTGTATACTTAAGGATTGCCAAAAAATACCGTGAGTGAGTCAAGGAAATATTGCAGAAGCCTACATGCACAGATTAGTCTCGGAACTACTTCTGACGACCGCTTTATGCCCGATGGCTATATGCAGGCCTTTGCCGAAATGCCCGGCCTGATACTCACTGAAAAGGTGGACGGTCAGAACAACTGCTTCAATAAAAAAGGAGTATTTGCCCGATCTCACACCAATCCTACAGAGCACCCCTGGGATAAACCCATGCGTGAGCGCTGGCAACTGATCAAAAATGACCTGAATGAGCTGGAGATTTTTGGAGAGAACATGTATGGAATCCACTCCATTGCCTACAAGAAGCTGGAATCCTATTTCTACGTTTTTGCCGTACGCGAAGGCGATCGCTGGCTGTCCTGGGAAGAGGTAAAATTCTATGCTGCCATGCTCGATTTTCCTACTGTGCCGGAAATCAAAATCACCACTCCCCTGGCCGATTTCTATCAACCCGGTCAGGATGAGAATAAAGTGTTGGAGAAATGGTTGACGGAGAACCTTGGTATGTCCTGGGAAGAAAGCGTGGAAACTCCCGGACTACTGGGAGGTTATGATCCTTTGACGCAAAGGGCCTGTTCCGAAGGTTTTGTGATCCGAAACAAACAAGGTTTTGAAACCACCAGCGGCAGCCTGCCTGTGGCTGCCAATGAGTTCAACAACCTCTTTAAGCTTGTACGTGCCTCTCATGTAAAAACAAATGTACACTGGACCAAAACCTGGAAACCAACCTCTTTGATTGACTATGCCAAATACAACTGGTTTGGCTATGAATATATGAGCAAATCATGAGCTGGCAATTTCCATTATATCAACCCGGAGAGCCGATTGACTGGGCTGTCATCGAGCAAAAGTTCGATTGGTTTCGTGACATGAAGGGGGTTCCACAGGACCCGATCTGGCATGCCGAAGGGGATGTATTCACCCATACCAAAATGGTAGTTGAGGCGCTATGTGCTTTACCGGAATTCCGTGCACTTTCCGAACAGGATCAGCATATCCTGTTCACAGCAGCCCTGACACATGACATTGAAAAACGATCAACTACAGGTACGGAAGTGATCGATGGCCTGGAGCGCATTGTTTCTCCCGGGCATGCCAAAAAGGGAGAGTTCACCGTACGAACCTTGCTGTATAAAGACATGCCGGCACCTTTCCGCATTCGTGAGCAGATTGCCAAACTGGTAAGACTCCATGGTTTACCGCTGTGGGCTATAGAAAAGCCAGATCCGGCCAAGGCCGTAATTGGTGCCAGTCTGGTAGTGAATACACAACACCTTTCAATGCTGGCTAAAGCTGATATCCTGGGCCGTATTTGTCAGGATCAGGAAGAAATACTACTACGCATAGAGCTCTTCAATGAGCTATGCAAAGAGCAGCAGTGCTTTGGAACTCCCAGGGCTTTTGAATCAGACTACGGACGCTATCTCTACCTGAATAAGGAAGAGGCTTCGCCTGACTATATACCTTTTGATGACCTGAAGTTCGAAGTGTATATGATGTGCGCTCTGCCGGGTAGCGGTAAAGACACTTATATAGCACGTAATCTGGACCTGCCTGTTCTGTCGCTGGATGATATTCGCAGAGAACACAAGATTGACCCAAGGGATAAAAAGAAAAATGGTCAGGTCATCCAGCTGGGAAAAGAGAAGGCCAAAGAGTTTATGCGGGCCAGACAGTCCTTTGTTTTCAATGCTACCAATATTACCGGGGATATGCGAGGTAAATGGATCTCGCTTTTCACCGACTATGGTGGTCGAGTAAAGATCGTCTACCTGGAAGTACCTTATAAAACGCTGATCTCTCAGAATCACAACCGCGAATACAAAGTACCGGAAGATGTGGTGAACAAGATGGTCACCAAACTGGAAATCCCCGGTCCACAAGAGGCCCATGAAATAGACTTTGTGGTGACTTCCTGATTAGCCGGCAAGCCATAAGAGGTCCCGTCCTCCTCCGATGCGCATGGAAAAGAAGCGGACTTATCATTCCTTTTTCCCATTCTGGGTGACGCTCAGAAAACTCTTCTGAGAATCCGAAACCCTTATTAACTTTAGAAACCTGATCAGATTCTATGCAACTTATTAATGGTACCCTTAACTCTCCTTTTTTCACCTTTGTTAAGGCAGGATCAGCCCTGACAGATAGAGAACTGTTTTTAAGACTCGGACTGGAAAACTACAGCCTCGTAACCGACAAGGAGTATAAGCCCCTTGATCACCCTGAGAGTTCTCACCTCTACCTGACAGAAGATAGAGCCTGGATTCATTTGATGGATGACTGGGGAAATACTCCCTGGTTTAACAAAGAGGTCAGAGACCGTGTAAAGAAACTGAGTCTGGACTTCGACATATTCAGCTGTTCTGTTGGTGATGTAGACGCCTCCTATGACTTCAGGTACTACCGAAAAGGCGCCATTACACGTGAATTCGAGATGGAAGACCCTGAAATGAATGGCGGGCGCGTATCGATCAACACAGGTCAACCACTACCGGGCGAAGAAGCCGTCAGGAAAGACGTACTGGAGAAGGTGCTTTTTATTGCCAGCTCGCTGGGCATCGACATTCAACACAACACCGATAAAATCAGGTGTTATTCCAGGCCCATACCAAAATCTGATGAGTTTGTATTTAACGAGGATGAGTATTGAACGGCCACTCTCCTTTTCCGTTCTCGGAGTAGCGAAGAGCCTCTTCTACCGAGACAAGTGGATACTTATGGACAGTGTCCTTCACGGCTTTTGTTTACAGGCTGTCTCATAGAATCTTAGCTCGAATAAACTCGTAATCCTCAAAAGGACACTGTCCTTGAGGTTGTCCTACCCCTGAACTTTGTTCTCATCTTTTTCTCAAAGCTGGTTATATTCGTTCGAAGCTAATTGTCTGTGACCGAATCACCTTTGATATTCAATATCCTTATCGCCTTTGGGGCTTTCCAGGCACTTTTCCTGGCCACAGTTTTTCTGCTACAACCTAAAAAGACCCTCCCGAAAAAGTTTTTCGCCTTTTTTCTGATCATTGAAGGCATCACCCTGATTGAGCGACTGCTCTTTGAAACTAACCTGATTGAGGAAGTACCTCATCTCCTGGGCATCAGTTACCCCATCAACTTTATCAAACCACCCATTTTGCTCTTTATGGCCCTGGCCATTACCAACCCCAAATTCAGGTTGAGAAAAGTTCATGGACTCCACCTCATTTTCTTTCTGCTGATATTGTTGATGAATATTCCACTGTACATGATGCCAGGCCCGGATAAAATCGCCTTTACCCGGGAAAACATGGCTGCCCTGCTTGATTATGGCAGTTTCAGTTTTTACTTCAGCCTCAGCTTCTTTGTAAACATTGGTGCCTATCTCTTCTTTGCTCTACTCGCACTGATGCGATATAAAGAGCACGTTAAGAACAACCAGCTCGCCAATTGGTACCTCAGAATTCTGACACTCTATACAATAGCACTGGGCCTGGGGCTGATCTATTTTGTACTAAGGCCTGCAGGACTGGAAATTCCGCTCTTCAATAGCATCAGCATGCTGAGCATGACCTTTCTCATCCAGTCCATTGCCTATAAGTTCTTTCTGAAGTCGGATATTCTTAACCCCAAAGCCAGTACGGTCGGTGCCAATATTCATCAGGTAATTCAGGACGAACA
Source organism: Roseivirga sp. UBA6061 (assembly GCA_002427745.1). Classification (GTDB taxonomy): domain Bacteria; phylum Bacteroidota; class Bacteroidia; order Cytophagales; family Cyclobacteriaceae; genus Roseivirga. Next base: position 3,380 of record DIYF01000169.1, on the reverse strand, counting down.
GCGCATTCGCGAAAAGCTGGAAGTGGAAAAGGCCCATTTGAATGACAGTCTGGACCTGGAGAGTTTTGCCAGGTCTCTTGATCTGCAGAAGAAATATGTCTCTGATCTGATCAATCAGAAATTTGGTAAATCATTCAAGGCACTGATCAACGAATACAGGGTAGAAGAAGCCAAGGCCATGATGCTAAAGGAGAAAGATTCCGGGATTCAGCTCATAGACATCGGGCTGGAATCCGGCTTCAATAATAAGATGAGCTTCTACCGGGTATTCAAACAGGCCACAGGCAAATCACCTTCAGAATACCTGGCAGATATTCGCGCCAACCACTCAGCCAAATAACACACCACTGGCATGAAATTGAGGTAACAAAACGGTTCTGTTACCTCCAAATGGTTTGTATGACTCATATTCGACAAAACCAACAAAGAGGAAATCGAATAACTTTTTCATTTAAATCATACTATGCAACCATCCATACCCTACCTGGTTTTTCCGGGAAAATGTCGCGAGGCCATGCATTTTTATGCCGGGCTCTTCAGTGCTGAAATCACTACCATGCAGACCTTTGGAGAATCTCCCATGGAAGTGCCTCCGGAATGTACGGAGATGATCTTCAATTCGGAACTGCAGGCCGGAGACCTCGCGATCAAAGCCTCAGACAATCTTCCTGCTTACCAGACCCATGCCGGAAACAATGTTTCACTATACCTCACCTTTCCCGATGCCACAAGTCAGCGCAACTGCTTTGAAAAACTGGCACTGGACGGAAAAGTACTTTTTCCCATCAGCAGTGGCTTTGGTATGGTCAGAGATAAATACGAGATCCAGTGGATGCTTGTACACAAGGGATAGCCCCTTTCCACCTATTCCATCAAAAAGCTTAAATTGATTATTATGAAATTTTCAGGTTCAATCGATATTGACAAACCACAGCATGTAGTAGCAGCATTTTTTGCCGACCCACAATACCTGGGCGAGTACCAGGAGGGCTTTCTCAGAAAAGAGCTGGTCAGTGGTACTGCCGGCCAGGATGGTGCTGTTTCCAAAATGTACTACCAAATGGGCAAAGGCGAAATGGAACTGACCGAAACCATTACTTCCAATCAGCTACCCGAAGTTTTTGAAGGGCATTATCACCATAAGCACATGGACAACACCATGAAGTGTCGGTTTATAGCCCTGAGCGAGAACAAGACCCGTTATACTTCAGAAATTGAATACACGAGAATCAACTGGGTAATGCCACGTCTGATGGCCATTCTCTTTCCGGGAATGTACAGAAAACCAGCCCAGCGCTGGATGAATAACTTTAAAGAATTTGTAGAAAAACAACCGTAACCATGTGGGAAGAAAACCTGAAACGATTTGACAAAATCGTAGCAATGCGCCCGGAACTCACCCGGCTTGGCAAAACCATGCCTTACACCTCTGCCAATGGTCATATGTTCTCCCTGCTCAATAAGGCGGGAGAGCTGGGCTTCAGGCTGTCCAAAGAGGATGGTGAGAAGTTTATGGAAGCGTATAATACCACCCGCTTCAAGTCACACGGGGCCTTTATGCGCGGCTATGTACTCATTCCTGAAAGCATGTTTGATGACCTGGAACTGGTTGCCTCCTACCTGGATAAAGCGCATCAATACGTGCTGACACTGGAGCCCAAGTAGTGTCCCACATGCAGACTTGACTAAGCAGAGGGAAGGTCCGGCCAATATCCAGGTGCTTTACTCAAAGAAAACCATGCTTCACTGTATTCCCGGTCTGGCTTTCAGCAAAAGACCGGTTTAGTCCCTAATTTGAAACCTCCGGAGTGCTAAACATGACCGGGCGTTTTTTACCCGGTCATTTACAACGGGCAAAACGGTAAATCAGAAGAAGGATGACGAAAATCAAAATAGGTATTATTGGCTATGGTTCCTGGGTAAAGGATGCCTACCTGCCGGCTTTACAAAATGACGGAAGGGCCGAGATTGTTGGCATTTCGGCCCGCAGCGAATCTACCCTGGAATCAATCAGAAAGGATTTTGGAAATAGCATCAGCATCTATCAGGGCTATGAAGATTTATTGGCTTCACCCCATATAGAAGCGGTAATGATTGCCGTGCCTGATCCGGTTCATGCCGAAGCCATTACAGCTGCTCTGGCTTCAGGCAAGGCCGTATTTTATGAACCACCAATAGCCCATACCAGGGCCCTGGTTCCCACCATCATCAAAAGCCTGTTGGCAGCTCCTCAAATCACTCATGCAGATTTGGAGCTCGCTCTGATTCCGGCCGTTACCAAAGCTGCTCATCTGATTAAAAAACAGGCCATTGGCGATGTAAAAACAGTGGCTATCCGGTTACAATCCGGTTGGGGTCCCGACCCGGGTCAGGACATCAATAATATCGGCAGACTGTCTGTCTGGTACACACATGTACTGAATGTGCTGCTGGATGCTACCCCCAAACGTGTTTTAATCATGGATGGCTATGGCACCGAAGGACGCAGACAAAGTCAAAGCACCGGATTTTATGATTACGATGGTATTTGGGGAGAGCTAAAGGTCAATATAGATAGCCCGGAAGAGTTAACGATCGATGTGGAAGTGGTGGGGAACAACGGAAACATTGAGATCGACCTTTTGACCGGAGAACTGAAAACCAGGACTAAAGCCAGACCGGAATGGGAGGTTGAAAGCTGGCCTGCCATTCAACCCTATGCCGACTGGCCCGGCATGCATGAGTCTGTAACCTCCTTTCTGGATGCTGTCGAAAGTGGCATTCCGGGCTTTGCGAATGCCGAAGTTGTGGCCAACCTGCACCTGACCGGCCTGGCCTCAGAGGAATCAAAAGAAACCGGCACCTGGGCTGAAGTGAAAAGCATAGATCAGTTCTAGCCCCCGGCTGACCTGAGCATCAGATGTTGACTTTTATCAGCACTTACCAATCACAATGAGGTATTGAAAATGGATTAACGAAAAGGAGGTCCGGCTACCCAGCCCACGATAGATTTTCGCTGGCCTTTGGTGATTTTAGTTACCCGGTGCAGGATATACGAGGGAAAAATAATGATCGTACCCTTTTCTCTGGGAACCTGCACGGTCTTGTGGTTGATCATAAACTCAAGATCTCCCCCTTCGTATTCATCCGGATCTGAAAGCTGAACGGTAATACTGATTTTCCGGTCAGATATCTCACCCCGACCGAAGTCCTGGTGCCAGTTAAAGTGATCCCCTTCTGAATAGTTGGTCAGCTGAAGGTTCTGATGGAAACCCAGAAGGTCAAACCAAAAACGCTCACTGTTTACCTGAAGGGCGATGGCTGCCATTTTCTGATAGATCCACTCGTTTTCCGGTTCATTTTTGATAAACATAACCGAGCTCTTTCTGAGCTCCTCGTCT
>DIYF01000123.1:207-21283 GCA_002427745.1 Roseivirga sp. UBA6061 | reverse complement strand
AATATGCGATTCGGTCATCTCAGATGCCTTTAAAGGAATCCGTTCTGTGAGTAAACCTGTTTTCTTTACTTTGCGGGCATCATCTACATCTCTTCTGAAGTTGATGACAGTCTTAACGCCAGCCTTTTCCAACTCTCTGAATCCTCTCTTATTGGGTTGTTCAGAGCGGTAGAGAGAGTCACTCACCTTATAGAGGTTCTTAAAATATTTAGACTCAATTTTTTGAAAGTCCTGCTCTTGTGCATGCAGGCTACCTAAGCCCACAAAACAAACCACTGCTATAAACCAATATTTTCTCATTTCTGCTTTCATAAATGTATGTTGTTTGAGTGCAGAGTCACAGGAGCACTATCCACAGTAGGCTTGTCTACTATCATATTAAATCATCTCCTATGCTATGCTTGACCTGACTTATGGATATGAATCCCGAAGTCACTGTCCTAACAGAAACTGGGGCGAATAGATTCATTAAATCTGTCTATATTTTAAGGAAGCAGATAAGTGTAATGTGTGACCAGAGAGTCTATGCTGTGCTTACGGCCGGATACTGCCATGAAGCTCATTTCAACCTGTCCATTACCTCCATCTTGTAATTTCCGCCAATAGGAATTTCCATGCGGCCTATCTCAATATCCGTGGCGGTAAAGGCGGTAATATGCCTTTGGTTGACAATATATGATCTGTGGATTCGCAGAAAGCCATCCGGTAGCTTCTCCATAAATTCACTGATCTTTTCTTTAGTGACCAAGGATCCCTCTGTGAGATGTAACTTCAGGTAGTCTTTCAGGCTTTCGATGTATAAAATATCCTTAAACAGTACCCTATGGTGCTTTTTATTGACATTGATGTAAATATGAGGTTCGTCCTGTTTGGGTACGGCAAGTTCAGAAGGTTGGGGTAAGGGGACCGTACTTCGGGTCAGCTCCAGGTATTTATTGATGGCTTTAAAGAACCGCTCAAAGGTAATAGGCTTGAGCAGGTAGTCTACAATATTAAGCTCATAGCCCTCCATGGCATAGTCACGATAGGCGGTAGTAAAGATTACCCTGGGAGGATTGGGTAGGGACTTTAAAAACTCAACCCCTGTCAGCATCGGCATCTGTATATCCAGAAACAGCAGATCGACCGGCTTGCTTTTAAGCACCTCAAAGGCATCGAGAGCATTGTCGCAGGTATCGGTCAGTTCCAGCAGAGAAACCTGCTCCACATGCGCCTTGAGGAGCTGTATAGCCAGTGGCTCATCGTCTACGATCAAGCACCTTGTCTTCATAGGGTGGTTAGTTGAATTTCAAGATCCACAGAATAATATCCCTCTTTTTCGGTGATCTCCAAAGTATAAGCCCCGGGATATATGAGCTCGAGCTGCCGTTTGATGTTGGAAACACCGATGCCCTCCTTATAGCGGGCAGGGTCGGCCTGCGCTTTGAGTGGTTTGGTATTATATACATGCGCCTTAAGCTGACTTTCCTTTACAGATATGTCAATCTCAATTTTCGGTTTTCTCACCGATCCGCTGGCCCCGTGCTTAAAGGCATTTTCGACAATGGACAGCAGGATCAGTGGAGATACAGGTGTTTCAGGGTTATCTATGTCCTGACTAAAGCTGAATTCAAGACGATCCCCATACCGGAGCTTTTCCAGATCGATATAGTTATTCAGCAGTTTGATCTCTTTGTGAATGGGTACCTGTTTGTCATTGCACTGGTAAAGCATATAGTCCAGCATTTCAGACAGTTTGATTACCGTGGTAGGGGCCTGATCTGATTTCTGAAGGGTGAGTGTATACAGGTTGTTCAGCGTGTTAAACAGGAAATGCGGGTGAATCTGGGCCTTGAGAAAATTGAGTTCCGCTTTATGCTTCTCCTTCTCCAGTCTTTCAGCTTTTTGGCGCTCTTCCAGGTGTTGCTTGAGAATTTTCACAATGGCCATAAGTGAGGCCCCCAGGGCAATGGTGAAGAAGTAATTCTGTATTAACCTGTCGATGGACACCATAATGATAGCCCACATGCCCGGAAAAGGTCGGTCTATGCCCAGAAGAGGCTCGGCAACATAAACAGTAAGCAGCCTGGCAGAAACTGTGAAAACATAAATGCTCACCAGAAAAGAAAGCGCGAACTGCCAGTACTTTTTGTGATAGATATAGCGAGGAATCTGGTAATAGGTAAGGAAGTAAGAAGCCCCCATAATAGATGGAAACAGGACAACATTATTGAGTAAACCGTACCAGAACGATCCGCTGGAATGAAAAAGCAGACGTGAATAGAGCAATAGCATAGCAATCCAGAAGACTGTATGGGTCAGAATGCGGTTGGCCAGAAAGCGATCAATCCAGGAGGCGTTTTGAGTTGTATTCACTGTTCTAAAATAGGGACAAATTCTGTGATCAAAGTCGGCTGTCGACCGATCCCCGTTTGCTCATGCCCAATTGGCTGCAGCACATGTCCGAATCGTTTGCTCCTTAGAAAATGACTCTCAGTCATGGAGAAAGCCGGGGCTGTCTACTTATTAAAAAGTGTGCGCTACACTTCTGTAGGTTAGTGATATGAAAAGCTTTAAAACCCAAAATACCATGGCTCGGATAATTCTGATGATAACACTTTTTGCGCTCTCCCTCTCTCTGTCAATGGGGCAGGAGATAGATATGGATCGAATCGACAAGGCTCTTGAGCGTTATGTTCAAAACAACAATATACCATCTCTGGTAGTGGGTATCGTGCAGAATGGAAAACTCGCCCATGTGGTCAGTAAGGGTGAAATGAAGAGAGGCAGTGGAATACCGGTTGATGAAAAGACCGGTTTCCAGATTGCCTCATTGAGCAAGTCTTTCACGGGGCTAATCCTCACTCATATGGCCTCATATGGTCTGATCGACCTGAGGGCAAGTGTAACAAGTTACATGAAAGATGAGCTGACTCCTGAAGCACTGCAGGAGTTTGAAAAGGTAACATTGATTGACGTATTGCAACATCGCTCCGGTATAGCCAACAATGGTCCTTCCGTACCACCAACCCCTTTTGGTAAGCCCATGCTGGGGGGATATACGAAAGAAGGCTTTATGAACGATCTCAATAGCATGAAACTCAGCTCTGATCGCATTGGTAAGTTTGGTTATTCCAATATGGGCTTTGGTCTGTTAGGCTATATCGCTGAGAAAGTATCCGGAAAAAGCTATGAGGCTCTTTTAAAGCAATATGTACTGGCCCCTAATGATATGACCTTCACCACCTCAGATCTGGAATCAGTGCGGGGTCAGCTGGCTACTCCCTATATGGTGGGGGGAGACAGAACCCGTGAAACGCAGGCCTGGGAAATGGGCATGAATATCCCGGCAGGAGGTATTCTTTCCAATGTAGAAGATCTCTCTAAGCTGATAATCCGGGAAATGAAGGCATATGATGACTATATCGCCACCGGACAAGCTTCACCCTATGTTTTGGTGGAAAACACTAAGCCCTTAAACTCCAGAATGGACTACGGTTATGGTTTTTTCAAAAGCCGAAATTCCTTTGACACCACAATAGTCCAGTTGGGACATGGGGGAGATGTAGACGGTTTCGGAAGTCACTATGAGTTTTATCCTGAGCAAAATCTGGGGCTGATCATGCTCACCGGTAGCGGTAACAACTGGTTCAATGATGCTAAAACTACCATTGAGGCCATTTTGCTGGGATTTGATATCCCCAGTGAAATCGACCTGGACAAGGCTACCTTGAAACGATATACAGGAAAGTATGATTTTGGTAAGGATCAGATAATGACCATTACCAGAAGAGGTAACCGTTTGTTTACCTATTTCAGAGGACAAGACCCCGTCAATCTGTACCCCTCGGCTGAGAACAAATTCTTCTACCTTGGACAAAACTCACAAATTGAGTTTGAACTGGATAAAAAGGGTAGGATACTGAAAACCACTTATATCCAGAATGGTGAGGAATTCTATCCGGAAAAGATCAAATAACAGACCTGAAAGTTAAAGAAGGCCTGATAGAGCTTTGCTCCATCGGGCCTTGGTCGTTTATAATATCGCAAGATTCGCAAGAGAGAAACGAGTACTAGATGGCTAGCTTGAGGTTTTAATACAAACTCAACTATGGAAAGGTCGCTCCGGTTGGTTTTAGCCATCTCACTTATTTCAGTTCAGGCATACGCTCAGGATCTTAAATCCGATAGTCGCAAATACATCGATGCGTACTTTGCGATGGATCAGGCTACATATGGCAGGTACCTGGCAGAAGATGTCATCTGGAGTGACCCCACCTGGAGCGAGATAGACCCTTCCAATAAATCTGTAAGCGGCAAGCAGGCTGTGCTGGCTCACCTGAAAACCGTTACCACTGGCCTGACCAACCTAAGCTATGCCATTGAAGAACACTTTGTTTCCGGGCCTGTCGCAGTCTTTGAAGGGATTATGACCTACACTTTTACGGACAGCAACACCGGTAAATCTTATGACTTCAGAGTAAGAGAAGTGTCAGTACTCGAATTCCGGGACGGTAAGATTATCAGGCATACAGATTACTCTGATTTCAAAACCTGGATGAAGCAATATCAGTCTCAGCAGTAGCATATGAAAGACTGACCTCGGGAAACCTCTGCTATACATTGACGTTGTATTAGCTGAAATCAATCAATATATTACCTGTACAAAATTGAGCTTATATCAATGCCTGTTGTAAAATTCACTTCTAACCTGAAACGTTTTTATCCCGATTTGACTCCCTTAGAGGTATCAGGAGAAACGGTGGCAGAGGCGCTGGATCAGGTGGAACAAAACCATCATGGATTGAAAGACTACATTGTCGATGAAAATGGCGTTTTGAGGAAACACGTCAATATTTTCATTGGTAATGACATGATCAAAGACAGGCAAAAACTGGCTGACAGACTGGCTGACACAGACGAAATGTATATTATGCAGGCACTTTCGGGTGGATGATTGTCCCCTTGTTTCCGGGCTGAACGTCAATAAGTAAATGTATTTTTTGGGCTTCTTAATTTTTTCAGACGTATGGCACAGAACATCCTATTACTCGGTACCCGCAAAGGCCTGATTACTTATAAGAAAACTCCTTCAGGCAATTGGGCATATGATGACGCACAGTTTGTAGGCATACCTGTAACTATTGCCAGCTATGATGAGGTTACCGGTACCTGGTGGGCTTTGCTCGATCATGGTCATTGGGGTTGCAAACTTCATCGCTCCAAAGATGGAAAGAACTGGGAAGAGCTTGAAGCACCCAAGTACCCGGATGGAGAAGAAATCAAGGAGGGAGTACCGGCTTCTACCAGATTGTTATGGGCCTTTTCAAACGGAGGGGCTGACCGACCCGGTACCCTCTATATCGGTACTGAGCCGGGTGGACTCTTTAAAAGCACAGACAATGGTGATTCTTTTGAGCTAATGAGAGGACTCTGGGATCATCCTTCCAGAAAAGACCGTTGGTTTGGTGGGGGAAGGGATCACCCGGGGATTCATTCCATCTTGGTGGACCCTGCCGATTCTGACCATATATTCATAGCGATTAGCTGTGCCGGTATGTTTGAAACTACAGATGGTGGACAAAACTGGGAGGTAAGGAGCAATGGCCTCAGGGCAGATTTCTTGCCCGACCCATCCTCGCCCTACGGTCAGGATCCGCATCTGATAGACTGGTGTAAGGCCAATAACAAGGTAATGTGGCAACAGAACCACTGTGGTATTTTCAGAACCGAAGATGCCGGTGGCAACTGGCATGATATAACAGATTTCAATGGTCCTGCGAATTTTGGATTTGCCATAGCCGCTCATGAAACGGATCCTGATGTGGCCTGGGTGGTTCCGGGTGTCAGTGATGTGAATCGCACTGCTGTTGATCAGTCGCTTTGTGTTTGCAGAACAGATGACGGAGGTAAAACCTGGCAGGACTTCAGAACAGGGCTGCCTCAGGGAACAGCCTTTGATATTACTTATCGTCACGCACTGACACTACAGGGGGAGGAGTTGGTTTTCGGTACCACCACAGGTAATCTCTACCATTCCACCAATGCCGGAGAATCCTGGAATACACTCAACAGTAATCTCCCCATGGTGCACAGTGTGGAATTTGCAAACATTTAGAGAGCACTGTGAAACAACAAACCAGAGTGCAATAAAAAGCTATCACACTCTGGTTAACAGTTACTGGAATAAGACCTGTCAGATTTTGGACAAGGCTTACTGCTATCAATAATTAATTAACGCTCTATCCAGGGAGCTCCTGCAGCAATCAGGCTCCTGATCAGTCGATCCATTTCGGTTTTGGCCTCGCTCAACTGTTGATTAAGTTCTGCCAGCTGATCATTCACGATTCTCAGCGTTTGCTTATGTGTTTCTGTAGGCCCATAGGTAGAGTTGGCCACACCTATTTCCAGGGTAAACAACCTGCCACCAATAGTGGGGCGCGTTTTAGCTCCCATCTGGTTTTTTTCAGGATTACCGTTCAGGGTGCTGTTGATATCCAGAAGCCTCTGCCTTAGCTGGCTGATCTCCTTGTCCAGGGTACCCGGAGTAGCTGAAGACTGACCCACGGCTGTTTGCATGGCCTGAGCCTTGTTCATAGCATTGGTGAGTGACAGCGTGAATTTAGAGGCCTCTTTGGAAGCATCTTCATACGCCCGCCAGAAGGTAGCCGTTGCCGTAGGAGAGGCACCGGGTAGCGCACCTTCACGTAGTCGCTCCACCTCGAATATCACGGGTTCTCCAAGTTGAGATACTTCTCCGTCTACCTGCTTATAAAGTGTAGCCGTATAAGAGCCTGGAGCAACCATAAGGCTTGTAAACCCGGTGTTTTGCCCCTGAAGGTCAATAGCCCCGGCAGCAGGGTACTTCAGGTCCCAGGAAACCCGGTGAAAACCTTTGCTGGTTTCTGCAGAAACGCGCCTGATCACCTTGCCATCGCTTCCTTTGATCACCAGCCAGACATGAGGACCCTGTTCTTCGGCTTCAGCTCTCACCGCATCCCAGCCAGGGAAGGGAACATCTTTTCCGGCATCGGCCAATGGCTTTTCGGTAGCCTGCCGTTTGGCTTTTTTAGATTTCAAACCATCCTTGAGATAGTAGGTAAATACTGCTCCGAAATCGGGGTTAGGAGCCATGTATAGCTGAGCCCCCAAAGAGCCTTTAGGCGTATCAAAGTCCAGGTGTGAGCGTGGAATGTACCAGAGAGCCTTGCGAGGCTTAAAGAGAGTGGCTTCCCGGGCCAACTGCTCTTTAGATACTCCACGGAGAGCCGTATAGTCATCGAGAATAAAGAAGCCACGACCAAAGGAAGCTGCCACCAGGTCATTCTCCCTGCGCTGGATAGCCAGGTCACGTACGGATATGGTGGGCATGCCACCTTTCAGTTTAGTCCATTCTCCACCGGCATCAATACTGAAGTAAACCCCGAACTCTGTCGCCAGAAAGAACAGGTCTTTTCTTACATGGTCCTGAACAATTCGCCATAGAAGCGTTCTGTCCGGCAGGTTATTCTTAATGGATGTCCAGGTAGCTCCACGATCAGTACTCTTTGCCAGATAAGGCTGGTAGTCTCCGTACTTATGATTGTCCAGCACTACGTATACTGTATTCGCATCATATAAATCCGCCTTGATATCATTTACAAAGGCTGTAGCCGGTACTCCGGGCATATTGCCAACGGGAATCATGCGCCAGTTCCGGCCTCCATCTTCTGTTATCTGTACCCGGCCATCATCTGTGCCGGCATAAATCACACCTTCTTCTACAGGTGATTCAGCCAGGGAGGTAATGGTATTATAATTGGACATAGCCAATACGTCCCAGGGAGAATCCCAGCTCTGCTTTCCGCCCATGACAGGTAGCTCCAGGCGTTCTTCATTTTTCGTCAGATCACCTGAGATGGCTGTCCAGCTATCACCCCGGTTCTCAGATTTCCATACACGCTGAGAGGCAAAGTAAATCCTGCTGGGTTTGTGGGGGCTGACCAGGATAGGAGCATCCCAGTTAAAGCGCTCATAATCTTCGTCAGCAGTTGGCTGTGGTTGAATGTCTATGACCTCACCGGTGGTGATGTCTACACGAGATAAAGTACCTTCCTGGCGCTCAGCATAAATGATGTCCGGGTTTCCGGGTTCCGTAGCCGGCTGATGACCGTCCCAGTTCAGTACGACTGACCAGTCTGAGTTTTCAATTCCCTGGACATTATCTGTCCTCGAAGGACCTCCCTGCGTACTATTGTCCTGGGTGCCGCCATAGATATTGTAGAAAGGAGCGGCATCATCCACTGCCACCTTGTAGAACTGCGTTACGGGCAGGTTGGGAAAGAACCGCCATTGAGCTCCCAGGTCAAAACTCTCGTAAACACCACCATCGGTACCGATCATGAGGTAGTCAGGGTCATTCTTTTTGAAGGCGAGTGCATGATTATCTACATGGCGATGTTCTGTATTGAGACGGGTGAAGGTCTTACCACCATCTTTAGAAATCTGTACATCTGTGTCCATCAGGTACAGCCATCCTTCATGGTGTGGAGAGGCGTAGAGTTCCTGATAATAATGAGGGCCAGTAGCACCTGACACAGCATTGGACTGTTTGGACCAGGTAGCCCCGCGGTCTGTAGATTTATAGAGCCCTCCGGTTCTTCTGTTCAGCTCAATGGCGGCATATACTACATCCGGGTTATGGTAAGAAATGGCGAGGCCAATCTTTCCCATTTTACCTGAAGGGAGTCCGGAACTCAGTTTTGTCCAGCTTTCACCGGCATCTTCACTGCGGTAAAGAGCTGTTTTCGGGCCACCACCCATATAAGCCGCTACTGTTCTGTGACGTTGCCATGTTGCGGCATAAATACGATTCGGGTTTCTGGGGTCGGTTACCATGTCCGTCACGCCCATCCACTCATCATCCCCCAGTGTGCGCTTCCAGTTTTTACCACCATCTGTTGATTTATAGAAGCCGCGTTCACCACCTTTGCTCCAGAGAGGGCCCTGAGAGGCAACGTAGATCACATCGGAGTCATCCGGGTGGATTATGATCTTAGAAAGATGCTCCGAGCTTTTGAGGCCCATATTGGTCCAGCTAGCTCCACCGTCATCGCTACGGTAAATACCATCACCAAAGCCTATATGTCGGCCACCATCGTTTTCTCCCGTACCTACCCAGACAACATGCGGATTGTTGGGATCAATGGTCACACAGCCGGTAGAGTAGGAGCCTTGCCCGTCAAAGACCGATTCCCAGGTGACCCCGGCATTGACGGTCTTCCAGACACCACCGGACGCTACAGCGACATAGCGGATATTTTCATTTTCAGGGTGAATCGCGATGTCTGCAATTCTGCCGGACATAAAACCCGGTCCTATACCCCTGAACTCCAGTCCCGCAAAGGTAGAGGCTTCCAGTGTGGAAGCAGGTTGAGCAGGAGGGGTCTTGGCTCGTTTTCTGCGCTGCGAGAGGGCATCGTGTGTAACAAAGAGCCCTGCAAGGAACAGGCAGAGCAAGAGGGTAATACGTTTGTTCATAGTTAAGTGGTTTGAGTGCCTTCAAATTAGAAGGATGAGACGGTAATTAAAAATGGGAATCGACTAAGTAAAGGATCAGAGAAGGCCGGACTTTTACAAAGTCTGAGACTCCCGCTTCAATTCAGCACAATCTTAGCAATGCTGTCAATTAAAGCTTCCCTCGGAAACTTATCGCTATTGGCTGCAATCACGAAACCCCGGTCAGCACCGGGTAACAGGACGAAGGCAGCGCTATAGCCACCGCCACCACCAATATGGCTGACAGAGGTATAGTCACCCACCTTGCCGATGAAACAACCCAGCCCGGCTGCTGCTTTCATTCTGTCCCAACCTGTTTCAAGGTGAGGCTTCCAAAGCGCTTTGTAGCTGTCCTTTCCCAGAATCCGGATACGCTGGTATGTGCCTCTGTTAAGATGCATTTGAGCCCAGGTCGCCATATCTCCGATAGTAGAGTAAAGAATGCCATTACCAACCTTTCTGGGGTTTGTGGCCGGCATAGCAACCTGACTGAACCCCTCCTCAGAGAAGGTATACCCCTGAATTATATTGTCGGGTGTCTGATCAGCTGATATCGAACTATGCTTCATGCCCAGAGGTGAGAAAATGGCCTCTTTGACATAATCGGAAAAATCCATTTGATTTTGGTGTGCTACCAGTTGCCCTAAACTGTAAAAAGCAGCATTGCTGTACTGGAGTTTGTAGCCGGGAACATTGGTGAGTCTCAGGTCACCGGCTTGCAACTGACCATCAGAGCCTGCAGATTTATCAGTGAACTGCAGTCCTGAACAGTGAGAAAGCATTTGCCTGATGGTAGGTAGTTCAAGTCCCTGAAATGGCTCATTCCAGTAGCTGTAGGCCGTATTGTCCAGGGTCATATCACCAGCTTCAACCTGTTGCATGATAGCCGTAGCTGTGACTGTTTTCGCGATGGAGGTGAAGTTGAAAACATCCGTAGTTTTCAGAGCAGTATTGGTTTCTAAATCACTCACACCAACAGCATTGCTATATAAGACCTTATCTCCCGAAACCACTGCCACTGCCAGTCCGGGTGTTTCTCTGTGGGTGATAGCAGACGCGAGAAGGCTGTCCAGCTTTGATTCCATGATGGCCAAATCGACAAAAGAAGTCTTTTCAGAGATGTTTGAGCAACCAGCCATTGACAAAACGAAAAGGCTAAGGGCAAATGTCTTCAGGTATTTCATAGCATCATTATTTCATAAGGGAGTGCCAGAGGTCCGCAATGGCCATATTGGGTAACCAAACGGTAATACCTTTGTAGCGCTTTCCTTTTTCAAAAGCACTGACTTGTTTAGTTTCCATCTCACCAATAAAACCTTCAGGATAAAGAGGAGCGAGGGGATCTCCAACTTTGGCAGGTAGTCGCAGAGGGATCATCTGATGAAAGTATTCTAAAGCGAAAGTTTCTGATCTGGCAAACTGATGTCCTGTCCCGGGCTCTTCTGCATATATCCATTTGGCACCGAACCTGCGATTGACAGAGAAGAGACCGTAGACTATGTTGTTTCTGTAAGGATTGTCGACTTCACCGGTCAGGAAGACTCCGGGTACTGCTCGAGTGGCTTCTGAGGCCAAAGCGGTATAATAGACGCCTCCTTTGTTGACAATAAAGCAGATAACGCGTTCAGGTATCCAACAGGCGAGTTCATAGTTGACTTCTCCTCCTGCTGACATGCCCCAAAGTACCAGGGGAGCGGTAGCAAGCTCCTTATGACCCGACTTTCCGGCAAAGCGCTTAATAACATCCAGCATGGCCTGACCGCTGCCTTTGCTTACATCGGCATATTCTTCCACTGCGCTCACTTTCTTATCTCTGAAATTACAGGCCATCAGGGCCATATCATGCTCCTTGGCCAGGTTTTGCCATTCAGCCTTTTCCACCATGTTTCGTCCGTCACCATTGGAGCCTGGTACCATCACAATGATGCCGCGAACCTTCTTAATGTCCTTATGGATCCATAGACGAAAGGCGGCCTTTTCAAAGTTGAGGCCGTTCATAATGCTATCATTGAGCACTGTTTGTGAAAGAGCGATGAGCGGTGTGGTGCTGACGAATACGATCACCAGCACTTTAGAAATTAATCGGGTCATTTTAGAGAATAGATTTGATCCCTGCCTTTATTCCGAAAAGTCGTTGTACCTGTTCCTGTGTAAATGGTTTGTTGTAGATAGACAGTTCATCGATCATACCTACAAAACTCAGGCCCAGGAATATGTTTGATTTTTCCAGCTCCCAGCCAAAGGGATCATCAAAACCACTGAGTGTTCCCATATTGTTACCGTCCAGGTAGAGCGTATAAGTACTTTGGGCTGTTCCAAGGGCTTCATGTGTTATGGCCACATGTGTCCAGTGCTCTTTGGAAAAGGGCAGTTGATCCACTACAACCAGTCGCTTTTCGAACTCGATCTTTGCAGACGTTTTTACCGTATCCTGCTCCCAGGAGGCAACATCACCGAGTATACCTAACCTGAATTGCCGTGGCTCATCTCTGGTAAAATCTACCCAGATAGCCGCATCGTCATAAGCCTTATCGGTTATCTGAATGGGGTCTGTATAGCCGGGCTCCAGCTCATAGACCGGATCTACTCTCAACCAAAAGGAGATGGTGCCGGACCAGCCTGCGGGATCGTAGGCTACATTATCCTTACTCTTATAAAAAGCCACTCTGGGGCTTCTTTTCATAAAGCGGAGCGCATGACCCTGTAGTCCTTCTCCTTTGATAATCTGATGAATGTCGTTGTCGATACCTTCCATCGCCTCGGTTTGCTGCTTTCTGGTAGGGGCAGAATAGAGCGTGGCGTCTCCCAGTGCAAAATCAGCCTCCGTACCCTTATCAAAGGAGCTATAGAAAGTCAGGGCCTCTTTGAGATCAGCATTTTGATCTGACTGGCAGGAGAAAACGGTTAAACTGATAAAGAGTATTGTCGCAAGGTATGGGAGCTTCTTCATAGATCGCAGCATTAGCGATTCTAAGGTAGTCTATTTTTAGTCCATACAAATTCAAAATGATTTGTGTGGTATAGTATAAAAAAGGGATTGGAAACCGTAAGCTCCAATCCCTCTTTATGATTACCTCCGGTGATCACTCATCCCGCAGACATCTGGCAGGGTTGGCACTCGCTGCTTTAAAGGTCTGTATGCCTACGGTTAACCAGGCAATAGAGAGGGCTGCGATTCCGGAGATTGCGAAAAACCACCATGACAAATGAGTGTGATAGGCGAAATCATTGAGCCAGCTCCGGGAAACATAGTAACCCACAGGCAATGCGATAAACATGGAGATTAACACAGTTTTTGTGAAATCTGCGGAAAGTAATCGCACGATATTGATTGTGCTGGAACCCAGGATTTTCCTGATGCCTATTTCTTTAATCCTTCGTTCTGCGGTAAAGGCGGCCAACCCGAAAAGTCCAAGACATGAGATAATAATTGCCAGGCCGGCAAAGTAACCGGACAGGGCAGAGGTTTGCTCTTCACTGCTGTATTGCGAGTCGAGGAAATTGTCCATGAACTGATAAGTGAATTCAAATCCCGGATTGAAGTCATCATGCAGGTTCTTGATGGCACTCAATGTCTGTTGCTGGTTCTCTTCTGCCAGTCTGGCCATAAAGACCCAAGTATCAGACGGTTTCAAAACGAAGAAAGCCGGACCTATTTTCTGATGAAGACTGCGGAAATGAAAGTCTTTTACGACCCCGATAATCTGCTGATCCTTACCAAATACGTTGACGATGGAACCAACCGGGTCTTTGAGCCCCATGATTTCTATACTGGTTTCATTGAAAATTACTTTGCCAATATCAGATTTGAGCTCCCTTGAAAAAGAGCGCCCTTCCAGGATATCGAACTCCAGCAATTCTATAAAATCATAGTCTACACGCATGTATTCCATTTCTACCGGATCTTCCGGTGCTTTACCTTCCCATTTTACATCAAATGTAGTACCGGCATAGGGACCTGTGATGCTGTGTGCCGTACTGGAGGCTCCTAAAACGCCAGGTATTTTTTTGAGCTCATCAATGAAGGCTTCCATCTTAAGCTCCGTTTCTCCCTCAGCGTCAATGGTCACAATGTTATCCTTGTTAAAGCCCGGATCTGTCGTTTGAATAAAGTCTATTTGCTGCTGTACCACCAACACCACTATGATGAGTATAATGGACAGTGAAAACTGAAAAATTACCAGCCCTTTTCTGATAAAAATTTCCCTTAGAGAAGAAGGAACCTGTCCCTTGAGGGTCTTAACAGGAGCAAAACCTGAAAGAAAGAACGCGGGGTAGCTCCCTGAAAGAATTCCCGTGGTAGCGAGTATGAGCACCATCATCAGTACCAGTTCCCTGGTAAAGACCAGGCTGACCGTTTTACCGGTGATCTCATTGAATTGAGGAAGTAGTAGAGAGACCAGTAAAATGGCCATGACCATTGCTATAAATACCGTAATCAAGGATTCGCTCAGGAACTGCGCTATAAGCGTCCACCTGTTGGCTCCCACGGCTTTCTTAATACCTATTTCTTTGAGTCTGCGCGAAACGCGGGCAGTGGAAAGGTTCATGAAATTGATACAGGCAATAACCAGAATGAAGAAGGCTATCAGGGCTACCAGACGAAGACTGGAAAGCTTGCTATTGGTAGGCTGACCGTTTTCGAATTTCCCATTGAGATAAAGATCTGCGTATAAAGCGGCAAAGGGAGTCATGTTTTGTTCCCCGTTATTGTCTTTCACCACATTGGCGATTTTTGTATTGAAAGCATCTACATCGGTACCTTCCCTGAGCACTACAAAGGAGGAAGGGGCCACGTTACGCCAGTCGAGTGCCCAGGAATGCGCCTCTTTAAACTCCTCTATGGGCATGACAAAATCAAACCGATGTGTAGAGCTGGCAGGTGGATTTTTGAAGATACCAGACACTCTGAAATCTTTGAGGTGCATATATTTAATGGTCTGACCTACCACATCTACCGTGCTGCCAAAGAGCTGGTTAGCTAGTTTTTCGGAAATAACCATGGAGCTTTTGTCCTCCAGGACGCTGTTCTTGTCACCCTGAACAAGGTCATAAGAGAAAACATTGAAGTAATCCTTTCCACCATATTGCCCTACCGCCTTGATGTTGGTCTCATCATGAGAGAGGGTATATACCCCGAGCCATGATTGCATAGTGGCATATTCTACTTCAGGCATGGTTTCAGCCAGTTTTTGTGGCATGAGTGCAGGAGTGCCCAGGGTAGTGCTTAGCCCGTTGCTCGTTTCCATATTAATGAGCACCTGGTACAACCTGTCGCTCTTTTCATGAAAGCGATTGATTTGAAATTCGCTGTGTATCCAGAGGTATATCAGCAGGGTACAGGCCAGGCCTGTCGACAAGCCAATCAGATTGATCAGAAAGGTACTCTTGTACCTCATGTAGTTTCTGAAAGTGAGAATAAAATTGTGTTTTAACATACCGTAATAATTGAGTTTTTGACTGCCCGAGAGGGGTTTTACCAGGGTCGGTCTCAATACTTTGAGCACTTCCAGGTTATAGAGCCTCCGGGATTTTTTGACAGAGTATTTTTCAAGAAAGTCATCGTACACTTCTTCCAGATCACCCTCTATTTCTTCCAGATACTGACCTTTAAGAAATACCTTTAGGAGCCTTTGAGACCATCGGGGAGGAGCGATATGATTGTTTTCCTGATTCATTGAGTTTTGATGTAACGCACCGCATTACCTGTTGTGTGTTTATTGGCTTCAGAGTTAACCACCTGAGTTGAGCTGACTGAAAAAATCCAGTCTGAAGCCATGAGTTCAGATAGCGAAGTAGACGACCAGAATACTGCGCTCAGACCAAACTTGAAGAAGCCTGTCTCGGGAGTTCCCACACCGGCAGGTATTACAGAAAATCCGCTTTTGTTATTGCCGGCATAACGCTGGCTACCCAGGTAGGGGCTTTCTAACTCCGGTCGGCTTCCCAGCCAGAGTTTGCTCTTCGACTTGAGTTTTTTTCCTGCTTTGGCCTTGCCCCCAAACCGGTCTGTAAGCTCTTGCCATTGATCATTGGTAGGGAGGCTCCAGGCTGGCGGACATCCTTCCATGGCAGCAGCAAAAGTGTACAGCCTGCCAAAGGCCTCACAATTCTCAGTATCATTGTTAAAACAGGCAGAACCCGGGTGTCGGAAGTTCAGGTTTTGGGCCATCCAGGTCACTTCGCTTATGGAATCCTTATCTGACTTTATCTGCCATGTAATGGTTTGATACACTTGCTTATCTCTCGGGTCGGTAAAAGTACCCTGAGATTGCGCAGGCAGGTAAAATTCAGCCAGAGCGAATAGAGAGATCAGTATGGTTGCTATCCTTATCATTGACATCATTCGTTTCTAAGCAGGTCTGAGGGATTTTTGACTGCGGCTTGTCTGATTTGCCAGCCAATGGTTAATATGCTGATAAGGAGCACCAAGGCCAGGCCCGAAGTAGTTTCCCAAATACCAGTCTCGGCTCGCTGCCAGAAACTGTTAAGCACCTGTGTATCCACGATGTGCATGGTGAGAGGGATGGCAATCAGCCCCGCGATAACAATCAGAAGCAAAAAGCTTCTGGATAGCAATATCATCAGGTGTCCGATTCCTGCCCCTAATACTTTCCTGATACTAATCTCTTTCATCCGTGTTTCAGTGGTAAAAACAGCCATGCCCAAAAGGCCTAAAGTAGATATGGAGATGGCCAGAAAAGCCAGGAATGAAATAATGGTTTGTGTGGCTTTATGCTCGCTGTAACCGGCAGTGATCCTGTCATCATAAAATGCTGCTTTAAACGGGTGCACCGGATCATACTTCTCGTAGATATCTTCTAGCTTGTTGAGCGTGGATACGAGGTCAGAGCTCTGAATTTTCAGGTTCAGTGATTTATACTGATCCTGCTGATTGGTTTGCATAAACACGAATGATTCCAGGAATTTCTTGGTGAGACCAATGGTGACTATATCTTCCACCACGCCACGTATCCGCACCTGGCGACCATTACACCATAAGGTTTTGCCAATAACCTCTTCAGGTGTGCCCAGCTCAAGTTGTTTGATCAGTCCCTCATTGACAATCACTTCAAGGCCTTCATTCTGAACCAGGGGAGAAGGGAAGTTGCTTCCTGCCAGAAATTCCAGCTCATGCATGGTCATATAGGCCATATCAATATGATTGATCAGAGAGATTGCCCTGCCTTGCCGATCCTCCGGCTGCACCATACCTGCATTCAATCCATCTCCACCCACTCCAAGCACCCAGGTGGATTTGGAGCTTTCGGTGACTTCCGGCAGACTGGCATATTCAGTTTGTAACAAGTCAATATAATCTCCCTCAATATCCACAGTAAGCACATTTTGTGTGTCATATCCCAAATCGTAGCTGAGGGTATACTGATACTGATTGTTGATCAGTACGGCACACATGATGAGCCCGATAGAAAGGCTAAACTGGAAGACAATCAGTATTCTTCTCAGGTTGATGCCTGAGAATATCCTGGTTTTGCCAACATCCTGAAAGGAGACTCCAGCTCTGAGTTTTGAATGAAACAGGGCAGGGAGAAAACCGGCTATAGCGCCAACAGCAATTGCGAAAACTACAAAATAGAGAATGTGTTCAATCTCTGGCTGTAACCGGAACATATCATAGCCCTGCAAGGAGTTTGGTGCGAGATTAAGTATGCCTGGTCTGATCAGGTAGAACAGCCCGAGTCCCGCTATCATGGCCAGTACTGATAGCAGCACAGCCTCTACTATAAACTGCGAGAAGACCTGAAGGCGGCTGGCTCCGGTGACTTTGCGAATGCCCACCTCTTTCGCCCTTCTCAGGGCCCTTGCCAGTGACAGGTTGGTGTAGTTAAAACTGGCCGATAACAGAACAACCAAGGTGAGTCCAAGCATAAGATACACCCTTTCCTTGCTGAAAGAAGGCGCGGTACTATGGTAAGTGTCGCTCGTTACAAAGTCATCCATGGACTGAAGGTTATGTATCAGCGGATTATCTGCTCTGCCGGTATTATAATCTGCGAGAATGCCCTCGAAAGCACTTTCCACCTGTTCCGGGTCAGTTTGTTCATTAAGCACTAAATAGGCGGTATAGTTGAGATTTCCCGGGGCGTTCTGAATATCTCTTTCCTCAGCTATGGCTCTTCTGTCCAGCGTACTGAGAGAAATAAGCATCTCAAATTGCAGATGGGAGTTGTAGGGTGGGTCTTGTATAACTCCGGTAATAATCCCTTCTGTAAAATCGACTCCTGCAGCTCTTCCGTTTTGAAGAAAGCGATCTTGCTTTGCCGATACCAGTTGACCCATTGGGTTTGTATCTCCGAATAACCTCTCGGCAGCTGATTGAGTAATAACCATGCTGTTAGGCTCGCTCAGAGCTGTTTGCGGGTTGCCCTGTAATAGTTTGAATGAAAAGACATCAAAAAAACGAGCTCCCGTATAAAACCCTTCAATGGGAGTAGCCTTGTCACCGGCTGAGAGGTCAAAAGAAGCCCTGGTTTCCTGTAATATGACCACCTCATCAATGCCCGGAATTTGAGTTTTTGACTGATTACCTATGAAATAGGAGGCTGAGGCGTTTTTGATAATTTGGTTTTGTGTCCCTCTTCGCTCTGTCGAAGTGACCCGATAGATTTGATCTTTTTTTGCATGGAAGCCATCGATAGCGGATAACTCTGCCAGGAAAAGAATCATTAGAATGCCTACAGACATGCTGATGGCAAGCCCTGCTATATTGATCGCAGAGAAGAGCGTGTTATTCTTAAGACTTCTCCATGATGTTTTGAAATAATTCCTGAACATACCGTATTGGTTTAATCGTTGTGAGCCGCTCAATTTCCTCAAGAGGACAGGTCTGAGTATTTTGAGCACTTCTATATTGTATAGCCTTCTGGCCTTGGTAATGGAATGCTGTTGCAGGAGATCCGCAAACACCTCCTCCATATCTCCTTCGATCTCCTCCAGGTAATCTTCCCTGATAAAGAGTCGCATGAGTCGGGTTGACCAGTTCGGAGGACGTATTTCAGTACCTGGTTTATTCATCGCGAAGGCATTGAGCAGGATTTACAGTGGCTGATTTATAAGTCTGAAAACCGACAGTAACCCAGGAAATAAGCAGAGCAGAACAACCTGCCACAGCAAAAAACCACCATTTCAGGTCTACCGCATAGGCGAAGTTCTGAAGCCAGCTTTCGGCCAGAAAGTAACCAATGGGAAGTGCGATAAATACAGAAATAAGGACTGTTCTGGTAAAGCTGCCGCTAAGCAGCCGCACAATTACCATCTGGCTGGCTCCGAGTATCTTGCGGATGCCAATTTCCTTGGTCCTTCGCTCTGCTGTAAAGGCAGCCAGTCCCAATAGCCCTAATGCTGAGATGATAATAGCCACAAGGGCCATGTAGTTAGAAAGGCTCGCTACTTTACTTTCAGTCTTATAAAGGGCCTTATACTCGTCATCCAAAAAGCCGGGTGCGAAATCATAGGCCGGATGGAATGCTTTATAAGCCTTTTCTATGGCTTCAAGGGTCTGAGCTTCTGTACCGGGTTGAATTTTAAGCAGATAGTTTCTCCCAAGATCACGGAAGCGAATTACCATGGGTTCAATCTCCTGGTGCAGGGAGCCGTACTGAAAGTCTTTTACCACACCAATGATCTCACGTGTGAACTCGCTGTAGCCCAGTTTGGTCCCTACGGGATCATCAAGGCCCATAAGCTTAACCGCTGACTCGTTGATCAGGATTTTGTCACGACCATCATTTAACTCTTTAGAAAAGGACCGACCTGCTACCAGTTCAATGCCCATCGTCTCCACAACACCATAACCGAACTTCGGGGACTTAAAGAGGTGATTATCGTCTTCTTCGCCATCCTCCCAGGAGTATCCGCTACCCTGATCCCGACCCCAGAGGAATCCTCCGGCCATGGTTGACATCTTGTTGATGCCGGGAATTTTCTCCAGCTCTGCTATAAAGGGAGCTGGATCTTCGAGCTTGCCTTTGCTGATAAATGTGACGATGTGGTCACGGTCATAACCCAGTGATTTCTGTTGAGTGAAATCAATCTGTCTGTTGATCACAATAACACCCAGGATAAAAATAATGGAGAGGGAGAATTGAAGTACGACAAGCCCCTTTCTAATCCACTCTTCGCCTTTCAGGTTGGCGAACTTACCCTTGAGTACTTCCACGGGTTTAAAGCGAGACAAATAGAAAGCTGGGTAACTACCGGCAAGGAGGCCGGTAACAACAACAATGGCCAGTACGGCACCACCATTGGTAATCAAACTCATGGAGAGTTCTTTTCCGGTAAGTGCATTGAACTGTGGCAGAATGGTATAGACAAGAGACAGCGCCAGTACCAGGGCAAACAAAGAGAGTAGGAGAGACTCACTGAGAAACTGAGTGATCAGCGAAGTACGATTAGCACCAATAGCTTTCTTTACTCCGATTTCGCGCATTTTACGGGAGGCCTGAGCGGTAGACAGATTCATGAAGTTGATACAGGCTATCAGCAGTATAAATATGGCTACCACTGAAAACAACCTTACATTTTCAATGCGTCCCCCTACAAGAGCGCCTTCCTTGTAGTCTCCATAGAGGTAGTTTTGTGCATAGGGAGTGACGAACAAGGTGAAACGATCTGTATTGCCTCCTCTGAAATCGAGATAATCTGCAATTTTCTCATTGAAGGCATTGATGTCGGTATCTTGTTTCAGCACCAGGAAGGTACGCGCATAACCTCCTTTCCACACGTCAGACCAGTCATCTACTTCAATAAACAGGTCATAACTTACCACAGCTTCAAACTGGATGGAAGCATTTGAGGGAGGTGCTTTAAATACTGTGTTAATCAGCAGCGACCTCTCAAAATAGTTGTTGGTCCAGTTAATTGTTTTGCCCAGAGCATCTTCAACAGACCCGAAGAGTTTAATGGCCAGTTTGTCGGTGATGGCTACAGTTTCTTTAGATGCCAGTGGAGCTGTTTTTTCACCTGCTAAGATGTCATAGCTTAATACATCAAAGAAGTTCTGACCGGCAAAAAGACCCTTGGTTTCGAAGTAATTTTCTTCAAAGGAAATAACACCTGAGGGTTGATGCCTGGAGTTACCGATGCGCACGGAGGCTTCTACCTCTGGTAATTCTTCCAGCATGGCCTTGGCCAGAGGACCCGGAGTATAATCCCAGGTATTGATACCGCTTGGCAAATCGAAATGCGTCATAGCCCAATAGAGCTGATCGTTGTTCTCGTGAAAGGTGTCCACCGATCGCTCGTCACTGACCCAGAGGAATATAAGCAGACTGGCAGCCAGACCTGTCGACAGACCAATAAGATTGATGAGAAACGAAATTCTGTGGCGTTTGAAGCCCCTTAGCGTGATGAGTAAGTTGTGTTGTAACATACCGAGGTAATTGAGTTTTTGAGTTCCTGATAATCTCTTCGTAATGGCTGGTCGAAGCAATTTGAGTGCCTGCCAGCTGTAGCGCCTGCGTGCTTTGGAGGGAGAGAAAACCTCCAGATCATCATAAAACACCTCCTCCATATCTCCTTCGATCTCCTCCAGGTAATC
>DIYF01000123.1:0-139 GCA_002427745.1 Roseivirga sp. UBA6061 | reverse complement strand
CCTTCGATCTCCTCCAGGTAATCATTCCTGATAAAGAGTCTCATGAGCCGGAGTGACCAGCGAGGTGGGTTGATATGATCCTGATCTTTGTTCATAGTGCTTTTGACTGCAAAGCTCCGTCAGACCACAGGTCAGACGG
>DIYF01000034.1:864-69625 GCA_002427745.1 Roseivirga sp. UBA6061 | reverse complement strand
TGTAAGAAACTGTAATGCAAGCTGTTGCCTCCTTGCTCCTATAGCTTTCCTTACCCCTACCTCTTTCAGTCGCTGGGTGGCTCTTGCGGTTACCAGGTTTACGTAGTTTACCAGGGCAATCACCAGTATGAACAAGCCGATCAGGGCGAAGGTCGTAACCCGCTTAATAGTCGGTACCCGATCATTTACATTGCTGTACAGATAGATGTCTTTAACAGGTTCCAGGTCATAGGTTCTGTCATCTATGGATACACCTGTCTCCGGAGTATTGCGTTTAAAGAAATCGACCAGCTTGGCTTCCAGGGCTTCTGTATCGGCTCCTGATTCCAGTCTCAGGTAAGTCACATAGTTCTGGATAACCCAGTCGTATCGAAAGTCATCCTGATGCGAATCAAAGGAAGCCACAAACCGGAAGCTGATATGTGAGGGTAACTGCTCCTCATCAAGCACTCCGGTGATTTTATACTGCTCTCCCTGGTTTACTTCAAACACCTCTCCCACAGGGTTGGTATCGCCAAAGTATTTCTCAGACATCTCTTCAGAGATTACCAGGTTAAAGGGTTCGTCTAAAGCTGTGGCAGGATCTCCCCACTTGAACTGATACCTGAACATATCCAGCAAAGCAGGATCAGCCAGGATGCCTCCGCTTTCATAAAAGTGTTTTCCTCCATGACGGAAGATGCTGGTAGAGAAACCTCCTATACGGGTGTAATCGGCAATTTCCGGAAAATCCTCGTCCATTTTAGGCGCCCAGGGTCCTGCCGAAGAAGCAGACCTGTTTCCACCGGTATCATCTACCAGCAAAAAGCGATAGGTGTCCTCTGCATAAGGGTGATGACTGTCATAGCCGAACTGACGGTTGAGGTAGACCACCGTGAGAATCAGGCAGAGAAAGCCCACATAAAGCCCCAGAATATTGAGCAGAGAATAAGTCTTTTCCCGCCACATGTTGCGGTTGGCAATGAGAAAATAGTTTCTAAGCATGGCTGTTGTATTTGAGTTAAACCTTGTTGTTTTTTTGATATTGGACCACCTGAAAAAGCGCAGCACATCCCAGATAAAGAGCAGTCTGGCTTTTCGTACACCGCATGTCACTACGCGCACTTCAAAGAGCTCATAGACATCTCCGGCTATTTCTTCCAGAAACTCTTCCCGGCAATAGCCCTTTAAAAATGTCTCCGCCCATTTAGGTGGCCTGCTCTTCATTTATTCAAGTCTTAAGGCTTCCATGGTGCTTCTTCTGGCAGCTCCTACGGCATTGATCGCCAGTACAATTGACACCAGACCAAACAATACCGTCACTCCTCCACTGAGCAGTAAGGGACTGATATTCACATGATAAGCGAAGTCATTCAACCATTCTTTCATGATATATACCACAACGGGCAGTGCAATTACCAAAGCCACTACCAACCACAGAGCATACTGCCTGATGATTATCCGGAACAAATGCCAGGTATTGGCTCCCAGTACTTTTCTTACTCCGAACTCCTTGATTCTGCCGGCAACACTCAATGCTACCAGTCCCATGAGGCCCAGTACCGCAATTACCACCGCCCATATGGCAGCATACTGGATAATCCTGGCCCAGCGCTGCTCTTTTGCGTACTGCGACTTCATATCATCTTCTAAAAAGCTATAGCTGAAAGGCACATCAGGAGCCAGTTCATACCAGTTTGCCTCCAGAGCAGATACCACATCAGAAGCTTTGCCGGGCATGGTTTTAATCAGTAAATGCTGAAATCCTGAGAATCTTTTGATACTGAGCACCACCGGCCTGAGTTCGGTACTCAGTGACTCAAAGTGGTAATCTTCTACCACCCCGATTACCATCGGGGCGTTGAGGCCTGCATTGCTAAAACCCTCAACAGGATCTCCTACCTTAAAATCAGGCCCCATTTGACGCATAAAAGCCCCGTTGACCACAATAGCCTCTGTGGTATCTGAGGCCAGTTTGCCATCAAACTGCCTTCCTTCCAGAACGGGTATTTCCAGCAGGGGCAGGTAATTGCCCGAAATACGGTACAGAAAATACGGGATCTCTCTTCCCTCTTTTGTTTCAAAAGAAGACTGGAATCTGCCCTTGGCAAAGGACGAGCTGACCTCCGCAAATCTCAGGACATCGGGGTTTGCTTCGAGCTGGCTTTTCAGCAGCTGCTGGGTGCTTTCATTACCTTCCAACCGGTTTTCCAGCACTACTACATCTTTGCCGTCAAAGCCCAGGTCTTTATTCTTCAGGTAGTCTACCTGATGGTAGATGATAATAGTGCCCAGAACCAGCACGATGGAAAGGGCAAACTGAAATGTAACCAGGGATTTGGTAAACAGATTCGCGCCCCCTAGCTTGATTTTTCTGCGGAAAACATCCAGAGACTTAAGTCCTGAGAGCACAATGGCAGGGTAAATTCCGGCAATCACTCCGGCAATAAAGGTGAGCCCTGTGAGTGCCAGTATATTCTGCCCGTTGACCAGAGCTGCAAACTCCATTTGCTTATCAGAAAGTTGATTAAAGGTGGGCAGCAGCAGATATACAAGCCCTATGGCCAATGCGGCTGAAACCAGGCTCAGAATCAGCGCTTCACTCCAGAACTGGAAAACCAATTGCTTCTTAGCGGCCCCTACTACTTTTCTGACTGCTATTTCCTTGGCTCTGGATGAAGACCTGCCAATGGACAAAATCATAAAGTTGGCACAGCCAATCAATAAGATAATCAGCCCGATGACCCCAAGAATATAAGAGTAAGTCGGGTCACTTGATTCTGACAAACCTCCTACCTCTGTATCTAAATGTACCTCACTGAGAGGCTGCAGACGGTACTTAAAGGGAGCAAAACCATTGGTTTCCATATCCTCCACTTTGCGAGGCATATAGTTGGTCCATTGCATGGCCAGCTTACTTTCAAAAGCCTGCACATCAGCAGCGGAGTTGATCAGCACATAGGTTTCATCCGTGTTCAGGCGCCAGTAGTCCTTGTACCGTTCGTAGTATGGTGCCTGGTTGTAGGGCAACAGAATATCAAACTGAATCGTGGAATTTGACGGAACATTTTCGGCAATTCCGGTAACCTGAAACTTCTTAAATGCAACATCCCGCCCCAGTTTGATTTCAAAAGACTCTCCTATGATGTCCGTGGAGTTAAACAGTCTTTTGGCAGTTCTTTCTGAAAGTACCACACTTCCGGGATTACTCAGTACGGTAGTTTTGTCCCCTATAACCAAGGGGAAATCAAACATGCTTAACATAGAAGCATCGGCAAAGAAAACAGACTCCTCTTGCATTTGGTCCCCGAGCCTTATAAAGAATTCGTCCTGACCGATACGGGTTGATTTGACTATTTCCGGTAAATCTTCTGCCAGTTTTTCTGCCAAAGGCAGCGGATGGTAGCCCGAAGAATAGCTCACGGTATTTTCAGATTCATAAATGTCTTTTACCACCCGATAGATTTGTTCCTTTCTGCTGTGGAAATCATCGAAGGTGAATTCTTCATTGATGAAGAAGTAAATGAGCGTGACAGCCGTAATACCGAGCGTCAGGCTCAAAGTATTGATAAAGCTTGCCATACGCTGTCTTCTGAGCACACGCAGTGCCACGATAATATTGTTTTTGACCATAGTTTGACTTGAGTTAAATCTTTTGATTCTTTTAATATTTGACCACCTGAAAAAGCGCAGCACATCCCAGACAAAGAGCAGTTTTGCGCTCAATGGCCCAAGTGATTGTACCCGGACTTCAAAGAGTTCATAGACATCTCCTTCTATTTCCTCCAGAAATTCCGGCCGGCAATAGCCCCTTAAAAAGGAGCCTGCCAGTCCTGGTGGTTTTATTTCCCTTTTGCTTTTCATAGAAGGCAAAAGGGCTTACTCATATCTCAGTGTATCCACAGGATTGGTAACCGCAGCCCTGACCGACTGATAGCTGGCTACCACCAAAGTGGTAATGAAAATCACGGCTCCTGCAACCAAAAAATGAACAGGATTGATATTGATGTGATAGGCGAAATTGTCTAACCAGGATTGCATAGCAAACCAGGTCAGCGGCAATGAAAGCAACAGAGCAATCGCGATGGGTCCCAGGAAGGTTTTAT
Source organism: Roseivirga sp. UBA6061 (assembly GCA_002427745.1). Taxonomy (GTDB): domain Bacteria; phylum Bacteroidota; class Bacteroidia; order Cytophagales; family Cyclobacteriaceae; genus Roseivirga. The sequence continues at coordinate 65,540 of DIYF01000034.1, read as the reverse complement.
TCAGCATTTTGATAATACTGAAAGCACTGGCTCCCAGGACTTTGCGGATACCGATCTCCTTGAACTTGTTTTGTACCGTGAGCGCTACAAGCCCCAGCAGCCCCAAACTGGCTATTATCACAGCCAATAAAGCAATCAGTGATACCATGGCATCATTGCGTTTTTCCTGCTCATACAAACGCTCAATCTTGGCATCCAGAAAGCCCAACTCAAAGGGTTCTGCAAATCTCTCTTCCCAAATAGCCCCGATCTCCTCCTTGAGCTTATCTATGCTGTTCAAGTCCACCTTAGCAAGGACAGTAGACTTAAGTGCCTGATTTACTTCTATGGAGTAGATTCCCTTAAACACCATTTCAGCATTCATAGATAAGATCAGAGGCGTAATTTCTTCTCTCAGGGAGGCAAAGTTGAAGTCTTTCACTACGCCTATGATCTGGTGATCAGGAAATTTCTCCCCGTCCAGCTTATGGCCTATGGGGTTCTCTATGCCATGTTCTTTGATAAAGGCCTCATTCACCACCAGCCCGGTTTCCCTGAGGTGCGGAGTGGCTTCTTTAAACCCCTGCCCTTGTATGACTTCTATATCGAATACATCCAGAAAGTTTTCATCCACATGGTTATAATGGAAGAAATGCTCTTTCTCCTGCCTGTCTTCATAGCCCAGTCTCACCCAGCCCCGGTCTCCGAAATAGTTGTTGGAGGCGGTCATTTTCTCAATTGAGGTAAGCTGCTGCAGTTCTGACAGAAACACTTTGGCCTGTTGTTCATTGGCCTCCATTCTGGCTCCCATTCTATTTGTCTCAGATTTGGCAGCCGGCAAAGTAAAATGCACCTTGGCTTCTTTATTGAAGCCCATATCAAGCTTGCTGATGTACTGCATCTGATTTTTCATGATCACGGCAGTAGATACAAAGAAGATGGCCGCTACGTATTGTACCACTATGAGTGAGTAAGCCAGACCATTCTTACCTTTTCTACCAGTAAAAGCACCCTTGAGTACCTTAGAGGGGTTAAATGAAGAGAGTACAAAGGCAGGATACAATCCGCTGAGTACTCCGGTGAACAGTACGGAGAACACCAAAGCCTGTATCAATGGAACATCAAAAGTCAGTTCCAGACTCTTACCTGAAAAATCATTAAAGGTGGGCAATAATAAATAACTGATAACAAGCCCCAGTACTGCAGCTACAAGGGTGAGTAAAACAGATTCTGTTAAAAACTGGTAGGTCAGTTGCCTTTTGAAAGCTCCCATCACCTTTCTTACCCCCACTTCTTTGGCCCTGCTCATAGATTGCCCCACCGAGAGGTTGACAAAGTTGATGCCTGCCAAAAGGAGAATGACAAACCCGACCAGTCCCAGAATTCTTACTGTATTGATGTCTCCTGTGGGCGTGTCACCAGCTATCTGCTTGTTAAAGTACATATCCGTCAGGGGCTGCAGATATACTATAAAAGTGCCTTCTTCATAGTCTTCTCCCATTCCGGTTTTGACCATGCCGGTGAACTTTTCTTCCAAAGCAGGTACATTATTTTCTTCATTGAGCAGTACATAAAGCTCGGTGCTGAAATTGAACCAGGAAGTCAACGACTGCTCATGCACCAGTTTCTTTTTGTTGGTATCTGAAATAAGTGCTACAAACTCAAGGGATGAGTTATCAGGCACATCATTTACCAGGCCACTTACCACAAACTCTGTGTTTTTACCTCTAAGCTCGTACTGAATGGTTTTACCGATCACATCAGTGGTACCCAGACGCCTGATAGCCTCACTTTCAGTGAGAACGATATCCTCGGGGCTGTCTAATACTCCTTCCAGGCTGCCTGCAATAAGCGGAAAGTCAAACATCTGCAGAAAATCCACTCCTACCATATCGATCATGGTGGTGAGTTGTGTCCCATCAGGGGTCTTATAGCGCCCAAGCACTGCGTTCATTTGTGCCGCATGGTCAATCTCAGGGAAGTCGTTTTCCATATGGTCAATCAGGACCATTGGCACTACGCCTTCGAAGTATTCATCACCTTCGTCAAACTCATGCACCCATACACGGTAGAGCCTGTCTTTCTTGGTGTGAAACTCATCGTAGGAGAGTTCATGCTGCACGTATAGATAAGTGAGAATAAAGCAGGCAATGCCCAACGAAATGCCCAGCAGGTTAATACCCGTGTAGAATTTGTGCTTAATGAGACTACGGGTAGCGATTTTAAAGTTGTTTTTGACCATGATTAATTGATTGATATTTGACCTGTCTGTACTTTTTAGATTTGACCAGCGAAAAAAGCGAAACACATCCCAGATAAAGAGCAAACTGGCAATACGCCTGCCTGAATGCTCAAGTCTTACCTCGAAAAGCTCGTGCGTATCTCCGGCTATTTCTTCCAGAAATTCTTCACGACAATAAAAGGCCAGAAAACGATCGGCCCAGCGTGGAGGTGTTATGTGCTTTTCTGACTGCATTAATTGCCGAAAGACATATTTGGAATTCTGTTGTAGAGCTTCATTCGGAGCGACTGGGCATCGTCCAGCGCTTTTTTACCATAAGAGGTAAGCACGAAGTAACGTTTACGCCTGCCTCCCCTTTCATTGGTGGCTCCTCCCATTCTGGATTTGACAAAGCCTTTTTCTTCCAGCCTTCTGAGGGCCGAATGAATCGCACTGATGTTCACACTACGTTTGGTTTCATTCTTTATCTCATCCATCACGGCTACGCCATAGGCCTCATCATAAAGTGCCCCTACTGTAAGCAATACCAGCTCTTCAAATTCTCCGAGTTGTGTGCCTTTCATTGATCAATTCTATTAGTTGTACAAAAGTAAAAGTAATATATATTTCATATTTGTACAACTAATATCCATGAGTTGCGGAGAATCTGTAGTGAACTGTAAGTGAATGCGTATTGGCTGTTATTGTTCAAAGGCAGCATTCAGCTCCTTCATACAACAGTCTATGCTGAACCTTCAGGACATAAGACCATCGGCACAGGGAAAGGGTTACTCTCTCTCAAAGACTAATTAAAAATATAGCACCTGCCCCCTAAAAACCGTAATAAGGTGGAACCATTCCTACTGACAAGTAATTCTGGTTTTATGATTCAGGATCAACTCAAAGCACTCAATCTCAGCCTGCCCCCTATTGCTCCTCCGGGTGGCTCTTATGTATCAGTGAATGTACGCGGCAACATAGCTTATGTAGCCATTCAGTTTCCTATTCAAGGAGATGAATATAAGTACCTGGGGCGCTATGGCTGGGAGCTGTCTACAGCAGATGGCTATGATGCAGCTCAGCTGACTGCACTGAATATTCTTGCCCAGATCGATCACTATGTTGGTTTTGATAAGGTTGAAGGATTGAATCACCTGGACATTTATTATCAGTGTGCCGTTGGCTGGGACGAAGCCCCGAAAGTGGCCAATGGTGCCTCTGACCTCTTTGTGAAAGTGCTGGGTGACCGCGGTACCCATACCCGGGGTATTTACGGGGTAGACAATCTGGCCAGAAACTTCTCAGTCGGAATCACTTCTTCCTTTACGCTAAAGGCCTGACGAATTCGGCAATACTTCGCTAGATTGCCGTATGGTCATCCGCCCCATCGTTTCTGGCTTTCCCCCGAACATGCATAAGGTGCCCGTCTTTGCGGACCACCTGATGCTCGCACAACGATTTGAGCACCCTTTTTCCCAGGAATTGGGTCTTACGGGCTTTGGCCTGGTGACCTGCCTTGAAGGCGAGGCACAGTTTATGATTAACGATCAAAGACTTCTGCTCAATACGTCCTCGTTTGCTGTAATCAACCGGGGAAGTCGCCTGATGATCAATGTAGATGAAACACCGGCAAGGCCAGTGCTGCTCTTCTTCCGCAGTATTCTGGCAGATGTGGTGGCCGCTGAGATCTTCCACAGGCAAAGCGGGCATGATAAGGAGTTGAGTTATGCAGAACTTAAGGACTATCGTCTGACGGAGTATGTCCACTATACCCATGCCTCGGTAAAGGAAGTGCTGGAACAGGCGATTCAACTGAGCCAGAGCTGTGCTTCTTTTCAGGCCCTTAAAACGGACGCCCTGCTCAGGTCTCTGCTTCAAAGCCTTGGTCAGGAAAACTATCAAGCTATTGCTGTTTCTGCCAGATTGCCTGTGGTAAAGCAATCTACCCGGGTAGATCTGTACAAAAGACTAAGCCATACCAAATCCTGGATGGATGAGCATCTGACGGAGGATATTTCTCTGGAAGACTATGCGGATATGGCCCTGATGAATCCGGCACATTTTCTCAGGAACTTCAAAACGGCCTTTGGTATTACTCCCCACCAATATATGATGGAGAGGCGCCTTGAGCTGGCTAAAAAGCTCTTACAAAACACCCGACAGCCTGTCCAGGAAATCAGTGAGCAGATTGGGTTTGACGTGCTTTCTTCTTTCAGCTATCAGTTTAAAAAGCAGGAAGGCCTGAGCCCCAGTCAGTTTCGCAAACAAGTCACGACTGATTAAAACTGAACACATTGTTAAAATTGTCAATTTTTAGAAAATTGAAGATTGGGGCTCCCTCTACTTTTGGTTAAAACAAAAGACAAAATCATGGAAGAATCACAATGGAGTAAATTCAAATTAAGAGTAAACCTGAACGCCAGTGTTGAAGAGGCCTACCGCTGCTGGGCTACCCCAGCCGGTCTGGAAGAATGGTTTTTAAGAGATGCCAGTTTCAAAGATGCAGCCGGCAATGCCAAGGACAAAAACACACTGCTGCAGGAAGGTGACACCTACCAATGGCTTTGGTATGGCTATCCTGACAGTGTGATGGAAAAGGGTACCGTACTGAAGGCCAATGGTAAAGATGAGTTCGTTTTCACCTTTTCTCTGGGCTGCCCGGTGACCATTTCCATTTATAAAGAGGCCGGAGAAACCATCGTACAACTGGTAGAAAGCGATCTCCCGACTGACCAGGGCACCATGCTGCAGCATTTTGTAGGTGACTCAAAGGGCTGGATTTTTTACCTGGCCAACCTTAAATCAATACTGGAAGGCGGCCTGGACCTCAGAAACAAGAAAGAAGAACTGGTAGATGTAATCACCGCCTGATTTAAGTTTATTGGTCATTGGTCATTGGTTATTGGTCAATGGGGTCATATACCCTATTGACCAATGACGAATCATATGGACAGTGTCCCTGGCCATTAATATTTAAATCAGTTGATACTTAAGGACACTGTCCCTCAAAAGACTAAGCCTCAAAAGGCCGGAGCCTTTCAAGTGTAGCTTCCCGATAGCTACCGCCAATGGGTATCTCCGCCCCTCCTATTTCAAGACAATTGGAGTTGTATGCCCTGATATTTACTGATGACACGATATACGAGCGATGACAGCGAAAAAAGTCCTTTTGAGGCAGCACTCCTTCCAGGTAGCTGAGCTTTTGGTAGCTGATAATGGGCTTGCCTGATGTAAAAATGCGTACGTAATTACTCAGCCCTTCAATGTACAGGATATCTTTAAAGTAGACCTGCACCATTTTCTTATCCGCTTTGATATAGAGATAGTCTCCTGTCGGTGTGGCGGGTGGCTCAGGTATTTCCAGTTTATCAGCCACCTTATTGACTGCCTTGATGAATCTCTCCAGTGAAATAGGTTTGAGCAGATAGTCGGCCACGTTGAGCTCATAACCTTCCAGTGCATATTCCCGGTAAGCAGTGGTCAAGATAACTTTTGGCGGGTTGATCAAGGTAGACAAGAAATTCAGTCCATCGAGATGGGGCATTTCTATATCCAGAAAGATCAGGTCGACTTCTGCCTTCTGCAACCAGTGATTGGCCTCCAGGGCATTTTTACACCTGGCGACCAGGCTCAGGCCATCTACCTGCTGAATATAACGCTCCAGAATGCCCTGTGCCACAGGCTCATCATCCACAATCAGGCATCTAAGCATCATCACCCGGTTCGTTTAGTTTGGTTAAATCAATCATTAATTCTATCGCGTATCTGTTGGATTCCGGCCCGTATGTGAGTGTATGACCATGAGGAAAAAGTAGTTCCAGTCTTCTTTCCACATTCTTAATGCCTAAACCTCCCTTTCCTTTTACTTCTCTTTGTTCCGGGAGGCTGTTTTCCAGCTTAAAGTACAGCTTCTCCCCTTCTACTTTCAGGTCTATGTTCATCCAGGCTCCTTCAGACTCTTTATTGATGCCATGTTTAAAGGCATTTTCAACAAAGGGAAGCATCATGACAGGCGGTACCATTACCTCATTGATTTCTCCTTTGATACTCAGGTTACAGTTAAACCGGTCCTGGTAGCGCTGCTCTTCGAGCGAGATGTAATTACGGATATAATCTATCTCTCTGGTGAGTTGTATCAGCGGTTTGTTGGTCTCGTACAGCATGTAGCTCATCAGCTCAGAGAGTTTCAACACCACATCGGGAGTTTTATCTGACTTCTCCTGGGCCAGACCATACAGGTTGTTCAGTGTATTGAAAAAGAAGTGTGGGTTGACCTGATTGCGCAGGTACTTCAACTCTGTCTCCACCTTTTCCCGCGCCAGCTCCTGCACCTTTTTTTCAGAGCCGGCCCATCGTATCACTACGGTCATACCTATCAGGAAAATCATGGGAGAAGTAATGATCATACCCGCCTGGGCGATACGAAAGGCCTGAAAGAAAGGTCCCTGATCCCAGTCAGGAAAAACCAGGGGGTTCACAATGTAGAAGCTCAATAACCTTTGGATCATGGTAGCAACCAGGATAGTCACCACGGTATAGGACAGGTATCGTTCGTACTTCCGCCTGAGCAAAAAGCGGGGCAGTAAAATGAAGTAGTTAAAGTACACCAACATGATACGTGAAGGCAAATAGGACGCTTCAAGCATAAAGGCCTCATCAAAGTTGTTTTGATAGCCTCCTTCCACAAAGGTGAAAATCGCCATATAGACGATCCAGAATATGATATGCCAAAAAACAGTTTTTCGCTGCACCCCACTCAGTTCATTCATTCAAATATAGACTATCTCTGATTTTCCCGACCTTCCCGGCAAGGCATAAGCCCTGGCCAATACCGTGGTTGGTCTAAGACGCAGTTCTTTTTACATAAGAAAAGAGAGGGTTGGCATAATATCATCACATAGTGTGTTTCAATGAGCGACAAACCTGCTGACACACCGCTCGTTAACCAGTTTAGTATTTGTTGTAAACACAAATGACCAAATCCCAAAGGGCAATATTCTTTATCTCTTCTTCATTTGTATTGAGTGTAGTTCTACTGTTCAGGTTCACACTATTGCCACAGGTAAATTATGAGCCTGACGATGACAAGAGAATTGCTTACGCGAAAGACCCGGCCTTGTCAGACCGGCTTTGTCGAACAGATGTAAAGAGGGCCAAAAAAGATGTGGCAAATGGCAAGATTGTGTTCACACAGAGGGTAAGTTTTGGAACGAAGCCTTTCCGGTTTGAGAAAGAACTTGCGAAGCTTTGTAAAGTCAACGGGCTGGTCTTTGAGTCCGAATTAATCAGCGATTTTAGTACTGGTGAAACACAAGGATGCTATGCTGATTATATGGATGGTGTGATACAGAATCAGTTCGGTAAACAATTCAAACAAGAACTGCTGAAGCAGGCGGATAGTTTGTTTATCAAAAATGTCGTCCCGGGAAATCGGTCGATAGAGTCCTGGTATTGTGATGAGAAGCCCTATTCCGCCAATAACATCTATTCTCGGGGTGAGCGCAATTTCACATTGAGGTTGAATGATGTACTGATTAAAAAGGATACAGTTTCAGGAAGCTGGCCTCATATGGACATTAGCTTTGTTATCGAGAAAAATGGCACTATCGGCAATTTTGACATTTCCTATTATTCAGCATTTACAGAGTATAATCAACCGTACAGGCAAGTTCTTTTTGAAAAAGCACAGGTTTACCTGAAAACAAACCACTCAACATGGGTTCCCGGAGAAGTTGCCGGTAAGAGCGTAAGGACGAAGCACAGTGTTCGCATATTCTTCCTTACAATCTGAAAATTGTTTATAATCCGAAGTGAAGCGATTTCTCTTAGACAAAGAAGCTGCCAAAGCATACCTCTTGCCTAAAAGGCTAAGAGATATCAGGAGGGCTATCTTCTTTATGCTTGTCCTCTTTCTGTATATCTACTTCTACAAACATCAGAACTGGCTTGAGCATCAAACCGTTGTCCTCTTTGCCTTTGGCGGATCGCTGGTTTTATTGATTGCCCTACAAGCTCTGATTTACCACCTGGGTATGCGGAAATACGCCAACTCCCACTTCTTTGTGGATGGTGCCATCTTATTTCACGAATGGAAGAACGGAAAGAGTACTTTCCTGGACCTATCCATAACAGACCGGGTAAACTCAGACCTGAGGCAAGGAGATCTGACCAGCCCTGCTTTGTATATGGAATTACCCGTAGGGATCAAAGACAGGGATGAGCTTCTCACCGAAATCCATATGACTATGGAAATATACGGTGATCGCACCATGGAAAAAGAAACCGGCCTCGAACGCCTTTGGCGATCGGGAATTCTCTACCGGTCATGCCTTTTTATCCTGTTAACTATTCTGACCCAAACAGGTGGCTTTGTGTACCTTCTGGTACATTTTATATCAAAAAAGTGGCAGCTCAACAAAATTAAAAGGAGGCTTCTCTTTGTCAGTTCTTACCTGCTTTTCTGCTTGCTTCTTATCCCTCTTGTTGCTCCGGTATTCGGGCGATCAGCCCTTCCCATTAACGGTCAGCTCAAGCCTCTCAACTACCTGACGGTCTTACTCAATCGTCACTATGTCAGCAAAGAGCTGAAGGACTTACTCTTAGAGGCAACTGATAGTATGCACCAACAATACCAAAGCCCCATACGGTACCTGGACGCTAATTTTCCATTTATCAACGGATTTCCACTGATTCCTCATCTGAGTCATAATGATGGTAAAAAGGTAGACCTGGCCTTTTACTACAAAGACAAACAGACCGGAGGCGCCAGTGATGGCAGTCCCTCCTTTATCGGTTATGGCGTTTATGAACCACCTGCAGGTGGAGAAGCCGACTACCCTGAACAATGCAGTATGCAAGGTTACTGGCAATATGGTGCTTTGGAAATACTGGTGCCACAATGGAGGGCTGATCACTATACAGTTGATGCGGAAAGAACCAGGGCTTTGTTGGAAATTTTGCTGGAACAGAAGGAAACTTCTAAAATATTCATTGAGCCTCATCTCAAAAATCGCTGGGGACTGGAGCAGTATGATAAAGTCAGGTTTCATGGTTGCCGCGCAGTGAGGCATGACGACCATATCCATTTACAGATTCAATAGGTCGGGTCAGGTCTGATTTTTTCAACCTAAAATCAACTATTTTTGCGCCAGCTTTGTTAAGCTCATTCAAAGAACGAGACTGATGGCAAAAAGAGTAGTTGTAGGACTTTCAGGAGGTGTGGATTCGAGCGTTACGGCATATCTGCTGCAAGAGCAGGGATATGAGGTAATCGGCATGTTTATGCGCAATTGGGTGGATGATTCTGTAATCATCAGCGAAGAATGTCCCTGGGTAGAAGATAGCAATGATGCCCTGGCTGTGGCCGAAATGCTGGGCATCCCTTTTCATGTGATTGATCTGAGTGAACAATACAAAGAGCGCATTGTGGACTATATGTTCAAGGAGTATGAGGAGGGCCGTACGCCCAACCCTGATGTGCTCTGCAACAGGGAAGTGAAATTTGATATCTTTTTGAAAGCGGCCATGAAGCTCAAAGCTGACTTTGTGGCTACAGGTCATTACTGCCGCAAGGAAACCATTGTGGTTGATGGTAAGGAAACTCATCGTCTGCTGGCTGGTGCTGACAACAATAAAGACCAGAGCTATTTCCTCTGCCAGCTAAATCAGGACCAGCTTGCGAAGGCCCTCTTCCCTATCGGACATTTACAAAAACCTGAGGTAAGAGAAATTGCCCGGGCGCTGGGTCTGGCTACCGCAGAGAAAAAAGACTCTCAGGGACTTTGCTTTATTGGTAAGGTAAGACTCCCCGATTTTCTGCAACAACAACTGGCACCCAAAAAGGGACAAATCAGAGAGTTGGCGGTAGATGCAGAGAATTTTCATGATTTTCATGAAGGAGCATCTCATGCCTTTGATTCTAAAAGAGAGGAGCTGGAGTTTCTCACCAGACCCTATGCATACAAGCCCTCTGATGGTAAAAAAGTGGGTGAGCACAACGGGGCACATTACTTCACCATTGGTCAGAGAAAAGGTCTGGCAGTGGGTGGCACACCTGAGCCTCTTTTTGTAATTGAAAAAGATACCAGGTCCAATACCATCTATACCGGTCAGGGAGAAAATCATCCCGGGCTACTGCGTAAGGGACTTTTTGTGGCAAACAAAAATGTACACTGGGTGCGCGAAGATCTGGCGCTTAAACCGGGTGAATCCAGGATTCAGATGGCTCGAATCAGATATCGTCAGCCCCTGGAGCAGGTAGAGCTCTTTATGGAAGAAGATGGTCTCTATCTCATCTTTGACGAGCACCAAAGAGGCATTGCTCCGGGTCAGTTTGTCGCCTGGTATGATGGTGAGGAGCTTATCGGTTCCGGGGAAATTGCCTGACGATTGCCTTTAGCCTTAAGTGCCGGAAACTTACCAGGTATTAAATTTCAGGAAGCCTGTTAAACCTTTGGTACTCCCCTCTGTCTAACTATCAAATCGATTAAAACATGAGAAAATCTGTAATGATATTGAGCATGTTGATGCTGGTGGGTCTCATGACCGTGCAGGCACAACGTGGCCAGGGCAGAGGACAAAGGCCTGACCCGAAAGAGAGAGCTCAGGAGACGGCAGACAAATGGCAGGAAGAGTTTGGTCTGTCAGATGAGCAGCATACCAAAGTGTATGACCTTCTGATAGCTACCAGTGAGAAGCAAAGGGAGAAAATGCAGGAATTGCGCAGCAGCGGTACAGTAGACAGAGAGGCGATGAGAGAAGCATTTCAGGAGCTGATGGCATCTCAGGAAGAAGAACTGAAAAAGATTTTCACCGAGACCCAATGGACAGCTTACGAAAAATGGAGAAAAGAAAACCCTCCACAGAGAAGAGGCAGAGGCGGACGAGGAGGTAATTAATATAGTTTACCAATAAATAAGTCTGAGATAAAAAGCCATCCGGCAGGGCTTGTACCTTAAGTCGGAGCGCTTTGCAGACAGACGAAAATTAAGGTTGATTGAGTTTGAGTAGAGTAGCCATCCCGATGAATATCGGGATGGTTTTTTATTTAATACACTTCATATGGCTAGTTTTGTCTAACTGATTCGCTCACTTCTGCTTTCTCCAGATTTCATTGTCGAAGGTGGTTTTCCATTCTCCATGCATAAGCACTTCCATTCTTCCCCGAAAGCTCTCGTTATCTATCTTCTCCCAGTGTTGTCGATAACGAAGCTTCCCTCCTCCTTTACCGGCTACTTCATTGATAAAAGGGATTTTCTCTCCCTCTGCATAATGAAGCAGGATGTCACGGAAAATCTTCTTGTCAGTAACGTCCACCGTGCCACGCCCTACCAGTAAATCACCGGGGCCATTATATACAGAGTTGATCACAAAGGTTTCAGCTACCCCATCCCAGGAAATCATTGCTGTGTTTTCAGTCTCTTCTGGGCCACCATTTCTGGAATTTCTGTTTCTGGACAGAACGTAAGTCTTGTTGACACCCCATTCAAAATCCATAAAAGCTACAATACTCATTTCCTTATACTCCAGCTCCAGTTTCCAGGTACCTATCAGGTAGCCAAGTTTTTCGTTGGGGTTCTCTTTCTGGCCAAAGCTCAGTTGGTTCAGGCAAATACAAAGCAGCAAAGTGGATATGCTTTTAAATCTCATAATTCATAAGGTTGGTTACCTATGCTTACGAGCCTGTGAACCATAAAAAGGCCTCCGGAGAAGCCTTTTATGCAGATGTGTGTCTTCTTAATTCGAAACCGGGCAATGCTTATTTCAATACCCGGTCATATGAGCCTATTCATACCTCAAAGCATCCACGGGATTTCTACGGGCAACATTCAGTGTTTGGGTAATGATAGTAACCAGAGCTACCAACAGAATGGTTACGGCAGGCAGTACAAAAAGGAACCAGCTTACTCCGATACGATAAGCATAGCTGTCGAGCCAGGCATCTACACCCAGGTAAGCCAGCGGCAGTGAAATGATAACTGAAACAAGAATCAGCTTGAGGAAATTGGTTGAGAGCAGTTTGATGATGTTGGCAACACTTGCCCCCAACACCTTGCGAATGCCTATTTCTTTGATGCGCTGCTGCATTTCATAAAGTCCCAGGCCAAATAAGCCGAGAATGGAGATGAGGATAGACAAACCGGAGAATATGGAAAAGACCAGACCAAACTGCTGATCAGCCTTATACTGTTCATTGAATTGCTCATCGAGGAAGTAGTAATCAAAATCACTGGCCGGATAAATGTCGCGATATACTGATTCCAGTTGAGATAATACTGCTTTATAGCTTTCTCCGGAATTCTTACTGCCATTGATCTTTACAGAAGCAAAGTCTGCTGAATTGCCCTCTTTATCATACAGGAAGATAATCGGACTCACTTCACTTTTGAGAGAGTTGTGGTTATAGTCATTGATTACACCAGCCACAGCATATTGATTATCACCGAATTGGATTTTCTCACCCAGGGCTTCCTCATTCGAAGCAAAGCCAAAAAGCTTTCTGCTGGACTCATTGAGTATTAATACATGATAATTCCCCGGATCGTTGGTGGCCTCCACTTCTGTTTGTTTGTTGAAGTTTCTTCCGGCCAGTAACTCAATATCAAATGTGGGTATGAACTGATCATCCACATAGAAGAAGGCAAAGTTTATGCCCCTTCCGATCTCAGTTGTGATGGACCGAAGCCCGGTGGTGGTATTCATATCGCCATCTCCCTGGCCGAAAATTGTACCTGAGTAGGTGACGGAAGATACCTGAGATAAGCGAGAGGCTTCATTGCGGAAAGTACTTCGCTTTTCGGCCAGGTTTTCTCGGCTATCTGCCACCAGTGGTGATTTTACCACGATGGTACGATCCAGGTTCATTCCCAGATCCTGTGTCCGCATAAAATTGACCTGATTGTAGACTGTAATGGTACCGACCAGCAATAGCATGGTAGCGGTAAACTGAAATACTACCAGCCCTTTGCGAAGCAGCAATCCCTTACCGGAGTCCTTGAGTCGACCTGTTAATACCACCAATGGCCTGTAATTGGATAACACCAGAGATGGGTATAAGCCGGATGCCAGGGCCCCCACTACAAACATGGCAACAAGCTGAGCCATTAAGCCCGGATCGCTGAACAGATCAAAGGTCAGGGATAACCCTGTAAGATTATTGAAAAGAGGCAGAACGCCCTGCAGCCCCGTCAATGTCAGGATCAGCGCCAGGAGGTTAATCAATATGGCTTCTGTAAAAAACTGGAATATGAGCGATTTCTTAGTTGAGCCCAGAACTTTACGTACGCCTACTTCTTTGCCACGTTCCATGGCACGGGCCGTAGACAGATTGATATAGTTAACCCAGGCGATGGCCAGCACAAACACAGCCACCATGAGAAGAATATTCACCATGGCCTCACTGCCATTGGGTTCTGCTTCAAAGGTACGGTTAGACTTCAGGTGGATGTCAGTCAAAGGGTACACCCTGAGCTCTTCATTGTGACGTTCATCTTCGTGCTTAGCGAAGTAGGCCTCATTAAACCTGTGTTCAAAGTCCTCTCCCAAATCCGGCTGATTACTCAGCAGATAGAGAAACTCATTGTTACCATTCCACTCATCGTACTTCCAGTCCATGTACTTCACGCCCGTCTGCCAGGAAACAAGTACATCGAAGCCCAGGTGTGTGTTTTCCGGCACATCCTTGAATACACCGTTTACCTTCATGGACACCTCTCCTCCTCCCGGAGTCATATTCACCATCTTGCCCATAGGGTTCTCATCGCCAAAGTACTTTTTTGCAGCAGTTTCGCTCAGCAGTACCATGTTAGGCTCATCCAGTGCGGTTTCGCGGTCACCATATACCATTTGCCAGTCAAAGACTGTTAACCAGCCCGGGTTGACGAAATACAGCCGATCTTCATTATAGGCACGGTCACCGTTTTGAATCAGCATGCGGCCTATATGACGGGCCATGGCATACTCATCAATCTCAGGAAACTCCTCTTTTGCCATCAGGCCTGCTCCCGGGTAACACTGGGCATCAGCCACCTGAAAATTCCCATCCTGCATGATGTCTACAGAGACACGATAGATATTATCTGAATTCGGATGGAAACTGTCAAAGCTCATCTCATATCGGGCATAGGTAAGAATGAGCAGGGCTACGGTCATACCAATGGTAAGTCCGAAAATATTAATGGCTGTAAAAGACTTTTTCTTTTTGAAGTTGCGAAGTGCTACGAGGAAGTGATTCTTTAACATGGTTTTAGTTATTAAGCTGTCTCAGTTAAGACAAGCTGCGTGCCACGATAGCAAACAACTGAATTCCAGACACTTATAAAAAAGTGATACTATGTACCGTGATTGAGCGTACCAGCCTGATACGCGTATCGTATCACAATGACACAATTGAAGTCAGTTCGATCTAAACCTGTGACAGATATCTGTCTTCTCATATCCGGAATCTAATAAAAGAAAGAGGCTGTCTCAAAAGTAATTCGTGATTACGAATGAAACAGCCTCGATTGAAGTTTTAAGGAACTATTGCGTGTTACTCATAGCGCAGTGCGTCTACAGGATTTCGCCTGGCTACCTTGATTGTCTGGCCTATAATAGTGCCTAAAGCCACCACCAAAAGCACGGCTGCAGGCAGCACAAAGAGGTACCAGCTTATTTCTATTCGGTAAGCATAGGAAGACAACCAGGCATCCATACCAAAATAAGCCAGCGGCAGTGCGACAAGCACAGAAATAAAAATGAGTTTCATAAAGTCTTTGGCCAGTAATCTGATGATAGTGGGTGCACTGGCTCCCAGCACCTTGCGAATGCCTATCTCCTTTATGCGCTGCTGTATTTCATAAAGGGCCAGACCAAAAAGCCCTAGGATAGAAACGAAAATTGTAATCAGAGCGAATGTGGTAAATACGGTACCAAATTGCTGATCAGCACGGTACTGTTCATTAAAATGTTCGTCAAGGAAGTAATAGTCGAAATCGCTGGCAGGATACACCTCCCGATATGTCTTTTCTATCTGAGCAAGTGCCGATTTATAGCTCTGCCCCGGATTACTGCTGCCTGCCACTTTGATGGCGGTATAGTTAGATCTCAACCCTGTCTTATCAAAGAAGAATACAGTGGGATCTACTTCAGTTTTGAGAGAATGATGGTTATAATCATTGAATACTCCGATGATATTGAAAATCCGTCCCCAGCGATTGATCTTCTTGCCAATGGCATCCTCATTGGAAGCAAAGCCCAATAGCTTGCGGCTGGTCTCGTTGATCATCATGCCCTGAAACTGGCGGTCTGTATCCTCAAAGGGAGATTCAAGCTTTCTGTCAAAAGCCCTGCCAGCCAGTACTTTTAGGTCAAAATTGGGGACAAACTGATCATCTACATGGAAGAAGTAAAAGTTGACGCCCTCTCCTGCCTTATCCTGCACACTGTAAATACCGGTACTGGAATTCATGTCGTTCGTACCCTGACCGAAAATCGTTTCGGAAAAGGTTACGCCCTCTACCTGTGATATCCGGGCCAGCTCTGCTGCAAAAGTCTGTCGTTTTTCATACTGCTGCTTACCATCGTCAGCCACAACAGGAGACTTTACAATAATTGTTTGAGCCATGTCTACGCCCAGCTTTTGAGACCTCATATGGTTGACCTGCTTATAAATAGCTACAGTACCCACCAGTAATAGCATGGTGATCAGGAACTGGAAAACGACCAGGCCTTTGCGCAATAACAGGCCACTTTGAGAGTCCTTCAGTTTTCCTGAAAGCACTGCCAAAGGCCGGAAATTGGAAAGAACCAGGGAGGGATATAAACCCGAAGCCAACGTGCCGATGATGAAGACCGTGATCACCTGCATCAACATCTGAGGGTCATTGAGGATATTGAAGGAGAGCTGTACACCGGCCAGATCATTGAATACGGGTATGACCAGCTGAATACTGGTAATTGTGAGTACAATGGCCAGGAGGTTCAAAAAGGCTGCTTCTACCAGAAACTGTCTGATCAGGGCACCCTTACCAGACCCCAATACTTTACGTACTCCTACTTCTTTGCCACGCTCCATGGCGCGTGCTGTAGCCAGGTTGATATAGTTGACCCAGGCAACCACCAGAACGAATACCGCCACAACCAGCAGAATATTGACGATGGTCTGGCTCCCGTTTACTTCTGCTTCATACGTTCTGTCTGATTTAAGGTGGATATCTGTAAGAGGTTGTAGTACCAGGGCATCTCCTCTTTCTTCCCTGGGTTCAGTGCGAGCATAATAAGCTGCATTGAAACGCTCCTCAAAGTCATCGCTCAACTCGGGCTGATTGCTCAGCAGATACATGAACTCATTGTTACCATTCCAGTTTTCATACTTCCAGCCCATAGCCTGCACAGCTGTTTCATAGGAGATGAGCACATCAAACTTCAGGTGATTATTATGCGCCACATCTTTGAATATGCCATTGACCATCATGGGTATTTCTTCTCCTCCCGGAACTACCGTCAGCATTTTGCCCATAGGATCTTCATCGCCAAAGTACTTTTTGGCCATACTCTCACTGATTACCAGTCTACCCGGCTCATCCAGAGCCGTTTCACGATCACCTGCGATCATTTCCCAGTCAAACACAGTTAACCAACCCGGGTTAGCGATGTAGGCCCTGTCTTCATTAAAGGCGATGTTACCGTTTTTGAACAGAAAGCGGCCATAGTGACGAGCCATCGCATACTCTTCTATTTCAGGAAACTCCTCAGTTGCCAGGAGACCAACCCCGGGATAACACTGAGCATCAGCTACCTGAAAAGCTTCTCCGTTATACATATCCACCGTCACGCGGTAAATACGATCAGCATTGGAATGAGAGCGATCATAGCTCATCTCATAGCGCGCATAAGTGAGAATGAGCAGACATACCGTCATGCCAACTGTAAGGCCGAGGGTATTGATAAATGTGAAGGCTTTACGTTTGCCGATATTACGAAGAGCGACCAGAAGGTGATTGCGAAGCATGATATTTTGAGTTTTAGATGTCTGTCATAACACAAGAGCAATACCAATAATTTAAATTACTCAAAATCAAATACTTACAAACAATAAGTAGTCTTTTTGTTGTATCAACCTGATACGCGATTGTGTCATAGTGGTACGTTTTGCGTTTTTTGATACACAACCGTGATGATAACGGGCAGGCAAATAGTCATGTACTTGTGACATCTTTTGACAATTGATCAAGAACAATTTGGCTCTAACCTCGTGTTAATTATCGAATACAACCTGAAACGCGCGCATGAAACTATTCACTAACTCAATCCCGGCCAGGATTTCTGTTCTGGCGATCGCTGCTGCTTTGACCTTTGGCTGCTCAGGCGATGACGGACCGGCCACTCCCTCTACTCCTGACCCCAACGAAACCGGTTTTGAGAGAAGCACCATTCCTTTTATCTCCATTAATACAAACGGCAATACCATTGTAAATGAGCCCAAGGTAATTGCGGATATGAATATCTATATCAATCAGCAACTGGAGTTGAATACACCAATTGGCATAGAGTTCAGAGGTTCTACTTCTCTCAGGCTCTTTGAGAAAAAATCATACGGTATAGAAACCCGGGATGCTGCTGACGAAGACATAGAGCTGGAAGTATTGGGTTTTCCTGAAGAGGAAGACTGGATACTTAATGGTCCCTACAGTGATAAGACCCTGTTGCGAAATGTGCTGATCTACCAGATTTCCAATGAAATGGGACGCTATGCCCCCAGAACAAGATTTGTGGAACTACAGATCAATGGTAGTTATAAAGGAGTTTATGCCTTTATGGAAAAGATCAAAAGGGATGGCGACCGCGTGGATTTAGAAACCCTTACCACGGCTGACAGCAATCCCGACATCATTACCGGAGGCTACATACTTAAGATAGATAAAACCTCTGGTGACACTGAAAATGATGACTGGCCCGGTGATGAAGCCTATTCAGAGTTCCTGGGTTTTCGGTCTGATTTTGACCCCAACGGTAACCGCATCAACGTTCCACCTTATGGACCTAAGCAAGGTCCTGAAACGTATTTTCTATACGAGTACCCTAAAAACTCTAATATCACAGCAGCGCAAAAGCAATACATTCAGCAGTATATCTCCAATTTCGAATCGGCCTTACTGGGGGATAATTTCAGCATCGGGCAGCGAACTTACCTGGATTATATAGACCGTGACAGCTTTGTCGATTTCTTTATTCTGAATGAGCTGAGTGCTAACCCGGACGCTTACCGGCTGAGTACGTTTATGCATAAGGATCGGGGTGGAAAACTGGCAATGGGCCCTATCTGGGACTTTAACCTCGCCTTTGGCAATGACGGGCGAAGTCAGACACAAACCTGGATCTATCGCTATAATGAGATTGCTCCCGGTGATAAGTGGCTGGTACACTTCTGGTGGCCTCGCCTGATGGCCGATCCTGAGTTTAAAAGCGCCATCAAAGCCCGCTGGAATGCGCTTAAACCCGGATTGCTCAACAGCAATCGCATCAATGCCATGATAGATACACACGTACAGTTACTGGAAGAAAACGGGGCACTTACGCGTAACTATGACAAGTGGAGAGTGATAGGTGTGCCCCTGCCCTTCAACAGCTTTGTGGGAGCCAGTTACGAAGAAGAAATTCAGTATACCAAGAACTGGATTAACGACCGCGTTGCCTGGATGGACAGCCAGATTCAGGGCTTTTGAGTTTTACCGGTGGCAGGTATAACTGTCACTCAACCGGCAGGAACATAATCCTGCACTTGCCGACAACTTGACTGCAAATACGGTCGCGCCTGCTGAAGAATCCGGAACGAGCATGTTCTTTTGCTTAAGCTCGCATAATCAAAAACTCAAAATCATGCGAAAATACATGCTTATCCTGCTCATCACGCTGGTGGGCCTTTCCGGTCTGAAGGCCCAGGAGCCACTGCTCTATACCCGTCCCAGTCAGATGGCCAAGGTTTTCCAGCGTATCGGCACCACAGACCTGGAAATTATCTATCATGCACCTCTCGCCAAAGGCCGACAGGTCTTTGGGGGTATTGTGCCTAACAATGACAAACTCCATGACCAGCCACACCCCTGGCGTGCCGGTGCCAATGAAAACACAGTCATCAGGTTCGGACATGATGTAATGATCAATGGTCGCCCACTGAAAGCAGGTAGCTATGGGCTGCATATCTTTGTCAGTGAACACACCTGGCAACTTACCTTTTCAAATGACTATCAGGCCTGGGGCAGTTTCACATATACCGCAGAGAAAGATGCCCTGAGGGTTCCCGTAGAGCCAAAGGAGGCAGGTTTTCAGGACTGGCTAAGCTACCGTTTCCTTAATCCCAGAGATCATGCCGCCACCGTAGAACTGCACTGGGCCGATAAGCTTATTCAATTCGAGGTCAGTACCAATGTACACGCCAATATTATAGCCGATGTAGCTGCTGTAGAAGAGAAAAACTGGAGTCAGTTACTTACCGCTGCTCAGAGCACACTCAACCTTGACCCCAATGCCCTGGATGAGGCCATGATGCTCACCGATCAGTCTCTGGTACTAGCGAAAAACCTGACCAACAGAATGTTTAAAGTGCAGCTACTGGAGAAACAAGGCAAGCAAAAGGAGGCTGAAAAGCTCAAAGAAAAAGGAATCGCTGAGGCATCTGCCAATGAGCTATTCAGCCTGGCTATGTATTACAACAATAAGGGAGAAGATAAAGATGCCCTGGAGATTCTGGCACTGAACCTGGACCGGAATCCGGAGCACTGGTATGCTTACCTGGGCTATGCCAATTACTACCGAACCCATGAAGATAAAAGAGCTATCGAATACCATAAGAAAGCCGTGGAGTTTGCTCCTGAAAGAGGAAAAGGCTTTGCTAATTACCAGCTGGGCTATGCCAAAAGATTGCTCGGGATGTAGTTCTTGCTGACAGCTGTTTGCAAGGCTACCGGATATGCCAGGCGCTGGGCTTACTCATGAATTTGACTAAATTCAAAACGGATGACAACCCAAACCAAAGAAGACCGGCAATTCAGGAAAGTTCCTCTGTGGAATGCTCTTTTCTGGCTGGTCTTATGGCTTTTCTCCGTTTGGAGTAATTACCAGTGGGCCCGGGGTGTAGGAAGTACCTTCAGCTGGGAAATTGTATTCTCCTGGAGCTTTCCCTATTACATGATCATGGTGCTTTTCGGGCCACTGATCTACTGGCTTTATGTCCGCTGGAGAGAGAGATTTTATGCCTCACAGTTCTTGTTTCACCTCTCTCCCGCCATTGTCCTGGGCCTTATTCATCAGCTGGGGCTCAATGCTTTCTTTGCCCTTTTCAGCCCGGCAGCCAGGACAGACCCTGCCATGGGCTTTGTGGAAATCATCCGCTCACGTTATGAAGTTGGTTTTGCCTTCTCAGTCAACGGGTTTCTCTTCTACTGGCTTTGTATAGGGCTGATTTTCCTGGCAGATCTGTACCAGCGTCATCAACAAGGCCAAAGAACCGCACTGGAGCTTCAGGCGGCCCTGAATAAGGCGAAATTTGAAACACTGCAGGGCCAGTTACAGCCCCACTTTCTTTTCAACACCTTCAACAGTCTCTCTATGATGGCACGGCAGCAAAAACACAAAGAGGTGGTAAATATGATTGCCCTGGTAAGTAATCTGCTCAGGGAAACACTGAGCCTGGGCGATCAGCACAAGGTAACACTCGAAAAAGAGCTTTCTCTGGTCCATCACTATCTGGCTATTGAGCAGGTACGTTTTCGTGACCGACTCACCATTGCGCTTGATATTGCCGAAGAAAGTAAAGCATGTCAGGTACCGGTTTTATTTCTTCAGCCCATTGTAGAAAACGCCTTTCAGCATGGTATCAGTAAGCTTGAGGGGGCAGCCTCTCTGGCAATTAATGTCTCAATTGAAAACTCAACTTTGATGATTACCATCAGTAACTCCGGACCTTTGTTGCCTGACAACTGGGATCTGGAAGAGCAATCCGGTATAGGGCTTAGCAATGTACTGTCGCGGCTCGATCACGCTTTCGGGCAAAACTATACCCTTAGCCTTGCTAACCTGCCTGATCACTCAGGTGTCATCACCAAAATCGCCCTGCCCCTTGACTAATCTCAGGACCATCATCATAGACGATGAAATTGACGCCTGCGAAGGGCTTCAGCTTCTTTTATCCGGGCAGGACGGTCTGCAGGTAATCAGTGTCTGCCGTAATGGTCGCGAGGCGGTTGAGGCCATTAATCGCTTAAGACCAGACCTGATCTTTCTGGACATTCAAATGCCGGGGCTGAATGGTTTTGAGGTACTGGAAAACCTGGAGCCCGGCAATCTGCCTCTGGTGATCTTTATAACGGCCTATGATGAGTATGCCCTGAATGCCTTCGAAGTTCATGCGCTGGATTATCTGCAAAAGCCATTTACTGATGAGCGTTTTTTTCAGGCACTGGCATATGCCAAAGAGCGGATTAATTCCGGTTCCGGCCAAAACCTTCAGGGCCTTCTGGAAGCCCCTCAGCTTAGCCCATCCCCTGCCGGCAAACTGAAGATCAGGGCTTCGGGTAAAATTCATTTTCTGGATTTCAAAGAGCTGATCAGGTTGCAAGGCTTTGACTACTACATCAAAGTATATTTTCAGAAGGAGGTCTATCTGGTCAGAGAAAGCCTTAAATGCATTCTGGAAAGGCTCCCGGAGCAGTTTATCCGGGTACATAAATCACATATTATTAACCTCAATCAGCTGCGCTCTATGGAGCCATTGTCCAGAGGTAACTATGAGGTTACACTTTCCAACGGAGATAAAGTGGTTATGAGTAAGTCTTACCGCCACCAGCTTAAAGTCCTACTCTGAGGCCGGAGCTGTTACAGCGGGTATAATGCTCACCGAATCGACCTTGAGCCGTACCTGAAGCCATTTTCTTATTCTCTCATATGCCTCAGGTGGTTGGCTTTCGGTAAAGGATACACGGGCAAAACAAATGGTGTCCATTTCATCTGACTGCACATTTCTGATATAACCATCCATGACCGTAAAATCCCTGAGCCCCTCATACTGTACCCGCAGCTCTTCTGATATATCCATGACCGGATACTGACTGGCCTGTAGCTTATACAATTCATCTTCAAGCAGCTTGATACGCTCATCTTTGGACTGGAGCACCTCTTCGTTCTTGCGATAAAGGTCTTCGATAAGGCCTGACTTCATATTCTGGCTGATTCGCTCTAAAGTCATCAGGTCTTCCTCATTGTCTTTATAGGCCTGGGTAATTTTCAACTGACAGTCGGCCAGTCCATAATCATCAAGGTGTGTTCTTACCTGGGCAATGGATTCTTCGCTGATCAGTTTACCAAACAGAGTGACCTCAATATTGCTTCCTTTTTTATCGAAACTGAGATGAGAGTCAATGACCTGTGTTTGCTCAAACTGGAACTCGTTTTCTATAAAGGACCTGGCGTTTTGCTCAAAAACAGACTTTTTGACCAGGTTATAGGCAAAATAGACGCTTGGTAAAACCGTGACCACTACAAAGAATGTAACCCACCACTGTACTTTCCTTCCGAGTTTAGGATCATCAAATTTCTTCTTGCGGTAATTCAGCAGCCTGACAATCAGCACGGTACTTACTGAAATGAATACACTATTGATAAAGAAAAGAAACAGCGCCCCGCCAAAGTAGTACCAGTTGCCAATAGCCAGGCCATAGCCGGCTGTGCAGAGTGGCGGCATCAGAGCCGTGGCAATGGCCACCCCCGGTATAGCATTCGACTTTTCCTTCCTCGATCCGGCTATGATTCCTGCCAGTCCTCCGGTAAAAGCGATCATAACATCCCAGATATTGGGCTGTGTACGAGACAAGAGCTCTGACTGAGCTTCTCCGAGGGGTGTGATCAAAAAGTACAGCGTAGACGTGATGATACTGATGACGACTGCAATCAAAAGGTTCCTGGCCCCTTTCTGAATCAGGGGAATATCGTACACGGCAGCTCCCAGCCCTATGCCCATAATAGGGCCCATTAGCGGAGAAATAAGCATGGCTCCGATGATCACGGCCGTTGAATTGACATTCAAACCAATAGAGGCAATGATAATAGCAAAAATGAGAATCCAGAGGTTGGTACCTTTAAACTCAGAGCCCTTGGCGATATCTGCTTTGGTCACACTTTCGCGCTCCTTGTCTTCGTGTAAATCAAATCTGTCCTTGAAAAAGAGTTTTAAAGACCTGACGAGTCTTATTAATGAACTATCCATATTTTAAATTAAAAAATTGCAATGACTTAATCATTCCTTATTTAGTGCATCAAAAACAGATAAGGGAAGCGACAAATGCATGTTTTTTTGCATCTTCATAGCGCATGAACATTGCCATCTACCTGGGTATTTTTATGGCGGCTTTTCTGGGGCTGCTATTGAGTGTTAAGAAGACACGGGAAACACATGACTATATCCTGATCACCTGGTTATTGTTCAGTGCGGGCAACCTGCTGTTCTTTTATCATGACTTCAATTATCCGGGCACTCAGAACCTGACACTGGAGCTGTTGGGAGGCACTCTGCCATTTCTCACCGCTCCGCTGCTTTACTTTTATGTCTGTGCCCTGGTAGTTCCCAGACAGTTCAATCTCTACCGGTACCTGTATCACTTCATCCCCTTTGTTTTTATGTATGCAGCCATGCTCTACCATGCCGAAGAGTATAGCACGGTAGTCGACAAAGGGTTTATCCAGATGACAGGCTCTCTGCCTTTTTACCTTGCTTATTACGGCCTTATTCTGGCTTTCTTCAGTTTTCTCTACCCCATGCTCAGTCTTTATCTCTTGTTCAGGCATAGAAACCGGATAAAAAGTGAGTTCTCTTACCTGGAAAAGATCAATATGAACTGGCTTCGCTATTGGATTATCCTCTCCATGATAGGTTTCTGGTTTAGCTTTGCCATTATCTGGGCCGGTTCCTTTCAGTGGATAGACTTTCTCACATCGTTTCAGGGAGTAGCCGGAGCGGTGGTGCTCAATATATCTGTCATTGGATTTTATGGCGTAAAGCAGACCACCATTTTCACCAACCTGCAGCCACAACTGCCTTCTGAGCCGGCACCTCCCAAACCTGAGCGCTACGCGAGCAGTAAACTGGCGAAAGAAGAGGCTCTGGAAATGGTTGACAAGCTAAGGACTTATATGGAAGAGGAAAAGCCCTATCTGGACAGTCAGCTAAATCTGGAGTCACTGGCTTCTGCCCTCTCTATGACCAAACATGACCTGTCTCAGATCATCAACGATCAGTTTCAGACCAACTTTTTCGGCTTTGTCAATGATTATCGGGTGGCAGCTTTCAAAGAAAACCTTAAAGACAAAAAGTACGAGCACTATACTCTGCTGGGAATCGCTATGGAGACAGGCTTTAACTCAAAATCTTCCTTTAACAGCATCTTTAAAAAGGCAGAGGGTATGACTCCCTCAGAATATAAGAAGAGCCTGTAAGAGAGATTTTCACAGGCTTGATAAACAAAAAAGCTCCTGCCACTGTAAAAGTCTGGCAGAAGCTTCAGAAGCCTTAAGGCTCTGTTCTGGCCTTAAGTATCCAGTGGCACACTTTTAACTGATGGCAATAGCCATCCAGGCAAGTGTTTCTTCATTAGGATGATTTCCATTTCCCTGAACAGTACCCAAATCTCCGAGTGTACTGGAGGTGGCATTAGATACATATACTTCACGCATACTCACCTGAAAACTGGCGTTTGAGATATTTTTGAGGCGCAAACCAGGAATGTCACCACCTCCGAAAGTCTGAATCTGAGCAAATACCTGAGGAATTACTCCATCAGGAAATGCAGGGTCGAATTTGACTGTTTGCCAGTTGTAATCTGAAGTGGTAAAGTTTTCTACTGTTCCGGTTTGTGTGTTGAAATTTGACATGATTAAAATTGTTAAAGTGTTACCTACTCTGTTAAGGGATTTTCAGCGTCCTCCCGTGCCTGTTAAGGTGGCAGACCTATGTGATTTTCGTAAAACCGACAGGTCAAAGGTGAGAACTCAATAAGCGTCAGAACAGTCCTGATTCCCTGATTATGGATACCTGAAAAGCCGTATTCGTCTTTCAGGGTAAACCCTGTTTTTACAGGGTACTTTCATGGTTTCCAAAGCCAGACAAAACACATAACCCACTGAATAACAATTACTTAAAAAAGAAGACGGACCCAACCTATATTTACAAATATTCTTTATACAGATTTTTTTTATGTGATTGTTTATCGAATTGAAAATTCATTAAAATCAATACATCCATGAAAAAAGTCTATTTATTTCTTAATCTTATAGGGGTTATTTTCATTTTCTCTCTAAGTCAGATATTCATGTCTTGCACCACAAAAAACAGCAGTAATGAACCTACCTCTGATACAGAAGATCAAAAGGGGCTTAACTCCTGTAATGCCCTGGTCTATGGTGTTTATCCTCAGGCGGCAGCCATCTGGACTAATACCTGGCTTCACAATAATGAACACAACATTGATAATGGTCTCAGAACTATTTCCGCTCAGGATCTGAAGGGTTTGTTTAATCAGGTCAATGATACTTCTGAGGTGAATTATGGTCTGAGGTTCTACTATGCTCTGGTAACGGACACGTCCAGTGTTCCGGACCTTGTCATTACTTCTACACAAAACTGTCGTGATATGATCAGCAAAGAAGGTCAGGTATTGCTGGTCACTACTGAAAAAAGCGAGATGATCGATATACGGGAAGCTGCTAATTATACCAAACGCTGGCAAGTAAAGGCCAAACCTGTCTTCTCAACCAATGTATATGCCTACAACTATAACATGGATCAGATAAGGAAATTTACCAGCGATGACTCGGGAAAGATCGATGTTTTTTATGGTCTGAGAACACTTTCTCCGGAAGAGTACAATTATGAGTTCGGAAGTGAGACACAAAAAAACACAAAAAGCGGCCAATCGGAGATGTACGGAAATGTAGTCTATTTAAACGTCATCTATACCAGATCTGAAGGCATTCCCAGGCCAAAAGTCAGGTCCAGACGCGATGAGGAAAGTGAAGATGATTTTGTCAACGATTTTGCCAGGCCCTGCCCCCGTTTTTGTGATCCGGACAGTGACTTAGTAAGTGATATATGACTTATTCAAACAAATAAATTGGACGCTTTTACTTACATCGGGATCGGTATTCCATTGCTTCCAGCCATTCTCAGCCTGTTTGGCTGGAAACATTTTCCCCCTGAGGTTAAAACCTTTTCTGTACTCATATGGGTCACTTTCATCAATGGCCTGGCGGCCTTTATATGGGAGCTGACCTGGGGAACTAACATGCCCTTTTTCCATTTCTACATACTCGTAGAAACTGTTCTACTTATCAGAATCTTCTCCGCTCTCCTCCCTCCTTTTATTTCCTATAAGGTTCTCAACACTATCCTGGTGATCTTTTCAGCTCTCTGGACTTTCAATGTGCTCTTTGATGATGGCATTACAGGCTATCCCACCTATATTCTGGCGGTCAAGGGTTCTCTACTGATATGCCTGGCCGTTAGCTGGTTTATAAAAGTGCAGCGCGAAAGGAAAATACAGCATCCGGAAAGGCTCTTTGCCTTTTGGCTAAGTACAGGCGTATTGATTTTCTTTTGTGGAAACATGCTTTTGTTCATCTTCTCCAATTTCATTTTTGTTCAGGCCCAACATGTTTATGTGGCTATCTGGGGTACTCACGCTATCCTTGTTATTCTGCTTTATCTCATCTATACCATCGCAATCATATGGGCACGCAAGAATCTGACATTATCCTGATCTTTATCTCCAGCGCACTCATTACCGTCATTCTTGCTGCATTGGTCGTAGTATTCGTTGTGGTATATCAAAAGAAAAATGTGGCTCAAAAACTTCAGTTACAGGAGCTGGAAAACAGCCGTCAGCGGCAGATGTTGCAAGCCACCATTGAGGGCCAGGAACGCGAACGAAAACGCCTGGCCAAAGAATTGCACGATGGTATTGGTTCCCTGCTCTCGGGCCTGAAGCTGAACCTCAGTTATCAGCAGGGAAATGCCGGTATCAGCAAAGACCAGGCATCATTCCTGGCTGAAGCCTGTGAAATGATTCAGGAGAGTATAACCGCTGTACGTACGGCAAGTCATAATCTGCTACCAGCCACCCTTGAATCTTTCGGGTTAGTTCAGGCCCTGCAGGAATGCATAGAACCTTTGCAAAAGCCTCCCTCCTTTTTTATCCATCTAAGCATAACCGGTGAGCCCTTAAGATTTTCTTCTGAGGCCGAACTGGGACTCCTGAGAGTGGTTCAGGAGTTGCTTCAAAACACCATAAGACATTCCGGGGCAACCCGGGTCAATATCGACCTGAGATTTGTTTCAGAGCATATCAGACTACTTTATGCCGACAATGGCTCCGGCTTTTCTCTTGCAATGAATCAACCGGGACTTGGCATCAAGAATATTTACAGCCGTATTGAAGCGCTACAGGGTGAGATTGAGTTCGGCAACCAGAGCGTTCAGGGCTTTTCCGCCAGCATACAAATTCCATTAACCATCTCTACTCCATGAATGCACACATAAGAATAGCCCTGGCAGATGATCACAGGCTTATACGGTCAGGCATGAAATCAATCCTTAACTCCTACCCCCATTTTGAAGTAGTACAGGAAGCTGCCAATGGTCAGGAATTACTGGATGGGCTGGAAAGCTCGAGACCAGACGTAATTCTGCTGGATCTTGAAATGCCTGTGCTCACAGGTAAAGAGGCTTTAGAAACGATCAGAAAGGGAAACCAGCTCATCAAGATATTGATTCTTACTATGCATCAGAGCAATGCCTTTATCGTGCAGATGATGGAGTTGGGTGCCAACGGATATCTGCTCAAAGACTGTGACCCTGACGAAGTTATCCGGGCCATAGAAAAGGTGTACCATCAGGATTACTACTTCTCAGAAAAAGTATCGCGCGCTATGCTGGGAGGTATCACAGACCCTGGCCTGAAAGCTACCTCGCTTTTAAAATCCCATGGACTGAATGAGCGTGAAGTGGAGGTTTTACGCTTGATCTGCGAAGAAAAAACCACCCTGGAGATTGGCGAAACGCTCTTTCTCAGCCCTAAAACAATTGAAGGTTATCGCAAAACTCTGTTGGAAAAAACCGATGCCCGAAACATGGCGGGACTGGTATTGTTCGCAGTGAAATATGGTTTGGTAGAAGCCTGAGAGGAGTTGTCAGAACGGTCACTTACCGCATAAACAAGGTCCGACTTTATCGAAACAGACGTTTGGACCTATTATAAAGGCCATTATTGAGGGGTAAACAACAAAAACTCAATTCTTATGTGGTCAAACTATGTACTCACTTCTCTCAGAACCTTACAGCGCAATAAGTTCTTTGTGGGAGTGAATCTGCTCTCCATTGCAGTGGCTTTCTCACTCTGCACCATTGCTTACTTCAACATTCAGTTCAACTCTCGTTTCAATACCTTCTTTGAGGATGCCGGCAAGATTCATAAGGTGAATGCCGCCAAGGTAACCGCCAATGGCAATCGACTGATGGGTATCACGCCACTACCACTGGCTGCAGCTTTAAATGCTGATACAGATGGGCTTATTGCCACAAGTTATCATCGTGAGAGTCAATTGATCAAACTGGAAGATCAGCTTTTCCGTGAATCAGTCGCCTATGTAGACGAGCAGTTCTTTGAGGTATTCAATTTTCCGTTACAGACCGGTGGCTCGGCCCGCTTCACTCAACAAACTGATATTTTCATCAATGAACTGACTGCTGTTAAGCTCTTTGGAGAGACAGAAGCCATCGGTCAGACTATCGAATTTGTCGGCAATGATGGCAGGAAAACACCCTTTACCGTAGCTGGTGTCATCAAGAAACTGCCTGAAAACACCTGCTTTCTTCATAGCATAGTGGCCCCTATGCCTCATTACATCCGGGAAAACGATATTGATGAAACATCCTGGTCTAACTGGGTAGATGGCACCTTCATTAAAACTGATCTGGATGATGCCTCTCTTAATACACTCCTGGATCGCTACCTGCCGGTACAGAATGAGGTCAATGAAAGCACTGAAGTGGCTGCTTATGCCAGCATAGGGCTGTTGGAATGGCCGGCTGTTGAGGGTAGTATTCTCAATGGCAGCTTTATGGGCAACCTACACCCCGCTTCTGTATTGGGCACTGTTAGCTCCGCTATTACTGTATTACTCCTGGCCTGCTTCAACTTTATCAATACCAGCATTGCCATATCGCGCAACAGGCTAAAAGAGATCGGGGTACGCAAAGTACTGGGAGGCAAAAAACTTGACCTGAAGGTTCAGTTTCTCGTGGAGAGTGTGATTCAGATGTCCTTTGCCATGGCCTTTTCCGGTTTGATTACCATGTACCTGATTGATCCCTACAACGCCATGTTCAACTTCGAAATCGTGGAGTTCAGTCGGATTCAGGTGCTTCCTTTCATCGGATTTACCCTGGCCGTCTGGCTGCTTACCAGCTTGATGGCCGGTATGTACCCTGCTTTCTATATCTGTAAGTTCAGGCCGGTGGAGATCTTCAGAAGTAAAGTGAAATTCTCCGGAAAAAACCTCTTTATCAAGGGCTTGCTGACTTTTCAGTTTATGATCTGCGTGTACAATGTCTTCTCCATGATCCTGTTTACGCAGAATGCAAAATATCAGGAAACCCTGGACCGTGGTTATGAGCTAAGGACTTCGGTCAACATTCCCATTCAGGCATCACAGTTTACTCCCCTTAAAACAGAGCTTGAGCAATTGCCGACTGTGGTTTCAGTCACAGGCACCCGGCAGGCTATCGGTTTCAGCGCCATCTCTACCTCCATAGAGCACTTGGGCAAGGACTATGACGTAGCGGCCATTAATGCAGGCGAGAGCTATCTGGAAGCGCTGGAAATCCGTCTGACCCAGGGAACACTCTTTGAAAAGAATCAGCCCGGCAACCACCAGTATGCCATCGTCAATGAAATGCTCTTGGAAAGCCTGGAAGAAGATATACTCAACGGATGGTTCCTGCACAATGGCGATCGCTACACGGTGATAGGAGTTGTAGAAGACTTCAACCTGAAACCTATCATGCTCGATAATAAAATAGAACCTACGGTCATCTTTTTTGCCCCAGAGGAGCAGTATCGCTATGCCAATGTGCTGCTCAGTGACGATCCGCTCAAAGCAGATGATCTGCTACGCGAACGCTGGGCCAGTCTCTACCCTGATGAGATCTACCTGGGCTTTTTACAGGAAGACGTGATGCAGGCAGTGCGTCAGACTAATGATATCATGATGAATATCAATGGTGTTGTGGCGGTGGTTACCCTGCTTATCTCTGCTCTGGGACTTTATGCCATGATTTATCTCAACATCCAAAGTCGGATCAAGGAATTCGGGGTTAGAAAGGTACTAGGCGCTTCCGTGAGTAACATTCTTTATCTGCTCAATCGTCAGGTGGTTATTATGCTGGTGATTGCCAGCATACTGGGCGTCATTGCCGGACATTTTGTGATCGGTATGATCCTGGACATTGTATATGCCTATCACAAAGACATTGAACTGAATAACTATATCTGGCCTGTTCTGATTGTTTTCTTTATTGCTTTCTCGGCCATTGGGTTCAGGGTTTATGCTTCCGCCAGGGAAAATCCTGTGAATCAGCTGAGAGTTGAATAAGTACAGCTTATTGGTGATTCGGTAGTTCGTTATTGTGGGGCTACCATGGTCCTTAGGCAGTATCTCAAAGAATCTACCTCACCCTCAACCGTCCCTTGCGGAGAAACCCTTCCCCTTCAGCGGTCTCTCGAAGAGGACCCTGAGGAGGTTGTGGGTGCTCTAGCGTATCAGAGAAACCGTGCTCCTCAGAGTCTTGCTGCGCAATGACTCTGAGGGGTCTGAGGGATCTGAGGGAGCTCAGGGGTGTGGAATTTTCTAGTAACAAACTGCCGGTTTCCTGATATACTGCTTACCTTCACCCCATGGAATTAGCCGGACCTGATCCACAGCTTTTGAAAGACCTGGTTGTTGTACAAATGCCCTTTGGCAAGTACAAAGGAAGGCTGCTGTGCGACCTTCCTGTACACTACCTGGAATGGTTTGCCAGCCAGGGTTTTCCCAATGGCAAACTGGGCATGCAGCTCTCCACCATCTACGAGATCAAGATCAACGGCCTGGAAGAGCTGCTTAAACCACTGAAAAATCAGAGGTGAGTTTTCAGTAATTCCTTTAACTGTTCTGCCGTCACGTTCTTTCCTATAATCTTTCCTTCCCTGTTCAATACTAGGTTCTGAGGCAAAGAAGAAACACTGTAGAGCTCTGAAATACTGCCATCTTTGTCCTGAACCTGCCTCCAGATGCCGATGCCATCTTTGGCAATGGCCTCTTCCCAGGTCTTCTTTTTCTTGTCCTGTGAAATACTCACAATTTCCAGTCCCTTTGGCTGATAGCTGCCGTATAAGTCCACAAACTGAGGGTTCTCAATGCGACAGGCCCGGCACCAGGCTGCCCAGAAGTCAATCAGCACTACCTTACCCTGGTACTGATCAAGGTTGAAGGATTTACCTTCACGATCACTAGCATTGATGGCAGGTGGTGTCTTACCAATGGCTACTACTTTGGACCGATAGACTTGTCTTGCCAAAGCCTTAGTTACCGGACTCTCCGGAATGCTTGCTTCAAAAGCCTCCAGTCGCTCACTGATAAAGTCTATTTCCTTGTTAAAGTCGGAGAACTGGATGGCGGCATAACCAGCCGGAGTCTCGCCCATATCGATCAATAATGCTCTGAACTCTTTCAAAAATGCCGCAATGGCCGTAACGGACCTCTGCTGAATTTCAGCCAGGGCTTCCTGGTCTCCTGCTGCCATGGCTGCATCAGCATCTTTTTTCAACTGACCAAAGTGTTTGCCTTGTAAAGCCCCATTCTGCCGCTCAAAATCGATCAGCTTCAGGCTTTCCTCTGACCCCAGGATGTCGACCTTATCATTCAGATAGTTTACCTGGATATCACGTTTCCCAGAGATGGACAATCGCGCGTTTTTACCTTTGTCAAACTGTACCTCATATAGATTGGGTTGATCAAATTTCAGATCAAAGGAGTACTTCCCGTTTTTCACTTCCTGCCGGTCCATTTGTTTGTATCCGAGTTCTTTCTCATCGAAAGCTTTGAGTACCACCTGCTTCACCTCAGCAGATACCCTCCCACTGATTTTCATCTTTTGGCCATAGCTGATGCTGGCATACAGCAAAGCTACCAGTGTCATTAAAATGCGTGTTTTCATTTTTGTCCTTTTTTGAATAATGGTCAAAACAAGTCAGAACAAGGGTTTTAAAGGTTCGGATACACGAATACAAACCAATTGTTGTTGAGAAAAAGAGTTCGGATTTACGCACTGAGAAAGGAGTACTCTCCTAAACAGGATTGTCTGTCATGGTTGAACAGGTGGAGCTTAAAAGCTGTACAGATTACTCTGCTGAGCGTTTGTACTCGGACGGTGTCTTCCCCGTCTTCTGTTTGAAGATGGTATTGAAAGATGATTTTGAATTGAAGCCTGAGTCATACATCACTTCCATAATGGTTTCTTTCGGGTCCCGTGGATTCTTCAGGAGCTCTTTGGCATGATTGATTCGGTGCGAGTTGATGAAGTCCATGAAGTTCTGCCGGAAGTGCTTATTGATTACTTCAGACAGCCTTCTTGGAGGCATTTCCAGTACATTGGCCAATTGTGCCAGGGTCAGGTCAGCCTCGGTATAAGGCTGATGCTCTGTCATGTATTGCCTGATCAGGCTGGCCTCCTCAACCATGCCTTCATATACTTTCAAATCAGTCCTATTTACCTCTACAGGTTGTTCCAGCTGTGAAATACCTTCAAAGATCTGAGGTTGTTTCAGCCCCTTATAGAACATGCCATTGATGAGAAAAAGCAAAGAGATACTCACTATGGATATTCCCGGAATAGGCTCCAGCTCGCTGTAAAAGTGAGTGTAGATATCAGTGAGGAGTATCACCGTGAAAATGATCAAGGTCCACTGGAGCCATGACAGATTGATTCTGTCAACTGTGGAGTGTGTATTCTTAACCAATACTCTGTAAGACAAAATATGGCGCACACTCAGGCTTACGTAAGCAATCAGACTCAGGTACATGAGCGAACCAAACCGACACAAGCCCAGATCGGCAAGTCCACCTAAGAGAAAAACAAAAAATGGCAGCGCATGCAGCCAGTGGCCCTTTTTGAGCTCAAAATCTTTGAAGATCAGGTTCAGCGTATAGAAATACAGCAATGGACCGTAGGCAAAACCAAAAAGGCAGAGAAAAGAGGTCAGGTGACTGTAATCATCCACCCATTTCTCGCTAAGAATAAAAGCCATCTGCAGAGCAAGTGTCAGAAGAAATGCAGCCAGAAAGTAATTGACCCTTCGTTTTTTGTTCTTATCAGTCAGCAAAATGAGGGAAAACAGCAGGCTTTGTACACTGACAAAAAGCTGAACAATCTCGTTAGGGTTAAACTGCATATGCTGAAAAGTCGCTATTCGAATGAAAGACCTCACGAAATTAATCAATGCTTAAGAAACAGGTAACTGCTTACATGCCTTTCTGCCCACATAACAAAAAACCCTGACACGAAGGTCAGGGTGATTGTACTACTGTGTTCATCTAATCCTACTTTTCTGATATCACAGGCGTTTCCTTTATGTAAGAGCCTTGTTCAATACAGTCCAGCAAAAATCTGGCTGTATGCCTCCTGCTGATGGTGAGTTTGGGCTTAGGACTCCCCTGCGTGCTGACCACCAGCTTTTTTATCTTATTGCTATTGGTGAGCCCAACGGGTCGTACTGCTGTCCAGTCCAGTGTACTGTCTTTGAGCATCTGCTCCTGCACTTCATGCTGACTGTATGCCTTACCCACATTGGAGTAGTCTACAAACCAGCGAAACCAGGCAGGAATTTCTTTGCGACTGTCCCCTACGCCCCATGCGCTGGTCAGTACAAGACGCCTGATGCCTTCCTCTCCCATCAACTCTGTCAAATGCCCCAGCACATTCTCCAGAAAATTCACCGGTGTGCGCAATGGCGCCCAGGGAAAATCAGAGGTCCTGGAAATATTGAGCGTGCTGACCACGGCTTTACAGCCTTTTATGGCCTCACCGAGGGTCACCCGGTCTTCCGGACTTCCAGTAAACAGGGTTAGCCCTATGCTCTTTTCCGACACTTTTGAAGGGTCTCTTACCAGGGCATGTATCTCATAGCCTCTTTGCAGGGCTTCTTTCAGTACATGTTTCCCGGTTCTTCCTGTTGCTCCGAGTAGCAGTATTTTCATGGTAGCAATATCAGACTTAATACTGCTACCACCACACCAATCCAGGTTATTTCACTTCTTTTCACGCAGAAAGCCCGAAGTATCTGTCAGAAAGTTCTGGAGATATTAAAGCCAAAGTGGATATCTCCACCAAAGAAGTCACCATCTGTTTCTGTAATAAATGCTCTCTCAGTCATGGATCGTGCATTGGTGAAATTCAGGTGGAAAACGTGCCCTCCTGTTTCAATCTCAATACCTATACCCAGCGCATCCTTAAAGTTGTCATTCAACTCGTCCGTCATACGGTAGAAGTATTCAGCATTCAGAGAAACTCTGCTGGATAGCTTATACCTGCCGCCAATGCCCAGGGCTACGATGTCATTCTCCTGATTTTCAAGCACCTTATTCCTGTGGATATAGGTAGGACTCAGCTGTAATGAGAGCGTTTCGCTCATTTTACGGGCGATCAGTATCTGGTGTGTATAAGACACCTTAGAGTTGAAATCATCCGTCTCAAAAGCAGGATTCTCCAGGGTTCTGATAGCAATATTGCTAAACAATGTCATCGTTACCGGGTTTCCCCCTCCACTCTTTTGTTTCAGGAGCTTATACTTTAAAAACCCGTCATACACCTTTTGGAAAGAGTTTCTTCCGATAGCAGCGGTTAAGCGATCGCTGATACCATACTCCAGCGAAAAGCGGATATTGGCACCATCCAGACCGAAAAACTCATCAATACCCTGGTTAATACGACCAAAGCGGTGTGAGATCACGAATTCCAGCTCACTCTTTTTACGGGTTTGTACTGTATGACCATTAATCAGTCTCTGACCTTTGAATGTCGCTTCGACAAAATTCTCAGGTTCTTCCTGCTCTTCATCCAGCAAATCCAACAAGTCATCTTGTGCTGTAGCGCTGAATCCGCAGATAAAAAGCAGGCTTAGTAGGACCAGAATTTTCTTCATTTCCCTTATCCTTTTTTGTAAGGTTCGTACTCAAACTCGGCAGTAACTTCCACTTCTTCAGCAATGTTTCTCACTACTACTTTAGGAATTTTGATGTCGTGATCTTTGACTTTTACACCAAACTGCACTGCGCCTTTCAGCTTTCCTCCCTCTACGGTCAATGTCGCAGTGGTATTCACCGGCTTCTTGACACCGTGCACAGAAAGCTCTCCCGTCACATCCAGTTCATAGGTACCATCGTCCATAGACTTCAATCCGGCAGGCACCTCAAAGTTACCTTTAAAGGTAGATTTAGGGTATTTGCCTGACTCCATATAGTTTTCATTGAAGTGCTCCTGCATTAGCTTCTTTTCAAACTCAAAAGCTTTGATCAGCAAATCTACTGCGATCTGGCCTTTGCTCAGGTCTACAATGCTGAGCACCTTATAATTGTGAGCTTCAATATCTTCCAGCGGTGCTGAGGAGAAGAATTTGATATGTCCCGTACGGGTAAGGTAGCGGTCCTGAGCGTTCACAGAAAAGAAGCCCAGACTTAAAGCGAGTACTAAAAATATTCTCATTGGTTTCATTTTTTTGTTTCGTTTTGGTTTAAAAATCAGGAAGGTTCAATTACAACAGATCGGCCAATCAGCACATCCAGCAACATTCCCTGGCACTCTCCCCTGATTACCAGGCTGGAGTTTAGCTGAATGTCGTTGAGTTCGTCACTGGATAGCTGCGCTTCCATAGTGCACTTGATGGTCCCGAACCCGTCTGTCTTAAGGGTAATTACCGGTAAACTGCCTTCTGAGACATCTACTCCTTCTACCTCTCCTACAATCTCGACAATCTTGTTCTGATATTTGATATTGGCAGCTTCTTCGCTCTCATCAAATTCAGCATAAAATTCCACTGCATTCACTCTGTAGTCAGCATCAAGGCTTGACATAGAGGGGGCTGTTTTCAAAAAGTTAGCCCAGACAAAATAACCTCCAATGGCGGCAACCACCACAGCGATTAATAAAAGTCTTTTCTTGTTCATAGTTGTATAGTTTTGATTAGCTACCTGGCGCTCCATCGGCTACCCAGCAGGCAATTTTTTCTATCTCAGCATCCGTGAGGCTTCTGCCGCTGGATGGTGGTGGCATCGTTCTCGCACCGGTTCTGATCTGAATTCTGTTGGCACTTCCCGTAATGTTACCTGCTACTCTCAGGTCAGGGCCCTGATTACCAGCATGACATCCCGGTACAGCACAGTTGGTCTGTATGATGGTGTTGATCTCACCAAAAGTCACGTCACTTTTCACGTTGACCTGTAATGTTACCTCACAGCCACTGGCATCGCGTACAGTTACTTCATAGTCTCCTGCACCAATAGCATTGAAGCTGGCAGAATTTCCGAAAGCACCATCGTCCAGTTTATACTCGTAGGGAGTTGCTCCTCCCGTGGCGTTTATCGTAATACTTCCTGTTGGATTTTCGCAGCTGCTCACTGAAGTATCAGCAGTTGCGTTCACACCATCAGCATTCAATACCTCCACAGTCAATTCAGCGGTACACCCGCCTGCCTCTGTGGCCACAATCACATAAGATCCTGCTGCCAGGTTCTGAAAAGTGCCACTGGCATCGGCCGGCTGACCGTTGACTGTATAAGTGAAGCTACCTCCGGCACCACTCGCATTCACCGAAATACTACCATCTGCCAGACCACAATTGGCATCAGTTTTTGTGTCAAGTACCAGGGTCACACCATTGGCGACACAATCATCCGGAATAGGTTCCTGCTCAGAAGTACACCTCCACATAACTACTATCAGCAAGAAGAGGACCAGAACAGATTTGATAAGTTTCATAATGTCTAGATTATTATTTGAGTTACCGACTATACACAGCCCTTTTCGAAAAGGCTGCGTGGCTTAGACAATTCAAATGTAGAAAATGTCTAATGTGGATAACGGATTCAACGGACTACCATAGGTTGACACTATCGAAAATCAGGTTGACAATAGGTGAACATGATGGTAAAAAAAGGCTCAGTAACTAAAATAAGGCTTATTTCAGTCTGATACAGGTAGACAGGTCAAAATCAGGAAATAGACATGACAAAATCCGTCAAAGAATTTTCTTTTTTGAGATTAAGTTTTTTTCTCAGGCGATATCTGGCAGTTTTTACACTCTCAGGAGAAATGCCCATGATGGCAGCAGTCTCCTTCATGTTCAGGTTGAGCTTAAGTAAGGCGCATAGTTTCAGCTCGCTATTGCCCAGCTCAGGAAACTGCTGCTTCAGGTTTCTGAAAAAATCCTTGTGCACATTCTCAAAGTAGAGCTTAAAGTCTTCCCAGTCTTTATCTACATCCAGGGCATTATCCACTGTTCGGCCCAGTCTGGAGAGTTTGGCGGCAGTATCATCATCAACAGTGGCCTTGATGGACTGAATAGAAACCTTAAGCTCCTCCATTACCTCATTTTTTCTGATAAAGTTGATGGTGTAAGAGGTCAGCTCCTTGTTTTTAAACTCCAGCTCCTGCTTCAGTTCTGCCTGGTGTAGCTGAGAATTGGCCAGTTCTGCCTTTGAGAGCGCCTGCTTTGATTCATACAGATCTTTATCTTTTCTGATTTTCAGCCGCTGACGGTTAATGACGAGATAAGCGGATATTGCCAATAGCAGAATGGAAACTCCTAAAACGATATTCAAGGTATTGTTCAGGTCGTCTTTTTCTTCCAGCAATTGCCTTTCCTGCTTGATAGCCTCCAGTTCCTTTTCCTTAACAGCAATTTCATTTTGCCGCTCAAGCTCAGCAATTCTATTGGCCATTTGCTCATTGAATAGACTGTCTTTCATGGTCATATACAGGTCGGAGTAGCGAAGGGCATCCTGTAAACTTCCGCGTAAAACGGAAAGAAATTTAAAATCCTGGTAGATATCTCTGAGCCAGCGCTTTGAGCCAAACTCTTTGGCTTTTTCTTCACCTTTGCTCAGGTACTTCTCTGCCTCTGTGTAGTTCTTTTTATGCAGATAGGCATTCCCGATATTCTCGTAGTCTCTTGCTATACCTTCCTGGTCATTGATTCTTTCACTGATCTCCAGGGAGTTAAAGAGATAGACCAGGCCGCGATCAAACTCTCCCTGTCTGATAAAAAGCTGCCCGAGGCGGTTATTTGATTCTGAAATACCATAGTCAAAACCATTGCTCTGATGGATGCTCAGCGCGCGGATGAGGTAGTCATAGGCCTGTGTATAGTTTTTCTGGAAGGTGAGCAACTCCCCTACCTTATTATAGCTTGTGGCAATCCGGTCACTTCGGTTGAGCGGTTCGAAGAGCGAAATAGCCTCCATAAAATAGTCCAGTGCCCGATCGTAGTTGGTTTGATCGCTATAGATAAGGCCGATGTTGAGGTTACAATTGGCTTCCCCCAGCTGATCGCCCAGTTCTTTGTAAAGATTAAGTGATTTGAGCAGCGCGATAAGCCCCAGTTCATAATTGCCCCTTGTCCAGTGGGCCACCCCGATTACCCGGTAAGCGAAGGCCTCTCCCGGCTTAAACGACAACCGCTGCGATAGCGTAAGTGCCTGGTTTCCATATCCATCTGATTGGATGGGGTCGACAATCCAGTATTCATAGCCTAGCTGGTTGAGCAGGTTTACTCTGACTGTATCGACAGATTTGTAGTTATCCAGAATGTACCTGAGGCTATCTACATCATTTTGTGCAGTAAGTGGCAAACAACCACTTAAACAGAGGATATAGAATAAACGCTTAATCAAACTATCAGGTAAAGACATCCCATGCTTCTGAAAAGAAAATCCAGGCCATCCAGCCAGAGGCAATAAGCTTGAGTAAGGTACCGACCAAAAAGCCTAAAAACGATCCGAATGCGGATCTTAATGCTTTCTTAGTATCCGGACTGGCACTCATTTCACCCAGAAATGCTCCTACAAACGGACCAATGATGATACCCAGGGGTGGAAAGAAAATTAATCCTGCCACCAGGCCAATGGTACTCCCCCAGACCCCTCGTTTGGTACCTCCGAATTTCTTGGTTCCATACACGGGTACTACATAATCAAGTGCGGTTACTGCTGCCATAACAAAGCCCCATATCCATAACGTGTTTGAGTCCAGATCGATACGCTCTGTCCAGTGAACAAGTAGTAAGGCCAAAAAACTTATAGGGGGGCCGGGAATGATGGGCAGGAAACACCCGAGTATTCCTACTACAACACAAATTAAACCCAAAATGACTAAGACAATATCCATGTATAACCGGTATCTGACCGCGTTTAAAGATGCTAAATTTCCTTTATTTGTAATAAGATGGACCTGAGAAAACAATTGTTAACGACCCACTCCAAAGAAAATACGACTCTTATCGTGAATTATATCGATGGGGACCGTGAACGGTTTGACAAGCTGATGAAGTTATTCCTCTATGATGAGTACCGGGTCATTCAGCGGGCGGCCTGGGTAGTGGGTGATGTGGCCAGGCTTCACCCGGAAATCGTGATGCCCTACATCCCTGAAATGGTAGAAAACCTCAAAAAACCTGATGTGCATATTGCCGCCAAGCGCAATACACTTCGGTTTTTATCAGAAACCGAAATACCGGAAGAACAATGGGGAGAACTGGCAGAGCTGTGTTTCGACTATCTCACCTCTATAGAAGAACCTGTCGCCATCAAAGTATTCTCAATGACGGTACTACTGAGTATTGTAAAGAAGGTACCTGAGCTGAAAGACGAGCTGTACTATGCCATTGAGGACCAGTTGCCCTATGGCACTGCCGGCTTTAAAAGTCGTGGAAAAAAGACCCTGAAGGCCCTGGAGAAGATTTGAGGGTAGTTTTGGTTATTGGTTATCAGGTATCAGGTATCGGGTATCGGGTATCGGGTATCGGGTATCGGGTATAGGGTATAGGGTATAGGGTATAGGGTATAGGGTATAGAGAAACGCATTGGAGGCTTGAGTGTTTTGGTTCTAGTCACTCCAGTATATATGCTAAAATACACAGGAGTCACCCACAACCTTGATCTTCTGGTCACCATGTTCCAGACTATTATACTTTTCAGATAGCTCCAACAATGTGCCGGCATCTCTCTGAAAACGTCTCGAATATTCATTCCAATTGAACATGATCAATAACTCTGGCATAACTACTAACTCGCTAATTACTTCCCACAAAGCGTCCCAGTTCTTTCCATAAAAAGACGGAAATCCCAGCTCTCGTTTGAAATATTCATGAATTGTGAAGCTATTGGTGACTCTGGCCAGATCCATAATGATCTCCTCACATGGATTCAGGAAAAGAGCCGGTCTTATTACCCTATACCTGTTCTGAATGCCGTGTCCGCCAACTTCATTGTAATTAAAAAAGCATAGTCCGCATTTCTGACATTGCAAGATTTCTGACCTGTTATACGGATAACTGTCCAATATTATGGGGGCATTCAGGCCCCAATAAGGTCCCTTTTGCTCATATGTTGCCTTCAGTTCAATTTTACCGATAGACTTCAAAGAAGATGTCAAAGACTGAGTACCATTTTTCCACTCAAAAAAGTCCGAGTGATCACAACAGCCGCTAAGAACTTTCTGAGAACTCACGTATTCCAGAATATTCCTTTCATTGATCATAAGCAGCCAATGTAAGTTGCAACCTTCATTTACTCCTAATCCGATTCAATAAAAAAGTAAAAGCCAGATACATTCAGGTATCTGGCTTTTACTTTTTTATACTCTTATGCCTGATAACTAATTACCGATCAACTGATAACCCTTATCACTACAACTAAAGTATAAGCATGCTGTACGCACACGCACTACCTTTGGCGTTACACCGCCACACTAGTGTCCTCCTCCACCGTATTTAGGTTTTACCTTATCAGGGAAGAGCTTCTTGAATTTCTTAACCTTGGGAATAGCAATATTGAT
Organism: Roseivirga sp. UBA6061; assembly: GCA_002427745.1. Taxonomy (GTDB): domain Bacteria; phylum Bacteroidota; class Bacteroidia; order Cytophagales; family Cyclobacteriaceae; genus Roseivirga. The sequence goes on along the minus strand of DIYF01000034.1, from coordinate 24,174 downwards.
GATATAACCATTGCCCGGATTGAGCTCGTAATAATCCTGGTGATACTTTTCTGCTACCCAGAATTTGTCATAAGCCGTCAGCTCAGTCACGATATCTTTGCTGTATTTGCCTGACTTGGTCAGCTTAGCCATATGATCTGCAGCGATTTTTCTTTGTGTTTCATCGTGGAAGTATACGGCTGAACGATACTGTCTGCCTCTATCCGGCCCCTGACGATTTAGCTGAGTCGGGTCGTGTGTAGCGAAGAATATCTCTACCAGTTCCTTATAGGTAACCTGCTTGGGATCATAATAAATCTGTACAGCTTCGGCATGGTCAGTATCTCCATAGCTCACCTGCCGGTAGGTCGGGTGCTCCTGTGGGCCACCGGTGTAGCCTGAGAATACATCTTTTACACCAATAACACGTTCAAAGACAGCTTCAGTACACCAAAAACAGCCTCCTGCAAAGGTGGCTATCTCAGTACCCGCTGGTCTCTTGGAATTATCTACTTCATCAGTGCCCTGCCCCTGTGCCTGAGTACAGGCCAGCAGTGCCAGGCTCATAAGTGTAGTAAATACAGAATATCGCAGTTTCATAATATTAATCTTTGATAGCTGCAACGGTCTGTTCAGCAGAATGGTTTTCAGAGATTGTCAGACAAAATGCTTTTCAGATCGGCTGGTGAGTAATTAACCGATTTTAACGTTTTGTTATCGCCCTTGCGATAAACCAGAAAGTGTCCGTCAGACTCTTCAATATAGCTCTCTGTACCATCTTTGGCCAGGTAGTGTGCCTGCGTAGCTTTTGCTTCTTCCATGTCTTTGCAGGTTTTACTCATATTAGAGCGCTGTACCTCGTCAAACAGGGTTTTGAACTTATCACCCAGACCAAATTCAAGTATGGCACCCGACAGTACGTACTGAATATCACAAAGAGCATCGGCTACCTCTACCAAATCCTTGGCAGCAATGGCTTCTTCCAGTTCCTTTAACTCTTCGGCAATCAGCGAAACTCTCAGCTCACATCGGTTTTGCGGTGGAATCTGAGGGCTGTCAAGAATGGGGTGTTTAAATGTTTTGTGAAATTCTGCTACACTGTTGAGTGGTTGTGGTTCTTGCATATCGGAAATAAAAAAGGCCTGTAAAACAGGCCAATGTTAAGTAATTATTTTCGTCCGCAGAACTAGTTAATGTCTTTTTTAAATACAGGTGGTTTTTCTCCCTCCGGAACAAAGATCAGTGCCGCAGAATTGATACAATACCTCAGGCCTGTCGGCTTGGGACCATCATTAAAAACATGCCCCAGGTGAGAACCGCTTTTGCTGTCAACTACCTCCCAGCGCACCATGCCGTAGCTCGTATCTTTCACCAGCTTCACCGCTCCTTCTGTAATGGGCGCATAAAATGCCGGCCAGCCGCTTCCTGAATTGTATTTAGTCTCTGAGCTGAATACAGGCTCAAGTGAGGCTGCCGAGTAATAGGTGCCCTTTTTGTAAAACTTATCGTACTTACCGGTAAACCTGGCCTCTGTCGCCTGCTTTCTCAATATCTGGAACTGCTCCGGGGTCAGTCGCTGCTTCCACTCTTCTTCTGTCAGCTCTATTTCGTACTTCTCCCCTTTCTTTGCTTTATCCTGATCCTGAATACCGTCCTGACTACCTCTGACGGAAAGCACACTGGTTACCAGTACAATCAGTAACCCGGCATAAAGCATGATTTTAGCTTTCATATCTTTCAATTTGATTCTGTAACTATACGTACGAAGGTATTGTTCCTATGGATTCTCTAAGCTTGAGACAATTGACTACCAAATGACCTTTTGTCTGAAACAGAAGCGGATGCTCCCTTTCCGGCATAACTTGTCTTCTGAAAGTAAAAGTACGGTATTCCACTCTTTTTCCAGGGTTTTAATCTCGCAGAAAGTGTATCTGACTTGTAAAAGGTCTCGAAATGGTTCTTTTCCTGCTCATTGACTATGCAGATACAAGGGGCTTCTTTTTTCAATGCCGCTTTAAGTGCATGATAGGCCTCCTTCTGAGCCTCTTTGTCTGCTCCCTCAATAGCATTGAATGAGAAATAGCCATCGACACTTTCATTCCCAAAGGGCATAACACCGGAATCGCAAAGAATATATCGTGTATTGAGCTCCAGTTTTCCTTTTACCGCCTGTAGTCTGTCCAGGTTATGGTCCAGATGGATATGAGACTGATAATTGGTCCCGAAAACCAGGTTATGAAGTTCGTCTACCTCCGCAGAAGCAGCTGTCACCAGACAATGGCCATGCCTGGGCAACTTTGTGTAAAGCCCCTTTAGCACCTCAGCGCTGAGATGTGGCCCGGCCGGAAGGTTTGATCCTGAAGAGACCAGATCACCGTTCTTTTCTAATCCGAGATCTGCAAAGAAACGGTCTGACTGAGCTTCAGTAAAGCGAATCATAGGGTTTTCCACCCTGTTCTTTTCTACGATAGCAGTGCCTTTCTTCAGAAACAATATCCCCTCTATTTCAGCATAAAGGTATACCCGGTTTGCAGAAACCCAGGCTTTGCGAAGCGGAAAGCTCAGCGGTGCACCCGACTGGAAAAAGAGTTCTCTTCTTTCGATTTTCTGGTTAATCCTCATCAACTCGTGATCGGCCAGTGGCACTAAGGGCTTTGAAGAAAAGGGGCAAACTAAAACTTGGTTCATGTGTATAGTACAGTCAAATATGGATTGACCCTACGAACATAAAAAAAACACCTGGTTTTCAGGTGTTTGCATATCATTTTAGACAAGATGTCTACACGATGTACCACATCGTGCTTCTGTTTCAATCCGAATCCCCTCAGTTTCGGATGGGCCGAAAGTATAAATTATGCTTCCGGAGAGGGGTCAACGAAAATCTTCTTGTGACTGGCCATCAGTGAGCTGGAAAGAATCAACTCTCCGCTTACTTCTCTGATATCCCTCACATACTTGCGAAGCTGCTTGGTCTTTCTTGAGCTTTCAGGAAAACGCTCCTCAGCATACTTCAATAATTTCTCTCCTATTTCTTTTGTCCTTTTCATGGGTCCTTATACGGTAGTTAGCTTAACTTCTTTTATTAATCGTGAATCAGGTGAAATTGTTTCACAACATGCTTCCAACCATTAACAATTATGTGAACGGTCGACCACTAGTTTACGTTTATTAATTTACGTATTTTTTTCCTTCTTAACTAATCACAGCATGCTCAAGAACTTTTTCAAAATCGCTCTGCGTAACCTTCTGAAAAACAAGCTCTATACAGTCATCAATGTGGGCGGATTAGCGGTCAGTATTGCCGTTTGTACGCTTATTTTGCTGTTTGTTCAGAGTGAGACCAGCTATGACAACTATCATCCCAATGGTGATAATCTCTACCGTCTGGCCCTGGACAGGATGTATCCTGATCATGTTTCGCATTACGCCATTACCCCTGCCAATATGGCAAAACAGGCGAAAGAGGACTTTCCGGAAGTCACAGATTTTATCCGCTTATGGAAACCTCTAAACGATGTGAATGTACAGTATGAGGATCAAAATTACCTCGAGTCCAATATGATGGGAGCTGACCCGAACTTCTTTGATGTATTCGGGATTGACCTGGTACAGGGAGACCGGGACAAAGTACTGGAACTCCAGAATGCGGTGATCCTTACGGAGAGTACGGCTATCAAGTATTTTGGCACGGAAGACCCCATGGGCAAAATACTCAAGGGAGCCTTTGGCGACCTGATAGTAACCGGTATCAGCGAGGATGTGCCGGAGCATACGCATTTTCATTATGACCTGCTGATCAACACAGAGTCGCTGCAGTTTCTCAAGCAGCCTAATTTTCTCAACTTCTCTGTCTACAACTACCTGCAGTTACAGGAAGGTACCGACCCTATCGCTTTTGAATCTCGCATGGAAGAAATCGTAGAAATCTATGCTGCCGGTCAGATAGAGCGCTCTCAGGGCATCAGCTTTGCTGACTTTAAAGCTTCAGGAAACGGCTACCATTATTATCTGCAGCCGGTAAGAGATATTCACCTCACCTCCCAGCTGGAGGGCGAGTTTGAGCCTAATGGCAACATTACGTATATCTACATCTTTGTATCTATCTCGGTATTCGTGCTGGCCCTGGCGGCTGTGAACTTTGTCAACCTGGCTACGGCCCGCTCTACTGAAAGATCAAGAGAGGTAGGAATTCGCAAAGTTCTGGGCTCTTTCAAAAAGCAGCTGATCACTCAGTTCCTGGTTGAGTCAATGCTTATTTCTGTACTGGGTACGCTCATTGGCATTGGTCTGGTGTATATGACCATGCCCTACTTTAATGACCTGGCCCAAAAGCAGATTGAATTTGACCTGCTGAGCAACCCCTTCTTTATTCCGGGCTTTATTGTATTTGCCATCTTCATTGGCGTGGCCGCTGGCCTCTACCCTGCTTTTGTGCTGTCATCCTTCAGCCCGGCAGTGGTGTTAAAAGGCAAGATCATTTCGGGCCAAAAGGGCACCTGGATCAGAAACGGTCTGGTTGTTTTTCAGTTCTGGATTTCCATTGTTCTGATCTGCTGCACGCTGATTGTAAACGATCAGATGAAGTTTCTGCAAAACAAAGAGCTGGGCTTTAACCGGGAAAACACCCTGGTGATAGAGCAGGCTTTTGCTCTGCAAAACCTCCAGACATTTAAGGATCAGGTATTGAATGTACCGGGTGTACAGCAGGTAGCTTCTACCAGTGCCATGCCCGGAACGGGCTTCTATTTTGGCACCTCTTTCCGCGTAGCCGGTGGTGAAGAGAATGTAGCGCTCAACTGTGCTGTATTCGATGAGAACTTTATTGCTACCATGGAAATGAATATTCTCGAGGGGCGCAGTTTCAGCCTGGACTTTCAAGACTCACTCAGTCTGATTCTTAATCAAAAGGCCATAGCGGCCCTGGGTATTGAAGGCAACCCGATTGGTCAGCGTATTTCCAATATCAACGCGGCCAGTCCTGAAAACAACAGAGAGTATACGGTAGTGGGTGTGCTGGCAGATTATAACTACCGTTCGCTACATACCGAGATTACTCCTATGGCCATCTTCAGCGACCAAAGTGTACAGTCCTTCGTGAGCTCTATCCCTGTAAAAGTACAGTCTAATGACCTGCCACAGACGGTAGCCTCTATCCAGCGAATCTGGGACGAAATGGTACCCAATTCGGCTTTCTCTTTTGAGTTTCTGGATGAAAACCTGGCGCAGCTTTATGATACGGAAGAGCGTTCCGGCTACTTGTTTCTGGTCTTTGCTACCATTGCTATTGTGATTGCCTGTGTCGGTCTCTTCGGGCTGGCGGCTTACATTGTCGGAAATCGGGTGAAAGAAATCGGGGTGCGCAAGGTGCTGGGAGCTTCATCGGCCAGTGTGGTATTTATGCTGCTGAAAGACTTCAATAAGCTCATTCTGCTGGCAGTGGTGATTGCCGTGCCCGTTACGGTGCTGATTATGCGCAGCTGGCTTGAAGGTTTTGCTTATTACCAGGGTATCCGACCGGAGGTCTTTGTTTTCGGAGGCCTGCTGGCCCTACTGGTGGCCTGGGTCACCGTAAGCTATCAATCCATTAAAGCAGCTGTGGCTAACCCTGTAAAGGCGCTGAGAAGCGATTGATGGGGGTTAGTTTGTTAGTCATTAGTTGATTAGTCATTGGTGGCTGGTTTATTGATGATTGGTTGATTGGTCCTTCGTTGACTCAATGCGATAAATCTCGTAATTGCGATATATCTCGAATGGTAGCCGTGAATGCAGGCCAGGTAATTGACCTGCCTAAAACAACATGCCTTCTTCAGGTGCCGCTTCTAGGGGGATTTGCTTGCGCTTTTCTATAAACTGATTGATGATACGCTGCACATCGGGGGTATCGGGGTATTCTTCAATGATATCTCTGACAGAGGCTACTGTCTCAAAAGACTGATCTTCTTCATAAAAGCCAAAGCCTTTGTACTTGCCCTTCTCTATCAGCACCACTGACTTTTCCTGCTGGCTACGACCTGCTCCTAACAGGCAATAGGTCTGAGAATCGGCTTTAATGGCTTCAATGGCTCCCAGCAGCCGATCATTGTACTCTTCTGACTCACCAGTCCCCTCTTTAAAGGAATAGCCAAAGTACTGCATCATGGTAGCGGGCAGGCTGCACAGCTCAGGGTGCAATTCATGGGTTTTTACCAGGGTAATCAGGTAGTTACGGGCTCTGTCAAAAGAGGTAAAGCTGATAAGCGGCACATGCCCCTTAGCGGATTTTCCAATAGACAGGCGCTGGTTTCCTCTGCCGTCTTCGTAGTGATACAAGCCGTACTTGGCCGTGGTAAACTTCTGCGCTTTGTTAAAGGGTGGAAAGTGCTTTTTGATCTCGGAGGATTCCAGCAAAAAGGCAATCATTTCATCTCCGCAAATCTCATAGCTGATGTCATAGAGCTTGTCTTTCAGCCCCTGCTTATACACTACATCGGTGCTGGAAAAGTGATTGCGAACCCGCTTCTTAATATCGTTGGCCTTGCCCACATAGAGGATCTTGCCATGCTCATCGTGAAAATAGTATACACCTGTAGCATCAGGCAGATTTTCAAAGGTTTCTTTGGGTAAGTAAGGCGGTAGATCCGCTTCACGTGAATTTCGCTTCAGGAAGCGCTCAATGTGGTTGTTATCATCCTTTTCAACCAGCAGGGTCATCAGCTCAGCTGTGGCCTTCGCATCTCCCATAGCACGGTGACGGGCATGATTGGCTATGCCCAGCTCATCGCAGAGCCTGCCCAGGCTATAGGATTTAAAGCCCGGAATGATCTTGCGGGAAAGCCGTACGGTGCAGAGCTTTTTAAGGTTCAGGTTGCCACCCAGGTCCTGGAATTCCTTCTTGATAAAGGAGTAGTCGAAGTTGACATTATGGGCTACGAAAATATTGCCTTCCAGCATCTGAAAAATCTCCTTGGCCACCTCATAAAAACGAGGCGCGTCTGCCACCATTTCATTGGAAATACCGGTCAGTGTTGTGATGCCGATAGGGATGCCGCATTCGGGATTTATCAGGGTCTGGTATTCATCCACCACCCTTTTTCCGTCATGAATCAGAATGGCAATTTCTGTGATCTTGTGGTATGCCGCAGATCCTCCTGTGGTTTCGATGTCAACGATGGCGTACACTCATTTAAAAGTAGCGAAGTTTTTCGGGTTTAGCTACTTTGCAGCGGCATGAATAAACTGCTCATTCGCAAGTCTACCGGGGAGCTCGTCCCCTTCTCTATTGAGAAATTGGAAAGGTCATTATTCCGTTCCGGAGCCAGCCCCGAATTGATTGCAGCCATCACAGAAGAAATAGCAACTATTCATCCTGAAAAGCTCACGACAAAATATGTGTACAAACGTGCATTTCAGCTCTTACGGCATGCCTCATATCAGCTGGCGGCCCGGTATAAACTGAAAAAGGCCATACTGGAGCTGGGCCCTACGGGATATCCCTTTGAGGAGTATATCGGTCATCTTTTCAGCTTCCAGGGTTTTGATACCCATATTGGTACGGTACTGCCCGGCAAGCGGGTAAGCCATGAGGTAGATGTATGGGCCAAAAACCATGAGGTACAGTACCTGGTAGAGTGCAAACATCACCGTACACCCGGCTACAAATCAGATATCAAAGTGGTGCTTTATGTACACTCCCGATTCAATGATATTGTCTCGCAGCTCCGCAAAAAGCAGCCTGGCCCTATGCAGTATAAGTGCTGGATTGTGACCAATACGCGCTTTACCACCGATGCCATAGATTATGCCAGTGGTGAGGGTATCAAGTTGATGGCCTGGGATTTTCCGGGTAAGGGAAGTCTGCGAGAGAGAATAGATATCTCCGGCCTCTACCCTGTCACCTGTCTCTGCTCACTGACCAAAGCCGAGAAAAAGACCTTGCTGGACAAGCGGGTTGTGCTCTGCAAAGAGCTACTCCAGACACCGGAACACCTTGCTTTCTTAAACAGACGCAAGCAGGAGCGGGTGCTGGCAGAGTGTGGTGAGCTGGTGGTGAGTTAGATGTTACCAGAGGAGGGTTGAATGCAAGACGTTCACCTGTTCATACCTTTAGGTATTTTACAATTTTTTCTCGCTTTGAATATAAATCAGTTGATAATGTAAGAGCTTTTAAGCAACTTATTGATATAATGGTGTCAGATGAAACTTGATTGGTATGAATGACAAAAGAAAACATGCTGAGGACATCAAAGAATCAAGTGTCAAGGAAATAATCAAAGACTCGACAATCAAGAGTCTCGTAACTCTATTTGCTGCCCTTTTTGGGTTTGGCGTATCTCTCGCTTCTTCACTTCAAGAACTTAGCTTTAAACTCGCTGAGCTAGGTGATTATTTAGGATATATTCTTCTGGGACTGTTAGTTGTCGGGGGAGCGGTAACGCTCATACTATTTATCGTGAATCGAAGAAGAAAAAACAGATATCACGAGAAATATTTAACCGATCAGTTAATTCATGCATACCTGACAAAAATAAACTCAAGCAAGGTTAACCCTAATTTAAGATGAACGGAATCAATTCAGATGATGACATGGATGAGAAAATGATTCTCGTATCTAAAGAGCAGCTAGAGGAACTCGATAACAGACCGTTTTCTAAAAAAGCATTCAATCTTTTAAATCATAAAGTTTCAACTTACATAAGCGACTTAATCTCTGAATCCTCAAAAAATTCAAGGCGAGAAAAGCTAGATGGAATCTCGGAGACCCATGTAGAAAAAGCCAGTTCCTATTTAATAGCGAAATCCAGAAGTAAAATAAAGAACTTACTTGGAACCATTGGTGGTATTTTGCTAGGGGCAACTGTATCGAATGTTGTGACCATTCTTTCATCAAATTCAGCAGGTATATCGACTACAAATGTTGTTGCAACCATAATACTTGCAATAGTAGGTTCTTTTCTAATAGCATTTAACTTATAAAATCATCTAATAAATACTAAAATAGATATGAGAACTCGATCCTTTAAGATGACAATGCGAATGGAAAGTTTCATTGCGTCTAGCAACCGATGCGCGTACTCATTTTAGTTAGACGGTATCGAAAAACAGTAAAGTATTCACTCACGCTTAGCTCCCTTAATAAAGAAGGGCCTCCATGTTAAGAGCTCTTCAAAACCCTCACCACTTAATTCGAAACTTAGCTCAAAACTCAGGCAATCCAGCCATGCCAAATTATATGATGACCTACACTCCTTTTTTATGACTGCCAGCGGCTCTTCTAATGCAATAATGGAGCGATACCATTCGCTTGTTGGTTTTCTTGACCAACAAGGGCTGAGTTAACCTGGGGGATTCCCCGTCAAGCGGGGAATGACATCTTGATTTTGATAAATAGTGCTTAGAGACAAGGTTTGGAACCGGTGTAAACTATCTTTTTTCTAAAGCTTCCAGTTTTTCCAAAACGCTGACTTTATACATAGCACTGATGGGGACCTTATTGTTTTCGATTAACAAATGCGTTCTGGTGGCTTTGGTTACCCTATCCAGATTGGCAATGTATGATTTATGTGTGCGCTGAAAGCTTTTAGATAATTGGGCGGTAATATTGATCAGTGTTTCGGAGATAAGGTACATTCTGGCATCAGTAAAAACCTTCAGGTAATTCCCAAAACTCTGGATATACAGAATTGATTTAAGCGAAATATTGACAGGCATTCCGTCATGTTTTATCTGAAGTTCTTCACTTCCTCTGTGTTTTTCAGGCTGTACAATTTCTGAGGCTGAAACCTTGTTTATGGCTTTCAAAAAGCGTTCGATTTTTATCGGTTTCAATAAATAATCTACCACACCATAGTCATAACTCTCCAGTGCATATTCAGAATAAGCCGTAGTCAAAATGACTTTCGGTGACCTTATCATAGAACGCAGAATTTCCATGCCATTCAGCTCCGGCATCTCTATATCCAGGAAGATAAGGTCAAGGTCATTTTGCTGAGTAAAATTGACAAACTCAAGTGGATTGCCCGTACTGAGTACCACTTCCAGCTTATCAAGTTTAGCACAATAATCTTCCAGCACTTTGCGCGCCAGTACTTCATCATCGATGATACCCACTTTAAGCATGAGCTGTGTTTTTTAGTTTTGAAACTGCCAGGTCGATAGATAGCTTCACCTCATATTTTTCGCCTCCATCATCAATTTCCAGTGCATGAGCGTCAGGATATAATAGCTTTAAGCGTCTTGTTACATTTTCGAGCCCCAATCCTGTTCTGTTCAGTGAAGAAGCCCTGTGAGGCTTCGAATTAGCTACGCAAAAATTAAGGGTGGTATCTTGTATATCCACTGAAATATCAATGGTGCTTTGTTCATTGGTACTTTGGGCACTATGCTTAATGGCATTCTCAACAAACGGGATCAGCAACATCGGTGAAATTCTTAGCTCTGATACCTCTCCTGCCATCAGAAATTCAACGTTACAGCGGTCGCTCAGTCTTTTTTCCTCGAGTAGCAAATAGTTTTCTATAAACTTCAGCTCTTCTTTTAACAAAACAGTCTCTTTTTTAGAGCTCTCCAGCTGATACCTCATCAATTCTGAAAGCTGCATAACGAGATCAGGCGTTTCTGACGATTGTTGCCTGGAAAGTGCATAAATGCTGTTCAGCGCATTGAACAAAAAGTGAGGGTTCACCTGCTCCTTTAAATAGTTAAGCTCTCTCTCCTTTTGTAGCTTTTCCTTCTCATCGCTCTCTCTCCTGAATATGATATTCCTCCTTAAAAAGAAAGTGGCCATTCCGGCTCCGGTAGTATAAACAAGAAAGGAAGACATTTTAGCAACCTCAGGCCAGGTGACCTGAGGATAGATCTTTAAACATGCCCCGAACAGAATACTGATAACCAGTAGAGGCGCGTAAACAAAGTACTTTTTCTTATCAAAAAGATATGGGATCAAAACAAAGTGGTTTATCCATATCACCACCATAATGGAAATGGTAAAATCAAGTCCCCATAAATAATAGGAAATGGGCGTATCGTAACGATCTCTGAACGTCCATCCACTCAATAGCTCAAGGATAAGCACTAATACAAAGGCTCCTGCATTAATTAAGACTGTGTTCCTTAGCGATTTTTTAAACATGTATCCAATTGAAAATCAGACAAATATACCATCTACCTGTAGAAGCCATGCTGATTAAGGTACGAAAGCATGATATCAATGACGAATCGACTTCATCATTTAATTCTTGTGTTTGTCCTGTTAATTAATTCAGGCACCGAATGCTCTGTACATTCATAATTCCCGAAATCAAGAATTATGAAAAACAAGATAGACTTTCTGCTTTTAGTACTTGTATTGATAATGGTTGGTGGTACTTGCTATGCACAAAAGCAAGCATCAAAAAACAGTGAACCAGCGGTTGCCCTGGGCACGGTGTCTTCATTTCAATCAAAAGTGTTAAACAAAACCATTCCTCTTTCAATCCACTTACCAGCGAACTACGATAACTCCAGGAAAAGCTATCCTGTGCTGTATATGTTGGATTCAGATTACAAGGCCCGGTTTGCCATGCTGGCTTCTACACTGGATTACATGGGCGAGGCACAAATTCCTGAGATGATACTCATTGGGGTAGACTTACCTGAGGGAAATAGCATTTTGTTGCCAACCCGGGAAAATCAGGATACAACCATTCCGGATAACTATATTGAGTTCTTTGAGACAGAGCTGATACCCAATATCAACAGTGAATATCGGACTGCTCCGTTCAGAGTGCTTTATGGCGCTTCTAACAGTGGTTTTTTCAGTGTTTATGCACTGCTCAACTCCCCTCTTCTGTTCAATGGCTACTTCGCCAGTAGTCCATCCCTTAGCCATATCCCGGCAGAGCTGCAACAAAAGATAAAATCCGGCCCGTTAAAGACTCTTGCTGAAGACAGGTTTCTACACATCATTTACAGCGATGATGAAGGACTGACCAATTCGGTTTCTGAGTTCTCTAATGTTTTAGCAGATCATAAACCTGAGGGCTTTACCTACAAAGTGGATGAACTGGCGAACCAGGGGCATGTGCCGGCCATGGATTTCACCCTGTTTCTTCTCGCGCTATACCCTGACTTCAACCCCTACGAAGACCTTGATACTCTGGAAAAAGTGACACAACACTTCGATAAGTTATCTAAACGATATGGGTACGAAATCCAGCCCCCCATATCGATGATATTTAGTCTGGGTGCCAATATGATAAGAAGTAAGAACCTGGCATTGGCAGAAAAAATCTTTCAATACTCCTTACAAGTGTATCCTGAAGGTAAGGAATCTTACCTCGGTATGGGTGTTGTGCACAGAGATCAGGGTCAGCTTGAAAATGCTAAGGCCATGTTCGAAAAAGCACTGACCATTGACCCTGATTATTCACTAGCCAAAAGACTGCTACAAAGACTCGGGAAATGAAACTTCTGGCTGGTCAGCGTTGTAAAGTCCGCTTGCTTAAGGAAGAGTGACCTGAGATTGGAAATCCCCTTTCCCTACTACGATTTCCCGGTAATAGTAAGAAAGATCAATTCACCGAACTATGAGAGATTACAGCTATCTATTTTCAGTCCTGGCATTTACATTATGCATATATGCCTGCAACATCAACAACCTGAAGGCTCAGGACACGGGTTCACCAGCTGGCGAGGTTCCTGAACCAAAGGCATACGAAATGCCCGGAACGCAGGTTATTCAGATCCATAATTCTGAAACAGATACACTGAATACGCTTTACATAAAACTGCCGGAAGGGTATGAAGAGAACACTGACAGGGTATATCCTGTACTCTATTTTACACACCCGGCACAGCATATCGAGATATTATCTGCGCTCACTGAAAACCGGATAGAAGATATCATTTTGGTGGGGCTTGCCTGGCAAAAAGGAATGACTTTTTGGACAACAGACAGCTACCTGAATTTTATTCGTAACGATGTATTTAAGACAATAGAAAGCAGCTATCGGGCTGATGCTGACAGGCGTACCTATTTTGGATATTCCTCTGGCGCTGCCGTTGGCGCTTATATACTATCGAAATACCCCAATACTTTTGATAATTTCATCCTGGGTAGTCCGGCTTTAGGCGTTAATCCCGATTTCACAGAAAAGATTTATGAACTTGAGTCTGATACTGCGGATGAGAGAGCAAAGCTGAACGCAAATGTCTTTGTCTCATATGGCACATTGGAAGGGAATGACATTCCTCATTTCGAAAAATTTATTGCCATGCTTAAAAACCTGAGCGATGATAGCTTAACTATACAGCATGCCGTGGTTGAGGGAGATCATCGAACATCATTTCCTAAGACTGCCATGCGCAGTATCGACTGGTTATCAGATTTGATAAAAGAATAACCGGCCCGGACTTGAAATCATTCAGAGGGTGGAATTAGTCGGTCATTCCCGCGAAAGCGGGAATCTCATTCGCCATCAAGAGGCAGCCTCGGAGATTCCCCGTCAAGCGGGGAATGACGTTTTGGTTTTGAAAAATGGTGTTTGGAGACAATGGGCCAAAATATCGTGCACCCTCTGCCTCCCAATCGATCTATCTTCTCTCCCCTTCTGGCAGCAGTTATTCCAATTCCCTGGTGGGGCAATAATCTTCGCTTCTGGATCAGGAAGACCAACAAGAGCTGAGGAGTATATTCAGGTTAAGAGCATGGTTTGGTTGGTTATTACAGAGCATTTAGACAACTTCCCGATAAAGGTGTAATCCTCAATAGTATGAATACAAACAGGAGTCCGATGTGTTTATCCTGTAATGCACTTTTACAGAGATCTAAAGAGACATCAACATGGATTTTTTATAAATGTCCCTCGTGCGAATATGAAAATGCTGACTTGATTGGTGAGTGGTTACCTGTTGATGAAGACACTCACTATTTGTTTTATGAAATAGCCATGAAACTTCGAAGTGAATTAAACATTTCACTAGAAAGTGCGATCGGGCTGGTTGAAGAGTATTATTCAAAATTCACCAATGCTGATTACTGCGATTCTTTAGGAATCAATGTTCAGGATGAAGATTTCTTTCATTCTGAAGGAATAGGCATGGTTTACTGGATCGTATTTTTTGTAGTTGAAAAAAATGTTCCGGATTACGCCAAGTTTGTTGAATGGAGATCAAAACTCTGAAGAATCGAAGTCATAAGAGCCAAGTTTTGATAAAGCAGAAATAAGCGCCTGAAAAAAGATCATGGTGTTGCTTCTTCGCCTGACAGTATTTTAGCCCAACCAACACAATTATAAATTGATTGTTGGTCAGGAAGACCAACGAGGGCGCAATTAGTCTGTCATTCCCGCGAAAGCGGGAATCTCATTCGCCATCAAGGATCAGCCTCAGAGATTCCCCGTCAAGCGGGGAATGACGTTTTGGCTTTGAAAAATGGTGTTTTGGGACAATGAGCTGGACACACCGTGCCCCCTCTGCTTCCCAATCGATCTATCTTCTCTCCTCTTCTGGCAGCAGTTATTCCAATTCCTTGGTGGGGCGTTAATAGTCGCTTATGGATCAGGAAGACCAACGGGGGCTGAGGAGTGTGTTCCGGTTGAGAGCATGGTTTGGTTGGTTATTCAGTAGCTTTTAAGCAACTTTCTGGTATAAATGTGCTTGGGGAATGATAATGCTAATAGTTCAACCTTAGAATGTATTTGAAAGGATATCTAATAAAAAAGACCAACGATGATCGATCGATTATACTGCCGAAATGGGACTTTGGCGGAGATAAATCCTGGACGAATAAATCTTGGAACAACACATTAGAATCTATCAGAGAAATTAGTGAAGCTCATTACCCTCTTTTTGCTTTGGACTTAGACAACCCTGATTTGTCAGAAACTCAATTGAATGATAAATCTGCCTTTGAAGAATGGTTAAAAGAAAAAATGAGATAAAAATAAATAGCAACCGCCAATGACTTTTCCCGAGGTTCAATATGATTTCCCTAAAGGCGGACTTAACCCATTCACCATAGATTCGACTGACAAGTACTTTATTTATGCTTCAGGACTATCCAATCTTTCTAAAGAATTGGGAGTTTTTAACCTGAAAAATTTCGAAAAACACATCCCATTTGGTTATAAGACTATTCTCACCTTAGAACGAATAACCTTTTACACAAGTGGACAACATGTATCTGACTTCGATTACTCCAGCCAACTCACAAAAAGCGACAGTTTTTACCTTATTTCGAACAAGCTCAGAAAAACTCATATTAAAGGATGGAGTAGAGACATTGAATCCTACTCTATCTTGAGAACGATTGATGATGCTTCGTTGAAATCCTACATATGGGACAAGTACGAAGAGGCTAATGGTATTGCTCAGAAAATATCTATCCATGACAATTCAACAGTTCTGCTTTGTAAGATTCTTGATAACATCCATTGGCATTAAATAACTGCACACAACAAGGTATTTTCTGATTTGAAGCTACCAGGATTGAATGGTCAGGAGTATTGGCTCGCTGGTTAAGAAGACCAACGAGGGCGGAACTAGTCGGTCATTCCCAAGAAAGCGGGAATCTCATTCGCCATCAAGGGTCAGCTTCGGAAATTCCCCGTCAAGCGGGGAATGACGTTTTGGTTTTGAAAAATGGTGTTTGGAGACAATGAGCCGGAATATGTGCCCCCTCTCTTCTGCCTCCCAACCGATCTGTCTTCTCTCCCCTTTTTGCAGCAGTTATTCTAGTTCCCTGGTGGGGCGATAGTATTTACTTGTTGGCCAGGAAGACCAACAGGGGTGGAAGAAAGAAGCTCAAAAGTCTATCGTCATTGCGAACGAAGTGAAGTAATCTCCTATTATAACCTGCAAAGAGAGGCTGAGATCACTTCATTGCATTCGTGATGACGGTTTTATTGACTTTTGAGCCTTCTTGTTTCTTATGTAGGAATTCTATTTCTCCAGTGTAATCGTGTAATTACCGGCAGTACCGGCCGCTGTTCCGCCTGTACCGGCATGGGTGAATGAGAACCGAAAAGCGGTTTCGCTCAGGTCAATAATGGTTACTTCTACGCCCGTATCCAGGAGTACGCTGGTGGCCTGTTCACTGGTCCACTGCCAGGTACCTGAAGCCTCAAACAGGTCTCCTGCATTCGTGGTGGTATAGGTGCCATCAGCGAAGGACAGTGCAAAGCCTGGATAGTTAGCCGAAATATCTTGTCCATCCAGTACAATGCTGCCATTGGTACCGAAGGTCCAGCTGCCGGCCAGTTTTTCAAAGGTCAGCTCCTGCACCGTGGGACCGCTCGGGTCGTCTGATCCGCAGGAAGCGGAGATCAGACAAGCGAGCAGCAGTAAAACAAACAGTGTATTGGTGTGTGTTAGTAATCTCATGGTTCTATTTTTTGATCATCACTTTTTTCCTCACCACAGACTTTCCATCTGTGAAGAGCATGATGTACAGACCATTGTCATAGCCTCTTACATCAAGAGATAGTTCTTTTTTCTCGTAGTCCTGTAATCCGAAAACAGTGCTTCCTGCCGGGTTGATCAGGGTAATGGTCAGACGCTGTGCCTGAATACCAGACAGGTCTACCTTCAGGATATCACTGGCCGGATTGGGGTAGAGCTTTACATCATCAGCATCAAACCACTGATCGTCAATACCCGTAACAATGGCCCCGATACCGGCAACAGGATGAGTCACCTGCAGTCCCGCGTAGCTGAACACCAGGTCTCCTGAGTAGCTGATCTCCTCCGCAGGAGTGAAACTTACATTCACCTGCCTGCTTTCTCCGGCTGCCAGAATCACCGAGGCGGGAGCCACAGAAAAACCTGCCGGGGTTGATACAATGACCGCCTCTACCTCTACCTCGCCAGTATTGGTAAGTGTAATGGCGGTACTTACGGTAATGCCCAGTTGCGTTTCAGGAAAGTCCACGACTCCTGAAATCTCAACCTTTGGCTCACCCACGTTGCTGATGGTGATAGCAAAGGCCTTGTCAAACAGCCCTCCCCGGCCATCATCGGTTCTTACGCGAATGCTATAGCTGTCTTTTGCCTCGAAATCAAAGGCTTCAGCTGCCCGGAGGTTTGTACCGTCAATGGTGAAGGAAGTGTTGTCCGTGTCTCCCGTTCCTGCTACGAGGGTATATACATGCGTGTCATCCACATCAGCATCGGTTGTGCTGAACTCTCCTATCAGATCACCTATGGCATTGTTTTCCGAAATGGCAGCATTGGACAGTGTAATATCCGTAGGGCTGCTATTAAAACTGAGCGTCAGCTGATTGGATGCTGTATTTGCATTTCCTGCAGCATCTGTCGCTACTTCTGCGGCTATATCTACCATGGCGGTAGCATTCTCAGAACTCACCAGGAAGGTATAGGTATCGCCATCCACTGCGGTGAAAGTACCTGAGGTGCCATCTGTTACGGTTACATCCGACAATTCGAAATCTGTCACTGACTCGCTGAACTGAGCTGTGACCAGGTAGGCTCCGGCTTCCAGGTCTCCGGCTGTCAAAGAAACAGTGGGAGCTGTTTCATCATTGATCAATGTGAATTGTGTTGCTGCAGCGTTGGGGTTACCTGCTTCATCAGCAGCTTTGTCAGCCGCTACATCAATGGTCACCGCTCCGTCTGCTGCCGGGGTAACCGTGGCTGTATAAACAGACTCACTGATCGCCTGGAAGTTGCTGATTTCTCCATTTCCTACCGTAACATCTGCAGCCTCAAAACCTGTCACTGACTCAGTAAAGGTAAAGGTAGCCATGAAGGCACCGCTTTGTGGATCAGTGGCATCGCTGGTTATGGTAACCACTGGCTGTGTCTCGTCATTGACAATGGTAAACGCCTCAGCTGCCTCACTCATGTTACCAGCAGCATCGGTGGTGGCCCCCTCTCCCAGGTTTACGGTTACCAGACCATCTGCCAAAGGTGTAATGTCTACCGACCATTTTTGTCCGCTGACGATGCTGGTTAAGCTGCCCGCAGTACCATTGGAAACAATCAGATCGCTTAACTCCAGCCCGGTGACAGTTTCATCGTAGTCCACTGTCAAGGTAAAGGCGCCCTGGGTCAGGTCAGTAACAAAGCCGGATAAGGTAGCGAATGGTCTCGTCTCATCATTGGTCACGCTGAGCTGAGCAGCTACCGTGTTGCCATTACCTGCTGCATCAGCAGCTTTGCCAGCCACTACATCAATCGTGACTGCTCCGTCTGCTGACGGGGTGATGGTGGCGGTATACAGACTGGTACTAACTGTCTGGAAGTTGCCGGCAGTACCATTGCCCACTGCGATATCATCTGACTCAAAACCGGTAACGGCTTCTGTAAAAGTAAAAGTGGCCGTGAATGCTCCGCTTTGAGGGTTTGTCGCCTGGCTGGTGATCGTCACCTCAGGTTTGACACCATCGATCAATACATCAGTCGTGGCTCCTTTATCAGAAATATCCAACACTGCGTCTACTGCGTTGACACTCTGGATACTTCCTCCGTTTAAAGCAATCTGGTCGGCAATGAGAATGCCATCTTCATCCAGATCACTTTCTTTTACTGTATAACTGAAGGTCAGGGCATTTCCCTGATTTTCATCCCAGACGGCTTCAACAGTATTTGAGCCAATGATCAACCCGATAGTAGGCGCGCCAGACACTACAACCGGCTGGTCATAGGTGACGATGGCATCAAGCTGTTGTCCTATGCTGTATATGCCATCTGCCGGTACTTCAACGTCCAGAATTACCGGAGTCTGTTCAGTGGTAACCTTCTTCACTTCTGAGAATCCCAGAGAACCGGTCTTGTTAATGGCTGATACTCTGTAGTAGTAATCTGTTCCCAGTTTCAGTCCCTCAATCAGTTTACTGGTAGTCATTCCATCAATGCTTTCTGTGACAAGCACGCTACCAAAGTCGCTCTGCTCAGATACCTCAAGCTGATAAGCATCAGTACTGACGCCCTGCCAGTTGGCCACAAAGCTGTAGTTGGCAATGTCTGAAGCATCAAGCACCTCAGGGATTGCAGGATAAGTAAGGGCTGAGATCAGTGCTTCAGGTCCCGTAATGCTTCCCTGTGGGGTAACTCCGTAGAAATACTGCGTATTGGGTTCCAGACCGAATTCATCAATAGTCAGTTCATCTGCCGCACCTGGATCGAGCAGATAAGTCTCGGTAAGGTCAGTTTCTGTAAGTCCACGCTTTACCCTGTAGAGGCTCACGCCCTCTGCCGTAGACCAGCTTACCGTGAGGCTTGAGGTATCTTTTACCTGTACCATCAGGTTCTCAGGTTCCGTGAGGCTGGCAGCATCAGATGTACCGATCAACCTGAAGCTCAGATGCGGAAGGCCGGCTGAAACATCGCTTCCATCCGTCCAGTCGGTATACCCTGCTCCAAACAGATTGGCAGGATCTATCAGCTGATAGTTGTTACCTGTCCCTTCCGTGGTTCTGGACCAGAACCAACGGCCTGCGTTTCCGTCAAAATCCAGAATGGGGGTTACGCCAATCCAATAAGTGCCTTCAGATAGCTGTACATTCTCATTTTCAGGAAAATCAAGCGTAAGGTTCCCTCCCTGCCCTGTTCTGTCAATCTCAATGTCGGATAGGGTAAACTGATGCAAGGTGTCACCGGGCACATTATTGGCCGCATCGTTGGCCAGAATATACACTTCAACTTCTGTGAAATCATTCTGATTCTTGCTTCCCAGAGCCCTGAGCTTCTCAATGGTCCATGTCTCTCCTGCCGGCACGGTAAAGTCATCTGCAGAAAGTACAGTTCCTCCCAGGTCACCAAAACTCTGAGATGTGATACCACCGGAAGGATTCAGATCCTGAATAAACAAGGCGCCTCCCAGGAATTCATCTACCTGGAAATTAAAGTCAATGAAGGCAGAGTCTAACTGGGTAGCTGCTCCCAGGGTAACCTGTGACACCCCTGTCAGACTGATATCGAACAAAGCCTTCAGTACCTGCTGCTCATCCAACAACTCCAGGCTGACCAGGGCATTATCGGAATTGGCCTCTATGAAATAACTCAGTGGCTCTCTGCCTGCTGCGGCATCTATGAACTTGTCTTTAAAATCGAGATAGTATTGCTTAGTTCCCTTAATCAGCTGCACATCATCAATCTGACCTGTGACAATCTGAGACAGCTGGTATTGTAAAGATCGCGTTGCCTCAGCCACATTACCTGCTGCATCGGCCACAGTAGCCTTGAGCTCATTATCGGCCAGGAATGCTGCAAAATCCGCCACCGGAATGGTCACAGACCATGCTCCTGCCTCAGCAGTGGTATTGTAAATCCTCGTGTCACTGTTGAGTGACAGGTTAATGGCTTGTCCTTCAGCTACTCCTGTTACCGTTCCTGAAACCGTAAGATCGTCATCATTTTCGCTGTATTCAATCAGGTCATCTCCTGAAATCTCACTTATGGTGATCTCTGGTTTTGTCTGATCAGACTCTATGGTGAACTGCGTGGCAGCTGTATTCGGATTACCTGCCTGGTCGGTACCGGCAGCGGCACTCAGGTCCAGTGTGATGGTGCCGTCAGCTGTCGGTATCAGGTTTAAGGTAAATACTGTGTTGTCTGCTGTGGCAAAATCTGAAATAGTGGCACCATCGGCCGTGAGATCGGCCTCCTCAATACCCGTCATCTCTTCACTGAAGGTCACCGTTACCGGAATCGGGTTGCTATTTGTAGGATCATTCACAGTAGTCGTTATCACTGCGGTTGGGGCGGTACTGTCAAAAATAATGCTGAGCTGTGTGGCTGCACTATTGCCATTTCCTGCGTCATCTGAAGCCTTGTCAGCAGCAATATCGACCGTTACCGCTCCATCAGCCGATGGCGTAATGGTGGCTATATATTCTGTAGTACTGGTAGCACTGAAATTACTCGCGGCTCCATTACCCACTGTGATATCGTCTATTGCAAAGCCGGTAACATCTTCAGAGAAGGTAATCACAACATCAAAAGACTGATTTGTAGGGTTATTTGTCTTGCTTGTTATAGTGACGGTTGGCTGAGTTTCATCATTCATCACGCTAAGCTGCACAGCGGCTATATTTCCATTACCCGCAGCATCAACAGCTTTGTCAGCCGCCACGTCAATGGTCACGGCTCCCTCTGCTGAAGGAGTAATGGTGGCCGTATACAGGCTGGCGCTGGTGGCGTTGAAGTTACCTGCAGTTCCGTTACCGACTGAAATGTCATCTGATGCAAATCCCGTTACGTCCTCAGAGAAGGTAAATGTTGCCATGAAAGCCCCGCTTGTCGGATCAGCAGAGGCCGTGATTGTGACAGTCGGCCTGGTCTCGTCATTCGTTACACTCAATTGAGTTGCGGCCGTGTTACTATTGCCAGCCGCATCCTGAGCTTTATCAGCAGCTACATCAATGGTAACAGCACCTTCTGCTCCTGGAGTAATGGTGGCCGTATAGACAGTAGTACTGGTGGCGTTGAAGTTACTTGCAGCTCCATTGCCCACTGAAATATCATCAGATGTGAATCCAGTCACATCCTCTGAGAAAGTGAATGTGGCTGTGAATGCCCCACTTTGAGGATCATTTGCATCACTTGTAATCGTAACTGTCGGCTTCGTCTCGTCATTCGTTACACTCAATTGTGTAGCAGCCGTATTACTATTTCCAGCTGCATCCTCTGCTTTATCGGCAGCCACATCAATGGTTACCCCACCGTCTGTTACCGGAGTAATGGTAGCAGTATAGACCGTAGCACTGGTAATGCTGAAGTTGCTTGCTGCTCCATTACCAACTGAAATATCATCAGATGTAAATCCGGTTACATCCTCTGAGAATGTGAATGTGGTTGTAAATGCTCCACTTTGAGGATCATTTGCATCACTGGAGATCGTAACTGTCGGCTGAGTTTCATCATTGGTAACACTCAATTGTGTAGCAGCCATATTACTATTTCCAGCCGCATCCTCTGCTTTATCAGCAGCCACGTCAATGGTAACAGCACCGTCTGTTACCGGAGTAATGGTAGCCGTATAGACAGTAGGGCTGGTAGCGCTGAAGTTACTTGCAGCTCCATTACCAACTGAAATATCGTCTGATGCAAATCCGGTTACATCTTCTGAGAATGTGAATGTTGCTGTGAATGCCCCGCTGGTTGGATCAGCGGAAGCTGTAATCGTGACGGTTGGCTTAGTCTCATCGTTCGTCACGCTCAACTGCGTGGCCACCGCATTTCCATTGCCTGCAGCATCAGTTGCCTTATCTGCTGCTACATCAACTGTTGTTGAACCATCGGCCACAGGTGTAATGGTAGCAGTGTAGACAGTGGCACTGGTTGCTGAGAAATTGCTGGCTGCTCCGTTCCCCACAGCAATGTCTCCTGCTTCAAAACCTGTGACATCTTCTGAGAAGGTAAAGGTGGCTGTAAATGCTCCGCTGGTAGGATCAGTTGAGGCAGTGGTAATGGAAACAGTCGGTGCAGTAATGTCATAGTCCACTGTGAGTGTTTTGTTAGCTGCAATGCCCGTACCTGCCCTGTCAACAGCATCGAAATTACTGAAGGTGATGGTCACATCTCCTTCGTTGATTGGCGTGACTGTATAGGTATATACACTGCCGTCATTATTGACCTGCTCATTAGAAACATTGGCATTGGTCACAGTTGACGAACTGCCGCCATCATCCAATGAAATGAAGTCAGTCATGGGTTCGCTAAAGGTCATGGTCAGTGTAAATGGCCCGTTGGTTGGGTCTGCATCACTGGTCACGGTCAAGGTAGGCGCCACGGTATCAAAAGTTCCTGATACTGAGGCAGCCTCATTCATGTTGTTTGCAATATCGAAGGTCTTGTCGGCTGCCACACTGATACTCCATGGGCCTTGAGCGGTTGGGGTAAATGTGGCTGTATAAGTGTCCTCGGGAGTTCCCGGTCCAGTAAAATTGCTTAACGTACCATTTGTTACATCTACATCCGACTCCTCAAAAAGGAATACACCTTCAGAAAACTTAAACACCACATTAAATGAAGTGGCGGCAGTAAAGTTATTGGCTCGCATCTGGCTGGCATCCGGGGTAATGGTCAAAGTTGGTTTTGTTTCATCATTGAACCCTGAATACTGTTGGGCCGCGTTGCTAAAGTTCCCTGCTACGTCTGTTGCCGCCAAAACCGGCACGTCAATGGTCACTTCACCATCCGCTACAGGTGTAATGGTAGCGGTATATACCTTCGCATTGGTGGCACTAAAATTACTTGCGGCCCCATTACTCACAGAAATATCATCTATAGTAAAGCCTGTCACATCTTCATCGAAGGTAAATGTGGCGGTAAACGGACCACTTATTGGAAAGCTATCATCTCTGGAAATCGTCACATTTGGTGAGATGACATCATTTTCAATACTAAACTGCG
>DIYF01000034.1:0-789 GCA_002427745.1 Roseivirga sp. UBA6061 | reverse complement strand
ATCATTTTCAATACTAAACTGCGTAGCTGCGGTATTGCCGTTTCCAGCGGCATCATTGGCTTTATCAGCAGCCACATCTACCGTTACAGTTCCGTGATTGGTTCCTTCAATAGTGGCGGTATAAGTAGTACCAGAACCTGAGAATGTGCCGGTTTTTACTGTACCGTTCGAAAGCGTAATATCAGCTTCAACAAAGTCTGTGACGCTTTCGCTAAATGTGATGGTTATTGGGAATTCGACCAATGCGACCCCGGTCGTATTGGTACTGGTTATGGATACAGTTGGGCCAGTATTGTCAATGGTAAAGGTCTCGTCTGTTGAAGGCTCCGTGCCCGGAAGTGCATGCCCCACCAGGTCTTCAATGGTCGATGAGGCTGCAAAATTCAAAGCAACCGTTCCGTTAAGACCGGCCAAGTCTCCTCCTGTTACCTGTACATCGTAAGTAGAGGCGGTTACCTGGCTAACGGTTAGGCTTGCTCCTGTTGGGCCAGTTACGCTGAAGTCATTGAGGTCCACTCCGGTCACATCTTCATTAAAGGTGGCCAGGAAAGTTACCTGATCAGCATTCGTACTGACATCGGTGGGTGTTTTACGCGTAAAACTGGTAGTGGCAGGCGCGGTATTGTCTATGGTAAAACTCTCATCTGTACCAGGAGCGGTTGTGGCCAAATCGGCATTACCATTTTCAGTCCAAATCTCACTCATTATGTCTTTTGCTACCTGCTCAACACCATCCACATAACTCTTTTGATTTAGGTATGCATCATAATTCGTTGCCGGTAAGCTAAG
>DIYF01000163.1 GCA_002427745.1 Roseivirga sp. UBA6061 | reverse complement strand
GCAGCCAACTGCTCAACGAAGCCAAAAAACAAGAATCGGAACTTAACGGCTGGGCTACCGATCACAACCGGGACAAGAGAACAGATGGCAAAGCTTACCCTTCCCCTATCCTTTTTTACATCAAGAATGGTTTTGAGGTATTGGATGACATACGCCTTGAAAAAGGAGCGCTTTCTACCGTTAAAATCCGCTGGACAAAGGCCGATTCTCCTACTCAATAAAAATATCTTCAGCTTTTACCTGGCAGCCCTCAGTTTTATCTGAGGAAGTCATTTCCAGGTTGCTTTGAAAACCTTCTCGTCTCACGATCCAGTGATCGTCATATACCGAGCGATAGCAGATCTCCATCGTAATCTTGTCTCCATGCTGAAACACCCATTTCATTAGTTCCTGATTGCCACTTAGCGTGAGCATATGCACCTCTTCATTCGAGGCAATTACTTTGTTCATTACACTGCTGTTGGAGTGAGCACTGGAAATACTATCAGGAATTCCGGTGTTTTTGTAAAGCTGATGCCAGTTACGGGAGGGCTGACCATCGTATAGTACCCTGACGGCTTCTACAATGGCAGGACCGGTACCTTTATTGGTGATCACAATTTTGTAATCAGTGATATTGAGCTGATTATTAGCACATCTGCTAAATCCACGATGCAAATTGACCTCCAGGTAGGGCCAGGCACTGGCTTTGTTTTGTTCTACTAGCAGACGCGTTTGCTCTCCCATAATGGAGGTTTGCCGCACTGAAATAAAAAGCGCAATAAAGCTGACCAGCAATACGCCCAAAGCCATTAATGTCTGGCTATCCAATCTCTTAAACATAAAAAATGGGTTTTTAACCTGCCCTAAAGACGAGCAAAGATGCAAGGCGTTGCACACTTTCACTACTCATATTTGACCATTGACTACAAACCCGCAAGATTGGCAATGATGTCTCAAGCCACCACTCCAATTCGTCTGACCACCGACAGTGGCCAGACGAATGGAGAACCGGTCAGATCTCTACAATGCCCTCTTTGATTGCCTTCACAATGAGGCCGGCTGTATTCTTTACCCCTAGTTTTTCTATGAGTTTTCTGCGATGGCCCTCCGCAGTGCGTGGACTGATAAAGAGCTTATCGGCAATTTCCCTGGCGGTATATTCCTGACAGATCAGTTCCAATACCTCAATCTCCCTGGCCGTTAACACCACATTATTCTTTAGGGTAGGTTTCTTACGCATATTCCCCTTCAGACCGGTCAGCATTGCCTGAGACACGTTTCTGGTAAAGAAATAGCCCTCACGATATACAGATTCGATGGCCCTCTGCAGGGTCTCCGGGTCTGTGTCCTTAAGCAGGTAACCGTTGGCCCCCAGCTCCATCAGGTACGCGATCATCTTACTGTCACTGTAGGTAGTAAGGATGATCACGCCCATATCAGGGTACAGAGGTCTCAGAGTTTTCAGCGCATCAATGCCATCCATATCCGGCATATCAAGATCCAGCAGGAGCACATCTGTGTTCACTTGTTCGAGTTTAGTGAGAAGTTCTCTGCCGTTGCTGGCTTCAAAGACCAGCTCTATGTCACTCATTTGCTCTATCAGGAAATGGATTCCTTCCCTGAAGAGCTTATGGTCGTCTACAATAGCTGTCCTGATCATGGTGTTGCTGTTTTATCTGGTAAAAACCTGATTTCCTCTCTGAATAGCTTATGATGGTCTGTTATGGCTAATTTTATCATTGTTTCGTTTTTAAAGGTGTTAGTCATCAGGCAGGAGATTCATCCTTTCTGATGGGCTCCGGTCTGAGGCTTGAGATCATCTCGAGATATATTCCGGAACCTTCTTTTTCAAGAAACTCCAGTGCCCCTCCCATAAGCCCCAGGCGGCTTTCTATATTCTGTATACCCAGTCCGTTCCGGGGTTCCTCACCCCTGGTGAGTCCCACCCCATCGTCCTGGTAAACTACCTGCAGCTGGTCTGCAGTACCTGTCAGGTCAATATTGATTACAGTAGCCCCGGCATGCTTCAGGGTATTGGTAATCAGTTCCTGAATTATTCTGTACCAGTTCAGCTGGTACTCTTTATCTGGTTCGGCCTCTTCCGAGTGCCTGAATTCTATCCTGATCTCACCTGCCTGATTAATCTGATCCACCGTATTCGCAATGGCCTCAACCAGTCCCAATCGCTCCAGAACTACCGGTCTCAAATCGTGAGATACCCTGCGCACACTCACCATGGTCTCCTCCAGCAGGCCAAAGGCCTTCTCTTTCAGTTCGGTAAACTTCTCAGGCGCCACATCCTGATCCAGATGACGGAAGTATAGCTTGGCTGTTGTCAACATCGCTCCTACCCCATCATGCAGATCTTTGCCGATCCGATTGCGTTCCTTCTCCTGACTTAGCAGGTTGGCCCGCATCAGCTGTTGCTGGTATTCCGCTTCTTTTGCCTGATGTTCCTTTTGCTGTTTGATAATTCTGCGCTGATAGGCCAGAAAGAAAAAGACCACTCCCAGGGCCAGGAGGAACATGCCAACCATAGCCGACAAAAGAAGTTCTTCATTTGTCAAACTTGTGACCTCAACCATAATGCAACACTTAAACTACCAATCAGAAACAAGTAGAAGACAGCATTCAATGTCCAACCCAGATGAAAAAGATGCTGGTCGGATATGACCCTGTTGTAAAATGTAAACAGTACAAGAGTGCTTGAATAATAGACCAGCATTCCCATATTAAGCCAGAACATCGGACGCTCTCCTATTTTGAAGTTTTCAGATTTGCTCAGCCAATGAAAAAAGAACATTATGCTCAGAGCAACATACAAAAGGCTGGCAATAGCGATTGAAGTCGAATTAAGTGATTTTAAACCACCAAACACGGTACTCTCTATTAAACAGCAGAGTACAAATCCCCAAGCCAAATACTTCAAGTACCTTTCATATCTCACACCATGCAGATGCTCTGTATAAATTCTCATTACCAAAATCATCAGTAAAGGAACATAAAAGTGATAAACCCATAGGTTCGGTATTTTCTGAATGCTCAGAACATAAGTCAAACTATCGTTTGCAATCATGACTAATACTATAGAGAGTATTTTCTTTTGACTTTTGTCAAGAAGGTTTCTTCGCGCAAATGCTATCAGCAATGGGAGCAACCAAATTAAATACGAAATATTCTTTAGAAAATCTAATGTATTTTTATTGAAAACTTCTTCCATAATTATAATTAAAGAAGAAATATAACAAATACTTAAATTTTAGACTTTCACATCTCGTGATAGCGGGCCTGTTTTCAAACTACCTTTAGCAGGGTGGACAAGTATGAACAAAATCAAACAAGAATTCTTCCTGTTCTTCGGTATCATCCTCGTTTGCCCTTTTTATGAGCACACTACCTGAACTTGATAAATCCCGGTTTTTTCCATTTTGGATTTCGAAGAACAGTGTAAAGACGTCTTCGCCAGCAAATAAATCCGAAGGGTTTACTCCAAGATGCAAAGTAACGAGGCTCTCACTGGTTAAGTGTTGATTAATGAGATCCAGATTTTCTCCCGAAATAATGTATCTCTTTCCTCTGATCGGCACTAAATTGGCAGACTTGCGAATTGTTGAGATGATGTCAGTAAAATTAATAGTCAATAACTGTTCAATCGCTCGCTTGTCTGAAGAACTCAGTTCCGCAATGACGATCAACTCCATGAAATTCTTCATCAAAGCAAAGAGATTGCTAAGATCCTGTGTGAACTTGGCATCTTTTTTAAACAGATTCTTCAATTCGGTCCGTATTTTTTCCAGAAGCGAGATCACAGTACGATCAGACAATAATTGAAATAGCTTCGCATATTTTTCATTGGAGGAAAGAGTCTTTATCAGATTGTTTGTATCTACGACATACGCATTAAAAAGAGGTGGCAGAAGGGAATTCGGAGTCAGGCACCAATTAGAACAGAATTGATCTTTTACGATTGGCAATACGCCTACCCTGTCGGTGACATTTCTATTACCAAAAGTAACCGGTTCCGGGCCATAGTTCCTGTGACCTCTATTTATGGTTCTGCCCAGATAAATCTTTTCACCTTTTTCCGAGATCACTTCCAGAATTACGTTATAAAAGAGCCTTGACACACCCGCTTCCTTGTCTTTTGCCTTGTGTACTGCATGGTGCATGACCATTTTTTTAATTGATGAAAAACCTTTTCTATCCAGCTTTCTCTTAAGATGTCCAAAATTGATCGAACTCAGTCTTGGCATTTGTGAATCAAAACCATCAACCTCCATCGGTTTAGGTGGTTCAAAGCACTGTTGGATTTGATATTCCGTAAGACTCGTCCAGGCGTCAATCTCTCCTAAGGCTTCTTTTTTAGAAAGCCAATTCTTAGTGCTGACATTTTTTTTCATTGTTATCAGATTTTGTTGTTTAATTCTTTGAAATCCAATTTCAGCTCAAAAACAGCAAAATATCAGGGCACAAACCGCCCTTTTACTAAAACAGGTAGAAATACGCGCAACCCAAACCATAAAAAACCATCTCGGATTTTGAGATGGTTTTCACAAAGCGAGCATTATTTCCCGGCTTTCTTATGTGTCCTCAGTAATAGTCTGCGCAAGGTAACGGTACAAAGGATCTGGTGCGGGGTTCCATTTTTCCGCAATCCATGCGCAGTGCCATCCATCACCGAAATTTAAACCGGTATCCCATTCGCGGCCTTCAATGTCATCCCATCTCCATTCCCTTGTGTCTTCTTGTGGGTTTTGCGGGAATTGATTTCCGTTATATACATGAATTTGTCCCTGTTGAGCTCTCCAGGGAGCATTGCTGCTCCATTTTAGCCATAAATTGCCACGCCTCTCAAACGCTTCTAGTTTGAATGTGAAATTCGCAGTTGATTCTGCCATTTTGTTTTATTTTAGTTGGTGTACCTACTCTCTTACTGGCTTTTCGGCATCCGCCTTGTAAATACTTAAGCGCTTGATTTACATGTCAAAGATGCTGGCAGGAGACCAGGGATTTGAGCGCAAAAAGAGGGGTTTTGGGAATTCAGGCGGATATACCCACACCTGAGTAAATATACTCTAATGGTACTTCAGGCCTTTTCTTCAGGTTTTGAGCACGTTCTTTTTCTCCGTCTGACCTTCGCATTGCTACGGTACTGACGGGGTATATTGATATTACACGGAACTTCTATCATTGTGCGCAAGCATCATGAAGCAGCAGGACATCGAAAATCGCAATGACAGCCCTAGAGATACTGCTTCAAATTAGCCCGGTAAGAGCGCGACACCTTGACCTTTTCCTGATTGCTCAGGGTGAGCATCAGCTCATGATTGAAGTAGGGCTCGATTTCTTTGACCCTGATCATATTCACAATAGCAGATTTACTGACCCTGACAAAACGGTGTGACTTAAGGCGGGTTTCCATCTTCTTTAAGGTGTCGCGTACCACATGAGATTTCTCTGCCGTATGCACCTTGATACAATAATCATAGCCCTCTATCCAGAGTATATCAGCATAATCGACAAATGAGATTTTACTGGCATTTTTGATGGTAAGCTTATGCCAGGAAGGCAGATTCTCTTTTTGTGTCAGGATCTCTCCCTCTGGAGCCATTTCTTTTCCCGCCAGATAAGAACTCACCAGTTGTTCCAGTACCTGTGCCTGATCTGAGGAATTCTTCGACAGGTTCTTCTTGGCCAGGGCCAGTACCTCAGCAAAACGCTCATTACTGAAAGGTTTGAGCAGATAGTCCTGGGCGTTCATCTCAAAGGCCTTTACGGCATACTGATCATAGGCCGTAGCAAAAATCACGTAGGGAATCTGATGTGCAATACTGTTCAATACCTCAAAGCCATTGACCTTTGGCATTTGTACATCCAGAAAGACGAGATCGGGTTTCAACAGGTCAATCTGGTCTACAGCCTCAATGCCATTCTTACAAACAGCCACTACCTCAAAGCCTGGTTCCTTGCTCAATAACAGTTCCAGCCCTTCACGGGCCTGCGGTTCATCATCTACCAGAATTGTCCGGATCGCCATGTTAAGAGAGTTCAGTTTTAGGGATGATAATGGTAGCCACTACTTCATCCAGATCGGCACTGTTACCTATATGGAAGCTATAGTCATCAAACATATAGGACAGGCGCTTTTGCACATTACTAAGCCCGATACCCTTGTTTTTATGAATGTCCCAGTTCTCTGGTAAAGGAGTGCCATTGTTACTCACAGCAAGTACAAGTTTGTTCCCATCCTCTTCTGCCTGTACTTTGATCAGCGCAGCATTCAGATTCTCCGTTACACCGTACTTAAATGCATTTTCAAGAATAGGCTGGAGGATCAGGCTGGGCACGCCACAGCTCTTCAGATGATCAGGAATATCAATATCTACGGTAAGCCGGTCACTGAATCTCTCTTTTTCAATCTCCAGGTACTTGGTGACCACCTTCAGCTCCTGCTCAAGGGTGATCATTTCGGTAGCTTCCATTTGCAGGCTGCTTCTCAGCAAGTCACTGAGGGAAGAGATCATGGCTGTAGCCTTTTCCTCCTTTTTAGCCCGTACCATCATGGATATGGTATTGAGTGCATTAAACAGAAAATGCGGATTAAGCTGTGCCTGCAGGGCATCCAGCTTGGACTTGGACAGTTGGGATTGTAAATCAAAACTCCTGAGTTTTTCATCCCGATGCTGTTCGTAATAGTCCAGCGCTGCAATCATACTCACAAAGAAGAAGCCCTCACCCATGGCAAAAAAGGAAGAAGGGAAAAAGAACTTCATCTGCAGCCGCAGTAACTCACCATATGAACCGTACTCCTTAAAACCGAAAATGAGTTCGTAGATCGACAGATATAAAAAGTGCTGCACCAACGATTGCACCAGCCCGGAAACAATAACCAGCAGCAAGGCCTTTAACCAGCTTTTGGTACCAGATACAGGCCTGATATGCATATAGGCACGGTAAAGGAAAATAAGCGCTATGCCCCAAAGGCCATAATTGATCACTGAATCAGTGACCCGTATATCCCAGCGTATACCGTTGTTTTTACCTGTGATAAAGAAAGACCAGGACCGGGCAAGCTCAAACAGTACCTGCAGCACCAGAAAAGCCGCAAAGACCATCCAGTACTTCTTAAAGAATTGCTTTTCCTGTTGTCTTTTCCCTTCCATAAGCTGTACTGCAAAAATAGCGGGAAATCTCTTTCCACTATTTCGTTTTTCGCGCTATTCCAATTCTGAGAGTTTATTCTTCAGGGAAGCCAGCCTGCTGTCTGACTGCAACTGAGCCAGGGCAATGGCCTTCTCATAGGCCCTCCTGGCCTTTCGCAGATCTTCGCTAGCTGTAAAGGCCCCGGCCAGGGCCTCATATACGCTGACGGAATTAGGGTACCAGGTATTGATATTCTCATAGATAGCAATAGCCTTTTCAGTTTTTCCATGCTGCTGATAAAACCGGGCAAAGCCCATAAGTCTGTTAAGATTCAAGCCTTTGAAACTTGTACCATAAGCATCCATCAACTCTTCAAACAGGGAAAAGTCATCTGCTCTCTCGGCCATTCTGATAAGCGACACCAGACCTCCCGGTTTCGATACGCCTCCATACTTCAAAGCTCTTTCGCTATAGTGCTTTCTCAAGGCAGCCAACCCACCGCGGGCTTTAAAGTCTGCCAAATCGTCAAAACTCAACTGTGTCTCCCGATAATCTGCATACACGGTTTTCAGTCCGGCCTGCCAAAGCCTGTAAACGGATACTTCTATCCCTTTGTCATAGTCTGGTTCAAGTAAATGGAACTCCCATTCAAGGCTGGCGGGAGCCTTTTTCTGTAATAAAGAATCCAGACTATTGGCGGCCAGCGAGACGCTGCGTTCGTTTCCAAATACGCCAAAATAGAGTCTTCTCATGAGTCCTGCCTGATCCATCACATCAAAATCGATCTTGCTCACATCATAACCTCCCAGGTAAGGACTGGCAGGAATATAGTTCCGGAACAGATGTGGCCGCCTGGAAAGGGTATGGAAAATAAAGCCCGAGGTATAGTGCCAGCCCATAACGGTCCGGTCTTTATGTGTTCTGAACTCTCCTTCCACAAAAGGAAAAATGTCGGCTTCCATAAAATCCAGAAACTGATCGGCTCCCCTGCTACCGAAGGCAAAGTACCCGTTAGATTCATTGGAGATTCCTACAATAATAACTTCCGGTATATCTCCGAATTCCATCAGACGCTGAAGCCCCCCGACTGCAAAATTGAAATAGAAGTTGCCATGCAGGGCATAGACTACCGGGTAAACATCTGAACTTTCATGGTACGAAGGCGGCAAAGAGACCTGCACCTGCCAGCTACCCGATAGCTTTTCGGAAGTAAAAGTGTAGGTTTTGCCAATAGTAATATCCTCTCCTTTCTTCTTTGCAGAAGACTGACTGATTCCTTCATGCACATATATGAAGCAAAACAGCAGGGCTATGATGATTGATTTTTTCATGCTTCCAGTCCGGATTCTTTGGTGATGGCCGTATCAGACATTTTACCAATACTCTTCTATATAATGAATTTTATCTCCCCGGAATTTAATCAGGGTCATGGTGGTTTTGTCATCTCCCTCATACTGTTGCTCTACAACCACGGCTCCCAGCCCGAAGATAGTTTTCAGCACCTTTCTTTCAGGCTCGTCATCATAGCCCCCACCCGACAGATATTTCACGGTGTTGTTGTACAAGAGTTCTCTTGAGTAGATACCTCCGTACTTAGGGTGATTGTATTCAAAATCAGCTGTATAAAAGTCGAAGAGTGCGTTGGCGTCTTCTACCGTTGAACCTTTTCTGAAGACTCGCTTCTGAGCGGCTGTATACTTGCTGAAAACAGCCTGCAGTGCCTCTTTTGACAGTGGCTCTGCTTCTTCAGTTTCTGGTTGCACTTCTGTCTGGTCCAGTAATGCCGCTTTTTCTTCTGCCTCCCTCGCCCGGTCAGTCTGCCCATCTGCCTTGAGTGCTTCCGCCAGGCTGCTCCAGGCTGCTGCCAGGCGGGGTCGGTAAGCTACCCTTCTCTCAAAAACTCTCACGGCTTCTTTGACCCGGCCATCGCGAAGGAGCTTCCCTCCTATAAACCTCAGACAATTCACATTATTCCATCGTTCTGCTTTAGGTAAAATGGGAAAACCGTAGATCGCTGACAGTCTCTGATGGAAGGCATCAATATTGTCCATGGCATCACCCGGCTGTTTGATCAGGTCACGAAACTTTGGCGACCACTGATCGTGGGGAAAAACCATTTCCAGAGCGGAGAGCAAGCCTTTTAATACCGAATCATAATGTCCTTCCTGCGGGATTATTTCTGCTTTCAGCTTAAAGTTATCTGAGGTATACGGACTCAGCCTGTTTCTCAAAGCATCCATATTTTTTTGATAGGCTCCGTCATCTGCTCCTTTTAAAACATCATCCTCAGCCACACTCACGTAGAGTTGTCCTTTGCTTCCGGGGGTCGATTTCATGCGCTCTTCAAAAGCATCGATAAAAGTTTTACCGGGTTCATAGCCCATACCTATCATATCGGCTGCCGCATACAGAAAGTGCGCATCAAACAGGTCGGGCATTTTGGCAAAACTGTGGAGGGTGAGCAGACTACTACCGGATACCCCCATAATCATGCGGTAATCCGTAGCGCGGAACTGCTCCTTCAGATAAGGAAAAAGCTCTTGTTCCAGATGTCTTCTGAATAACACCGGGTCAGCCCCGTAATCCAGTATTTCGCGGGAGCTCCACATACCATTGGAGTAGACATGCGGAGCGTAAATCATATTATCGTGAAAGCTGACGACAATGGTTTCCGGCATGCGGCTCATTGAGCTCATATGTCGGATTATGCCACTGACAGTCGAAAAGAACTGATCTCCATGGCTGCCATCGATAAAAAGCACGGGATATACGTGGTCTTCGGAGGCCTCATAAAAGCTCTCAGGAAGTCGTATGTTCATTATGCGTGTTTCGTTCAGGATCTCAGACCTGAAGCTTATCCGCTGCCCCAGCTCCAAAGGCGTGGAAGATAAAGTTTCAATACCGGCTCCCGATTGGGCCCTCAGCGCTGAATGACTGAGCAGAAGTAATAAGAGATAACAAAAAATGCTGTGTCGTTTCATAAGGATATATAGAGTATTTCAGCATGAAACTAAGATAACCCGACAGCAGCCGAGAGGCCTGTGCAGGAGCCTTACCCGATTTTGCAGGATGAATACATTTGCCTGCAGACAAATTCATGATGCCTGAACGGACCGAAATTCCTAAATTGAAATTGGGTTTATCACTTTTTCGACCATCATACTATGAACAAACAGATTTTTTTACTGGCTAGCCTTTCCCTGATTTTAATGTCTTGCTCAAGCGGACAGAAAGAAGCTTCTCAGAACACTCATGTCAAGGACTATGAAGCCATATCCCTTTTGGGCGATACCCTGAGGTCCAATCCCCCCAGTGCTGCAGCCGTTGCCAAATTTGAAGAACGCAAGGCCAACTATGAAGCCGACCCCTCTGCAGATAACTGGATCTGGTATGGCAGATTTATCGCCTATCAGGGCAAATACAATGAGGCCATTGACGCCTACACCGAAGGCATTGAGAAGTATCCGGATGATGCCCGTTTTTATCGTCACCGGGGTCACAGGTATATCTCTATCAGGGAGTTTGACAAAGCCATTGCTGACTTTACCAAAGCCGAAGCTTTGAGGGAAGGTATGGAAAATGAAATAGAACCTGACGGGGCGCCCAACGCGCAAAATATTCCGGTAAGTACACTGCATGGTAATATCTACTACCACCTTGGACTGGCTCACTACCTTAAAGGTGAGCTGGAGCCGGCACTGGCAGCCTACCAAAAGGCCATTGGCGCATCGCGGATGGACGACAATATCGTATCAGGTACTCACTGGGTTTATATGATTCTTAGAAAACTGGGCCGGGAAGAAGAGGCGATAAAAGCCCTGGAGCCCATACACAAGGACATGGAAATTATAGAGAATTTTGCCTACCATGAGCTTTGTCTGTTTTACAAAGGCGAGTTGCCCCTGGAAGAGCTCACGAAATCGGGTGAAGGTGCCCTGAGCAGCAATGACGCAGTAAACTACGGCATTGGTAACTGGTACTTTTATAACGGAGAGGCCGCCAGGGCCAAAGAAACCTATGAAGCGATTCTCGCAAAAAAAGGTTGGGCCTCTTTCGGCTATATAGCGGCTGAGGCTGACCTGCACCGCATGACAGAATAGCCTCCTTGCGCACCGAATTATCTGCTCCGCCCCCCTGCTTACCGGCATGTGAAAAGACAAACGCTGACTCATTTTTGAGTACCTGAACAGCAGGTCACAACATAAAATGTATTCACATACATTATTACATAATGATAAATAATACAAAATTATTATAAATATATTTTTCTGATACTTATTTAAATTTTTCTCATAAAAACATGCTCACCCCAGGGAGCTTTGACTGACTAAGCAGAACAACACATGTTTTACCTTAATCAAAATCATTATGAGAAAATTTACACTACTATTCAGCCTTGTTTTCATCGTGGCTGCAAGCACAAAAGTCAATGCACAATGGAGCAACACCGGCAATAACCAGACAACTGGTACACTACGGGTGGGGGCTACCATTCCATTTAGTACCAAAAAACTGATTGTGAGAGCCAACAACACGGATGCTGTGGCCTGGCTTGATAATATCAATTTCTTCGGTACCGGTCTGATTATAAGCTCCGGGCAGGATATTCTGAGACTCGGAAGCCAGAATAATCAACTCGGTAATGTCATGATGGTAAAAGCCAATGGACGGGTAGGAATAAACAAGACAAGCCCGAATGTGGCACTTGACGTAAGTGGTAGCATTTATTCAGATGACATAGTATTTGCACCGGTAATCTGGGGTAACTCGTATGTTGGTATATCAGACAGGGCCAAAAAGTCGAGAATCTCTGAAGATTTCAGTTCTTACAATTCCATCTATGACCTGAGAACCTACAGTTACACCTATAAGGATGATGAATCACAGAGGAATCATTTCGGTGTAATGGCCCAGGAAGTTTCCAATATACTGCCTGAATTGGTTCATGGAGACGAAGAAATGGGACTGGGTGTAGATTATATGAGCATGATTCCACTGCTCATCAGAGCCGTGCAGGACCAAAAGCAGACTATTGAAAGTTTGCAAAATGAGGTCAGTGAATTAAAATCTAAAATTTCAGAGAATACTGAACTGGCTGAGGTACTGGGTATTGAAGGAGAAAGAATGACCATCTTCCCGAATCCTTCCAGCAGCGTGGCCAATATCACACTTAAAGGCAATACGCGTGGTAATGTGAGCCTGGAAGTAGTTAACCTGAATGGTGAAGTAGTACAGCGAGTGGCTGGTAACGGCTCAAAAAGTGCCGAGATCAACACCTCTGAAATGCTGAAAGGTGTTTACTTCGTAAGGTATCTGCGAGATGGCAAAGTGGTAGAAACCAAGAGACTTCTCATCGAGAAGTAAAAGAAGCTTGTCATTCCATGAAAAGGTGCTGGTCTTTGGATCAGCACCTTTTCTTATTCCACATATATGACCAGTCCCCTTTGACCGCAAAGCATACAGCAACACAATATGTCTATACAGTAAATAATTCATAACTATTCATATTAATAAATCATATTAACTATATTTTTTTCATACTTATCATAAATATTCAGATCAAAAACTCAGGTGTTTTGAGAGTTTTACCCGTACTTCTATCTGAACATCTATTCTACCTAAATCAAATAGTTATGAGAAAATTTACAATACTATTCAGCCTTGTCTTCATAGCAGCTATAAGCACAGAGGTCAACGCACAATGGAGTAACACCGGCAACAACTATACAACCGGAACATTGCGGGTGGGTGCCACTATTCCATTCAGTACCAAAAAATTTATTGCAAGAGCCAACAATACTGACGCTGTAGCCTGGCTCGATAACATCAACAACTTTGGAACGGGGCTTATCATCAGCGCGGCAAAGGATGTGCTCAGAGTCGGCAGCCTTAATAATCAGCTAGGCAACCTGCTCAGAGTAAACGCCAACGGAGTAACCTCCCTGGGTTTTGCTACCGCGCCAACCACCACTACCTGGAGACTTAACGTAAATGGTAGTGCCATCGCCAGTTCCTGGGTCACCTCGTCAGACAGGCGTCTTAAAAAAGAAATTCACGAAGACTTCTCACATCATGATAAACTCTATGAGGTAAAAACCTACAATTATAAATACAAGAGTGATGAAAACGGGCAGCTACAGTTTGGTGTTATGGCACAGGAGATGAAAGAGATTTATCCCAACCTGGTCTCTGGTGATGAAGAGAGTGGTTATGGTGTAAACTACACAGCTATGATTCCGCTGATGATAAGGGCACTGCAAGATCAGAAACAGACGATTGAGAGTTTAAGGGAAGAGATGAAAGAGTTGAGATCCAAAATCTCTGACAACACTGAGTTAGGCGAAGTATTAGGTATTGAAGGAGAAAGAATGACCATCTTTCCGAACCCTTCCAGCCGCGTGGCCAATATCACACTTAAAGGCAATACGCGTGGTAATGTGAGCCTGGAAGTAGTAAACCTAAATGGGGAAGTAGTACAGCGAGTGGCCGGTAACGGCTCAAAAAGTGCTGAGATCAACACCTCTGAAATGCTGAAGGGCGTTTACTTCGTAAGGTATCTGCGAGATGGCAAAGTGGTGGAAACCAAGAGACTGCTCATAGAGAAATAGACAGGTTTTATCAACCGACCGGGGCGTGGGATTTGTTTCCACGCCTTTTTTTATGCCCTCCCCTACTTTTTCCTGTTTTTGGCCAACCCTGATTTTATATTTTTCGTAAATGGAGGCATTATATATATTTCGTAAATGAATACAATATATACACCATGAAAGGATCTTACCTCGGAGAGTTCCAGGAAATCGTAATGCTCTCTATTCTTGCCCTGGGTGCCGAAGCCTACGGAATGCAAATACAAAAGGAGATTGCCGAGAAGTCAGGCCGTTCTATCAGCCGGGGTGCCCTGCACAGTGCGCTGACCCGACTGGAGGACAAAGGCTTTCTTTCTTCACGCTTTGGTGAAGCCACCAAAGTACGGGGCGGCAAAAGTAAAAAGTACTATGAAGTAACAGAGCAGGGGCGTTCAGCCCTGGAAGAGGCAGAAAACATTCGCCAGACCTTCCACAAAGCTATACTGGGTTTCAAGCTTCTGTAGATATGGACCCTTTACTATCCATACCCCGGTTTCATCAGGGACTCTTTCGCAGGTTGTGCCGATCTGATCTTTACCATGAACTGGCAGGTGATCTGGAAGAAGCCTTTGCAGAAAACTATGAGCACCTGGGCCGTGAAAAAGCCAGAGCCATCTACAAAAAAGAAGTGCTCAAAATGCTGCGCCCCTCTGTCATTAAACCCATTCACTTTTACAGGTCAAACAACTCTTTTGATATGTTCAGCAATTACCTCAAACTCTCTGTTCGCAACCTTTGGAGAGACAAAGAACACTCACTGGTAAGCATAGCAGGCCTGGCGGCAGGCATCATCGCCAGTGTACTTATCTTCCAGTACACCAACTTCGAAAACAGCTACGACTCCCTGCACGATGAGTCTGATGGCAAAGTCTATCGCATGTCGCGCAAGACAGTGAGCATCGAAACGGGAGAACAAATCAGCCTCAATGCTGCCACCTTTCATGGTTTCCATCCGGCCGTAGCTGCAGAACTCCCTGAAGTCATCAGTTCTACTCATGTATTTCAGGCAAATGGCGTGCTTACGCTGGATAATACGGGACACAATGTGCCGAAAACGTACTTTTCAACCGGGTCATTCTTTGATGTATTTTCATTTCCACTTATCTCCGGTACCTCTGAAGACCTGGACCGGCCGGGCAGTGTTTTCCTGTCGCAAACCGTGAGCCGGAGAATCTTCGGAGACACGAATCCCGTGGGAAAACTCATTCACTATAATGACAATGCCTCCAATGTAGACCTTGAAGTACAGGTAAAAGGAGTTTTCATAGATTTTCCGGACAATTCCCACATCAAAGCAGATATTCTGTTGCCCATGGCCGACCTGAATACTTTTGCCGATAATGGCTGGTTTGGCAGTATGAAACTGAATGAAGTCACCTGGCGATGGGTAGGCTTTCACACTTACATTAAAGCCATAAAGGGTGCGGATAAAACGGCCATCACCCAAAAGCTGAATGGCTTCATTACAAAGCATCGTGCTCATTTTGATGAAGCGCAGGGCCGCAGGCCTGTTGTCGTTCCACATGAGCTGCATGAACTTCACTTTGCCAAGGGAGTCAATGCACAGCTGGAACCTTCCAATGACCGGGGTACCATTACCATGTTCAGGTTTATCGGGGTGCTGATCATCCTGATCGCCTGGATCAACTTTGTGAATCTGGCCACCGCAAGAGCGGTCAAACGGGCCAAAGAAGTAGGTGTCAGAAAAGCCTTAGGTGCTTTTAAAAAACAGCTTATTCATCAGTTTCTGATCGAAACGCTATTTATCAACGGCCTGGCCCTGCTTTTGGCTACGGGTATTGTACTGCTCATTGTCCCTGCTTTTCACCAGTTTGTGGGTGTACCGGTCTTCGATTACTTCACAGATTTTGCCGTGTTCTGGGGTATTTATCTGGCCGTTTTCTTTATCGGCTCTCTTGTATCAGGACTCTATCCGGCTCTGGTTCTCACACGTTTTGAGCCTATCAAGGTGCTCAGGGGTAATTTCAGACATTCAGGCAGCAGCATCTGGCTAAGAAGGGTTTTGATGTTCCTGCAGTTCGGACTTGTGCTGGTGATGCTATCGGGTATTCTCACGATCAAGTCTCAGATTGGCTTTATGATGGATCAGCAGATGGGCATGAACATAGATCAGACGCTTGTGATCAATGCTCCTCCGGTTTTTGTAAGAGACTCCACCTACACCGGCAAAATCGAAACCTATCGCGATGCCATCGAGCAGATCCCGGCAGTAAATGCTACGAGTATTGCCTCCTCCATTCCGGGTATCAGAAATCTCTTCGGCCAGACCATTTATCGCACCGACCGGCCTTCCAATGAATCGGAATTCATTTATCTCAATGCGATCGACCCTCACTTTCTTTCGCTATTTGAAATAGAGCTAATAGCAGGACGGGCCTTCGATGAGGCTCTCAAGGGAGACGACAATGTGGTGATCATCAATGAAGAATCAGTCAGAGTCTTCAATTTTGAGTCTCCTGAAGATGCTTTGGGCAAATGGCTCTTCTATCCTACCGGGGAGCGCAGACAAATTGTAGGAGTGGTGAGAGATTTTAACCAGATGGGCATGAAATTCAAGGTAGACCCCATAGCCATGAATCTGGATACCGAGCGCAGTAGCCCCTACATTAATATCAAGCTCAATGCCGCGAATATAGCCGCTACCATGAACAGCCTGGAACGTACCTATCAGGAGTTTTTTCCGGGGGCTCCCTTTGATAGCTTCTTCCTGGATCAGACATTCAACGAGATTTATGAAGAGGACAGGAAGTTCAGTTCTATTCTGGAGTTTTTTGCGATCATTGCCATCTTTATCTCCTGCCTTGGCATATTCGGCCTTTCCTCTTTCCTGATCAATCAAAAAGTGAAAGAGGTCAGTATCAGAAAAGTACTGGGCGCCAACCTGGCCCAGATTGTTCAGGTATTGACAAGAGAGTATGTATTGCTGGTCACGGCCTCTACCCTCATTGCTATTCCGGTGGCCTATTGGCTCACTAACAACTGGCTCGACACCTTTTTGGTCAGAGTAAGTCTCAATCCACTCTGGTTTCTGCTACCGGTGGTTGGCCTGGTGATGATTTTGATGACCACCATCGGCAGAAAAACATGGAAAGCCATACGGGTTAACCCGGCCAGAACACTGAAAGATGAATAAAAAACAAGCGGGAGATAGTCGTGGAGACCAGGCCTTATACCGGTCTGAATCACGGCTATCTCCTGTAAAAAGCCGATACACTGTTCGGGGGACTTATCATCCTGAGAATGACCACCACAATTGACATCGATTGCCATGAGAAGTCAATGGCTTAAACGCATTCAAAATGGAATCTTTTGCTATTTTTGCCGGTGTAAAACGTACACCCGATACCCTAGATTTCAATGATCCGATTTTTCGATGCAGGAGCAGGCAAAATATTTGCTGTAGGCCTCCAATCTTCCATCCAGCCACAAGATCTTCCTAAGCTCGAATGGCTATTTGGAAACGCGTCTCTTTTAGAGGCCGACCAACTCGAAGGTTTCTTTATAGGTCCGCGTAAAGAAATGATCACTCCCTGGAGTACCAATGCCGTTGAGATTACGCAAAACATGAGCGTCTCCGGCATTGAGCGCATCGAAGAATTCGAAAAAGTAGCTTCGGAAAATGTGGCTTATGATCCTATGTTGCAGGTGCTCTACACTCATCTGGATCAGGACTTGTTTACCATCGATAAGACTCCCGACCCTGTGCTCTACCTGGACGATCTGGCCAGCTACAATCAGCAGGAAGGTCTCGCGCTGAGCGATGAAGAAATAGACTACCTCAACGATGTGAGCAGACAGCTTGGCCGCAAGCTTACTGATGGAGAAGTATTCGGTTTTTCGCAGGTAAATTCAGAGCATTGCCGACACAAGATTTTCAACGGGGTGTTTATCATTGACGGACAGGAAATGCCTTCGTCCCTCTTTAAGCTTATCAAGAAAACCTCTCAGGAACATCCTAACCGACTAGTATCTGCCTATAAAGATAATGTGGCTTTTGTAGAAGGCCCTCGGGTGGAGCAATTTGCCCAAAAGACCCAGGACAAAGCCGACTGGTTTGAGACCAAAGATTTTGACTCTGTTATCTCTCTGAAAGCAGAGACGCATAACTTCCCTACCACGGTAGAGCCCTTTAACGGAGCGGCTACCGGTTCCGGTGGTGAGATCCGCGACAGGATGGCAGGTGGAAAAGGCTCTATGCCGCTGGCTGGCACAGCCGTGTATATGACCTCCTATTCCCGTCTTGAGGAAACCCGTACCTGGGAAGAGAACATGCCCGAGCGCCAGTGGCTCTATCAGACCCCCATGGATATTCTGATCAAAGCATCCAACGGAGCCAGTGATTTTGGCAACAAATTCGGGCAACCCCTGATCAGCGGATCGGTGCTCACCTTTGAGCACGAAGAAGCAGGAAAAAAGTACGGCTTCGACAAAGTAATTATGATGGCAGGCGGTATCGGCTACGGCAAGAAAAGCGATGCCCTGAAAGAAACACCTGAATCCGGAGATAAAATTGTGGTGATGGGAGGCGACAACTACCGCATCGGTATGGGTGGTGGAGCCGTGTCATCCGTAGCCACAGGAGAGTTTTCTTCCGGTATTGAGCTTAACGCCATACAGCGTTCTAACCCAGAGATGCAAAAAAGGGTCTACAATGCCGTAAGGGCCATGGCCGAGTCAGACACCAACCCGGTCGTGTCTATCCATGATCATGGAGCTGGCGGCCACCTCAATTGCCTTTCTGAACTGGTAGAAGAAACCGGTGGCACCATTGATGTGAACAAACTTCCGGTGGGCGAC
Source organism: Roseivirga sp. UBA6061 (assembly GCA_002427745.1). Lineage (GTDB taxonomy): Bacteria > Bacteroidota > Bacteroidia > Cytophagales > Cyclobacteriaceae > Roseivirga. The sequence continues at coordinate 30,562 of DIYF01000163.1, read as the reverse complement.
CCTACCCTGTCTGATAAAGAGATCATCGGCAACGAGTCACAGGAGCGCATGGGCATGGTGATGAAGGAAAAGGACATTGAGTTCCTGAAAAGAGTAGCGCAGCGCGAAAGAGCTCCGATCTATGTGGTGGGCGAAACCACGGGTGATCATCATTTCAAGTTTGAGAATGCCAAAACCGAAGAGCACCCCATTAACTGGGAGCTGGCTCATATGTTCGGCTCTTCCCCGAAAACCGTACTGGAAGATAAGACTACCGCACACCAGTTTTCTGATGTCAGCTATGATATCACCAAACTTCAGCACTACCTGAATGCGGTATTACAGCTGGAAGCAGTTGCCTGTAAAGACTGGCTTACCAATAAGGTAGACCGCTGTGTAACCGGACGTGTGGCCAAGCAGCAATGTGCCGGTCCGCTACAGCTTCCGCTCAACAATGTAGGCGTAATGGCTCTGGACTACCGAGGTATCAAAGGCATTGCCACCACCATAGGCCATGCTCCTGTATCAGCTCTGGCCGATCCGGTGGCGGGTTCTCAGCTGTCTATTGCTGAATCTTTGACCAATATGGTCTTCGCCCCAATTCAGGATGGCCTGAAAGGAATTTCCCTGAGTGCCAACTGGATGTGGCCTGCTAAGAATGAAGGAGAAAATGCCAGGCTGTACAAGGCCGTTGAAGCGGTAAGTGACTTTGCCTGTGCCTTGGGTATCAACATTCCTACCGGTAAGGACTCTATGTCTATGACACAGAAGTATGAGGATGATGTGGTGTACTCTCCCGGTACTGTGATCATCTCAGCAGTAGGTGAAGTGACCGACCTCAAAAAAGTAGTCGAGCCGGTACTTCAGCCCGATTTTGATTCTACCCTGCTCTATATCGATCTGTCTGACGGAGCTTTTAACCTGGGAGGCAGCTCCTTTGCTCAGATCATCGGAAAAGTGGGCAGCAGCGCCCCGACCGTAGACGATACCGGCCGCTTTGCCGCTACTTTTAACCTGGTTCAGGAACTGATAGAAGAAGGAAAGATCATGGCAGGTCACGATGTATCTGCCGGTGGATTAATCACCGCTCTTCTGGAAATGACTTTTGCTCAGCCGGAGCTGGGTATTGCCACCAACCTGAAAGGTTTCAACGTAGTAGACGATGTAGCCACTTTCTTCTCTGAACAACCCGCACTGGTACTACAGGTAAGCGATGAGGCCCTGGTAGATGTGAAGAGCAGACTTACCACAGCAGGTGCCCGCTTCGCAGAGATTGGCAACCCGATTGGTGAGCCTATTCTCTCCATCCGTACCAATACACAAAGCTATTTACTGGACATTGCCAGCCTGAGAGATACCTGGTACAAGACTTCTTACCTGCTGGATCAAAAGCAGTCTGGTGAGGAGCTGGCAAAACAGCGTTTTGATAACTACAAACATCAGCCTTTGTCTTTCACCTTCCCTGAGGGATTTGAAGGACAGTATGAGGCTTTGGGTTTAGACCCTGACCGTAAAACCGCTTCAGGTATTAAAGGAGCCATTATCCGTGAAAAAGGAGTGAATGGAGACAGGGAGATGGCCTACGCCATGCACCTGGCCGGTTTTGATGTCAAAGACATTCATATGACGGACCTGATCTCAGGTGCTGAAGACCTGAGTGATGTCAACTTTATCGCCTTTGTAGGAGGCTTCTCTAACTCTGATGTACTGGGCTCTGCCAAGGGCTGGGCGGGAGCTTTCCTCTACAACGAAAAGGCCAAAGCGGCACTGGACAACTTCTATGCCCGTGAAGATACCATCTCCCTGGGCATCTGTAATGGCTGCCAGCTGATGGGCGAGCTGGGACTGCTCTACCCTGAGCATGAGACACACCCCAAACTGGACCATAATATGGCTCATAAGTTTGAATCAGGTTTTGTGAATGTGACCATTCCGGAAAACAACTCCGTGATGCTGAGCGGACTGGCAGGTTCCCGACTGGGTATCTGGGTAGCCCATGGTGAAGGTCGCTTCAGACTACCCGAAGCAGAAAGCGAGTATCATGTAATTGCCAAATACAGCCATGAAGCCTATCCTGCTTCTCCCAATGGTTCTGATTACCATGTAGCGGGTCTGGCCAGTAAGGATGGACGTCATCTGGCTATTATGCCGCACTTTGAGCGCTCCATCTTCCCGTGGAACTGGGGCAACTATCCTGCCGGGCAGAAAGCTGATATCCTAAGCCCCTGGATCAAGGCATTTATGAATGCTAAGAAGTGGGTAGCTGAGAGAGTTTGATTTTGGGACGTTAGATATAAGACAAAAGATGAACTGCTGCAAATATTACTCCAATTAGCGGGATTTTCTAGAAATAGATATGTGCCAAGAAACCGGACTTAGTATAATATCCAAGGAAATTTCATGAGAAGCGTCTAGATTTCGTATTCTATAATTTCTTTGGAGACTTCCCTTCTTTAGGACCTCCATAAATGCTCTTTAACTATACTTTCAAAACCCTTCTCTTCTTGTGATTGCTCTGTCTTTTACATTTTTATTTTCCATAATAATGAACGTTTAAACGGAAAATTAGCCCAATCCCAATCGTAGAGACTGGGCATTAATAATTAACAAAAAATCTAAATCTCGTCTTCGTCTTCTATAATCACTTTTGACGCATCTCCTTCTTCAGGACCTCCATAGATACTTTTTAAAGATACTTTCGAAATCTTTTTCTTCTTGAGATTACTCACTCTTTTTACTGTTTTCTTTTTCATAATAATGAACGTTTAAAATGGAAAATTAACCAATCCCAACCGTAGAGACTGGACATTAATAATTAATAAAAAATCTAAATCTCGTCTTCGTCTTCTATAATTACTTTAGAGACTTCTCCTTCTTCAGGACCTCCATAGATACTCTTTAAAGATACTTTCGGAACCTTTCTCTTCTTGAGATTCCTCACTCTTTTTACTGTTTTCTTTTTCATAATAATGAACGTTTAAATTTGAATAACCAGTGTATAAAAAATTGGAAAACTACTGTTGCTTGAATGCCATCCATACTAATCGGATATTGTCAACCTATTCATTAAATACCCTATAATTGATAATTTTCTGGTTTCTATAGAAGCATTTCCTGTCATTCCTTTGTAAAGTCTTTCCCTAAAAGCATCTGATAGATTAAAATTCATTAGCACTTGATAAAAGCCCTTTTCATTTGCTGTTAAACTCACTGAGCCTATTATCGCCTGTTGAGTCCCGAACATATATTGAGGATAGCCATCAAACTCAAGATAAACCCTACTTTCAGGCACTAATTCAGCCAATACAGCGGAGTTTACTTCAGCATAGGCGTAGAAGGGTTCTGTCTCTTCCTTAATTCTCAATACACTCTCACCAAAAGGAATAATGCTTTCTGACTCATTGATCAATGAAATAATCCCCTTTCCCTCACTCAGCAATATCAGGTGATCTTCCGCTATTTCTACATGACCAAAATTCCTTTTGATAGTTTGCTCATGCCTTTTGATTTCAAAAGAAAGTTCCTCTCTTAAAAGACTATCACTCAACTTTATGCTATTTATCTCCTGATTTAATCTCAGTATTTCAGTTTGCAGTTCAACTAATTGTCGGTTGAGATTTTCAAGTACCTGAGCATTAGAGAGGGTTAATTTCAATGAATCCTGTTTTGCATTTAATAAGCGTGCATAAGTCCTTTCCAGACTGGCTTCTGAAACAACATCCTGTATTTGAAGCATACGCTGCCTTTCAAAAGATTTTCTCTCCTCAACCAAAGTTTTAGAAGTTACCTCTTCTATTTCTCTTGCGTTATCTGTACGCTCTTCAATGAGTTTATCAAGGAAATTGAGCCTTGACTCGAGCTTTTCCAGAAATGCAGTCTGATTTTCAATTTTAAGGCGATTAACAGGTGTTGTAAAATAGTCATGGTATTCCAGTTTTTTCACAGCTCGCTGCCAGGCATCTAGTAACTCTAAAATAAACGATGACTTTAATCCCACTAACCGACCATTCGGCAGAATCTGTTGACCATTTTTGGTATACCTTTCATGTATAATTACAGGGTGCGCAAATTGCACTACGGTTTCTTTTATACCTCCTTTCAATTCAAACCTCAATTTTTTACTTCTTGGGATTTTAACTAAAAATAATAGTCCTGTTAAGAAGACAACCAGTATAAGACCTATCTGAATAGCTCGTTTTGATCTTCCTGTATTAAAGACCAGACCTTCATCAGGCTCTTTGTGTAAGTCTTCATACTGAATCGGCTCCATTTTCAAAACTGTATATAATTATGAACGAATTTCTGATAAGTCTCATTTTGTTCCATAAGCACCTGATGATTACCATGCGCTTCTATTCTTCCGCGATCCAAAACCAAAATATTATCAGCTTTTTTAATCGTGTGGATTCGATGAGCAATGGTGATAATTGTTTTCCCTTTGAATTTTGTCATAAGGTTTTCCATGATTTTGCTTTCTGCACCTAAGTCTAATGCACTACTCGCCTCGTCTAGAATGATGACATCAGGGTTAGCCACGAACAACCTCGCAAAACCAATCTTAAGCTTCTGTCCACCGGACAGATTCCTGCCATTAAGTCCTACTCTTAAATTGTACCCTAGATATTGGTCGACAATAAAGTCATGAAGATCCGCCATCTTCGCTGCCTCAATCACCTCCTCATTAGTAGCGCTGGGATTTCCATATCTGATATTTTCTTTAATAGTATCATCAAACAAGTACAGATCCTGAGGCAACATGTGAACTAAACTGGTCGAACGCAACGAGTCAATTGACCTTAGTTCCACTCCATTGAATTGAATACTACCAGTATAATCACTGTACAGTTTGCAAAGTAACTTGGCCAGGGTGGTTTTTCCTGAGCCATTTCTACCTACGATACCAATAAACTCTCCATGCTTGATATTCAGATTGATATCTTCCAGAACATTCTTCTCATCACGTTGCAAATATTTGAATGAAAGATTTTGAATACTTATATCAATCGGAGCTTTCACAACCGTATTTGAATCATTATTCATTAGAATGGTATCTTGTATCAGCACATCATTTATGCGGTCGTACGAAACTCTCAACTCTGTAAATGTGAACCAAAGTGCCACTGAATTATTCAGGGCATTAGCGATTATAGAGAATATGGCTATGAAGGCTACATATTCACCAATAGACAATTCAGATTTAAAGGTCAGGTAGGCTCCGAACCAGTAAACGAGAGTCTGGGCTAAGAGATAAATGGCATGGAATACAGTGGTAAATGTCATATGCCTCACTTCTGATCTACTGATTTCATTAAGCGTTCTGGTATATTGATTTCTCCAAGCCCAGAACTTTAGTTTTTCGATTCCGAGAAGCTTTACAGACTGGATACCCAAAAGAACGTCCAGAAAATCACCAATCGTTTTGATGTTCTCCTTAAAAATCACATTCTGGATATTCTTCAGTCTTGGCGAAAAGTAGGCTGCAAAAATTATATAAACTGTGATATAGCCTGTAACAGTCAAAGCAAGCTCAACACTATAAAAAAACAGAACTAAAGCATATAAAATCACAAAAGACGTGTCTATCATACCTCTCAGAACCCTGGGTCTCAACGCCTGGCGGACCTTTAAATTCTCTTGAAAACGATTAGTAAAATCTTCTCGTTTGTTCAGATCAAAATAGCTTTGATTTAAGTGAATAAAGCGATAGAAAAAACGACTAAAAAAATCTCTTTCAAACGAGATTTTAAATTGAATCAGCAATAGGTTAGATCCGTAAGTCAGAAGGATCTGACTTATAAAAACCAAACTTACCCCTACCAGTACTGCGTATAAAAGCTGCTCATTTTCATTAACCAGCACTTCATCAATAATCGTCTTTGTAAGCAGTGGTAACACCAACCCCAAAAGCTGCAAAAGAAGGGTGTAGATAAAAATTTGGACCAATACCTTTTTTAATCGTATTAGCGAAATCAGGTAAAAGTCTTTCACAGATTTTTTCCTGGCCTCACGACCATCCAGCTCCTCAACTATCTCGGATGAAACTCTATGAAGAGATTTGGGAAGAAGTTCAAGTACGATGCCATTCCACTTTGCCGCAAATTTTTCTTTTGAGAGTTTGTACTTGCCTTTCGCAGGGTCAGAAATGTAAACCCTGTCCTTTAACAGTCTATAAATGACTACAAAGTGATTACTATTAATGTGAGCAATACAGGGCAATTGAATATCGTTGAGAGTTTCTACCTCTAACTCATACCCCTGAGTCTCAAACCCCAAACTCTCTGCAATATGACTAAGTGTATAGAGGTCTACACCCTCGGTAGATACTTCTGCATGATCTTTAAGGAAACTACGAATATTAGTATATCCATAATGCTTTAAAATTATTGCAAGACTAGTAGTGCCACATTCCATAGCACTGACCTGTTGGATAAAGGGAAACCCTTTGTCAATCAGATTCATGAACAACAAACGATAAATTTCAAAAAATCAAAACCGATAAACAGAAGAATAGCGCTTAATGAACCTATATCCACCGTGTTTGACTCACTTAATATACATAATAGATATTTAAGCACTAATATTCTGCTAGATTCCAACACACTGAGAATTATTATCATCAATTAAGACTACCGGGATGGTCCAGAGGACATAAAGCAAAAAGACCTCAGCTTTCGCTGAGGTCCATCTACCCGTATTGGTTTAGTGTTCTGGATTTCGAGTAGATTATTGTCCCGGCTCGAAAACCGGTTTTCAGATTACTGATCTGAGCAAAATACCGGGATCAGTATGAGTTTTATCTACCTTACTTTCTCAAAAGCCCAGTCAAAGTATAGTGCTGAGGAGCAGAGTGATTGCTATTTACAGTAATATAGCTTTGGAGCTCCATTTGGAATGCACGAGCAAATTCAGCGCGTCCGTTTACCTTAACAAATAGGGTGTTCGAAGAAAGGGTCATTTCACCACCTACGGCTAAAGCAGCTGGTGCTGGTGGCAAAGGCATGATAGCACCCGTGAGGTTTTCACCTTTCAGGTAGCTTGGAACAATACCTGGTCCAGGATCAAGCTGAAGGGCATATTTATCACCTTCACTTGCGAGGAGCAGAATAAATGGGTTTTGCTCATCAGTAGATTTCAGAGCAACTCTTTCAGGACTGAATTCAGCTACTTCTGTGATGTAATTTTGAATGCCTTGAGCATTCTTTTGTTGAATGTGAACGGGTTGTCCTACACCCCATTCACCGAAAACGGTTCTTAAGTCCATGATTATTGGTTTTTATTGGTTCTTTGCCTACTCTGTATGGCTTTTCGGCTTTCGCCTCCCCGATTAAACCTCCGAGGAAAGGCCATTATTTACGCGGAACCTGCTCGACTAAAACAGGATTTCAGGTTGGTGGTCTGGTTTAGACCTATACTGCATCAAAAGTGACTTCTGCCTGACCTGTGTTATCTCCTGAAGTCACCTGATCCAGCAGGACTACATAGATATTACTATTGGCCTGAGCACTAATCACAATAGGCTGGCTTTGATCTACTATCGCAAACCACTTTTCAGACTCATTTGATGTTAAGGGTTGTGTGTTAAAAATGATGGCCTGTTTCAATGGGAAACTGGCCCCGCTGTAGTCCACATTAGAATTCAGTGACACCACATAATTGCCTGTTTGCTCTGGAGTAAATACCCCCACCTTTGCATCGGCACTATTTACCAGGGTTCCTGCTCCTCCACTTTCTGAAGCATTTACACAGATAGCACTGGAGCCTTGTACTGTAATTGTTTGACTTGACATAGCTGTTCTATTAATTATTAAAAATCTAGTGTTATGGTTTTTTCGCATCCGTCAGAGTTTTCCAGCGAGCGCGATTGGTTTGCATCTTTCTGGTAAAACATCCCGAAAAAGGTTGTTTTGATCATAAAAATCGGGTAACCAGAGAGATGCTCCTCTGATCCTAAAATTGTGGTAAAGTAACAATACCGGTACGGCCATCTGGCTGTGTAAAGATGACAGATGCAAAGGCACCACCGATGATTACCGGACTGTCCAGTGTCACCACATCCGCAACCTGTGTCACCGGTTGAAAAGTTCTTCCATCATCATCGGAGAATGTATAATACAGCGTATGAGAGCCGTCACTGGAGGTCCAGGCAACAAAGAGTGTAGGACCAACGAAGGCAATTGAGGCTGCTCTTGGTGAAGTAGCGTTGGTTACCGTAATAGGCTCTCCCCAAATGCCTCCCCTGTTCGGGCTCATTCTGAGAAAAATCTGATCACCATCAAGTTGTGACATAAAAATTTGTCCTTCCTCATTCATGGCCATACTTGGAATCGGTTGACCGGGTGTTACCGGTAAAAATTGAATTGGTAATTGTACTTGTGACATGATTTAAATATTTGATGTAAGTCCTACTCTTTATGGCTTTTCGGTTTCCGCCTCCCGGATAAAACCTTCCGGGAAAGGCCGTTTATTTAAGTGGGTACTGCTCCACTGACTGAATTGATTTTTTATCTCTACTCTGTTCAGGATTTTCGAGCTACTCCTTTGTCGTGGCTGACATTTCAAAGGTGGGGGATTGACATCTCGGTTTGATACTCCCAAAATTGAATATTGAGAGTACCCCTTCAGAGTTAGGCAGGAGTATTTGACGAATACCCCATTGGGGGTAGTGGGAAAATGAACAGCTCTTTTAATTTTGGAGTATTACCAACATTTAAAACCAAAATAGTCATGAAACCAGAAATCGAACAAACCGCGAAAGGACCAGTTAGTGAAAACATCAGAAGGCTGGCCAAGGTAGAAATAGGTAAAACAAATATCTCAGAAGCAGGATACATCCCACTGGTATCTTCAACTAATGAATATACACTTGAGCAGCAGCACCTGATATTAAAGCCTCTTACCCACTTTAAGTATCATTCAGCCGGCAACTGCTACGTACTCAATATCAATGTACATGTAGGGGACGGGTACTCTATTGACCCTAATAATGCCGTACAGTGCGTGACTATGGGCAAAAATATTATGATTTTCCTCAACTATGCAAAGGCTGGAGAATCTGGCAATGTACCTACTGCCATTCTTAATTACAGAATTGAATTTGACAGTGACAAAACAGATAAAATCAGAGGGAAACAAATACTCATAACTACATCATCAGGAGATCCTGAGGAAGGCTCCGGTACACAGGTAATTGTGGAGGATGAAGACGAAATATGATTTAAGGCTGCATTTTAGTATCATTAGATAGTGAAGAAATCAGAGTTTTCTTTTTGCATATCCTTATTAACACTTGGGATATTGATCACTTTTAAGTTGCCTGCTCAGAACATTTCTGAGCAGGCTGCCCTACTTCATAAACAGGATGACGGCCTTGCTAAAACCGACCCTGATTCTGCCTTCCTCCTGTTGGAAAAGGCAGAAAATGAAAGCCCTAAAAGAAAACTTAAAAACGTAAAGACGATAGGTAATTGGCTCCGGGCCAAAACAATGTACCTCCAAAAAAACTATGACAGCACTCTCTACTACGCAAAAAAGGCCATAACACTCGGTGGCGAAGTTAAAGATTATCCGACTTTATCTTCTACTTACAACTTGCTGGGCGTACTTGCCAAAAGGCGCGGAAATTTTAACGAGAGCTTAGATCAATACCGCAAGAGTCTTCAGTACGCCCAAGATGCCAACGACTCTGCAACGTGGGCCAAGGCCCTCCAAAACATGGGCAATGTTCACCGTCAACTCGGACAGGCCGATAGCTCTTTGTATTATTATGAAGAGAGTATTACCATTAAGGAGCGATTAGATGACCCACTTTCCACCGCCAAAACCATACTCAACCTGGGGAACTATTACTATTCAGTCGGTCAATCGAGAAGAGCCATTGAATATTATAACCGCTCCCTTCCCTTTTATAGGCAAGCCAATTATGCAGAGGGTATTGGCCGCTTAGAGAATAACCTGGGAGTGTCTTACTACAAATTGGGGTTTTATGCTCTTTCAGCAAAGCACTATGTTAAGGGCCTGTCTATCTATGACTCTCTTCAGGCAGATGAGTTGCGACTCAATACACTTATAAACCTTGCCGGGGTATTAAAAGAACAGGGTAAAACGATGGAAGCCAAAGACTATTACATGCAAGCCCTGGAAAGTAGAAAAGAAGGTATTGAAAATGCGTCAAAAGCTGAGATATACCTAAACCTGGCTGACCTACAGGAGATCAATAGTCAGTGGTCAGAAGCACTGAAAACATTTCAGGCTGCTGCAAGAATTTACGAGGATCAGCAAATACCAAAGGGGCTTTCAGAAACGTATCATGGGCTGGCCCGGACTTATGCAGGACTAGGCAACAAAACCATGGCTAAAAAGTATTTCGATTTATGCCTGGAACTGAAAAGAGAAATTGACGATGAACCTAATATGGGCAAGGTGCTTACCAGCCTGGCTGTATTTCAATATGAAAACAGGCAATTCGATAAAGCGCTGAGCAACTACCGGGAGGGCCTGCGGCTTGCCAGAAAATACGAACTTCCGCAATTGTCCAGGGCAAACTTGTTGGGGCTATCGGAAGTATATGAGGCACTGGGAAATACCAAAAGAGCACTTTCCTATCGACTTCAATATCAGGATGTAAAAGACAGCCTGGATAATGTTGAAAAAAGCAGACAAATCGCGGAGCTCCAGGAGCAATATGAGTCTGTTCAGAAAGACAAGAGAATCAGCGAGCTAGCCCTGGAAAATGATCTGGCCAATACCGAAATAGAAAGGAATGAAGCCATTGCAGAAAAGCAGAAAGCCAGAATCACCACTTATCTGGTGGTGGCAATCGCTTTATCAGTACTGGCACTGGTAATCTATATCTATTACAGACAGCGGCTTTCCCTGGCTCGTTTGAAAGAAGAAGAAGAACAGGCCCAACATAAAAGAAAAATAGAATCACTACTGGACGAACAACGTACCAAAAACCTGGAGGCACGCATAGCCGGTGAAGAACAGGAGCGTCAGCGACTGGCCAAAGACCTGCACGACCACCTGGGGAGTATCCTCGCTACGGTAAAAGTAAACCTGCAGGGCATTTTTGAACGTGAAAAGTCTCTCAAAAACCAGGAGCAGGTACAAACAGTAAACAGCCTGGTAGATAAGGCCTGTAATGACGTACGAGGCATTGCGCACAACCTGCATATGGGTATTTCAGAGTCTTTCGGGCTGACTACCGCCTTAAAGGATCTGGCCCAATCGGTATCCGGAGCTAATGGCATCAAAGTGCAGTTTACTGCTTCAAACTATAGCGACAGGCTCGATACCAACCTCGAGATCTTTATCTACCGTATGGTTCAGGAGTTCCTGAGCAATGCGCTGAGGCATTCAGAGGCCAATCAGATCAGCATTCAGCTCACCTGTCTTGATGAGCTCGTCAGCATTATTGTGGAGGACAACGGAAGAGGCTTTGACGAAAACGACACAAGCATCAAAGGCGATGGCATTGGTTTAAAAAACCTGGTATCACGCATAGAAGAGTTTGATGGTGAAATTACGATAGACAGTACTTCCGGCAAGGGGACTACCATACTGGTAGACCTCCCTTTGATACTACAACCTGAAATGGCATAAAATGATCAAAGTATTAGTAGTAGACGACCATCACCTCTTTGCGCATGGCCTTAAGAGCATGTTTCAGCCTGAAGATGGCATAGACATCGTGGCCAGCACCACCAACGGAAATGAGGCCCTCCCCCTGCTTGAACAGCATACGCCTGATGTGATTATCATGGACATCAGCATGCCGGTGATCGATGGTATTGAGACCATGAAGCTTATTCAGGATGCCGGTCATGACATTCCTACGCTGATGCTCACGATGCATCAGGACATTCGCCAGATCAAGCGGGCCCTGGAACAGAATGCCCGGGGCTATATCCTCAAAGATGCCTCAAAGCCTGAGCTGGTAGAAGCGGTTCAAAAAGTATCTCGCGGAGAGGATTATTTTCATAAGAAGGTCAACGAACAACTCTTTGAATTCCTGAGAGGAAATAAAGGGGCTACGGATACTGATCTCGTCAATCAACTGTCAGAAAGAGAGGTAGAGATCATCAAGCAGCTTTCGCTGGGTAAAAATGGTAATGAGGTGGCTGAAGTACTGTTTATCAGTCCACATACTGTAAAAACCCACAGAAGGAATATCCTCCATAAGCTGGGCGTAAAAAACACCACGGAGCTGGTGAAGCTATGCCTGGAGAAGGGGATTATTTAGGGTCAGGTTCCGGGTCATGTGAACTGGCGCTACTCATATGGTTTAACTGAGAAAAGGCCGGTGAAAACCCGGGAAGAACCTGAGATTAAAACAGACAAAAGAGTAAAACACGAGAACACATATGACAGCTAAATGATGGCCCTGGTTGTTCTTCCGAAGAACGCATATACCAGAGCGCGGCATGACTTTATCAGCCTGACCAGAAAGCATTCAAATCAATACACTAAAACCAAACACAATTAAAAATGAGACCATCTAACCCCAAATGGCCTAAGACCACCAAGGCCTACAAACAACTGAAAAAACAGATTGAAAAAGATGAAAAGTTTTCCATGGCACTGGAAATTTCTTTGCTCGTAGCACAGCAAAAAGCCTGGAGCCAGCTAAACCCGGATCTTTATCATGCGCTGGACAATGTATTCGGTGGCGATGGCCAGGGCTGGCCTGACTCTCCGGAAGCCTACCTGGACTATATAGAAAAGTACCTGGTACTTATACCTAATGAAGAAGACGATCCCGACTATCCTGCAGCCTGGACCAGTACTGATGAGCAGAACGGCTACAACCAGAAGGTGTATGACCTGCTTTGCCAGTTTTATTTCCTGGTAGATCAGCCGGCACCTACAATTGAAGGTACCCTTCAGGACTACAAAAATGGCGACTTTTCTTTTGCCGAATGGCTGGACAAATTTGCCATTGACTGGGGCGAATTCCTTAACACCAAAGAATCACTCAATCACCATACACTGGCCTCCATTATTGCCGACCCCATGTACAATATGGAATGGTACATTGATCAGGCGAAAAGCTGGAAATCTTTCAATGAATTCTTCTATCGCGAATTCAATGGAGCGAACAAAAAGACCGGTCGCAGCCCGCTGCGCCCTATCGCAGAGCCGGGTAATAACAACGCCATCGTGTCGCCTGCAGATTGTACCTACAAAATGGAATACCCGATCAACGAGAAAGGGGAAGTGCTCGGTATCAACGGGCAACCTACCAGCCTTAAATTAAAGGGTACCCATTCTGTATTTACCGTAGAAGAGCTGCTGGACGATAAGAAACTGGCCAAACATTTTCATGGAGGTACTTTTGTCCACTATTTCCTCAGTCCTTTTGATTACCACAGATTCCATTCTCCGGTAGACGGTAAAGTGATGGAGTGTCGCAAAGTACGGGGCAAGGTGTTCCTGGATGTGAATCTGACAGCAGATGGAGAGTTTGACGCTCCGGACAGCTCTCAGGGAGGCTACGAATTTCAGCAGGCCCGGGGTGTCTTTGTAGTAGATGCCGGAAAACCCATCGGTATGGTAGCCGCGGTTCCCATTGGTATGGCGCAGGTATCCGGAGTGGACATGTATACCAAGAAGCTGGAAGGCAAAAAAGTACAGAAGGGAGATGAGTTCGGGAAGTTTATGTTTGGCGGATCGGATATCATCCTGCTCTTCCAGAAAAACCCTGATCTCTACCTGTGGAGAAAAGACCCTTCTCACAACCCTATCCACTTTCAGTATGGCCAGGTAAGTGCCTACTGGAATGTGAATAAACAAATCTGATTGTAAAAAAGCCCGCAGTGATTACTGCGGGCTTTCAATTAACTACTTTTTTAAGGTTTTTCTTACCAATCCTACAAATCAGTAGTCAAAGTAGATATAGGCTGGTTACAGGTCCCTCCTAATCTGTCGGTGCCTACTCAGCAATGAAAGTATTACTAGCAATCTGTCTTAGATTACTGAAAATACCCATACAAACTGTGTAGGATTTCCCCTCTTCTAACTCAGACTTCAGGTCCAGATTTTTCGAGCCTGTGTGTCCATCGGTTTTTGTTATTTTCAATATGTCACTGATTGCTTTTGACTCAGGTAGAATTTCCTTTCCCTCAACCAGATATACTCTCACATCAGAAACTTTGCTCACTGTACGCGGAAATTCATAATCAAAAGTCATCGTCTTACCATGGTTCCCAGTGTAGAATATTGAAGAAGCCTGAAAGTTCCTGGGTCGTCCCTGGACTAACAAGACTGATGCAGCAACAGCATTGGTATTTTCTATCTGATAATGAGGTCCAAACTCAAAAAAGTAATTCTCTTTTCTGAAATCGAGTTGTGGAGATTTAATTGAGCCTTTAATTGCCCCTGCCCCATCACCTGTTGAATAGGTACCATCAACTACATGACCATCCATGGTTTTAATTCTTACGAAGTACCCCTTATTTGTCACAGCATTACCAGTGGGCAGTTCAGCTTCATATTCCAGCAAACTACGTCCGATAGTAGATGCTTTTTTGATACTTGTCATTTGTATCCAACTGACTCCAGCGGAGTTTTGGACATGTAAGTCTAACAATCCTTGTAAATTCATTTTTCAAACTTTAATTCCTACTCTCTAAGGCTTTTCGGTTTCCGCCTCTGCCATTTACCTCGCAGACAGGTTCGTTTTTTTAAGTGGGTTCTGCTCCACTTCAAAGTCCTTCGCCAAAGGCTACGGCCATCGTTGAAAGCTTTTGTTAATTCCAATTTGGGCAAGAGTTCAGGGTTTTGTAAGAGCTAATTCACCCAAAAGATGAATAGGGTTAAATCGCTCTTTCAAATCCTGATATAAATACAAAAGGCCTCAGTATATACTGAGGCCTTTTAAGTGGCTTAAGGTCTATTCAGGTAATAACTACTCCGGCAAAAAACCTTTCCTCACCGCTTCCATTATAAGTTTAGCGGTATTGTGCACATTAAACTTATGCAACAGACTGGTACGATGTCCGTCAACGGTACGCGTGCTGATAAATAGCTTCTCCCCTATCTCTTTGTTGGAAAGTCCTTCAGCAATCAGCTCCAATACCTGCTGCTCCCTGCGACTTAAAATGATCTCCTGGCCTAGCTTAGGAGGTGTCTTGGTCTTTCGCTTTAAGCCCCCCAGCACGGCCTGAGCTGTACGGTCATTAAAGTACATGCCCTGCTCGTAGACTGTGACGATGGCCTTTCTGAGCTCCTCCCGATTGGTGTCTTTGAGCAGATAGCCATTTACACCCAACTCCATCAGGTACGCAATCATTCGCTCCTCCTTGTGCATGGTCAGCACCAGTACTTTCAGGTCAGGGTACCTTTCATGCACTACTTTGTAGGTATCAATACCATTCATTCCTGGCATATCCAGGTCAAGTAAGAGGACATCCGGTACGACAGTCATCAGTTTTTCCAGAAGCTCTTCGCCACTTCCCACATCAAATATCAGATCTACCTCATCCACTCTGGATAATAGCAGTTCTATCCCCTGGCGGAACAAGATATGATCATCAACAATAGCTGTTTTTATAGTTTTCATTTTTTCTCTATTTCAATGGTTATCAATATGCCTCCTTCCGGAGGACTTGCTATGGTAAGCTGCCCGTTCAGGGCGTTAATCCGGTTCTCCATATTTTTCAAACCGAGCCCTTTACGGGCAGTGTCAGAGGGTAAGCCTTTTCCGTTATCCCGGTAGCTCAAACCAAAATGACCAGGCTGTGAATCTACCAGCAGCCTCACTTCAGTGGCCTCGGCATGTCGGAGTGTATTCGTCAATAACTCCTGAATGACACGATAAATATTGAGCTCATCTTTCTGAGGCAACCTTAATTCGTAGGAAGCATCGAACTGTATTTTGAGTACTCCTGTCTGTTCTATGTTATTCGTAAGATCTGCCACTGCTTCAGCCAGACCCAGGTTTTCCAGGATCACCGGTCTCAGGTCAGCAGAAACCCTCCTCACTGAGTCGATAGTATCTTCCAGTAACTGATCTACCTTTTTACCGATTGTTTCCTTGCCGGCATCATCCTCTTCATTCCAATGCTGCAGATACAACCTGGTAGTTGAGAGCATCACGCCCACTCCATCATGAAGCTCTCTGCCGATACGGTCTCGCTCTACCTCCTGGCTCTCGATGGTGGCCTGTAAGAGTTCCAGACGATGAGCCTCTTCATTCTCCTTATGTCTGCGCTCTTGTCGGAGCAGCTTGCGCTGATACACCACCACAAAGAGGACTATGACCAGGGTGAGGCAAAACATCCCGATCATACCCACTACCAGGGCATCAATCTCAGCGGCTATTCCGGCTTCATCCATAGAGCTATGCCAAAACAGATATAGTGAACGATATTAAAAACGGCATTCAGTACGAGTACACTTCCGGTAATTTCCATATCCACGGGTATGAGTCTGGTCAGGAAAGCGAACATAAGGATGGTACTGGCAAAGTACATCAGCACACTAATGCTGATCCAAAAGAGTGCACTCTTTTCAATATGCCGATAGACCATGCGGTTAAGTGTTCTGAACAGGAAAACCGTACTCATTGTGATCAATACAACCCCGGAAACCAACACCACATTAGTATTGGGCTCAGATAAGGGTTGCCATAAGTACACATTCAATAAGGCATAGCCCATCATCACCAGAATACTCCATTTCAGCATTCTAGCGAGTTTCGTCCCTTCAAAAGCTCTGGCGAAAATAAGAGCAAGCAAGCCATACTCTATCACAGCATAGAAATGGAAAACAGGATATGTGGTCATTTCATAAACGACCAGCAATCTTGTGAATACCTCAGCCAATAAAGCGACAACTAGAACAATCAATAACTCTTTTTGACATGGCCCTAATTTTTTCAAACGTAGAAACCCTATCAAAACTCCCAGTACAATACTGGCTTCTGCAATATGAGAGATGGTTATAAAAAGGCTCTGATGGGTCATGAGATGCTTAGCCTTGCACTAACATGGTGGGCAGGGTTTGATATACTCAAAAAACCAGGTACTACCGTCTTCGCCATCTCCTGTGACCGAAGAAAAAACAGGCATATCCTGAAGTGCAGAAAGAGAAATGCCTTTCAGTTCTTTGGCGTGCTTCTTTAAAGCAACCCTGAGGTTATCACTCGTTCCTAATTCAATGACCGGGGTAAAGGTAAACTCTCCCTGGTTAGGCTGCTTATTGAAATCCACACCGAAGTGCATTCTGAAAGTGGTGAGTTTTCCTTTGCCCGCCAGCTTTCTCAGCTTGTTAAAAAGCAAAGCATTCGTACCTGCATTCATGCGATATTCAGTTAATCTTGAGAGTCTTCTTACTTCATTCTCCACAGTATTAGTGTTTCGGTATGCCATAAACAAATCATCCATTTGCGCAGGATCGAGCAATAACCAGTTTTCCCTAACCGTTTGGAGAAACTGCACCGGCACTTCGGCACTTTCTGTTTTTCCTAGCAACCTCATAAACTTCTTCAGTCCGATGCTTTTCTTCCCGCCTTTTCCAATGACACCGGACCCTGTGATGTTATACTTTTGCTTCAGGGTATCAGCTGGTGTATATAACCTGAAGTAGTGTTCTTTTTTTTTGTCTCCTACAACATGAAGTAATGGAGCGACATTAACACCCTCTGACCGAGTTTCTTCTAAAGACATACAAAGCCTGAAAGATCTGACTTCTCCAAGTTTATTAAGCGTATTAAGGTCATCCTCAGTCATCTCCATATTACTTACTCTCCAGTCGGGATCGTAAGTGAGAGGTTCTGAGTCAAGCACTGGAGAGCCCTGAAAGTGATTACCTAAAGTGAGTACCTCGCTACCCATCCAGTTATTGATCATTCCCCGAGCTTTTTCTTCAGTTACAGTACCATACTGATCGTTTACAGTTATGTCTTCTGTCATATTATTCGTTTCGTTAATAAGTTATAAAATCATTGAATTGATCAGTTATGAATTACTTTAAAACAATCTGATCATTCCTGAATAACATAAAATGAAATTCATCAGCGAAATCCTTTATCCTAATCTAAGACAATCAACGGGACAAAACAGGTGATTTAGCGGGGGTATAGTGGCCTACTCTGCTTTCATCCATAAAGCAATGTTAAAGCAGAGGTAGTGGATTATGTTGAAGATTATATTGAGAACAAGAATATCAATCTTGTAAGTAACAGGAACTGTTACCAAACCATTCAGAAAAACAAACATCACAAGAGTACTAGTGAAATAAAGCAAAACCCCCACATTAATCCAGAACAGGGCACTTTTTTCAATCCTTCTGTATCTCATTCGATTCAAAGTTGAGAATAAGAAACCCAGTGACAAGGTTATCATTATTAAGCCGGACACCGCTATCACATTTGTGTTCGGAGTGTTGAGTGGCTGCCAGATAATTAAGTTGAGTATTCCAAAGATCAACATTGGTATCCAGCTATAGCGAATAATAATTCCCCATCTGCCCGCATCATATACTCGACCAAATATCTGAACCAGAAATCCGTACTCTAATAGAGCATACATGTGAAAACCGGGGTAAGTTGGTAGTGCATAGGCTCTCAGAATTGCTGAAAGCAGTTCAGTTATTAAAGCTGTTGTTAGAAGAGCAGTAAGGACCTTTTGACAGTATCCAATTTTAGGCCAACGTATGAACCCTACAATTGACGCTAAAGCAATGCTCAAAACAGCCCCAAAGGTCATGGTATTAAAAAGCTCCCTACTACTCATCTGATAAGCACTAATCTCTTAGATTGATACTCCATTAATCACACTCGGGACATGGTTGAATATATTCGATTAAAACAATACCTTCTCCGCCTTGATCAGCACCTTCCTTAGCTGAATCTATAAACTCCTGATGCTTAAGATAATTATTTGAAAATTCAATTTCAAAGACAAATGAAAACGGTATTTTTATAGCTTCTTCATTTGTATTATTATATTTTTCAGGAATTATTGAAGGATACACTCGCATATTTTTGACATCAGGGTTTCCACTGGAGACAATTGATAATGCTCTGTAAAGTCGTTGATTTCTTTTAGGATTCTCTTTAGCCAAAAAAGATATTAATCGAGATTTGAGAGTATTTCTTTCCTCAAACATCAATTCGAAAATATCATGATCTGATATGAGCCACCATATTGCTCCAACCGCTTTCCTGAACATTCCAGGGACTATTCTCTCCTCTATCACATCATCCAGTTCGTCCATATATCTTTTAAGCTCCTGAAGAATTAATTGTCTACCTACAAAATTATTTCCCTGCTTGAGTAGGCTTTCCATAATTCTAATTACTTGTATGGTCAACCTGGCAGGAATTCTTAAGAAGTCGTTGTTGGAGTTTTCATCTGGTTTAAGTTCCAGTTTTAATCGATCAATGTTGTGTTGAACATCTTGTCCTTGACTAAAGTCCAGGTCCAGCTCTTTCTTACCTTCACCTTCGCCTAATGTCACTCTAAGCACCGGAACAAAATTATACTCCTGATCAGCCGGGTTCGTAATAGACTTATCAAGCCCCATAAGCAATTCATATGAGTCTGCTTTTCCAAATTCCTTTAATTTCCCAAAGTCTTCTGAGGTCATTTCTAGAGAAGCCAGTCGTGAAAGACCATTTCCACGTGGTGGACAAAAGTTTCTACTAAACCCAGCATAACGATGCTTTGCCCAATTGTCGATTTTTTGTTGTGTTGTTGACATGTTTTTAATTTTATTTGTTTGAATTATTTAATCCTAAACAACAAAACAAAACACCTAAACCTACACTTAATTAGACACAAAAAGGTATTACACCAAGAACTTCAGGTGATTTATCGGGATTATTCTCATGGCTTTTACCCCCTATCTCCATGAACCTCAAACTAATACTCCGGTAGTGTTGGTATGGTCTGCTTATGCGGTGTTTTCCATTACTTCCCTGAGTCCCGTACCTCCATAATCCAATAAGGACCATTGGTTTCCCACACCCCAACCCTTAACTTACTGACACTATGCCCCGAGCCATTTACCATGTCTATGTGATAGAGCTTTCGAAAAAGGTTTATTCTGAAAACCGGAAGTTCAGGGAAGCCAATCCGCAGTTTAACGGAGTATTGGAGTGCCTTTATGTGGGTATGACCAGTAAGACACCTCAGGAAAGGTTCAAACAGCATAAAACCGGAGCACTCAGTAAGAAAGGACATAAAATCTCCTCGAATATTGTGCAGAAATACGGCATGTACCTTCGCCCCAGCTTGTATAATCACCTGGGACCGATGACCCGTACAGAAGCTCTGAAGATGGAGAAACAGCTCACACTGGAGCTGAGAAGGAAGCGATATGCAGTTTGGTCGAATTAGTGGCTGAAAGATTTTAGACAATAGATTTTAGATTTCAGACAAGAGGTCAAGAATTGGAGTAATTGTACATCTTTCAGGTTCGATCAACGTATGTATTCTTTTACCACAAAAGCATGGATATCTACATCATTACCGGCCCTCCCTATTCCGGTAAAGGAACTCAATCTGAGATTTTGTCAAAGACTTTCAAGTTGAAACATATCTCTACCGGAGATCGCTGTCGACTGGAAAAGCAAAAGGAGACCAATATAGGGCTCTCCCTGACAGAATATGAAAAGCGCGGTGACCTGGTACCGGATTCTGTAATGGAATCACTACTCAATCAGTTACTGGATGAAAACCTGGAAGAAGAAGCAATTCTACTGGACGGATACCCCCGGACCATCGCTCAGGTAGATGCTTTAATAAAACTTGCCGCTGACAAAGAGTTGCACCTAAAAAAAGTGCTCAATATTGAAGTGCCCGAGGCAGAACTCCTGAAAAGGGCTCTCGAAAGAGCAAGCACTTCAGACCGGGAAGATGACAGGAATCCTGCCACCCATATAAAGCGGATCAAAATCTTCAAATCTGATACCCTGCCGGCTATTACCTATATGAAAGAAAAGATAGTTACCGATACTTTCGATGGCCTCGGTAGTATCAATGAGACTGCAGCCCTCATCAGCGAAGCTTTCCAAAAGTAATTCACTTGTTGGTTCATACCGGATCCCAATATTTAAAACCCGCCTCAAAGAAACAGCTCATTCATATACAGTGACCAATCGTGGTAGATGATGTAGATGGCAAACAGATCGAAGGTGGCATGAGCGATCATCACCATCCACAGATTCTTTTTATTCAGCAAATACATGCTTCCGTAAATAAGGCCCACCAGGACAGACTGGATCACCCCAAAGCCTCCCTGATAGATATGTGGCAAACCAAAGATGAGACTACCTATGACGACCATCCACAGACTGGTTGTTTTGCCCTTACCAAACCAGGCTTCTGCCTGCCTGAAGAGAAAGCCTCTGAAGACCAGTTCTTCACAGAAGCCTCCCACCACAATTACATAAATGGAGAATAATAGGGCATTGGTAAGGTTGCCTTTTAAGAAACTGAAAGGCGAACTGGCCGAAGGCACCGAGCCCATAGCCGGCATTATCAGGCTGACAAATACAAATTTGATCAGTAAGCCCATGAAAATCCCCATAAGGATGGTCTTTATCCAATTGTTGGGCTTATAAAGGCCCAGTGATCTGAAGGTACTTTCCGTCAGTTTTCTCCACCACAGGATCAGGCCTGCTCCCAGCATGGCCACGCCCAGACCGGTAATTAGAATAAATACACTGGCACCTACCCGAACTGTCTTGTTTTCTGTCAGTGCTGTTTTGATTTTTTGAGAACTCATCTTTCTGAATTTGAAGTCTTACAGGCAGCTTTTGGCATGCGCTGTTTGTACCGTCAAAATTAGAATCTGAGTCGCCCGGGTAGTTCCGACACCAGGCAGACATCACTGCGACATCCTTATGACATCTAGATAAATGAGGGCGTACGAGGGTATATCCGACCGTTTTCCTGCTTTAATAAAAGGGAGGTGCGAAGGGTTTTGTAGACATTGTAGATTACCAGAAAAGCAAAGACAATCCAGGTGATGGGAGCTCTTCCTGTATTGAACTGGTCTATGAGTACATAGTGGAGCATGGGCACCAGAATGAAACAGAGGGTGGCCGCTACCGACCAGAGCAATTGAAAGTTGAGAATACGCCTGCCCATCTCTTTAACCTCCACCTCATGCTTATGCTTTCTCCAGATGAAAAAAGGAATAATGAAATTGCCGTAAGGTAAAACAAGGCCGGGCAAGGCACTGAGGTTAATTTTATTTACCAGTTCGAAATCGCTGTCTGCGTTGTTATGCAAAAGTTCGTTTGTCTTCAGTAGCTCCTCTACCGTAGTATCCAGAACATGGGCTACAAGTCCCAGAGTATGGCCGGTGGGACGGGTGACACCTGATTCAATTCGCTGAATAGTTCTAATAGATACTCCCGCCTCATCTGCGAGCCTTTCCTGGGAGTAGCCCTTGTTTTTTCTTAAATCAGCAATCTTGGTTTTCAGGCTCATGATGGTGACCAAAGTTATAATAAAATCAAAAAGGTCACCATTCCCCCCGGCCGCTCAGGCCGGCTTTAACCCTTTGATGCAGAAGCTCATGGCTAAATCATCAATAGTAGCTTTTATGCATCATCAAAAGCTCACATTCAACAAAATACAAAGCCATGAAATCAGTGAATTACGTAGTACTTGTAATCGGAGTCCTCGGTGTTATTGCTTCAATCTTCAATATGATTCATGACTGGTCCCTCTCAGGCATAGAAACCCTGTTCCCTTCTGCCGCACTCATCGGCATGGCTTTTATGGCTGATAAAAAGCTCACTGATCATAAAGAATCAGGCAATAGCAATTGTTGAGAACTATCAGCCATTCAACAGCTCTATAGCTTACTTCCCGGGTTTTCTGCCTGGAAACAGCCTCACCTCTATTCGCTATCTACCTTCCTGTGGTGGCCCTGAGGCTTTTACACAGCCATTCACTCACAACAATTATCCTTATTTCACAACAAAACCTCTTCTATACAGGATTAGCAACCGAAATAACACAATTCCAGAGTCAGTTTTTACTAAATTATATAAGGTACCAAAACACACTTTTCCATATAATTTTTTAAATAACCATGAAAGACTCAATCCCACCACCACCCAACACTACCACTCCCATCATCATTGATGGCGGTGGAGAGCATGTACCGGCAGTCCAGGCTGGCCTGGGTCCTCTTTTAGGCCTGGTTGGTACCTGGAACAATCCCAACCCCAACCAGGGGCCTCAGTTGGGCTATAATGTAATGCCCTTGCCACAGGACGGAACTCCAGCGAGTGACAATGTGATTCTTAAGGATTTCCATTACTACGAGGAAATGACCTTCTCAGCGATTCCCGGTGATGCCCCTAACAGAGGAGGTGATTATCAGCAGAATTGCTGGGTGCTCTTTTACGAGCAACGAGTGTATTTCGGAAGTGATGCCGGACCTCAGGAAAACACCTTAGTGCATGCTGAAAATGGCGACTGGTTGCACCTGGTAAATGTAGCTCAGGATGCAGGGGCTATTGAGAACCCCAATGATCCCATCCCTGACCCTAACCCGATTACCCAACCGGAGTTTCCGGTGGTCAAACAGGTATCAGTACCTCATGGCAATTCAATCTTAGCACCCGGTACAGTAGATACGCACCCGGGACCTCCGAACATCCCGCAAATCTCAACTATCCCTACCGGGAATACCACTCCGGCCCTATTGTCCATTTACAACGATGGTCATTACGACCCCAACAATCCAAAGCTGAACCCCAATATCATATTGTGGAATGCCCTGGAAGGTAAAACTGTAAAGGAGACCACTTCCTTCAAGCTATCCAGTACAAATCCCGGAGGTGGCGTCACAAATATTCAGTTTGAAAAGAAGAAGGCAAATGTCACGGCTTTCCATACCACCTTCTGGTTGCTTACACTGGAGGACGACAGCAAGATGTTGCAGTATTCTCAAACAATAGAAATGGAGTTTGAAGGGAACCCTGGCGTAACATTCTTCCATACAGATGCGGCTTCTATGCTTCCTGTGTCTTAATTGGCTGAGAACACAACCACTCTATTTGACAAAAATAAATCCTGCCCTCATACGAGTGGCAGGATTTATTTTATGAATCAGATCTTATCGCCTTCTCAGGCCTTCAGCCTGAAGAAACCCAGTTCCAGCCATTTCTTTTTCCAAACCGGCCAGACTCCTTCCAGTTTACCTGTATCAAAGCCCTCATTTTCACAAAGCAGTTTTTTTGCCTCTGCCAGACTGTACCCTCCCTTCAGATAGCTGAGCAGAAAGTACTGTCCCTGGTTCAGGTCAAACAGAGCCAGTTTATAATTGCGCCTGACAATAGCACAAAAGGTCTCCTGAGCATAGGGTAACCCGGGCTCTCTGCCATTCACAAATTCACTGTAAAACCAGCGAACTGGAAACTGAAAATTAAAGGGGTAAAAAACGGGAATCAGTTCCAGCTGTTCTTCCGGTGTATTTTCATCAACCAGTGTGAACCCCTCATCAGCTTTTTCATCAAAGATGATCATGGTAGCGTACTCAAAGCGCGCCAGTTCGATCATAAAGTCGGGCCACTCTTCCTTCACCGGCTGATCCTTATCGGGCCGTGTGGCTTCAAGGTAATCTGCAAAATGCTCACCCAGGTTCATCAGGTTGTAGCTCTTTGAAGGGTATAGCTCAAGGTAATTATCGGCAAAGCCACAGAAGAGATTTTCGCCTAGGGCATACTCCAGGGCACTGAACTGTTTAGCCATGCAGTCGCGCAAACGGGCGATATAACTCCTTTGGTATATGGCCAGGTGCTCTCGTGCCGACAGCCTGTCAGAGTCATTGATCACAGATGCTACATTGCCTCCTGTAAATGCTTCAGGCAGTAGTTGCATGGGATCTGTCTCTGTCTGGCCATGCGGGTCCAGCAGCATATGCTGCATCCATTGCTGAAAACCGGATAGTGGTATTTCGGGAGAATCCGCCATACTTATACCTCAAGTTGATCTCTGGTTTCTGAGACCATAAAGTGAATTGGGTTAGATACTTCTTCCTGCACAGGCAGCTCTTCCTCTGCATCACTCAGACCATTGAAATCTCCGGACATAAACTCCTTTGCCTTCAATAACTCCGCATGATATACATCAAAAGCCGGAATATTACCGTCCCATTCAAGCAGAGTGGAGGTACCACCGGTTCTTTGCCAGGCCAGCCTGAAAAGCTCCCATACATGCTTCGTCACCTCCCGGTCATGGGTATCGATAATGTAATTGCCGCAATGCTGGTGACCTGCCAGGTGCATCTGCACCACGCGGTCATGAGGAATTCCCTCTAGGTATTCTACAGGATCGAAGTCATTATTGAAAGATGATACGTAAACATTGTTGACATCCAGTAACAGGCCGCAATTGGTCTGTTCAGTCATCCGGCTCAGAAAATCCCACTCAGCTATAGTCGAATGCCTGAAGGTAGCATAGGTGCTGGGGTTCTCTATGATCAGGGGACGTTCTATATAGTCCTGAACGGTATTGATCCTGTCACATACGTGTTTCAGAGACTCTTCATTTAAAGGCACCGGCAGCAGGTCATGTGAATTGGTAGTCAATACACCGGTCCAGCACAAATGGTCGCTCACCCAGGCGGGATTGACTTCATCGGCCAGCGCCTTCAGTTTTTTCAGGTAATCAAAGTCTAGGGGATCAGTACTGCCTATAGAAAGCGATACCCCGTGCATCACCACAGGGTATCTTTCAGCTATTTGTTTCAGCACATGACGGGGTCGCCCGTATGAATCCATAAAGTTTTCAGAAATCACTTCAAACCAATCAACTTCCGGGTTCTGTTCCAGGATATGATTGAAATGCTGACTTCTGAGCCCCAAACCCAGACCCAAATCGGGCAGGCCAAGTTTATTCTTCGTCACAGCCGCAATTCTTCTCGGTGTTCTTCATTTTACGGGCACTCTTTTTCATAAAGCGCTCACGTTTTTTAAACCGACTTACATCACGGTTATCAAAGGCGTAAGAGCAATAACGATCACCACTCTGGCCACAGGAAGAACCCGCACCTCTGGCAGCTACAAATTCGTCCGTAGGGCCATATTCCTGCCCGATCGGAAGCTTATCTTTGTCAACTTCTATGCCCTGCGCTTCCATTCTTTTCAGAAATAGTTCGCGAGCCAGCTGCCATACGCTCCTGCCCTTATTGGGGCCCTGGGCAATGAACCTTGAAGCGAGAATAGGAGCACCGCAGCTCCCCTGGTATTTACAGTCGTTCTCACCAGGGTGACAAAACTCCTGCGTAGTACCGAACAGGCCACATCCTCCCTGGCCTTTGCATTCATTAAGTACATGACAGGGATGGTTCACCGTTGAGCAATCTCCCTGACCGGCACAGTCGTTATTTCCGGAAAACCCTTTGTTTTTACATGAGTTGAGGCCCATGCAGGTGTGGAGTTCTTTGGGTGGTAAAAATTGAGGTATGATTTTATTTGTTGTATCAGACATGGTAAATTCTTTTAAAGTAATTAAGACTAAAAAGTAATCGCTCCGAACAATCAGCTCGCAGGAATTTCAGGCACATTGGGTTTCACTGAGTGATCCAGCCCTACATCCGGTAAAGCCAGCAGATAGTTCGTATCCGTAAGTAACCATTCCCAGCCACTGTCCAGTTGTGCCAGCTCATTGGCCATTCTGATCATTTGATCTTTGGGGCTGGCCGGGTCCTGTGAAAAGTCGTAATACTCAAAGGTGAGAGATGCCTCATACGTAGTATTATCTTTCTCGAAAGTATAGGCGTTCATGCCGTTTCCGAATTCACTCAGCAGCCAGATCATGGATTTGTGAATACCATACATAAATACTTTAAACTGGGTGTCTTTGTCTTTATAATAGCAGGTCTCTACCATCAGAATGATGTAGGTAAAGAGTGCATTCCCCATCTTGGAAGCCATAGCTACCGCTGATCCTACCGGGTAATCTGCCTGCTTGGGGTTCATGGCCTGGTCGTACACCAGCTCCTTAAAGAAATCAATATTATAGCCATCAAACTTCTCTTTATAATATACTCCCATACTGTAAATCTCCATGAACTTACCGAAGTGAGAGAGCTCTTTTTTGCCTTTATGATCTTTCGTATTGTCGTCATAGTCTCCTGGTCTGAACTGTACCTTTCCGTTTTTCACCGGTAAGGGAACAGGCAATCCGTTCTTATCAAACTTGAGCTTATCGTAGGGATCATCGCTATGTACGCGGCCTTCTCCCTGATGAATAATTTCCTCCATGGCGGCCACTGCTGAATCAGCATCCGTCACATGTCTTAGGCCTCCGCTATCATCTTCGCTACCAAACTGAGGCTTATGATTGCGATCATAATAAACGGTGTTGATAGAATTCTGGGAATAGAAGGGCTGGTCCGGAAGCAATTGAGGCCTTGGCTCATAAGGTCCGGGATAGTGCTTTTTCACAAAGGCTATGATCATATCATAGAATGCCCCGATCGTGGTATAGTCCAGGGGAGTACCGGGAGTATCAGGCTCCTTCTGAGCAGGGTCTTCAAAAGTATTGGGGCTCTCAATCTGCAGAAATACCGTAAGTTGTTCCAGGGAGAGTTTGTCAATGTTGATGGGGAATTCCGGTCTGTGTCCATCCAGTTGGGTAGGGAATTTCACCGTTTGAGCGATTTCTACCAAATCCGGAGCTTTCTGGCAGATAGCCGTTTTCACATTGGATGAGAGTGCCAGATGAAGCATCTCCTCAATAACAACACTCATAATATAAGCCGCTGATTTATTCGCATACACCAGAATGTCCAGTGTCATCTCCTGAGCCAGTGCCTCAGATCCGGCAGGCAGCTGAGATAAAACACGGGCATAAACCGTATCCTGATCCTGTGCTCTCTTGATAGAGTAGTAAGTAGACAGATAGGTCGGAATAGTTGCGAGCTCCAGGGCTATTGCCTGGTGCATTACCTCCTCAAAGTTATCTTCGGTGATATGAGGAGGAATCGTAAAAAGTTTGTTTAACGCCATTTCTTGTGTGGTTTCCTAAAAAGTGTTTATCCAATCAAATTAATGATATCCTGAGCCGAATTCAACAAAACAGAAGCTTTTATATAAGGGAAATACCGCTAAATGAGCCCGCTTTCCGAACAAAATGACAACCAGACCTAACCCATAGTTCAATATTTTCTTTCTTTTTCACCTTAAAGAGAGTCCATATAGAAAAATAACAGTATCCGATATCTCCCTGGAGACTAAGGTAACTACCCCGATGAACTGTCCTCTGACATACAGATCAAAAAAGAAAACTAAGAACCTTGCAGATTGAAGCGGTAAAAGAGAGGCTTTCCGGAATGGAGACTGCTCTTAAGGAATCATTACTGGTTGGCTATGGCGATTTCGTGGTCAACGAAAGAGCTTTCAGCGTATTTCTTGCTCAGAAGCTTATGAAAGAAGCCCGAAAGAGTAAGGTATGGAAGAGCAAAGAGTTTTGTATTACCCTTCGCAATATCAAATACGGGCTCGACCCTGAGCAAAGTAAATCAAGAGGAGGCAGAGATGGTATTTATCTGCTCGACAAGGGTTTCAGGCCATACAACGAAATGCAACGAAGAATCTTCGACCGCTTTACAGACAAGCCTGACTCTGACTATATGGCCATAACAGAACAGCTGAATCTGGACAGAGATAAAATAGTTGCTGTACGAGTGGTATCTCATCACATGCGGATTGTTGGTATTTATCATAAAGGAAAGACAGAAGATACACTGGTGTTGGTCGATGTAGATACCAAACATTAGTTAAGACTCATATTCATGCCGGATTTGGCGGGCTATTTGCAAAGAGATTAGGCGTTTACCTGTTATGTCCGGAATATGCTCCAAAATCTATTCAATCGTAAGCCATCTAAGGTCCTGAAGCCTTTTGAGCTAAGCTCTTCATCCACTCAGCTTCGGATTACATTTTGCGATAGAGATGAAGAAGCCGCTTCTGCCCTGGCCCATCAATTCCAATATGTTAAGGAGGTGCGGGTGATGGTTGACAATGCTCTTAAGGTGAGGGCAGATGCCATTGTAAGCCCTGCCAATAGCTTCGGAGATATGGGAGGGGGTATTGACAAAGCCATAGATGACTACTATCAAGGGGAAGCTCAGAAGCAGGTAATGCACTCCATCAGGAATGATTACTTTGGAGAATTACCGGTGGGTACGGCCATCATACTCCCTATGAATCATAAAAGATTGCCTTTTCTTATCGCAGCTCCGACTATGAGAATTCCCGGAAGCGTAAAAGGCACGCTGAACGCCTACCTCGCTATGAGAGCCCTGTTGGTTGCTGTACTTAAGCACAATCAACAGACGAGCAACAGCATCCGTCATATACTAGTACCAGGTCTTTGCACGGGCGTGGGGAGAATGCCTCCGCCTGAAGCAGCGGAGCAGATGTATACAGCTTATCAAAACATTATATCAGGAGACTGGCAGGAAGTCATACATCCGTCAATAGCCCCCTATGTCTTACACCGACAAAACGTGGAATAACAAGGACAGGTAATTCTCTTAACGCCAGAGGCACTTTTCGAATATTAAGCGGAGTCAATCAACTCGCCTGATACCATTGTACCTCATCGGCCAGATCTTGCTTCAGCTCTATTTCCGGATCTTTCACCGGCACCTTACCTTCTGCTCTGAGCCTCAGCTGCTCCTGAATTTCCTTTTTCACAGCCTCGCGATAAGGCAGGAAGTGCTCGATAAAGAGAGAAAAGGACAGGTAATTGCCTATACCTCCTCTGTTGTGCTTCCACATGCCCCAGAGGTATTTCCAGAATACAAAGCGGGTGCTTCTGAGCATTCCCTGTTTCCATATAATTTTCAGCAGAAAGATCAGTCCTCTCCAGTCAATATCTGTCTTGTGTTTGTTGGCCAGCTTTTTTCTGAGTTCAGGATCGCTGTGCACCTTAGCCGTGCCTACCATACGGAAGTGCTCATAGACACGTTTGAGGTAGTTTTTAGGGTCGTACAGGTCCCAGAAGGTTTCCATATACTCTGTGGCCACCTCTTCGACCGGTCGGCTGGGTACAAAGTTGATCAGTGTCGTCTGCGTGAGATTAGCGTCATCCAGCAGTCTGCCCTCTTTTTTCAGACGATCCCAGAGGCCGGTACCCGGCAGCGCCTGGAGCATACTAAAGGTAACTCCCGGTAAATTGTTTTCTGTCACAAAATCAAACACGCGCTTTCCGGCCCCTTTCTTTTCATCATCAAAGCCGATAATAAAGCCGGCAAAAATCCGCAGCCCCATTCTGGCAATCTTCTCAAGAGACTCGTTCATAGGCTGGCGGTTGTTCTGATGTTTCAGGGTCAGTGCCAGGCTCTCCGTGTCAGGGGTTTCTATACCTATAAACACGGTTGAGAATTTGCTCATCACCATCAGCTCAAGCAGCTCATCATCATGCGCCATATCTATCGAGGCCTCGGTGGTAAAACTGAAAGGATAACCATTGGCCTCCTGCCAGGAAATCAACTCCTTGAGGAAAGGCTTCACAGTACGCTTATTACCAATGAAATTATCATCCACAAAGAAAACCCCGCCAGACCATCCCAGCTCTTTCAATCTGTCGAGCTCGGCTTGTAC
>DIYF01000080.1:42644-42932 GCA_002427745.1 Roseivirga sp. UBA6061 | reverse complement strand
CTGTAAAGGTTATAACATTATCATTCAGTGTACCTGCCGTAACAATATTGGCTGCTGAAAAATTACCTCCTGAAGTAGCTCCGGCTATCAGAAGACTGAACTCGGTGGCATCCGAGCTCAGGCCTAAGCCTGTAAGGTCAAAGGATACGTCAACAGTGGCTGTATTAATATTGGTTTCGGCTAAGCGCCATTCTCTGCTGAGACGTTGAGAAACGGTGGCTGGTACATCTGAGGAGGTTGTGGTTGTGGTGGCACTGCCATCATGTCCCCAGATCAGCCAGGAGTCAT
>DIYF01000080.1:0-42571 GCA_002427745.1 Roseivirga sp. UBA6061 | reverse complement strand
TCCCCAGATCAGCCAGGAGTCATCATCTGCGAACTGACTGTTTTTTTCTATGGTCAGAATACTGCCTGTATTCTCGCTTTTCGACTTTCTTTGATCTAGCTCAGAGATATCATCCCTCCCTATACCGGCTATATCATTATTGTACTCCAGGTAGCCACCGATAGAAGCATTGTTAGTGGTATTGAAGATAATGTTACCAGCCGCATCCAGGTAGTTGATGGGACTGGTTTGATCGAGTGTAATACCGTATTTAAGTGCCAGGTAACTTTCAGTTTTTAACCTGTTGGTAGAAGAGAATGAAGCAGGCTCGTTGCAGTAGATAAACTCAGAGATTTCTCCCTCAAAATGATTATCATCACTATTGCTACCATCATGATACCTCAAATTAGCATCTGAGGCACCTATGTTCACGTTACCTCCATGATTACTGAGTATACCAGCCCCGGATACAGAGCCACCAAAACTGGTACCGTTGAGATAGGCCCTGATGACTCCGTTTTCAGAGCCCGAGTCGTCACCTTCCAGTTCCATGGTTAAAATATATTCAGTATTGGCAGATACTGAAGTGGAATGTACAACAGGCCGAACCGTCCAACTGCTGGCCCATGCTCCGACATACAAAGTACCGTCAGTGTCGATGTAGACATTTATTCCATTTCCACTTCCGCCTTGCTCGTAGATGATCTGTCGTGTACCTATAGTACCTGTACGGAAGGCTACACTGAGAGACTTATTGAGATAATTACCTGAGTTGCTGTTGAAGTCGGTATTATCTTCAATACCCAACCCGGATGTGCCACTGGCGGAGAAATCTATGGAAGGGTTAAAGTTCATAGCAAGTGAGCTGGAAGCACTTCTATAGACAGGGGCAGTGAAACTGGTGGTGGCATCATGTCCGCCTATCCAGTGATCTTCCCAGTTGGTGACACCGGACCCTTCTGTGGAAGTGGTTACTTCATCCGATTCGTTCGCTTTGAGCCAGGTAACCAGTGATTCTATATAACCTCCCGGACCTACGGCTTTGGTCAGGTTATTGTCACTTGAAACGGCTGCCGAAATACCTGCAATCAGATCAAGACCACCAATGGTGGTCTGAGAACTGGTAGGGAAGCTAGTAATATCTGTGAGTGTATGCGTGGAAGCATCAACGTCATAGGCGAACAGTGAGTAGCCGTAGATGGTAGTATTGGCTGCGATGCCCAGATCAGAAAAGGAAACAGCAACACCATACGTATTTTGACTGGATATGTTGAATGTAGGGATTGGATCCGTATTGCTGTCCTGACGCCTCATTATCATTCCAGTTACTGATACCCCCAGGTCTCCCCAGTCCGTAATGCCATCCGGATCATATCCTGCATCGTTTATGGCGACCAGACTACCGAAGGATGCAGGTTCACCATTACTGTTGAGGGATGTGATGGCAGCAATTTGAATGGCATCATTACCACCTCTTTCTACCACCGGAAACATAGCTGTACCGGGTGAAGACGTAACCAGTCCTGTTCGGTAGATGACATCGATCCTTTCTACCTGATCTGAAAAATCTCCGTTTTCGTTTAGATCATCATTATTAGTTAGCAGGTTATCATAACCGGCATTGAGCAGCCCGGCCAGATACATGGCATCAATGTCGGTGATTTGTTGTGATGTCAATTCGATAGTAGAAGTACCAATACTACTGTTCAAGTCATACCAGACATTGATCAGTTCTCCTGCATCTGTTCTTTGAAGGATGAGTGTATCAGGGGCTATAAAGTTATTGTAGGTGGCAGAGCCAACGGTGTAAGAGTTTATGAAAATATTATTACCATTACCATAGCTCATGGTGTAGCTTGACCCTGCATCCACATCATTACTGGCATCTGAGGGAGCTACGGCTATGTAGCTCGAGTTTGTTGCGGCAGCAGAGGTGGTAGAAACGGAGGTGATTGGAGTCTGACTATAGAGGTTTTTGGCGAGCATACATGCACACAATAGCAGCAGAAATAGCGGTATTTTTTTTATACAGTAACGCCTGACGA
Organism: Roseivirga sp. UBA6061; assembly: GCA_002427745.1. GTDB lineage: Bacteria > Bacteroidota > Bacteroidia > Cytophagales > Cyclobacteriaceae > Roseivirga. The sequence continues at coordinate 40,547 of DIYF01000080.1, read as the reverse complement.
ACATCTGTCTAACTGGTGTAAGGGTTCAGGGAACCCAATCAGGCCGCAATGATAGAGGTTGGTAAAGGTTTTTTTACACGGGGACTGTAGACAAGAAGTAGGTGTCTATTCTTTTACTGTGGACAAACTGTGGTCATACGTATGTAAAAAACAGTTTATTGTATTTGAATAGCTGATATTCGATCGGGTCATTGGATGAAGCCGGGCAGAGTAATGCCCTGGGACTCAGGGAGTCAATTTGATAAATGAATAAGAGTGAATGCCGATATCTACCTGATTACAAAGGGAGCTTAGCGGATCAATACCTTGAGACTGATGACATTTCTGTTCTCGTCCACCACTCTGAGTATATGTAAGCCGCTCTTAAGACCTTTTATGGAAAGCGTCACTACATCTTCTGAAGCTACTACCAGCCTTTCTTCACTATGAAGCATAAAGCCGTTGACGTTGATCAGATCGAACTGCATTACCTGATCCTTCTCTATGTTGTATGAGATATGAAGATCATCTCCTGCATTGGCAGGGTTGGGGTAAAGCGACAGAACTGATGCAGTAGTCTCCTTATTCAGATAAACGCGCAGAGCTTCTGTTACAGTACTCTCTCCGTTAAAGTCCGTTTGTCTCAGCCTGTAGTAGTTCTGGCCGTTTACGGGGCTGTTATCAATGTACTCGTATTCTCTGATGTCCTGGCTGTTGCCGGCACCATCCAGCAGGGCGATGCTTTCGAAGTTTAATCCATCTGTGCTTCGTTCTACAGAAAAGAATGCATTACCTGTTTCTTCCACCGTGGTCCACTCAACTCTTACTCTCTGATCTGCCAGAGCATTTGCATCAAAATGAACGAGTGTGATAGGAAGTGCATATTCTTCGGTTGAGCCAAGTGTAAAGAAGTCTCCATCAGCCAGGTTTACCTCAAAAGTGACAGTTTCGTTCACGGCATCTACCGAAGTAGGACTGGTGAGTGTTACACCCGAAGTGAAATCACTATCAGTGTCATCTGTCATGAGTCTTACCAGGTTCAGGTTATTGGTACCCACTCCCGAGGGGCCACTTACACCAGACAGGTCAAAGGTGATACTTACGGTACCGATAGTCCCGGTTTCCTGTACGTGCCACTCCCTGTTAAGACGACTGGCAATACCTGAGGGTCTTTCCTCGTTAGGTGCTGCTTCAAGGTTGGCATTATCATTACCCCAAATCAGGAAGGAGTCATCTGTAGACAAGCTGGAGATTTCCATAGTGACGATAGCGTCTGTGCTTTCACTCTTGGATTTAAGCTGTGCAAAACAAGAACCATCGTCTCTTCCAATACCGGCAATATCACTGTTAAAACCTGCCGACTGATCGCTGAAATCCCAGATTACTCCTGAGTCAGAAGCACGATAATCCCGTTCGTCCACACCCCCGGTACCCCCGTCATCTGCGGCTACCATGGTAACTCCGTATTTCAGGGCGAGATAACTTTCTACTCTGTTTCTTTCGTCAGAGGTCAGGTCATCAGAGAATACAATCACCTCACTGATGAAGCCACTGAACTGTCCGGCTATCACTTCCGTACTGTGGTTACCAATACCAAAGGAGGTTGGCTCTGAAAGTGTGGCGGAAGCACCTGCCGTACCTGTTCCTTCTGAGGTGCCATCTACATAAATGGTAAGAGCTCCTGAGGACTGAATACGGGTGGCCGTGGTGAAGTGCGGCAGGTTATCGTTGAAGGTATTGGTAGTTTCTACGTCAAAGGCGTCTCCACTTGAGGCGTTCAGAATCATCTGACCACTTTCCATACCTAAACCATAATCGAGGAGACCGGTTCCTGAAGTGGTTTCTGCACCTATAATAGCAGGTGATGTGGCAAAGTTGTCCTGGTTGCCATCATTCTGGCCGGTTTTAAACAGAGCAATCAGTGAGAAGTCACCAGAAACCGAGTTACTGGAAGATTCCATGAAAGAAGAGTTCTGAGATCCCGGATCAGTAAAGCTGATGGACGGGTTAAAATTAATCTCTGAAGTCTCAAACGTAGGTTCTATCACAGTAGCACCCCCCAGATTGGTTTCGCTGGTATTATTACTTCCTGCCTGATCATTCCAGCTGGCAAGGTCAGCTCCATCTGTCGTGGTGCTTGTACCGGCATCGGCTTTTAACCAAAGAGCCAGGTCTGTACTGACTCCGCCAGGGCCACAGGTACTTACGGCAGTACCCAGCGTGAAGAAGTCTTCATCAGAGAAATCGATACCTGTAAAGGTCAGTACATTGCCATTGAAAGTACCTCCGGTTTGAGTAGTACCACTGGCCATAGTAGCAGAAGTACTGGTGATGAGCCTGAAGTCAGCGGCATCAGATGAATAACCCAGTCCTGTCAGGTCAAAGGAGACAGAAGTAGCTCCAACGGTTCCGGTTTCTTCTACGTGCCAGATACGCTCCATACGTTCAGTGATTCCGGTTGGCAGGTCAGATGAGTTGGCATTAGCCTGATCAGCATTGTCTGCATCGTTACCCCAAACCAGGAAGGAGTTGTTAGCAGTGAAGTTATTTGTATTCTCTTCATTGGTGTCGGCAAAAGAATCAAGCGCAATTCCTACAATACTTCCGGAATTTTCACTTTTCGATTGCTTTTGTGACAAGCAGGAATCATCATCACGGCCGATACCGGTCACATCATTGTGATAAGTGGCATCGTACTTCCAGGGGAAGGTAGTACCATCAGAGGCCAGGTAGTCCCCTTCGTTAATAGAACCAGTGATGTTTTCATTCAGTACGGCATCATTGTCGGCATCAGCAGAAAGAGTGATACCATATTTCAGTGCCAGATATGTCTGAATTTTTGCATGCTCTGTATCATCAGGTCTGACACTGTAAGAAATCACCTCGGCCACTTTTCCATCGAAAAACCTGTCAAAACCAGCTCCGTTATTCAGGTCACCGATAACAAAATCTTCATTGGAAGAGGTAATAAAGGTACCACTGGTCTCACTTTGTAAGTCAGCACCGTTTAAGAACATCTCTGTGCTTGTACCACCAGAGTTATCTCTTATACCGAAGAGCTGTGGAATATCAGCGGCAAAAGTCAGACTGGTACTGGTAATGGCAGCCCTCCATTCGTCAATGTTTTGTGGAACAACGCCATCCGAACCTATGGCATGTGTGGCAACTTCGTCCGTAACATCCCCACTTAAAGAGCCAAAGCACAGACAGCCCAGGTCTGAAGGTGTGGAGCCGGGTGAGGGGGCGCTTATACCGATGGGTGATTCCAGGCTTGAAGTTCTGGAAACGGCAGCATCGGGAACAATGACTGCGTAATACCCCAGTGTATAGAAGCCGGCAGTTCCTCTCAGTTCCTCATCTACTCCGTCAAAATTGATGGCCGGATTGTAGTTCACCACATTGGTGGCATAATTGGGCCTGGTACTTGCGCTTGGAGCCGTTACATCATTGCTGGCAGAGCGGTCTTCCCAGGTGTCTACGTCACCGTCATTCGTTGTATTGTCAGGGCCCAGGTCTGCTTTGAGCCACAGGCTGAGATTGGTAGAAACATTACCAGGAGAGCAGGTAATAAAAGCCGTACCTAATGTGAAATATTCTCCATCTGCCAGGTTGACCCCGGTGAAGGTAAGGACGTTGCTGACGAGTGAGCCTCCGGTAATAATGGTAGCACTGCTGAAGTCATTGTCAGAATCAGAACCGGCAACCAGTAAACTGAAGTCAGAAGCTGATGTACTAAGGCCCAGCCCTGTGATATCAAAGGAAATTGAAACTTCACCTGTTTCGTTCGTTTCGGCCACACGCCACTCACGAGTCAGGCGGTCATTGATAAGAGGTGGTACATCTGAAGTTTGCGTGGTAGTTGCGCCACCGTCATTACCCCAGATAAGGAAAGTGTCGTCTGTTCCAAAGGAAGCTCCCTTGTCCATGGTCACGATACTTCCTGCATTTTCACTTTTAGATTTCGGCTGGTCCAGTTCAGAACCATTATCTCTGGCGATACCGGCTATGTCATTGTTATATTCCAGGTATCCGCCAATAGAGGCATTGTTGGTTGCATCATAAATGGTGGCACCATCCGAATCTACGTAGTCAATAGGACTCGTCTGGTCGAGTGTGATACCATACTTAATGGCCAGATAACTTTCTATTCTGTTTCTCTGAGCAGACAGGAAACTGGTAGGCTCGTTGCAGTAAATCAACTCTGATATCTCGCCTTCGAATGAATTCGTACTGCTGTTGGTGCCATCTGCGTACTGCGTATCGCCATCAGAAGCCCCGAATTCAATACCATCTGTATCACTGAAAAGAAGACCAACATTAGAGATAGTACCAAAACTATTGCCATTCAGGTAAGCCTGCAGGGTACCGGTAATGCCGGTGTTGCCGTCAAGCTCCATGGTCACAATGTATTCTGTATCAAGGGCCACAGCGGTACTCACACTGGTGATGTTAGTACCATTATTCCAGGGAGCACCGGTACCATCACTGTTTCTGTTCCAGGCAGATACGTGCAGGTTGCCACTTAAGATGTATACGATAATACCCCGGGTAGTACCCCCTTGCTCATACAGTACCTGGCGATCTGTAATGTCTGCCGTGCTGGTTCTGAAAGCTATGTTCAGGCCTTTATTCGTATATGAGGTGGCTGTATTAAAGTCAGTATTGTTGGCAATGGAAAGACTCGTAGCACTTGAAGTAAAATCTGCAGTAGGGTTAAAATTGATGTCGCTTGAAGTGCTTCTGTAGGTTGGGTCAGAGGTAGCTCCTGAAGTAGCATCATGGTTGCCCAGCCAGTGATCCTGCCAGTCGGAGATGGTAGAAGCATCAGTTGAAGTCGTTACATCTGCATCTTCATTGGCCTTGAGCCAGGTAGATAGTGCCTGCTTATATCCCCCAGGACCTGTTGCAGGGGTAAGACAATCGTCACTGGAAACTGCTGCTGAGATACCGGCTACCAGGTCGAGCCCTGAATTACTGGCTGTGGTTGTGGTTGGGAAGGTAGTAGGGTCAGTGAGCGTATGGTCAATTGCGTTAACATCAAAGGCAAAAAGCGAATAACCATAAACTACCTCATTGGCAGAAATGCCGAATTCTGTAAAAGAAACAGCAACCCCCTGCACAAGTTGAGCGCTACCGGGAGCATTGGCTGTCTGGTTAGCACCAAAGTTGATCAGAGGAATAGGGTTTTCGCCTACGGTTTCCCTTCTCAGCACGAGAAAATCCTGATAAAGCTGCCCGTCTGTAGTTCCTCCCGGCCAGTCGGCATCTTCAATATCAATGAGTGAACTGTAGGAGGCGGGGTCGCCATTTGCATCAAGAGATAAAATCGCAGCTATTTTGATCTCATCATTTCCTCCGCGCTCAATGACCGGAAAAACTGCATTATCCGGTTCACAGGTAACCACCCCGGTATTCCATATCACATCAACTCGTTCCACTTGTGCCTGAATCGTACTGTTAGGTGCCTGGTTATCGATGTTTACGAGAATATTATCATAACCTGCATTTACATTTCGGCTCAGGTAAAGGGCATCCGCATCAGACACTTTCGCAGCATCCAGATCAAGCTGATCAGGGTCCGGTACGGTATTGATCTGATCAAGGGTATACCAGATATTGATAAAGCGACTACCATCTGTTCTTCTGATAATCAGGGTATCAGGGAATACGAAATTGTCAAAGGGGTCAACGATTCCCGATACTGTATAAGAGGTTACCACATCATTATTGCCCACACCATAGCGTACATCATAGCTAACATTTGGGCTGATATCGTTGTCCGTATCACTGGGAGCTGTGACCGTTGTGGTTTCATCATCAGCAGCAGAAGATGAAATAGTGATGGCCGTAATTTTTGACTGCCCGTTCAGAGACAGACTCATTGTGAGCAAAAAAACTACAGAGAATAACACGAAAAACCTCGTGTTTTCAAATGCATATATATGTATGTGTAAACCGTTTTTTCGCATGGGACGGCAAAAATAATAGTATTTCCGTGAAAAAATATTAAACGATAATTAAATAAATATTAATGCAATGAGGCTAAGCAAACGTATTACGACATCTTAAGGTGAAGATTGATGTGCAAATAATACAAGCTCTTAGGTATTGTGAGGCGTAGCGAACTGCTAGTATATGACATTTTTTTGAATATCAACAACATTTTTTTGTCAAAGAACGGAGAGTAGACAATCTGTTGACAAGGCAAGTAATGGGGTGATACTGCGCTTTCGCTTGTAAATGGACTATGAGGTCTGCTTCAAGAGTGTCTCTGATGTGGTGACTTTCTCATTTCGACAAACAAGTCTTTGTAAGATAAATTCCGGGTAAAAGTCAGCCGGAACTCAATCGGAAATAGTGAGAGCTTTTTCTAAGTTGTGAACCGATTTACGCTGAGCGGCAACCGGACATCAGGCGGGATGTGGTCTTCCTGTTTTACCGAACTGATAAGCCTTCACTTTTTTCGCGGATATGAACCGAAGCTGTTAATGAAATCGGATGACCGGGTGTGGAAGTTTCAGTCCGCTACTAAGATAATGCCTCACTTGCCAGGCATTATCTTAGTTAGCTGATATTAGTCAGTTGGCCCGATATACGCACTGTTTCAGTATCGGTGGCTCTGAAAACTAGTTGATGATAAACTTAATTGTTCTTGGTGAGCTGCCCTCAGACTGAACCTTCAGCAGGTAGACGCCAGGTCCGAGACCCGCAGTAGGAATGTTTAAGGTTTCCTCCGGAGTCGTTGATTGTCCAGATCTTACGACTGTGCCATTGAGTGCAAGAATCTGGTACCTGAATGAAGGCAGACTCGTATTGGCTGTCTGCTGCAGTCGCATGACCTCACCACGGCCTACCGGGTTTGGATAAACTCTGTACTCTATAGTCTCTTCGGTATCTACAAATACTCTTCTGATGCCAGAGTGCTCAAACTCTCCGTTAAAATCTGTTTGTCTCAGACGGTAGAAGACTTGTCCTTTCAGTGGGTGAATGTCGATGAATTGATACTCTACTATTGAGTTACTGTTACCGGCTCCTTCGCGGGTGCCTATAATTTCAAACTCTACACCATCTGCGCTACGCTCTATTGAGAAGAATGAGTTACCGATTTCTTCTGCAGTGGCCCAGGCAAGTTCCACCTGATTATTGTCATTAACTGATGCATCGAAGTTTATCAGGGTGACAGGCAGTGCGTCTTCCTCAGTAGAACCCAGGGTATAATACTGGCCATTGGTAAAATCAACACTGAAAGTTACTGTATTGGCAGTACCGTCTATAGAGGTGGGGCTGATCAGTGTAGTACCACCGTTAGAGAAGTCACCATCGTCATCCACCATTAGCCTCAGTAAGTTGGCGTTGTTTGTACCGGTGCCCAACGGACCGGAGATAGTAGACATATCATAAGTAAGCGAGATAGACCCGACTGTGCCCGTTTCCTGTACTCTCCACTCTCTGTTGAGGCGGCTGTTGATAGTAGCAGGTCTTTCTTTATTACCCACGGCTTCGATGTCGGCATTGTCGTTACCGGAGATCAGGAAGGAATCATCGGTGCTGAAGCTGCCATTGTTATTGAAAGTCACGAGAGCATCTGAGTTTTCACTTTTTGCCTGCGTTTGCTCAAAGCAGGACAGATCATCCTTGCCGATTCCAAATATATCATTGTAGTAAGTGCTGCCCTGACCGTCAAAGTCCCAGATCACGCCACCATCACCGGCACGATAATCACGCTCATCCACACTACCGGTTCCGCCATCATCAGCAGCGTTCATGGTGATGCCATACTTAAGTGAGAGGTAGCTTTCCACTCTGTTACGCTCATCTGAGGTAAGTACAGAAGAGAATACAATGGTCTCGGCAATATCTCCCGCAAATTGTGCGTCTTCGTCACCGTCACTATGGTTGCCTATACCAAAAGAAGTAGGGTCACTCAGTGCACTGGTACTTCCCGTACCAGTGGTTTCGCTGTTACCGTCAACAAAGATGGTAATGGCTCCGGATGACTGTGTTCTGGTAGCCGTAGCAAAGTGCGGTTGCGAGTCATTAAAGGTATTGCTGGTTTCGGCATCGAAAGTAGTGGTGGTGTTGGCATTTACCCAAATCGTTCCGTTTTCCATACCCAGTCCATAATCGAGTGTACCGGTGGTTTCACTGGCACCTATCAGGGCAGGAGAGGTGACAAAGTTATTGGCATTACCATCATTCTGTCCTGTTTTAAAGACTGAGATCATGGTCATATCTCCTGATACTGTATTCGTAGATGTCTCTATGTAAGAGGCATTGGAAGAACCGGGATCGGTAAAGCGAAGTACCGGGTTAAAGTTGATCTCATTGGTTTCATAGGTGGGCTCGATAATACCACCACCAAAGAGGTTGCTTTCGCTACCATTGTCAGCAGGTGAACTTTGGTCGTTCCACTGGCCGACATCGTTACCGTCAACTGCTGCAGTAGAACCTGCATCTGAGAATACTTCCAGGTCAGCCCTCAGCCATAGAGCAATGTTGGTATTAACACCGCCTGGTCCACAGGTTTCGTTTTGCGTGGCAAGCGTAAAGAATTGTCCATCTGTGAGGTTAATGCCACTGAAAGATACAACACTGCCATTGAGTGAAGCACCGGTAATAATGGTGGCATCTGCCATGGTAGCCGTATTGCCTACCAGTAAAGAGAAAGCAGAAGCATCGGAAACGGTGTATCCCAGACCTGTCAGGTCAAACTGCAATTCTGTGTCTCCCACAGTGCCGGTGTCCTGAGCTTTCCATACACGGGTAACACGCTCTGCGATACTGTTGGGTACATCCACTGTATTAGCACTGGCCTGGGCGGTAGCGCCATTATCGTTACCCCATACAAAGAAGTCTCTGTTGTCGTCAAATCCATTTACATTCAGCGCATTGGAGGTGGCTACAGAGCCGAGTCCTACGGTGAGAATGTCATCAGTGTCTTGAGCAGTAGACTGTTTTTGGTTAAAACAGCCATCATCATCACGCCCGATACCGGCTACATCGTTGTGGTAAGTGGTGTTGGCAGAGTAGTCCCAGATAATGGTAGAACCATCAGAAGCTACGTAATCTCCTTCGGTAACGCTGCCCGAAATAGTTTCTCCTGTTATGGCATCATTATCTGCATCATCTGTGAGTGTGATTCCATATTTAATGGCCAGGTAGGTGTAGATTTGTTGTTTCTGCAGATCGGTAATGTCATTGTCATAAACAATCACTTCGGGTATGAGGCCATTGTAGTGTCCAAGGCTTTCCACATCACCAATATAGTTTGTATTGCTTCCCTGAAGATCGGTTGTGTTAGAGTCTGTCGCTCTGGCAAAAGCACCACCACGTGTTTCTTCAATCACTCTGCCAGATCCGTCATATTCTCCAAACAAAACGAAGGGTGCCTGTGGATTGTCATGGTTGGCAGTGGTTACGTTCAGGTCGTTACCCCAATGTGCCAGAGTCGCCTGTGTGTTATCATTTCGATAGCCAAAGTGTAGGTTCTGGTTGCTTGTTCCCCCGGGAGAGCCCAATACGAAATTCCACTCTGTACCGTCCTGTCTGATGCCTACACCGATCATAGTATAGTCCCCGCCATTGGTAGCTCCGGATTTAATATCAGCCAGGTTACCTAGTGTAAGCCTGTCATCTGTACCATCAAAATCCATAGTAGGATTGAAGTTGATATTATCTGTTGTGTTGTCTTTGTAAAGAGGTGGGTTGCCATCGCTGGTAGCGTTATTGCTATTGCCTGACTGATCTGACCATGTGTTGACCTCGGCACCGTCAACCGTAGTAGAAGAACCGGCATCGGCACGTAACCATACGTAAAGATCCCCTGTAATACCACCCGGGCCGCAGGCAGTTCTGGCTGTACCGATAGTGAAGAAATCTCCGTCTGTGAAGTCTACATTGGTAAAAGTCAGCACATTATCTACCAGGGAGGCGGCTGGGGTCAACGAGCCACTGGCCATGGTAGCGGTGCTTGAAGTGATTAACTGGAAGTCACTTACGTTTGTGCTGTATCCAAGGCCCGTGATATCGAATTGTACAGTAGTAGCGCCAACCGTATTGGTTTCGTTAATTCTCCAGATACGTTCCATGCGTTCGGTTACATTACCTGGTAAATCTGAAGTGTTAGCATTGGCCTGATCGGCAAAATCTGCATCATTACCCCACATCATGAAGGTATTGTCGGCAGCGAAGCTATTACTGTTTGCTGCGTTATTGGTCTCAATAGAGCCTAGTCCTATTCCCACAATAGAGCCTGAGTTTTCACTTTTAGACTGTTTTTGATTCAGGCAGGACAAGTCATCACGGCCAATACCTGCTACATCATTGTGATAGGTGCTGTAGTCAGAAGCATCCCAGATGGTAGTAGTGCCGGCACTGGTATAGTCTCCTGCTTCAGCTCCTCCGGAATTATCCAGGGTAATACCATATTTTACTGCCAGATAAGATTGTATTCTGTTATGCTCTGCATCTGTAGGGAAAACAGAGTAAGAGATGATTTCAGCAATCTGTCCGTCCAGAAAACCATTTACTGCAAAGGCAGAGATGGTACCGTCAGTATAGTTGCCTACTTTGTAGTCTACATTAGCAGAGGTAAGGAAAGTTCCTCCTCCTTCAATAAGGTCTGCCTGTTCCAGTCCGTCTACGAACATATCTGTAGTAGTAGCAGAAGCGGCATTATCACGGATACCAAACAGGTAGGTTTGTCCGGAATTGATCTGTGGAATTGTTGTACCGCTAATACCTCTTCTCCATCGCGTACCGGAACCTCCGATGGCATGTGTAATAACCTCGCCAGAGAAAGCACTGGTAACATTACCAAAAACAAGACCTCCGAATTCGTTGGTAGCTCCGGCTGGCACATCAAATCCTACCATAACCTCATTTGTGGATGCACTGGTAAGGTTGTTGTCAGGGTTTACCACCATATAATAGGCTACAGAGTGAAAGCCTGCGGCTCCCTCGAGAGATTCGTTATTACCATTATCAAAGTTTAAAGCCGGATTAAAATTGATGGAAGTGGCTGCAAAGTTCGGAAGGTTTCCTCCGGTAGTGGCATCATTGCCATCACCGGATCTGTCGCTCCAGGTGGCCACATCGGCTCCATCTACGCTGGTGCTTGATCCGTCATCCGCCTTAAGCCATAATGCCAGGTTTTCCTCTACTCCTCCCGGTGAGCACTGGAAGAAATCGGTGCCTAGTGTAAAGTATTCAGCATCATCTATGTCTACTCCGGTAAAGGTGATCACATTACCATTGAAGGTTCCTCCGGAAACTACAGTAGCGTTGCTAAAGTCAGCGCTTGAGTTATTGGCAGCAATCAAAAGAGAAAAGTCATTGGCATTGGTGCTGAGTCCAAGGCCTGTCAGGTCAAAAGAGACTGAAGTGGTCAAGACTTCGTTTCTTTCAGATGCTCGCCAAACCCGGGTAAGCCTGCTGTCAATAGTGTCAGGCATGGTAAGTGCTGCTGTTTCGGTCAGAGCGCCTCCGTCATTACCCCATATCAGCCAGGTGTCATCTGTGCTGATGGTAGCTCCTCTGTCCATGGTTACCACACTTCCGGTATTTTCACTTTTAGAGGCAGGTTGATCCAGCTCAGAAGCATCGTCACGACCAATACCGGCTATGTCATTATTATATTCCAGGAACCCGCCAAGAGAAGCGTTGGTAGTGGCATCAAAGATTATATCGCCATCGGAGTTTACATAGTCATTGGCTGTGGACTGATCCAGGGTAATACCGTATTTAATGGCCAGATAACTTTCTATTCTATCTCTCTGGGCTGTTGTAAAGCTTCCGGGCTCATTACAATAGATGAATTCCGAAATCTCACCAAAGTAAGAAACGGTAGAAGAGCTGGTGCCATCGTCATATCGCGTGTTTCCATCTGAACCTCCCAGTTCAATGCCTCCTGTATCTGAAAACAGCAAGCCTACATTAGACAAAGAGCCGAAGCTGGCTCCATTGAGATAAGAAGTGAGGGTACCGGTAACAGCGCTTGATCCGGCAAGCTCTATAGTCAGAATATACTCTGTGTCAGTCGTCACTGCAGTGCTGACACTCGTAGGGTTGGTTCCGTTATTCCATGGTGAGCCTGTGCCGTCATTGTTACGGTTGAATGCAGATACATGAAGATTGCCGCTTCTTATGTAGATAATAATAGACCTGATATTATCTCCCTGCTCATACAATACCTGACGTGTACTTACGTCAGATGTGCTTGTTCTGAAAGCGATATTTATGCCTTTGTTGGTATAAGAAGTGGCAGTATTAAAATCGTCATTATTGGCAATAGTCAAGGTAGTAGAGCCTGAGGTGAAGTCTACAGTAGGGTTGAAGTTAATGGCACTACTTGTACTTCTGTAAGTGGGGGCCGCTACCCCTGTGGAGGCGTCATGGTTACCAACCCAATGGTCTTGCCAGTCAGTGACGGTAGATCCGTCTGTAGAGGTAGTTATGTCAGCATCTTCATTGGCTTTGAGCCAGGTACTTAAAGCAGATTTGTATCCTCCGGGGCCTATGGTTTCGATCAGGTTATCGTCACTGGCCACAGCAGCTGAAACTCCTGCTACCAGGTCAAGGCCTGAGTCATTTGAGTTGGTATCGGTAGGGAAGGACGAAATATCGGTAAGGTCAACACCGGCCTTTACAGATTGAGCTCCTGAGCCTACAATCTGACCTGTATTGGTGGTATAGCCACTCACCACATCTGCTGAAAAGATGGAATAACCAAAAATTGACTGGTTGGCTGATACGCCTAATTCCGTAAAGGAAACAGCAACTCCCTGGATCGTCTGTGCTGACTGGCCTTCAAAAGTACCAATAGGTAACAGAGGCAGAGGGGTGCTTCCAGCGGTTTCCCTTCTGAGTACCAGGTAGTTGTTGAAAGTGGAGCCCGTACCGGGCCAGCCATTTTCCGGAATTCCTATTAAGGTACCGTAAGATGAGGGAGTACCGTCCGTATTGAGCCCGGTGATAGCGGCTACAGCAATATTGTCGTTACCTCCCCGCTCGATCACGGGAAATACTGCATTATCCGGTTCAGATGTTTGAATACCAGAAAACCAGATCACATCTACTCTTTCAGTTTCTACTTCAATAATACCACCACCTACAGGGTCTACGTTTACAAGAATGTTGTCGTAACCCGCATTCAGGTTTCCTGTTAAATAAATAGCATCGGCATCAGAAGCCTCGTCAGAGTCGATATTGGCAATGTTGTTAGTTGGGGGAGTGTTGTCTACAATGGCGCTGTTCAATGTGTACCATATGTTCACCAATCGGTCACTGGCAGTGGCTCTGTTCAGAATCAGCGTATCCGGGGTCAGAAAACGATCGTAAACCGTGCCGCTAACGGTATAGGAAGATACCTTGACATTATTACCCTGACCGTAATTGACGGTAATGGTTTCTCCCCGGTCATCAGTAAGTGAGTTACCGGCATCACTGGGAATAACAGGTGCGTTGGATGAACTGGAACCCGATGTGGTAGTAGTAGTGATAGTACTAATACCAGTTTGCCCGAAAGTTGGGAGGGCCAGTAATAAGAAGACCACGGTGGTGAAGGCCGCGGCATTAAGCCTGAGCATTTTCTTAAAGATGTTTAGGTTCAAATCTTCTTGTCTTATCTACAAAATCATACTAACCGCGTGTGACGGTATCCAGTACAGACCAGAAAACAATAATGGTTATGCAGGACACAATTATCAGCTAATGGTTGAGGATAGCTTATTGAAAATTGTGCCAAAAGACAGATAGCTTTGTTGCCCGCAAAAATGGCGAAATTTTTGGGATTTCAAGCGTTTTTTTTGAGATGAACGACAAATTACTGCAAATTATTTCCCAAAACGGGAATTTAAAGTCAATTGGGGAGTTTTTGTCTTTATATAGACATTGATTATGTTTTATCTAATGTTTGAATATTGCCATTTCGTAAATAATATGATGGTACAGAAAGATAAATTCCTGTTGAATCAGTTCTCTGAAACAGAGAGGTATGCTTGTCTTTTGAGGGTTAGCGAACGATGAGCTTGCAGACGTGTACTTTGCCGGATCTGTCTATGATGCGAATGATATTCAGACCTCTGGTAAAGTTGTTGGTGGAGAGTTCAAAGTAGGAGTCGTTGGCTTGCAGAGAAACATGAGCCGTGGTATGTATTGAGCCTTTGATATCGCTGATCTGAATGTCAACAGACTGGTCTTCTGTGACACGATGGGAAATACGTAGCTTCTGTCCCATACTAATAGGGTTGGGGTATGCTTTGAAGCTGATGTCAACTGAATCGTCAATATATACGGATCGCAGCTCTGAATATTCAAAGTCTCCGTTACGATCGGTTTGCTTCAGGCGATAGTAGAGGCGTCCACTTAGTGGATTCAGGTCTTTGAACTCATAATGAAGTAGCTGGTCTCCGTTGCCCTGGCTCTCTCTTGTTCCTATAGCTTCGAAGTTGATGCCATCCGTACTCCTTTCTATGGTGTAGAATGCATTGTTGATCTCCTGTGATGTGACCCAATTGAGTGTTACCCCAGTGGTTTCTTCACTATTGACTGTAAATGAGATCAGGGTTATGGGGAGAGCTGCTACCTCAGTTGAACCCAGGGTGTAGTATTGGCCATCTGTGAAATCTACCTGGAAGGTGGCCGTATTGTTGGTACCATCGATAGAAGATGGTGCAATAAGCGTGGCTCCGGTATTGAAGTCCCCGTCATCATCGACCAGAAGCCTGAGGAAGTTCAGGTTATTGGTGCCGACTCCGAGAGGTCCGGTAATGGTGGAAAGGTCATAGGTTACTTCAATAGTACCCACGGTTCCGGTTTCCTGAACCCTCCATTCCCGATTGAGTCTACTCGAAATACCAGTGGGCTTCTCGGGGTTGTTTTCTTGTTCTATAGCCGCGTTATCGTTTCCTGAGAGAATGAAAGAATCATTTGTTCCAAAGCCTCCCGTCAGATTAAATGTTACCAGGGCATCACTGTTTTCACTTTTGGACTGGATTTGTTCAAAACAGGAGAGGTCGTCACGTCCGATACCGAATATGTCGTTGTAATAGGTGGTTCCCTGGCCATCGTAATCCCAGATGATGCCGCCATCTGCAGCCAGGTAGTCCTGTTCAGCTGCCGGCAATGAGGCGTTCACCCGGGTAAGTCCGTATTTCACTGCCAGGTAAGTTTCTACTCTTGTGCGCTCGTTTCCGGTTAGTGCGCTTGAGAATACTATACTTTCGGCAATATCTCCGGCAAACTGGGCATCCACATCACCATCGCTGTGGTTGCCTATACCGAATGAAGTAGGGCCTGTCAACGCACTGGTTGAACCGGTGCCTGATGCAACGGATTCGGAATCAACATATAAATTGATGGCCCCTGAGCTTTGAACCCTGGTAGCGGTGACAAAATGCGGGGCGTTGTCATTGTAAGTGCCGGACGTTTCCGCATCAAAGCCGACAGAGGTATTGGCATTGAGGAAGAGCTGACCGTTTTCCATACCCAGTCCGTAGTCCAGTGTGCTACCGGTTTCGCTGGCTCCAATCAGGGCAGGAGAGTTTACAAAGTCGCCCTGAGTACCGGAGGCTTGTCCTGTTTTAAATACTGAGATAAGGGTCATGTCTCCCGAAACGGTATTGCTGCTCGTTTCTATATAAGAGACATTTGATGAGTTCGGGTTGGCAAAACGCAATACAGGATTGGAGTTGATTTCAGTAGTTTCGAAAGTAGGTTCCAGTGGGTTTGCGCCTCCCAGGTTTACTTCACTGCCGTTGTCCTGTGGTGAGCTTTGATCATTCCATTGTAATGCATTGTCTCCGTCAGTGGCTGCGGTAGTGCCTGCATCGGAGAATACTTGAAGATCAGCCCTTAGCCATAAAGCGATGTTTGTGTTGACTCCGCCCGGGCCGCAGGTTTCTACAGCGGTACCGATAGTAAAGAACTGACCATCTGTGAGGTCTATTCCGGTAAATGACAACACATTGCCATTGAGTGTTCCTCCGGTAATGACGGTAGCATCGGCCATGGTAGCTGTATTGCCTACCAGCAAAGAGAAGTCTGCAGCGTCTGCTACGGAATAGCCAAGCCCCGTCAGGTCAAACTGCAGCTCAGTATTTCCAACTGTTCCGTTGTCCTGTACCTTCCAGATGCGGGTCATTCTTTCAGCGATGGTAGCCGGTAAATCAGATGTGTTGGCACTTGCCTGAGCTGTGGCACCATCATCATTACCCCAAACCAGGAAGTCCCGGTCATCATCAAAAGAGCTGAGATTCAGTGCATTGCTGCTTTCTATTGAGCCCAGGCCAACGCTGAGAATGTCATCTGTATTCTCACTTCCTGATTGTCTCTGGTTCAGACAGGACATATCGTCCCTTCCAATACCCGCCACATCATTGTGATAGCTGGTGTTATTTGAGTAATCCCAGATAACACTGCTGTTACTGTCAAAGTAGTCTCTTTCGTCAGTACCTCCGGTGCTCCCATTGTCAGCACTGTTTTTGAATATGCCGTACTTGATGGCGAGATAAGTTTCTACCCGCTCCTTCTCTACAGCTGTAGGCACTGCAGTGAAAACAATCATTTCTGCTACATCGCCTGCATGGAAGTTGGCGGCTCCGGCTGACCCGATGAATAGATTGCTGTTGTTGCCTGTGCTTCCGTCACTTTGATTGTTGGTAGTAAGAACACCTCCGTCACGGTAAATTGCCTTGTTGGTGCCGGAAGGAGTGCTCGTACCGGTGCTGGCCCCCATGGTCCAGATGTGGTAGTTCCCTGTTGAAGTGCCCCAGTTGGCACTGACCCTCCCGATTGTGCAGCAAAGTCCGTAATCATAGTAGATGTTGTTATCGCTCCAGGGCATATGTGAGTTAAAACGCTCACCTCCGGCCATGGTCTCAAAGAAAACAGAGCTGTTTTGTACGGTATTCGTCTGGTTGACTACATAAACAAAAACATCATTGAAAGTGCTTGTACCAAAAATGCCGTTGGTCACCTGCATTTCTTCGTTACTACCATTGAACTGCAGCGTAGGGTTGAAGTTAATATCAGTGCTGAGAAGCTCAGGACCAGTAGTCGCTGTAGCATTGAAGCCGTTACCGCTCTGATCTGACCATTGGGTTACGTTAGTAGTGCCCGTTATTCCCAGGTCAGCTCTTAGCTGTAGTCTGAGACCGTTAACAACTCCTCCGGGACCACAGGGGACGGTACGAACAGTGCCGAGAGTAAAGTACTGACCATCTGTAAGGTTGATACCTGTAAAGGTCACTGTATTGTTAATGGCATCGTAGCTGGCGGCTGGTGTTGTAGAGCCGGAAGCCATGGTGGGGCTATTGGAAACGATCAATTGAAAATCAGAAATAGAAGTACCATAACCCAGGCCGGTCAGGTCAAAAGTGACAGAGGTTGTTCCTACATCTCCGGTGTCCTGTACTCTCCAGATGCGCTCTATGCGTTCGGTAACAATAGCCGGTACATCTGTCGTATTGGCATTGGCCTGATCGGCAAAATCTCCGTCACTTCCCCAAATCAGGAAGTCTCCGTCATCATCAAAAGTGTTGGCGTTATCAGCATTGGTAGCGGCTATAGAACCCAGCCCCATTTTGACAATACTGCCGCTGTTTTCACTTTGAGACTGTTTCTGTTCAAGGCATGCATTGTCATCACGACCTATTCCGGCTATATCGCTGTTGTAAGTGGCGTTGGTAGTGGCATTCCAGATGGTAGTGGCATCAGAGCGGGTGTAGTTGGTGGCGGAAGTCTGGTCAAGCGTGATACCGTACTTAATGGCCATGCTGGTTTCAATACGGTTACGGTCTGTGGAGAGATAGCTGGAAGGCTCATTGTAATAGGAAATCTCCGAAATATAGCCGTCAAATGAAGCCGCTCCACTGGTGCTACCATCTGCATAGCGCGAGGCACCGTTTTCATCTCCCAAACCAATGGCATCTGTATGAGCGTACAGACGTCCCACATTTGAGATGGGAGTACCGAAGCTCTGACCGTTCAGGTAGCCGGTAATAGTACCGGTGATGGCATCATTTCCTGCATAGTCGAAAGTGACAATGTATTCTGTATCCGTAGCAATGGCAGAAGTATTGACCGTAGAGATAGTACCGGTATTCCATGGTGAGCCAGTACCATCGCTGGCCTGATTCCATCCGGACAGGTGGAGAACTCCTGACTGTATATACAGATTAAGGCCACGTGTAGCCCCTCCCTGTTCGTAGATTACCTGTTGGGTTGTGATATCATCCCCGGTTCTGAAGGCGATGGTGAATTTTTTGGAAGTGGACTGATCTACATTAAAGCCGCCCGTATTGGCAATGACAATACCATTGGTTCCGGTACTGAAATCGACCGTAGGATTATCGTTGATGAGTTGTGTAGTGGCTCGATAAACTGGTGCGGTAATATTGGAACCATCGTTGTTTGAAGCGGTTTGATCATCCCAGGCCGTAACATTGCTGCCTTCTGTAGCGGTGGTCACGCCATTATCGGCCCTTAGCCACATGATCGCACCATCATCATAGTTACCGGGAGTACAGAAGAAAAACTCGGTCCCGAGGGTGAAGTATTCGCCATCGTCCAGATCTACCCCGGTGAAGGTGATTACATCGCCATTAAAAGTACCTCCTGTCAGCACAGTGGCATTGCTGAAGTCGGCATTGGAGCTGTTGTTTGCAATTAGCAGGCTAAAATCAGTAGCAGAAGTACTCAAGCCCAGCCCCGTCAGGTCGAATGATACCGAAGTGGTCTGAACCTCGTTTCGCTCAGCTACCCGCCAGACGCGATTGAGACGCTGATCGATTGTATCGGGAGAAGTGAGCAGAGAAGTTTGTGTAAGAGCAGCTCCGTCATTTCCCCAGATCAGCCATGAATCATCTGTACCAATGGTAGCTCCCCTGTCAACTGTCACCACACTTCCCGCATTCTCACTTCTGGAAGCAGGCTGGTCCAGTTCGGAATTGTCATCACGGCCAATACCGGCTATGTCATTATTATACTCCAGATAGCCACCAATGGAGGCATTATTGGTGGCATCGAAAATGATGGTGCCGTCTGAGTTCAGATAGTCAATAGGGCTGCTTTGATCCAGTGTAATACCGTACTTGATGGCCAGATAGCTCTCTATTCTTCTTCTTTGAGAAAGAGGTAGCGAACCGGGTTCGTTACAGTAAACGAATTCGGTGATCTCTCCATAAAACGAAGCTGCAGCAGTAGTACCATCATGATAACGGGAACCCCCGTCAATATCTCCCAAACCGACATCTCCTCCATGATTATAAAGAAGCCCGGCTGAACTTAAAGTACCGAAGCTCTGCCCGTTGAGGTATAATACCACCGTTCCGGTTGAGCTGGAGTTACCATCATATTCAAGGGTCAGAATATACTCTGTGTCTCCACTCACGGTAGTGTTGACAAAGGTAGTCGGGGTGCCATCATTCCAGGGGGCTCCTGAGCTTCCGGAATTTCCGCGGTTCCAGATAGCGCCATAAACATTGCCCCCGTCTATATAAATCCCCAATCCGTTAGTACCTCCTCCCTGTTCAAACAGTTGTTGTCTGGTGGTTACATCTGAATTTGTACGGAAGGCAATATTGAATGACTTCCTGGTGTAAGGCCCTCCAATGTTGTAATCCGTATTATCCGGTACCTGCAAGCCGGTTTCGGTGGCGCTAATAAAGTCAACGGTGGGGTTAAAGTTGACTGAGCTGGTGGTAGACCTAAAGGTAGGCGCGGTAGTGAGGGTTGTGAAATCATGGTTGCCAACAGACTGGTCTTCCCAAAAACCTACGTTACTTCCCTCAGTGGAGGCAGCACCTCCGCTGGTGACAAAGGCACCGTCATTGGCCTTAAGCCATGTGGCCAGGGCTGACTTATAACCTCCCGGGCCTACAGTTTCAATCAGATTGTCATCACTGGCTACAGCCGCAGATACTCCGGCTACCAGGTCGAGACCTGAAACCGAAGAAAGTGTGTTGATAGGGAAAGTACTGATATCGTTAAGGCTTACCCCAGCTGCTATGGCAGGAGCACCGCCTACACCTTCTACATCTGAAGCAAAAAGAGAGTATCCGAAAATACTCTGGCCTGCGGTTATTCCTAATTCTGAAAAGCTCACGGCAACTCCCTGCACCACCTGAGACCCGATTTCAATCAGTGGGATAGGGTCATCTCCGACTGCCTGACGCCTTAGGATAAGGTATTGGGAAAAGGTTTGCCCGGTTCCCGGCCAGTCAGATGAAGAAACTCCCACCAGAGTACCATAAGTGGCCGGTGTTCCGTCAGGGTTGAGTGAAGTAATAGCAGCAATTGATATGTTGTCATTACCACCTCTTTCTATAATAGGAAAAACGGATGTTGTAGGATCAGAGGTTTGAATACCAGAGTACCAGATCACGTCTACTCTCTCTGTTTCTACCTGGATACTTCCGGAGGCCAGGTCATCATCGTTAACCAGGATGTTGTCATAGCCGGCATTGAGGTTACCTGACAGGTAAATGGCATCAGCATCCGGCACAATGTCAGGATCTACATCAAGTTCATCAGGATTAGGTGCGGTATTAATCTGGTCGAGCTGATACCATATATTGACCAGCCTGTCAGAGGCAATTCTACGATTAAGAATGAGTGTGTCAGGGCTTAAAAAACGATCGTAAGTAGTTCCGGATACTACATATGAGGTGACCTTTACATTATTCCCCTGTCCATAATTGATGTTATATTGATTATTGGCAATGATGCTATTGCCTGCATCACTGGGAGCAGTGATCAGGGTAGTGGTGGTCGTACCACTAACATTACTGACATTTATCGTAGAAATACCAGTTTGGGCCCATATACCTGCCCCCCAAAACATAGATATTGTGGCAAAGGCTACCACAAATATTAGCCTGGACATTATACTCAAAGTGTTTAGGTGCACCGTGTTCGCAACGGCAGAAATCCTGACAGATCAGCTTGCCATTAATTCCGACTTGCTTTTTCCGTCATGTTTTTGTTTCCAAAACGCAGATTTCGCGGTTTGAAGATAGCTAAAATCGTGTCGTTAGTAGCCTTAAACGTTGATTTTGGCGTACAAAGCTTCTTTTTGGATGTGTATGACTTTTTTCTTTCTGTCAGATGAACCCGGCAGGAGTTGCTGTTTTCCCAAAATTGGAATTTCTACTTTTTCTGGGAGTCAGAATCAGAGAGATCAGGGATAGAAGGTGTTTTTCTTTTGTAAACGGAGCTTGTCAATTATTTAATAATCACTTTCAGCGTAACCGGTTGAGCTCCGGGTTCAAAGACCCTGATCAGGTGGATGCCTGAACCTAATCCGTAGGTTTTGACTTTGATGGGAGCCCCTTTGGTTTCCTGTTGTCCGCTTCTTACCAGAGTTCCTCCCGGTGAATAGATTTGATAGTTCAGTATTGTATTTTGGGTATTACCTTTATGCTCAATAATGAGCTCCTCTCCGCGCTGGACAGGGTTGGGGTAGGCTTTGTAATTGACCACATCCAGTTTAGCAGCCGGAATATAAACTCTGAGAATCTCGGTAGATTCTGAGACTCCGTTATAATCCGTTTGACGGAGTCTGTAATAAGAGACGCCCTCCAGAGGGTTGAGGTCTGTAAACTGATATGAGATAAAGTCGACAGAGTTTCCAGCTCCGTCCATCTGACCGATGGCTTTGAAATGGATAGCATCTGTGCTTCTTTCTATCGTGAAAAAGTTGTTGTTAATCTCCTGAGCCGTGGTCCATTCCAGCAAGATTTGGTCGTCATTGGTTTTGTGGGCAGAGAAGCTAACCAGGGTTATCGGCAAAGCATCTTCTTCCTCAGACCCCAGCGTATAGTAAAAGCCATCGCTTCCGTTAAAATCCACCGTGAAAGTTACCGTGTTATTAATTGCATCAGTACTGGTTGGCGAGATAAGGGTGACACCTGAATTAAAGTCTCCGTCTGCATCCACCATAAGTCTCAATCGATTGAGATTATTGGTTCCCAGTCCGGTAGGGCCGTTGATAGTGCTGAGGTCATAGGTGAGACTTACACTCCCCACCGTGCCGGTCTCCTGTACCTGCCACTCCCGGTTGAGGCGGCTGTTGATAGAAGCTGGTCTTTCCTTGTTACCAACGGCTTCTATATCTGCTCCGTCATTTCCCCAGATCAGCCAGGAGTCATCTGCGGTAAATGAACCAATCTCCATATCAACCAGGGCATCATCGTTTTCACTTTTGGAACGAGTCTGATTAAAGCATGAAAGATCATCCCGACCTATTCCGGCAATATCATTAAAGTAGGTACTGCCACGGGCCGCGTAGTCCCAGATAATGCCGCCATCTGCTGCCACATAATCACCCTCCCGAATGCTGCCGCTGATAATTTCATTGGAAGTGCCATCACCATCATTGTTATCGGAGCGGGTAATGCCGTATTTGAGTGCGAGATAAGACTCTACTCTGGCTTGCTCTTCTCCTGTCAATACAGAAGAGAATACCAATACTTCAGAAATATTGCCCTGAAACTGGGCTTCGTTATCATAGCTGCTTTGATTCCCCACTGCCCAGGTATCTGCAGCGTTCAGTGAAGTATTGTCAGAGGTGCCGGTGCCCACATTCAGTGAGTTGATATACAGGTTTACCGCTCCCGATGCTGCCTGAACTCTGGTGCCGGTGGCCATATAGGGTTCACCGTCATTGTAGGTGGCAGTGGTACTTCTGGCGGTGAAGGTGGTGGTATTGGCCGCATTGAATACTACTTCGCCCTGATATACACCCAAACCATAGTCGTTGGTGCCGGCATCTGCCTCTGCTCCGATGAGGGAGGGGGTATTGTCTATCTGATCATCAGTGCCCTGGTTTTGAGCAGTTTCAAAAATTGCAATTAAGGTCATGTCGCCACTTACCGTATTGGTGGCTGCCGCGGTTTCCACAAAGGAGTTATTCGTGGTGTTCTGATCAGAAACAAAGATGGATGGGTTAAAGTTGATTTCGGAAGTACGATACAAAGGTTCTACTACAGAACCTCCGCCTCCGTTGGCTTCTGAAGCGTTGCTTGCCGGAGAACTCTGATCGTTCCATTGTGCTACATCACCGTTATCGACTGCTGCGGTCACGCCCGCGTCAGAAAATACTTCCAGATCAGCTCTGAGCCAGAGACCTATATTGGTATTGACGCCCCCCGGACCACAGGTGGTTAAGGCTGTGCCTATGGTAAAGAACTGTCCATCAGTAAGGTCTACCCCGGTGAATGAAAGCACATTGCCATTGAGGGTACCTCCTGTTGTAATCGAGGCATCGGCTATGGTAGATGTATTGGAAATCAGTAATGTAAAGGCCGAGGCATCCGAAATACTGTAGCCCAGAGAGCTCAGATCGAACTGTAGTTCTGTGTTGCCAACCGTACCATTGTCTTCTACCCTCCATACGCGTGTCATCCTTTCGGAAACGGTATTGGGCACATCTACTGTATTGGCACTGGCCTGGGCGGTTGCTCCATCATCATGCCCCCAGATCAGGAAATCCAGGTTATCATGAAGGTTGTTGTTTGACGCATTATCCGCTTCCACTGAGCCCAGGCCTACTGTCAGGATGGTACCATCTGTAGCACTGGTACTTTGCTTTTGATTCAGGCAGGCATCGTCATCACGACCAATACCGGCCATACCGTTATGATAGGTACTGTATCCGTTTGACTCGTCCCAGATGATGGTGGTACCATCTGAAGCGACATAGTCTCCCTCGGCCACACTGCCTGAAATTGTTTCATTAAGTGTCAGGTCGTTGTCGTTGTCCTGCGGAAGCGTAATGCCGTATTTGATACCGAAATAGGAGTAGATTCTGAGTTTTTCAAGGTCGGTTACCGTACTGTTGTACACCAATACCTCACTGATGAGTCCATTGTAATTACCTGTATTGGTAACGTCTCCTATGTAGTTGGTTTGGGTACCGCTGATGTCGGTTGTGTTGGAATCTGTGTTTCTGTTGAAGTTATCGTCACGTAGCTCTTCAAACACCCTGCCGCTGCCATCGTATTCGCCAAAGAGTAGAAAGGGGGTCTGAGCAGGGCTGTCGAATGCACTCAGACTGGTGAGGTTAATGGCATTGCTTTCATGGTCTAGTGTAGCAGTAGTGTTGGCATTGGTATAGCCAAAGTATAGTTCTTCATTGTTGGTACCCCCTGTGGAGCCCAGTACATAGTTGTCATTGGCATCCTGACGAATTCCTATGCCCAGCATGGTGTAGCGGCCGGTACCTGAAGTAGATTTGATCTCTGACAAATCACCAATGCTCAGTACATCATTGGTGCCATCAAAATCTATGGTAGGCAGGAAGTTGATGTTATCTGTAGCATTGTTTTTATACAGAGGCGGATTAGTAACCTCAGTCGCATCATTACCGGCAGTTGATTGATCTGTCCAGGTGGTGATGCTGGTATTGTCTGTTTCAGTAGAGGTACCGGCATCAGGTCTGAGCCAAAGCACCATACCGCTGGTAACACCTCCTGGTCCGCAGAGGTCTGCAGAAACACCAAGTGTGAAGTATTGACCATCCGTCAAATCTACTCCGCTAAAGGTAAGTACGGAGCCATTAAAGGTGCCCCCGGTGATTGTATTACCATTTTCAAGACTTGTATTATCACCTCCGCTGGCAACAATCAGTTGATAATCGCCTGCATTGGTGCTGTAGCCTGTAAGTCCTGTCAGGTCAAAAGAGATGTCGGTGGCTCCTACAGTACCGGTCTCCTGTGCTCTCCAGATGCGCAGCATGCGCTCATTGACGGTGCCTGGTGTGCCTGCCGTGGTGATACTTCCGAAAGCTGTACTGGCTCCGTCAGTGGCCCAGGTTAGAAACTCCTTATCCGCTGTAAATGTATTTGCATTGCCTGCATTGTTGGTGGCAATGCCGCCAAGGCCCATCGTCACAATCGCGTCTGAATTGACACTTCTGGACTGCTTTTGATCCAGGCAGGTATCATCATCCCGGCCAATACCGGCTACATTGGATACAAAACCGGTGTCATCGCTGTAGTCCCAGGTGATGGTAGTACCATCAGAAGCCACGTAATCTCCTTCCACTACCGATCCTGAGATGGTTTCGTTGATGATCGCATCGGCATCGTTGTCGTTGCTCAGAGTTGTTCCGTATTTGATGGCCAGGTAGCTGCGGACACGTTGTGCCTCAATGGCTGATATATCCTGATTATAAACGATTACCTCCTGCATATCGCCAAAAAACCTCCGACCTGAGTTGTTTCCGAGATTGTTCGTTTCTGACTGGCGACCTATCGATACAGGTCCCTGATTAGCACCGTGAGTGGAGGCCTGGGTAATTCCTGAATCATCAATATCAATATCCACTCCGGTATTGGCATTTGTGATGGTTCCGTCAAGTATGTAGTTCTTTTCATCACCTGTGCCCGCGTTGGTATTAAAATCTCCTTCCGCAATGAAATTGGATGCGGTGGGTGCAATATTGAAATTCACTTTTCCGTCAGCTACAATATTGCCTCGGTCTCCATAAGCGGCAATGCCTACGCCTGAATTATTATTGTTTCCGAAGTTGTAGATCCATTTGTTGTTTCTGTTTCCTCCTGTTAGGCTATTTTCAGGCTCTACTGAGGAGAAGATGTGCATGCCGCCATCAGCGGCCGGGGCGAAAATAAAATTGCTTCCGAGAGTGAAGCCTATTTCATCTGTTCCGGCATTCCAGTTAAGCCCCGGGTTAAAGTTTACATCGGTTTCTACCCAGGTAGGAGCTCTGTTGGTGACACCTCCATCATTGGTGGCGTCAAAGTCGCTTCTGCTCTGGTCTGCCCAGGTTTCCACAGTTTGCCCGTTTGTGGCGAGTGTAGTGCCGGTATTAAAAGTCTCTGCAT
The DNA here is from genome assembly GCA_002427745.1 of Roseivirga sp. UBA6061. Classification (GTDB taxonomy): domain Bacteria; phylum Bacteroidota; class Bacteroidia; order Cytophagales; family Cyclobacteriaceae; genus Roseivirga. The sequence goes on along the minus strand of DIYF01000080.1, from coordinate 14,724 downwards.
CTGCCTTAAGCCAGAGGGCCAGGCCATCCTGTACGCCTCCGGGAGTACAAATAAAGTATTGGGTTCCCAGTGTGAAATATTCGCCATCCGAAAGATTGATATCAGAGAAGGTAATCACATCTCCGTTAAAAGTACCACCGGTCACTACGGTAGCGTTTGAAAAATCGGCTCCTGATGAATTACTGGCTATTAACAAGGAGAAATCACCGGCATCTGTGCCAAAACCGAGCCCGGTAATATCGAATGAGATATCCGTAACGCCTACGGAATTCTCTTCGGCCACACGCCAGATGCGCTGCAACCTTTCATTAATGGTGTCTGGCTTGGTAACTACGCGACTGGAGGTTGTAGCGCCTCCATCATTACCCCAGATAAGCCAGGTATCATCTGTGCCGATACTGGTGGTGCGGTGCACTTCAACAATACTCCCTGTATTTTCACTTTGGGACTGAAGCTGAACAAACTCAGAATTGTCATCGCGACCTATGCCCGCAATATCATTGTTGTACTCAAGGTAACCTCCGAGGGAAGCATTCAGGGTGGTATTGAAGATGGTCGATCCGTCTGAGTTGACATAATTGACAGGGGAAGTCTGATCCAGGGTAATTCCATACTTGATAGCGAGATAGCTCTCTATTCTGTTTCTCTGGCTACTGCTAAAGGCAGAAGGGGTATTGCAATAGATAAATTCAGGGATACTGCCGTAAAAAGAGGCTGCGGCTGTGGTTCCGTCATCATAACGCGACTGAGAATTGGTATCTCCCAGGCCTATGCCGTCTGTATCCTGAAACAAGAGCCCTACACTGGAAATAGTGCCGAAGCTTTGACCGTTGAGATAAGCTGTTACTGTACCGGTACCTCCTGAATTACCGTCAAACTCCAGTGTGATGATATACTCCGTTTCGGTAGCAATGGATGAGGTATTAGTGGAACTGAAGCCCCAGTTATCTCCGGCACCATCCGTATTGGGAATGTTCCAGGCACCAACATAGAGGGAGCCCGCCCGAATATAGACGTTAATGCCCCTGTCATTACTGCCCTGTTCATAAATCTGCTGTTTGGTAGTAATGTCATTACCTGTTCTGAAGGCGATGTTGAGACCCTTGGTAGCATAGGAGGTGGCTGTATTAAAGTCGGTATTGTTGGCGATTTGCAATCCGCGTTCAGTAGCATCCAGGAAGTCAACGGTGGGGTTAAAGTTGATGTCATCCGCTGAGGAAGCGGTACCATCGCGGTAAGTAGGTGCGGAGGTAAGTGTGGTGGCATCATGGTCTCCCAGCCATTCATCCTGCCAGTCAGTAACTGTAGATCCATCGGTACTGGTAGTCACACTGGCGCTGTTGTTGGCTTTCAACCAGGTGTCCAGGTCTGCTTTATATCCCCCCGGGCCGGTTGACTTGGTCAGGTTATCATCACTGGCCACAGCTGTGGAAATACCTGCTATTAGGTCCAGGCCTGAGGCAGATCCGGTATTGGTCGGATATTCGGTAATGTCTGTGATGTCCACCGTGGATTCGTCAACATCATCAGCGAAAATGGAGTAGCCATAAACGATTTCGTCAGCTGCCACTCCGAAATCTGAAAAGGACACGGCACTGCCATGAATATCCTGGGTTCCCAGTACGGTTTGGGGAAGGGGATTGGAAGTGGCATCCTGCCTTCTCATGACCAGGGAAACATGAGCTATACCGGAATTACCCCAGTCTGAAGTGCCATTGTTATTGACTTCTACCACAGTGGAGTAGTACTCACTTGGATCTCCGTTGACATCTAAGGTTTTGATGGCCGCTACCTTGATGTCATCATTACCACCTCTTTCTACAATAGGGAAAACGGCCGTTGAAGGAGACGAGGTGACAATTCCGGTATAGTAGATGATGTCGATACGTTCAACATTGGCAAAGTTAGTCGCTGAGTTTACCAGAATGTTGTCATAACCTGCATTGAGCAACCCGCTTTGGTAGAGGGCTTCTTCATTGTCTTGCTGCTCCGCATCTATGTCGATAATATCATTCGTATTATCAACGTTGTCTACTTCGTAGAAGATAATGAGCTGACGCCCTGCATCAGTTCTTCTGATTATCAGCGTATCAGGGGTAACAAAGCGATCATAAGTAATACCGCCTGCCACATAGGACGTAGGAAGTAAATTCTGGACCTGGCCGTAATTGACTGTGTAAGTTGTATTAGCGTCAATGGTTCCTCCTGCATCTGATGGAGAAGTGGCAGAATAACTGGAGGTAGTGAGCCCGGTTGTAACAGCATTTGTATTGATGGTGGTAATAGGCGTTTGGGCCACCAGGGTATGGGTGGATATTACGTAGCTCCATATAGCAAACGTCAAGAGCAAAAATGCTCTGTAGTTTATCGTCATCAAGTGTCTAGGCGTTGTTAGTAACAGTACTACTGTTTCCAGCAGTACAATGATCGGTTAAAAAACCCTACTATTCAACGATCTTAATCACTTTTTTGTTATATGTATGCTTTGAAAGTTAATATAGAAAAATACCAAATTTGGACTTTATCGTCAGTTTTTTGCCAGTTGCACCTTCCACCCGACCGATCACAGCAGCTTTTACATTGAAAGATTCTGAGATATTAATGATGTCCTGGGCATACTGTTCTTCAATATAAATCTCCATACGATGGCCCATATTGAATACTTTGTACATTTCTTTCCAGTCAGTCTGACTTTCCTGCTGGATCATTTTGAACAGGGGAGGCAGGTCAAAAAGATTGTCCTTGATGATATGCAGGTCATCAACGAAGTGCAGAATTTTGGTTTGGGCTCCTCCGCTACAATGAATCAGCCCTCCAATCTGGTGACGATACTCTTTCAGAATGGCATTGATGACTGGTGCATAGGTACGTGTGGGAGATAGTACGAGCTTGCCGGCATCCAGGGGACTGTCTTCTACAGGGTCGGTAAGCTGGTAAGATCCTGAATACACCAGATCTTCCGGTACAGAAGGGTCAAAGCTCTCAGGGTATTTTTCCGAAAGAGACTTATGGAAGACATCATGTCGGGCAGAGGTAAGGCCATTGGAGCCCATACCACCATTATATTCGCTTTCATAAGAAGCCTGACCCGCTGATGCCAACCCTACGATTACCTGGCCGGGAGCTATCTTTTCATTGGTGATGGCATCTTCCCGTTTCATGCGGCCAATCACAGTGCTATCTACTACCACCGTTCTAACCAGGTCGCCCAGGTCGGCTGTTTCACCACCGGTACTGATAATGTTTACTCCATTATCACGCAGCATCTGCAACACTTCTTCGGTACCATTGATCAGTGCAGCGATCACTTCACCCGGAATAAGATTTTTGTTACGGCCAATAGTAGATGAAAGCAGGATATTGTCTGTAGCCCCTACGCAAAGCAGGTCATCTGTATTCATGATAATGGCATCCTGGGCTATACCTTTCCAGACACTGATATCACCGGTTTCTTTCCAGTACATATAGGCCAGAGAAGATTTGGTGCCGGCACCATCGGCATGCATAATGTTGCAGTAGGCCTCATCACCTCCCATAAAGTCAGGAACGATCTTACAGAATGCCTTCGGGAACAACCCTTTGTCCAGGTTTTTGATGGCATTGTGTACATCTTCTTTTGAGGCAGAAACCCCGCGCTGCATATATCGATCGCTCATGGCTAATGGTATTAAGCCACAAAAATAACAAAGCCTCCCGATTGAGGAGGCTTTGGATTATATATCATTAATTTTTTTGAATTAATTCTGGCCTACAGAGCTATCGTACTTGATGATTTTAAACTCAGTTCTACGGTTAGCCTGATGTTGCTCTTCTGTGCAGTTGTCCACATTCGCATCATCACAACCATTGATCAGTTTTTCCTCACCATAGCCTTGTGGTTTCATGCGCGATCTTGAAATGCCTCTGGTCACCATATAGGCAACGGCTGATTCTGCGCGCTTTTGAGAGAGTACCTGGTTATTTTCTTTAGTATCACGTGAGTCAGTATGGGAGCTCAGTTCGATTGAAACACCAGGGTTGTCTTTTAAGAATTGTACCAGCTTATCCAGCTCTTTCGCGGCATCGGGTCTGATATCCCACTTAGCGAGGTCATACAGTACATTCTTCACGACAAAATCCTCTCCCTCTGCAACTTTGATTCCGGTAAGGTCAAGGTCGACAGTGAACTCCTTGGTGCGGGATCTTTCTGCCATGGTGGTTTTGTCTATTGTTTCGCCAACAGTCGAAAGGCTATTCCTTCCCGAGAGGAAGTCTACTTTCTTACCAAGCAGATTATATTCTTTTTCCGGGTCGATAGTAAACTCAAAGACTCCGCCACGGCCGGTGGTAACATCATCAACCAGTCTTCCCTCGGCATCCAGTAAATCTACTCTTACTCCGCCAAGCAGAGATCTGGCGCTGTCTTGATCAAGTGAATAGGTGGTACCTTTTAAAATATAGGCTACCTCCTTTAAACTCGGAGTATCATCAATAAAGGTGTAGATGTCATCATCTCCCTGACCTCCGGGTCTGTTCGAAGAGAAAAAGCCTTCGTAAGGAAAGTCAGAGTAGACAAGTCCGAAGTCGTCAAAGGCGGTGTTGACGGAAGGTCCCATATTTTTGATGGTGATATTACCTCCTTCGTTGATTGCCTGAAAAAGGTCCAGCATACCAAAGCCTGCATGACCGTCAGAAGCAAAGTAGAGTTTGTTATCCGGGGAAACGTAAGGAAACATTTCGTTTTCAGGCGTGTTAATGTCCGGACCTAAATTCTGTACATTGGCCCATCTGCCCCGATCGTTTTTAGAGGCACGGTAGATGTCGTGTCCTCCTTCACCGCCAGGACGGTTGGATGAGAAGTACAATACTGTGCCGGCCTGATTGAAAACCGGGCTTGAATCCCAGTCAGGCGAGTTGATCGGCATAATCGTGGGTTGTGTCCAGTTCCCGTTTCTTTTTTCTGAAATGAAAAGGTCCACATCTTGTCTGCCTCCTTTTTTACCATCGTTGCCTTTCGCAAAAACCATCGTTTTGCCATCTGGTGAGAAGGCAATGGTACCTTCATTTACGCCCTCATCGTTGATGAAGTCTTCCAGAGATTCCAGTGTACCTGACTCTGTCAGCAGGCCACTGGTTTTTACTTTATACAGGTCACTGAAGGGTGTACCATTACCTTTGAACAGATCTCCCGCTTCGCGTGTGGATGAAAAATAAAGGTGACCATCGAAGTAGTAGGGACTGTACTCAGCGTTAGGCGTGTTGATACCTACTGCCGGAGTGACCGTAATTTTTCGAACATCAAGCTGAATGGTTTCCAGTTGATCCAGGTTAGAAAGCTCATTTTTAGCCCGGTCCACAAATTTTTCCACTGTGGCATATTCCAGATAGTCTGTCAGTACCTTCCGGGCATCGTCATAATTCTCATTGGCTTTCAGAGACTTCGCATAGTGAAGTTCCATTTCATCGTCTGAAAAACCACCGGCTATGGCTTTGGCATAGTAAGGAGAGGCCTCGTAAATGCGGTTTGATCTTCGGTAAGATTCTGCCAGGTAATAGTTGGTGGCCGGTGAATCCGGATCATCTTCCAGGTCTTCTTTCAATTCTTCAATGGCCGATTCATACTCTCCGTTTTCAAAGCTTTTCTTCAGCTTGATTGCTTTGGCTTTCTTGTCGTCAGTCGCCTGATCAGGTGTAGCCGGTTGAGCGAATCCACCGGAAGAACTGGTGCTTCTATTGTCGGAGGGTGTATCAATCCCCAGGAAATTTTTGTTTGACGACTGGCAGCTCCAAAGAACCATCAGGCCTGTCAATATTGAAAATCTGAGTACTGTCTTCATTTGAATCTATGGTCTTTACAAAGCCTGCTCTAACCTACTGTTTCGATGTTGGGCTTTGCATCAGTCTAATGATTAATAATACCGAATCGGTAGCACATTGTTTCCTAAAATAGCCATTTAGGTTCAATGCTAATATTTTATACGTTCAATGCCGCCTTAAAGTATCTTTTCAACCAGGTTTCACCTGCCTTAACGCGCCATTCAGTTTGTAGTTGACCTTTAGTTTGAATTGTATTTTCAAAGAAAAGCGAATCCGGGCCGATTGTCCCGTCAGCTACAAGCCCTTTCAGGTCATTTAACTTTATGATCTCGATGCCCTCACCCTGCCAGAAAGCGAGGTTGGTGCGCTGAAAGAAGTCAATATTGAATTTTTGACCCAACCCCTGTACAAATTGTACCGAACTGTCTATTGAACATCCGCTGGCCAGGTTAAAAGACTCATCTGTGCAGATAATCAGAAAGTGGTCATGTAGTATGGTTCCGGAAGCTTTCAAATCACTTCCATGAGCTGCCCATTGTTTCAGAAACGCCTCTGAATCAATCATGATAGCCGCTTTTTCCTCTTCACCGATTGGGCGGTCTGACTGATAAATCCAAATCCTGGAGTTATCTCCCATGGCCTCAAAATATGTCAACATAACTAAACTCCTTTTTCGTCAAATGTCGTGCTATTGTCTTTTGCAAACAATTTGCTGAGATATTAATTCCCTTTCATGGGTTACATCTCTGACTTTAAACAGAATAACGAACTAATTTGATATCGCGCCACCTGTCTCAGTATGATTTAGAGAATTTACGTCAAATGACTCATTGTCAGATTTATACATTGTTGAACCAAGCGTGATTTTTTCGTGATAACTTGTATCTAAATTTGCCCCGGCCTTATGGAAAAAAGTGTACTTATAGTAGAGGATGACAAAGATATCAGCGGTCTCATTGAGATTCATCTGAAAGATATGGGTCTTGAAACCATGATCATTGACCATGGAGGAGATGCCCTGGAGGTAGCTCTGAAGATGAAATTTGACATCATACTGCTGGATGTGATGCTTCCTGGCAAGGATGGCCTGGAGATTTGCCGGACCTTGAGAAGTGCCGGAGTGAAAACGCCCATTCTGATGCTGACAGCCCGATCTGAGGAAATAGATAAAGTGTTGGGGCTGGAAATGGGAGCAGATGATTATCTCACCAAACCTTTCAGTGTAAGAGAGCTAACGGCCCGTGTAAAGGCAATTCTCCGAAGGGTGGAACTCATGAGCACTCCTGAAAAGGAGCCTGATGCAGAAATTCTTTATTTCAATGAGCTGGTTGTGGATAAGAACAAGAGAAAAGTGATGCTCTTTGACGAGCGCATAGACCTCACGCCCAAGGAGTTTGATTTACTGGCCCTGATGGCATCCAATCCCGGTACGAGCTACAGCCGCGAACGACTGCTTAAGCTTATCTGGGGATATGAATTTGATGGCTATGAGCACACCGTGAACTCCCACATCAACAGGCTGCGCGTGAAAATTGAAAAGGACCTTTCCAAGCCTAAGTATATCCTCACCACCTGGGGGATTGGCTACAGGTTCAATGATGATTTAAATGATGAAGAAAATGTCAAACAGTAATACAAAAGGAGGCGTCAGTCTTTTCTGGAAGCTTTCTGCCACCTTTCTTATTCTGCTGGTAATCATAGGTACTGCTCATATGTTTCTGAGTATTTCCGCTGCGGAGACTTTCTTTCAGGAAAGAAATCAGCGCCTGAATGCTCCGATAGCCCAGAGTATTATCCAGGAAGTAAAGCCCATTATCAATGGCGAAATAGCCGATAATGCGGCCGATGATATCATGCACCATATGATGGCGGTAAACCCCAGTATTGAGGTGTATTTGCTCGACCCTAACGGAAAGATTCTGGCACATGTGGCGCCCTATAAGAAGGTGAAGCTTACCGAGGTGAGCATTGCCCCGATAGCAGAGTTTATCGCTACTAAGGGAAAAGAATGTGTGCTGGGGGATGACCCCAGAAACCCGGGTGCAGAGCAGATTTTCAGTGCTGCCCCTATCGAAGAGGACGGAAAAATCCTCGGCTATGTCTATGTCGTACTGGCAGGTGAAGAGTACCAGTCAGTCGCCTCCTCACTCTTTATCGACTATGTGACCATGCTGGGTGGGCGAACTATGCTGATTACTCTGTTTGGGGCCTTGATTGTAGGGCTTGTGGCTATCTGGTTTATCACCAGAAACCTGAGAACGGTAATTGAGGGAGTAAAGGACTTTCAGGCCGGAGATTTCAGTGCCCGCATTCCCGTCAAGTCGGGTCGTGAATTCAACAATGTGGCCGTAGCCTTTAATGAAATGGCTGATACTATCGAAGGGAATATCGAAAACCTTAAGTCGATGGAAAATCTGCGAAGAGAGCTGGTGGGAAATGTGTCTCATGATTTGAGAACGCCTCTGGCTGTGATTCACGGCTACATCGAGACGCTGATGATCAAAAAGGACAAGCTTTCACTGGAAGAGCGCGATAAGTACCTCACCATTATTCTGGAGAGTACTGAGAAGCTTAAGAAAATGGTGGGAGAACTGTTTGAGTTATCCAAACTGGAATCGAAGCAGATCACCCCTAAAAAAGAGCCTTTCTTTATTAATGAGCTGATTCAGGATGTGGCCCAGAAGTACCTCATACTGGCGAGACGAAAAGGGGTATTGATCCAGTCAGTTATCTCCAACAATATCAAACTGGTAAATGCAGATGTGGCTTTGATTGAAAGGGTTTTGCAAAACCTGATCGATAATGCCCTGAAGTTTACCCCTGAGGGAGGTACCATTACGATCAAGACCAACGAGCTGGAGAATGATGTGCAGATTGAGGTGGCAGATACCGGTGTGGGAATTCCTGAGGAGCAAATTCCTTTTGTCTTTGATCGCTACCATATTGGCGATAAGAGATTGTCTCTGGATAAAAATAATACAGGTCTTGGTTTGGCCATCGTTCGTAAAATCCTGGAAATCCACGATGCTACGATCAGCCTTACCAGTAAACTTAATCAAGGCACTTCATTTGCCTTTCAATTACCCTACTATCAATAAAACAACACGAAAAGAAACCATGAAAAAATTATTAGCCATTGGGTTGGTTGCCATGTCGGTACTATCGAGCTGTATCGGTACCGACATTGTGGAGGAGTTACAGGTGCCGGAGGAGGTGACAATTTCCGAGGCTGTTGACAGCTTGCGGATTGGCGATAGCTTTCAGTTTGCAGCAAGCCATTTTGACGATTTTGGACAGAAAACCGAGCAGACTATTAGCTGGAGCAGTACAGACGAAACAATCATCAGTATCAATAACTCAGGTTTGGCTACAGCTCTTACAGAAGGTAATATTTACATCAGAGCCTGGGTAGGCGAGACAGTTGATTCGGTGAAGGTAAATTCAGGAATGACCACATCTATTATGTCTGATACGCGCAGTGGTACGCTGCAGGGAAGGGCAAGTTATACCGTGGTTGGAGACTTCAACCTGAGAGATACGGGAGATAACCTGGAGCTGACTTTTGAGAGCAATTTCAGAGCTTCCAACGGACCTGGCCTGTTTGTATACCTGAGTAATGCCGGAACGAATGTGACCGGTGGTGTGGAACTAGGCAGACTGATGAGCAATTCGGGCAGTCAGACTTATGTAGTAAGTAAGAATGATGCCCAGTTGAATACCTACAGCCATGTAGTAATTTACTGTAAGCCTTTTGGAGTTTCGTTTGGGTTTGGTGCCTTTAATAATTAAGAAATCATGTTGAAGAAATTAGTCAATCTCATAATTATACTGGCTCTTAGTGCAAATGCTGCTTTTGCCGGAGGTGGATGGCCACAAAAGAAAGGCAAAGGTTATTTCAAGCTTAGTCAGTATGTCATCATTTCTGATAGCTACTATTCACCGGCCGGAGATATACTGGACATCGCAACGGCCAGTGTTTTCAATACGAGTTTTTATGGAGAATACGGTCTGACCGATCGTTTGACAGCGGTAGCGTTTATCCCGTTTTTTGCCCGTGCCACCTTAAATGAGCAGGTTTCGGGGAGAGATGGTCGTCAGATTGCTCCCGGTGATGAGGTGAATTCTTTTGGAGATACCGACCTCTCTCTGAAATATGGCCTGATTGTCGATAAGCCGATTGTAGTAAGTGCGATGCTTACCCTGGGTTTACCGCTTGGCAACGAAGCAGGCGGAGATACACAAATCCTGCAAACGGGTGATGGTGAGTTCAACCAGATGCTTACCCTGGAAGCGAGTCGTGGATTGAGAAAAGGACGGGCCTGGATTTCTGCCTTGTTAGCCTATAATAACAGAACCAATAACTTTTCTGATGAGCTCAGACTGGGTCTGGAAATTGGCCATAAGCTGGGAGAAAAGTGGATTGTGAATGCGAAGCTGTTGAGTGTGAACTCTCTGAATAATGGAAGTGACCTGGAAACACCTACAAACGGGATTTTCTCCAACAATATCGAGTACCTCGCTTTTACTCCTGAGGTAGCCTATCAGTGGGATGACAAATTCGGTGTTTCTGCTGCTATTGGTACGGCATTGAGTGGCCGAAGAGTGTTGGCAAGTCCCTCATATTCAGTAGGAGTTTTCATGAACCTCTGACAGTAAAACCACTCAGGAAAATTTTATATTGATCTGAACCGCTGCGGTGTAAACCGGAGCGGTTTTTTTATGCTTTCCCGTACAAAAAATATCAGAGGGAAAACTTCTAATGTTATCTGTCTGACATGCTTTTATCCTCTGTTGAATATTCCGTGAAATCTTCGTGATAACTGCTGCTCACCTTTGTGCAACTATCAAAACGATCACAAAATGAGGAAACTAATTCAAGCAAGTTTATTCGCTCTTCTGGTACTTTTCGTTGCCAGCTGCGATGATGAAGATGTGAACCTGCCACCGGTAATCAGCGGACAGGTTTTTTCACTGACTGAGAACATGAGTAATGGTACTGTACTGGGAACCATTACAGCTTCTGACCCTGAAGCAGGTACTTTAGCCTTTACTATTTCAGGTGGTAATACCGGAAATGCTTTCGCACTTGATGCCAGCTCCGGTGAATTGTCTATCAACGACATGTCGGCTATCGATTTCGAAACTACTACTTCATTCAATCTGAACGTAGAAGTTTCTGATGGTGTACTTTCTACAAGTGGCCTGGTAGTCGTAAACATCACAGATGATGCTAACGATAATGCGGTGAGCTTCAAAATCACATTAACTAACGTTATCAATTACCTGAGCTCGAAAGTTTTTAATACACCTGCCGGTGCTGATAATCCAGGGCCTTTGACTACTGACGGTGCTTATTACAGCGTTGATTTCTATGCGACTCCCGGCTCAAGACTTTCTTTTGCCACGATGTCTGCTGCGACCAACGATTGGTTCTTTGCTCCTGATGGTAACGGGATTGAGCTTTTCACAGGAAACAACACTCCGGTAACGGGCGATATCACCGGACAAGTAATGCTTTGGGATGGTGGAACAGAGGAAGAGGATCCTTCTACTATTGCCACTATGCCTAATGGTGGTACAGCGGGTGACCCTGACGATGATACCCGTGTAAGACTGCAAACCAGCGATATCTCAGATTACGCGAAATTCCAGTTATCACATGACGGTGAAAAGTTCACTTTGACTCTAATGAGAGTAAGCCAGATGATTCTGACTCCAGGTATGCTGGTAGTTCACGCTCAGGACGATCCTTTGTTCACAGTAGGACAACCTGACCGCGGTGTAGGACTGAAAGAAATTGCTGAGGCAGGTAACCCAATGGTTCTTTACAATTGGTTCAATGAAGAAGGTACAAGCGGAGCACCTTTGAGAATGTCTTCGTCTATCACACCTTTTGCTCCGGGACTGGCCTACGTATTCCCTGGCAGCGAGAACGATCCTTTGTTCACTCAGGGCTCTCCAATGATTGCCGGTAGCGGTCTGGAAAAAATGGCTGAGGATGGTGGTGCTGATGAAGCAGTAGCTTTCCTGACTGATAATGGTTACATGGCGGTAGCTGCTGACCAGATGGCGCCTGTATTCCCGGGTGAAGAAATGACCTTTACTATCTGGGCAAAACCAGGATACAAATTTGGTTTTGCTACCATGTTCATCAATTCTAACGACTGGTTCTTCAGCTTTAACAACAATGGTGTTGAGCTTTTTAACGCAGATGGCACGCCTAAAAGCGGAACAGGTTACAGCCCTGAAGCTTATCTCTATGATGCCGGTACGGAAATTGACGAACCTGTGGGTAAAGGTATGAACCAGGCACCAAGACAGTCTGGCCCTAATACAGGAGCTGCTGATGCCAATACCAATGTGAGAAGAGTTGGTGAGATTGAAGATGTGCAATTCGGTAAAGGAGTGATTACTTCTGCTCCGGGTGTAGTATACCTGACTGACCCAAGAGGAGGCTACAACCTGATTAAGGTGACAATTCAGCCTAACTAATCGGTTTCTTAAGAGCTTTGATTAGGTAGCTTTTAAAGCAGATTATTAAATGAGAGGGGTGCCCGAAAAGGTGCCCCTTTATTTTTTAGTTATGATGAACAGTTTAAGTCTTCGTGAGGGTTCTGTGATAAGGAGGGTTTATCTTGAGTTATTCACTGAAAGAGCCTTTCATCTAAACACTAAAAACTGACTATTTTGGTTGAAGCAGAAAGAGGTGTGATCTTCGGAACACGCCTCTTTGTTTTTTCAATTCAGGCCTTTTTTTGGGACTCCATAAGGGTCATTACCTTTCCCTGAAGGCCATTGATTTCTTCCTGCTTTTCCTGTAGAAGGTTCCGGAGTTTCACAAGTTCTGCTATCATCTGTTCTCCCTCAAGAGTCGGAACTCGTCCGTCAATGATAGCCCTGGAAATGACGGTAATAATGTCATCTTTTGTGTCACTTTCTTCGATGAAAACAGAACCCTCTCCTTTCAACAGCCAGTTGGAATTTATGCCGGTATTTCTTGAAAGAGTAGCAATCTGCTCGAGGGTAATAATGCGTTCGCCCATAAGCATCTTGGAAATCGCCTGTGGAGGTTGATTCATCAGTACGCCTACCTCAGTATTATTTTTAGCTAAACCACTTCTTATGAGTAAGCCAACCAGCACCTTGAATCTTTCGGTGATTCCTTCCTTAAACTTATCCGTTGCCATTACTTCATGAGGCTTTGATTGCTATTCCCGATAGAAAGCGGTGATGCACTAAAAGAATAACCGGTTCTTTTGTGCCTGGATATAATAAGATGTTGCGGCAGATGAGTATTTGTCAAAAAAATGTTCCTAATGTATGATAATTGTTCCAAATACATTAATTTTATTCCTATCGGTTGAAATCGGAGATAAGATAAAAAATTTGAGTGACTCAGAAATCTGTCAGGCTCGGTTAAGGCATTCAAAATGTATGGGCATACTAATGGTAGATTAAGGGCAAATGCCGCTCAGCTTTTTTATGAATTATACCTCTTAAATGATAGTGATAATCAGTTCACAAAACATGAAAAGAGTCTGATGGGGCTGGGATACATGCTCCTGGAGAATAATCAACTCGAATCGCTGGGTATGATGAGTCAGGAGCTAAATTCTGTTCTGGCATCAGATGTGTTAAGAGTTATGAGGAAAGTCGTGGAAGAGGGACTTTTGAAGCTTTTAGAGTCAGAAGATTCTGTTTCATACCAGAGATTGAAAGAATACTGGGATTTATCAGAAACCTTAAGAGTGCTTAAAAACAGCTGAGTGTTTTGTGCTGACCTGAGAATAAGACCGGGATGTTCAACACTTACTTGTTTTCAGGGTTAGTTCAGTACGGAACCGAATACCGTTTTTTATCATTTAATGAAATTCTCGTGACAATTACGTGATACTTGAAAGTGTTATTTGCACGATAGAAGAAATTGGAGGTCCGTCCTCCACTACTGTGATGCTCCGAAGTATCCTGTAGAAAGATGCTAAATAATTCAGTGATTTTCTGACCTATTTAGTTTGGTTAAACGAGAGCCGGTTGGAGAGCCGGCTCTTTAATTTTCAAATGGTCTAACCTGCTTTGTCCGTGCCTATATGCCTTCGTTTTTAGCGATAAGCTCTGCCAGATCCAATACTTCTACCGACTCTTCTTTTTCCTTGGACTTCACGCCATCTCGCATCATGGTCATACAGAAAGGGCAGGCAGAGGCCACAATGTTAGCTCCTGTAGACAAGGCTTCTTCGGTACGCTCAATATTGATCTCTTTGTTACCGGCTTCGGCATCCTTGAACATCTGAGCACCACCGGCTCCACAGCAGAGACCTCTGGTACGGCAACGTTTCATCTCCACCAATTCTGCATCCAGGGCCTGTAATACTTCTCGCGGGGCTTCATAGATGTTATTGGCACGACCCAGGTAACAAGAGTCATGGTAGGTGATTTTCTTACCCTTAAACTCACCTCCTCCGGCCAGTCCTACTTTGCCCTCATTGATGAGCTGCTGCAAAAAAGTAGCATGGTGAATCACCTCGTAATTACCACCCAGTTCCGGGTATTCGTTTTTAAGTGTATTAAAACAGTGGGGACAGGCTGTTACAATCTTCTTGACTGAGTAGGCATCCATTACCTGAATATTGGCCATGGCCTGCATTTGAAACAGAAATTCATTGCCTGCACGTCTGGCAGGATCTCCCGTGCAGGTTTCTTCAGGTCCCAGTACGGCAAAAGAAATTCCCACTTTGTTCAGTATGCGCACAAAAGCCTTGGTTACTTTCTTGTAACGGTCGTCATATGACCCCGCACATCCCACCCAAAAGAGTACTTCAGGAGTTTCTCCTTTCGCGGCCATCTGGGCCATAGTGGGCACTTGGTTCAAATTCTCACTCATCTGTTTCTATATCAATTCTTAAAAGAATAGTGTCCGATTATTTTATA
>DIYF01000019.1 GCA_002427745.1 Roseivirga sp. UBA6061 | reverse complement strand
TAGGCTGGCCGGTCTATCCTATTCCTGATGCTTACTCTGACTACTTCTATTTGACAAGATATTTAACCCTATTGAGGTCTCAGTCTGTCCTATTCCTGATGCTTACTCTGACGTACCTGAAAAGCAGTGGGGCAACGGAAAGAGAAGGTCTCAGTCTGTCCTATTCCTGATGCTTACTCTGACGCAAAAACTCTTCATCCAACTGCGTGAAGCAAAGGTCTCAGTCTGTCCTATTCCTGATGCTTACTCTGACCAAACAAAGGCTATGGCAAAGTGATCCGTTACTTGTCTCAGTCTGTCCTATTCCTGATGCTTACTCTGACAAAAGCTCACAACATCGATATCTACTCTAATTGTCTCAGTCTGTCCTATTCCTGATGCTTACTCTGACCAATATGCCAGAACTTTGTATTATTCTAAAAAAGTCTCAGTCTGTCCTATTCCTGATGCTTACTCTGACCCATTATGGAAACATTATTAAACTATGATCAAAGTCTCAGTCTGTCCTATTCCTGATGCTTACTCTGACCACAAGATTTTCCTGTAAAGGACTATGAACGAAGTCTCAGTCTGTCCTATTCCTGATGCTTACTCTGACGCCACCTCTTACACAAATCACTGTCTTTAAGCAGGTTAACCTAATTCCATTTGTTCGCATATCGGCCATATACATTGCTAAATCAAAATTCACTTAAATAAAAAGGCTATCTGTATCTCCGCTCAGGTAATCTAAATCCAACGAAAAAACGCCAATTATGTCCATTGACTTTAAACTTGCTTTACTTACCCTCAAAACATAAAGTTTGTCCGTTTTTTTATCCAGCTGATTCTTAAAGAAATTCCACGCTTGCGGAATTTCGGAGAGGTTTTCTAAACCGGAAAAAACAGAGTACTGGAGTCTTTCGAACCCTAACTGGATCAACCTTTTCGCCACTTTGGTACGTCTTGCACTATCTGCTATATCATAAAAGACCAAATAAATCATAGCTCACCCCTTAGTTGTTTTGCCAATAACCGACATTCGTGGTAGATATGATCTTTGAGCCTCATTTTCTTGTCCCCCACTAAAAGGTATTGTCCGATATAGTCGTTGAAGGCAGGAATCATCACCCGTTTCCCAGCCTTACCAAGTAAAAACCCGTTTTTATTATTAGTAAAACACTCAGTATTAAGTCGTTTATCTGTGAACAGACTAATCAGCAGCCTGTCTACTATAGGTCTGAAGGGCTCGATTAGATCAAATACTAACGACCTCCTTACATAGCCTTCTACATGAAGATAGCCTATCAGCGGGTCCAGGCCCGAAGCCATAACCCCCGACTCCACAACGCTATAAGTCATACCATACAAATAGTTTAGAGCAGCATTAAATGGGTCTTTCGCAGGTCTTCTGGTTCTAGATTTGGTTTTAAAGGGTTCCTCAAGAAAATGTTGGAGGGTCAAAAAATACCGACCGGATATCCGCCCTTCCAGGCCCATCAGCCTGTTGCGTACCACAGCAACGTTATCTCCTTCTGTATGCCCGATGCTTAAAGCCATTTCATTTATCTCATTCACCGTGCTTTTGACCAGTGTCAGGGCAGAAGTTTTTCTCCTCCCCAGGCGCTCCAGAGTGATCATCTGTTCCATACACTTTTTTATCAAAATGCTTTGAACCCATCGCAGCGCGTCCTCTCTTTCAGCGAAAAGTAATTGTCTCCTTCTCAAATCTGCCAGGTTACTGAAATAAGGGCTCCAGGTTCTGGCTGCCAGCTTGCCTGTCTTCTCAAAAAAGTAAATGGGTATTTTACTTTGAGCCGCCAGTTTTATGGCTGAGGCAGAAAGCCGGCAATTTCCGGTGATAGCGATACTGCTCACTCTTTTAGGACTAATCTGTCTCGAAGTACTTTTATTGGCCACCAGAAATGTCTTATCCTTCATGGTAAGGCTCGTCTCTCTTGTATCTATAATCAATTGCATCAGTGCATATAGTTAAAGCTTGTCCAACTGGCCGAAAAGATGGCCAAAGGTGGGTCAATGGCCATTTCAAACTGATCGAGATAGTTATGATACTGCTGATCAGATTTGCCTTCTACCATAGAGATGAAATTGATCTTCCCCATCACTTCCTGTTTGTACTTTTTAATCATACCAGCTTTGGCAAGGCTACCGGTAAGCAGGTCTACCTCTACTACACTTTTGAGTCTTTGCAGGTCAGCTTCCAGGGACTCGTAATAGCCTGAAGGAATACTTACTTCATCGCTTACCGCCAGGCCCGTTACTGTTTTTTCATCAACCGCACTATAGTATTGCGTTTTGTCTTCATTGATCTGAAAATCATATTGCTGAAATATTTTTGACAGCTCGAAAAAATGATTGAGGTCAATTTCTGTCTTCTTTGAAGACAGGGTTACATCATCGACAAAACGGGTAATGACAAAATCTCCTTTTTGCGCCCAGGCATACAAGGCTTTGTCCAGGGCGATACAGGCCAGGTTTGACAAAACAGGAGAGGTAGGAGCCCCCATAGGCAATCGTCCTTCCAGACAACAGAATCTTGCCAAAACCAAAGCTGCCTGCCTTTGAAATCTGAAGGGCTTACTACTTAGCAGTGCTGCCAGGTGGTTCTGCCTGATCTGATGAAAAAAGTCTTCGAAATCGACATTGAGCATATATCGACAACCTGTGTGTTTTTGAGCGTTGGTCACAATATTGCGCATGTTCTGCTCTCTGCGCACTGCCCTGATATAACCATAAGAGATTTCGGGCATCATCATATAATAGACAGACTGTAAATATTCATTGAGCTTGCGCTGTACCCTTTTCAATTCCAGAGAAGGGGCTTCAATATTCCTTAAGGAACCATCGGCCTTAGGCACTTGAAAACGATAGTAGAGAGGGGTAACAGCCAGCAGAGACAGGCTGTTAGCCGGTACATCCAGGAGTTTTTCCAACTGCCTTAGGGTGTGACAGCTACACAGCGCGTTGGACTGTGCATATACTTTTTTCTTACCGATTTTAAGTTTAGGCAAAATCTTTTGTTTGCAAGAGCAAGCCTTTCAATACGTCAAAGAACGTTTTTGAGGCTGGCAGACTACTTCTTTTTAATCTGCTGCACCTTGCCAAAACCCAGGCTAACTTTCTGGCCCAGGCCTATTTCGTCTGGTAGCAACAGGTTCGTGCAAAAGGTAACATCCAGGGCCAGTAATGAGGTTTTGTAGGCTTTCTTGTAGGTCTGCATATCTATGCTGCTTACAAACAGCTCAAGTCTGTCACGGTCGAGGGTGATGCCTACACTCTCGGTAAGGTGAAACAGGTGTCCCCAAAGCACCTTATCCAGTATGGCTACCTTGTCGCTGAGCCGTAGGCTCTGCTGCCACCGCTCATAGTTTTTACCATTCAGCGGCAGCCACTTATTGAGTCGATAGGTACGCAGCTGCCCATTAAGAACAGGCTGCCAGGGGCTATGATCCAGCTTGTATACTCCTAGTTTATGGGTACGCCCCTCCATTTTAAGCGCATTGTCCGCCAGGGCTATCCAGAGTTGAGGAGCTTTGGCTGCTGCCCCTATACCCATGATCTCAGCTTTACGATGGTGGACCTTGTATTGGACCAGCGGATAGCGATATACCTCGTCTTTCAACCCAGCCTCTTTTTCGCCCGCCCACTTACTTTCGTCATGGTTGTGGAATAGGTCAGTAGGGATACCGGCACTTTCAAATACGGCCTTATGGGCCAGTACCTGCTCTACCACAGCTCCCCGGAGGTGAGGTACCGACTGCGGGTGCATGGGCAGGTTCAGGGTCATGGTAGTGATAGGTATGTTCATAATGTTTTGTTTATCTCTATTTTCTATTCTTAAGCTCAGGGTCCTCTGTGAGAGACCGCTGAGCGGGGTTAGTCATTGGTTTTTCCAGATGGGATATACATTGAACCTCAATATATCCCTATCCAATTCCTTTAAGATCAACCGGACAGTCACGCCTACTGCTGGTTTATCAAAGTTGATACTTCTGCCCTTCTTAGCTCGTTTGACGACATGCTCCTCTATTTTTTCTTCTACATCTTCTTTTTCCTGATAAACCTTCACTCCTTCAACCTCCAACAGGAAAAACATTTCATTCTCAAAACTGATCAGTGCCTCATATTCATTAATCTTTCCTTTTACGAAATCGAGTGCTTTCAATACCTCATCATGAGCAGAGGATAATTCTCTGACTTCATTCTCAAAAACGGGCCTCAAAACTTCCAATTGGGCTCTCTCCTGACTTTCATTCAGCTTTTGCTCATCCACCTCATCAAATTGCCCATAGCCTACATTCGTTTTGGCGCCAGCACCCTGGTCGAGGATAATTTGCCTGAACATGGCCAGCTTATCTGCCGCGCTCAGGTCGGGAAATACCTTACTTTGATGCAGGCTGAACTGAAAGCGAAAAATCACGCCCGGGGCCACCTTTAAAAGCATCAGGGGGGTAGGATCTTTCAGGGCATCCCGATGCGGTGTGATAAAATCGGTGGCCAGAAGGTCTTTGCCCTGGCTGAACTCTGAAATCACAGCATCGTGAAATATATCGCGCTCATAAGCGGATAGCCTGGCCGGCTTCTTATCCACTTCACAGAGCCCCTCAAATATTTCCAGGGTGAGTGCCTCTATCTTCTTATCATCAGGTTCCTCAATATGGGCTGGCAGGAGGCTGCGAATATATCGCAGACGGGGCTTAATAAAGTGATCATCGCGCGTTTCACGATGATAGGGAAAAACAGAGCGCAACAATCCTTTGACTGAAGAGCCCGGAATTACCGGCAAACCCGATGTGTAGTCGAAATAAAAACCTGTTTTAAACTCTCCATCACCACCGGTCATATGCTGGTAACCGGTACCTATCAACAAGCCAGGGTAGGTGGTTTTGGCATGGATATGTTCGGTCCCTAATCTTAACAAGGGTTTATTCTGTGGTACCTTCTGCTCCGCTAACCTGTTGCTTTTATGGGTAAAATCAGGTTGATCATTATCTTGAAGTCCTTCAAAGTAGTCGCGGTAAAAGAGCCAGCCAATATTTACACTCATGGGCCTAATCGTTTTGGTTTGCATTGGTGGGTTCTGTGAGCTTAAAGGTGCGGATCACCAGCTTGATGGCTGTGGCTGCATCGAGAATCTGCTGCTTGAGCCTGCGCTTATCTGTCTGCTCATGTCGGTAGTAAGCCTTCAGGTCTGCTCCCTGAACACGCTCTCCGTCCTGCTCACAGATCACCCGGTAAATGGCATCCATCAGCTTTCTGCGGTCTTCTTCCGAATGGCTGTCTTCCGGCTCTCGGTAGTTAAACACCAGGGCTGCCAGTATGCCTGACTGCACTACTGCGGCACCAAAGGAGGCGATATAACCATTGTATTGCTTACTGATGCTTCGACCATCAGCAGCCACAAGGTTTTCCTGAACGGCCCGATAGGCCAGTGGAATAAGTTGATCTGTCTTCCTGTTCATACTGCTGCCATTTGAGGGGTGGATTCCTTTTCTGCCGACTGCGGCTGACGCAGTTGGCAAAGACCATAGCCTATGGAAGCGTTGGCCCCTATTTGTACATGATTTTCCTGGAGAGCGGTTTCAAAAGCCTGGTTGTGCTCCGCATCTTGTAATATAAATACGCCAAAGCGCGCATCGTAGGGCACTACCTCTTCATACCACAGGTTTTTGCTTTCTCCGCTTACCAGGTAGTTACGGGCTATTACGGGCAGCTCTATATCACAAAGGTCGCTGTGGTGTAGCAATACCAGGTGCTCACCCAACACCTCTTTGAGCCAGGCGGAAGTGCTGAAGGCTGATTCATGACAGGCTGCCCTATTCCAGTCCAGGTCTTCTATCGTGGCGTCTTGCAGGCTTCTGTCAAAAACCAGCGGATTCCCGGGCTCCGGTTTGTGCAGAGCCAGGTCATTCAACTCCCTTGGTACATCCAGGTCAAATGCCGTAAGTTTAGATATCAGGGAAGCGATCAACTCTGACGAGGTAGCATGTACATAGGGTACTTTATCACTACGCACTGGGCGTGAGAGCAGATCAGCCGAGAGAAACTGCCAGTTTCCCGGGTGACTGCTTTGTTCCGACTTCTCATTTCCGTCACCCTTTCCGGGCTTTTCCTTGCCTACATACCCAAAGATATGTTTGATCAGTGGGCTCTCATCTTCATCGGCTGCTATGCGAGATTTATCGCTTGTGCGAAAAAACTCGCGCAGGGCTCCTTTGAGGCTGGAGCTGTGTATGGTAGGCAGGCCCGTGTTTACATCGCGTTGTACCAGGTTATCTACCACGCCATAGTTGTTGTCTCCACTACCCACGTGCAGGTTGGTAAGGGTACGGATATGATAGAATTTTGCTTGTTGTGCCATGGCTTAAGTTTTTGAGATAAAGTATTGGTTGAAACCGATTTGTCTGTAATTGAGATTGGCGTTCAGGGTTTTGGTCAGCTCCTGTAGCTGTCCTGCTTTAGCAAAAAGTACCGAGCCGCGTCTCAGCAGGTTGGTTTTTATGCCGTCTTTGGCAAATCTGCTGCCCTTAAAGCCCATGCGCACCGTACGAAAGTCAGTCATGCTGCTGATAGCAAACCGGCAGTGCTTATAAATATCCGGTCCTACTTTGGCATCGCTCAGCAGAGTCAGGCTTCCGCTTTCTCCGGCCACATGGCCCCAGTGAGGCTGATCTGCTGCGCTTACTTTTCTTACCGTGACATAAAAGAGCTTTTGATCTGCTCCGAACCTGACCAGTCCATCGTGTAGTTTGAAATCGCCCTCAAGCCGTGCAAAAAGGCTGAAGTGCCAGCCCTGGTGCAGAGAGTATACCTTCTGCTTAAAAAAGCCTTCTTCCGTGCTTTGCTTCAGGATGCCTATATGCTCCTGCTCTCTGAAAATACAGTTGAAATCTACGGCAGTATCTGTCATTTCCAGGGAAATGGCCTTCAGAGGCAACCCTTCTTTAGCTTTGTAGTTATTCAACTTCGGTGCACCGTCTCTCAACCCATCGGCTGTCAGTACCTGGTCCCCATGATCAGGGTTACTGTAGGCATCATTGGCCAGTTCATGTCCTATGCGGTAGTAAGCACCACCCTTACGCAAAAGCAGGGGAGCGAGTGCTTTGATATGGCCAAATTGCTGAGCCTCCCGGGCATGGGTTCTGAAAGAGGCTTTTCCGATGGTTTGCTCAACAATGTACTCTGGCTGATCGCTCAGCGGTAAAAGGTTGTTTTGTTCCAGTAAGAGATACCGTAGCAGGCCCAACAGCGTAGTCTGTTGCGGATACAAATTGGACACTGCATAGAAGCTGCTCTTATCATCTCCGGCCCGGTTGAAGGTACGCTCTCCCCCAAAGAAATAATGCTCGACAGGTCTGAGGCTTATTTCAAAGTTATAATCACTCATTGTCGTCTCTGTTTAAGAATTTCACCAACCGCAGGGCCCCATAAAGGGTTTCGGCTTTTATATCTCTTTTGGCAGCCGCCTCGGTGGTCAGTGGATCTTTGAGCGGGTACTCCTTATAAACTCCGGGTACAAAAACCTTCAGACCGTCTAAAAATTCCCTGAAGGGTGACTGCTTGTGGACCGATTCATTGAATTGGTTTTCAATGAAGTCGGCTACTCTGTTCTCTGCCTCTCCCACAACTGCCAGCAGTGCCTTATTCCTTTCCATGTGCTGTACCACAGAGCTGAGAAAGATACCATCATCAATATGGGCACTCAGCATGGCTTTAAACCGGGCATAGGTATCGGCTGATTTTCTTAACACCAGGCCAAAAGACTGGCCACTGTGCTTTTGCACCTGAATGGCAATGGCATTTTTTTTCCCGCCATTGCGCATGCTGAAATGCTTGGCCTTGTCAAAGAGGAGTTTAGCAGATTTTTCCAGGCTTTCTGCAAGCGGATGTTTGTAATAGTGTATGGCCACACCTGCCGAAAGTGTAGGCAAGGAAGAAGCCTCAGAGCTTTGGATATGGGCCAGGGCCCTGCGAAATATCTCGTCTATATCGTCCAGCAGGTCAAAAATATTCTGTCGCTTCTCCTTGGTATCTCTTCTTACCGGAGCAAAGAATAAGGCATCGTCTCCACCCAGATAGACCGGCTGACCGCCATAAGCTTCAATGGCATCGCGCGCCTGAAGTGAAAAAAGGGCCAGGGCCTGTGTGAACTGATCATAGGCCGGATTGTCCAGTTGCTTTATATAGTCTCCGAAGTTATCACCGTCTATATTGACTATCGCGATATACTTATGGTGGGTGCGAAAAGTCTCCTTATTGTTTTCTTTCAGCCAGTTGATCAGGTTGTCTTCATTGTCTTCCTTATCTATTGCCTCCATTTTGGTATCAAAGGCCTTCTGATCTGTAATCAGTTCTTTGGCAGCTATTTCTATGATGGATTCAAAGCGCTGCGCTTCCAGCCCGGCATCGGCTTTCAGAAAAGAGCGGGTCTTTCTGGTTCTGAAAGAGGAGGTAGTCATAAAGCGTTCTATGTAAGGTTTCTCCTCTTCAGGTATCAGTTGTGATTGCAGTTCCAGTATATCCAGGGTATCGAAGAGCGACATCACAATTTCCCTCTTGTCACGACAGCTCTCTTCAAACTCCCGGGTAACGGCATAGACCTGGAAATACTGAGCGAAATAAGATTCGGCCCGTTGCTGGTCCTGATCTGACCATTTGCTATGCTGCTTTAAATGCCCCGTCAGCTGATCGGACAGCTTTTTTACCACAGCATGGCTTTGCTCTCGTACAAAGCTGATGCTCTGTGCTTCGGCCAGCTGAAACACCAGCCTGTCAGGGAATACCCCGGCCTGTAGCGGAGAGTTTAGCAAGTCTACCTCTTCAACTCCACTTAAAAGCTTACCGGCATAGGGTAAAATCAGTCTCTTATCTTCTATTTCAAGAGCCCTGATCAGCTCTTTCATCAGGTAAGAAAACAGGTAGCTACCCGACCAGAGCTCACGGGTTTTGCGGGCCTGGCTAATGGTTTTGTAAATAGGGCCAAGGGTTACGCCACAGTAGAGGTTTTTCATTAGTGATGAATTTGGACTTGATAAGCAGGATTTCCAGTGTAGGTTGAAGCCCTGAACCCTCTCCCCAGATGTATATGATACGAGCGAATCAAATCTTCAATATCCAGAGCCTTTGCCGGAGTTTCCAGGTAGTGACTGTCTCCCCTGGCTGAAAACTTGAAACGAACGCTTTCCATCTCTTCAGGTACCCATTGAGGCAAAATGAAGATTGACCAATGAGTGCCAAATTCTACAGGTTTGAAGGTAACAGGCGATTTAAACCTGCTGACCCTGGTTGTTGTTGACTCTACATTCACATTTACCTCCCGGTCGGGGTATACCTGACCGTCTCTCCTATCCCTGTGTTTTGGTTTGAAGGTGTAAGCTCCGCCTAAGCCCAGCATGGCACGTGCAAAGCGCTCTTCCTCGTCTCTTGGGGGCAATCCCCCTATAAACTTCTCTTTGAGCCAGCGCTTTTCCCAGTGGTAGCCTTTACCCTCCAGATACATTTTAAGGAAGGCGTGTTGATATTCATGTCTGTAGTTAATCCCTGACCGAAGCCTTTGATAGTAATAATTGATGATATTCATCAAATCCCTGAAATCTCTAATCTGCCTCTTTCCAACACGAAGACTTGTCATGGTATTATAGAGTTCCGGACTAAAAATCTCTGTCGTAAACGAACCGTAACCTTTCGACTGCCTTGTCCCAAAATTATGACGGGCAAAGAACTCCCCCAAGCATGTCTCAACCTGCTTCACCAGTTCTGAATGGAATGATGAAAATGACAGTTTCAATGGCTTGCTGGCAATGGAAAAGCATTTAGGATTATCATCATACTCATCTCCCATGTTCCCGAAGAAAGCAGGAGTTTGTTCACCCTTGGCAATAGGAATTGAATCAACTGCAGGAGCTATAACCCTCACCTTATAATCCAGTGCATCTTCCTGTCCGCTTGTAATCCACTCTTTTCTGATCTCACAGTTTTTGATCAGATACTTATCCAGCTTGGGTTTTAGCTCCGTGGCACGGAGGGTAGCTCCCGGTTGCTTGTGAAAGTGAATCAGCGGGGTGTGTTGTTTGAGGGAGACTGAATACTTAAACATGATGTTGATCTTTATTTTTCTTAAGAGTTCTGGAAGTTTTTTTAGTATTGCCCTGAAGCCCCAGCCCCATAAACCGCTTTAAAACAATGATGATAAAAACACCGCCCAGCACAATGATTATAAAGCGGTACCAAAAGGGCCAATGTATTTTTCCAGACAGATAAAACGTTTCAGGCACGGTCCCCATATCCACTACTGAGAGTAGAAAGGCAAAGGGCAGAAATATTACACTGAGTACGGTGAGATTTTTCAGGAGCTTGTTCGTCTCTTTCTCTTTTTCTTGCCTGATGCCTTCAGCAGTAAGTTTTGCATAGTTCTGAAGTTCCTCTATCTCCTGGTCCAGATCTTTTACTTCTTCCTTTAGGTTCATCTGTTTTTGCAGCAGATCATACATTTCTATGCCCTGCTCCTGGGCTGTGATTTCCCGGAAATAGATTTTGTTCACAAACAGGATATACCTCCCATATAACTCTTTAATCCGTTTCAGAATTGAAGCTCTGTTTTCACCTTTATCCTTAGTCAGGTCTGAAACATGTGTTACTTCATCTGCATAGCTCAACACGGTAGCTCTCTGAATCAGGCATAATTCGGCCATTTTGTAGTACATGGTTTGCAGGTGGGCCACCAAAAAGGAAGGTACGCCAGCGTATGATTGTGCTTCGGTTAACTCACCAGTAAGCATAACCATGCTATACCGGCTCATACCGTAAAGTGTACCCAGGTCTACCCAACGTGCATAAGTGTGGACTTCCAGCAATTGAGGTAACAAATCCATATTCTGAACCATGGCACCACCACTGTCTATCAATATGTACCGATACCACCACTTGTTATTTAAAAAACTGTATTGCTCCTTTTTCTTTGAATAGGCCTTTAGCTTGTTCGTTAAATGACCGTTGCCATACCAACAAACCACAAACATGCGGTCGTCTACCACTGGTCTCAAATACACTTTGAAAGCAGTCGCCCGATGTGGAGATGGCGGTACATCC
This sequence comes from Roseivirga sp. UBA6061, assembly GCA_002427745.1. Taxonomy (GTDB): domain Bacteria; phylum Bacteroidota; class Bacteroidia; order Cytophagales; family Cyclobacteriaceae; genus Roseivirga. The sequence continues at coordinate 32,480 of DIYF01000019.1, read as the reverse complement.
TTGCGATGAACGAAGAAAAAGTCTTTGGGGAAAAGACACTTTATGAATTGAGGAAGCTGAAATGGTCCATGTTTGAATGTATCCTTGTTCAGATATTGATTAAAATCTTCATAGCTGGATGACGTATCTGGCAAACCTTCTATCCAGGTAGCTTCAGATAACTCGCTGTTCTTAGTGTACTCCAAGAGCGAATTGCCTGAATTCTTATTAGACTCCCCTGTAATCACTGATTGCTTGTCAAGACTCATAAATGGTGGAAAGAGCCTTCTTCCAAACTGATTGATCTTTAAAATGTCTTCGGGATGAGGGTGATCGAAATTTCTAAGGTGAATCGATAAACACCCGGTGCCTGTTCCATAAAGGTTCAGGTGTATACTATCAATTTCTAACCTGTAGGTAGTTTCGGCTCCTTTGTTCTTGTATTTAATACAGTATTGTGGACGGTTAGGCCTGAGAGGTAACGGATACTCATAATGTTTAATCAATGCTTCGTTCTGAGCATTATCAATGGTTTGCAAGTCTTCTCCCAGGTCATATAAGATTTCTCTCACATGTGGGTGGAAATAGTTGTATTCATTGTATTCATCAAAACCCAGATGGAGTTTTTCTCTTTTCCACTTCCCAAAAGAATCCCCCCAGGTAGTCTTTAAATCAAACTTCTCCTGAAATTCCTTAACACCTGCATGCTCCCATTTAAAGGCAAACATAAATACATGATGGCTGAGTAGCTTTTTCTTTTCTTCTGCGGTGTTAATACACTTCAGCACTCTCCTCTTCAGGTCCTGAATCTCCCTTGTACTGAAAGCTTTCTCGTCAAAACCAAAAAAGCCCCGAATTCCACCACCATGGTAAGCTTTTTCTGTTTTTAAATGTTCAGAAAAGGCCTGAATCAGGACATCGCGATGGCGTCCATAATAGACAAGCTTTTTTTCATTATAGATCAATAAAGACTGATGCCAGGCTAATCGGTCGCCAACAGAACTGAAATGAGATGTTAATGCTCTTACAACCGTAGTAATTCCTTCTGCGGTAAGGTTTTCATCAATTGACTTCTTTGCCAGCCTTTCATCTTCTTCCGTTATCCCCTGAGCCTGCCTGTCTCTCTTCCTTATGTCTCGGATTTCTTCTTCACTCGCCCCGATCTCACGCAGGGCGGGTATATAGCCACTGTCGTTGGCAGCAATTAATTGCTGAGCTCGATTCAGGGTAATATCTAACAGATTGGCTACCTGCTCCAGAGAAGAGGGCTTGTCTTCATTTTCATTATGATGGTCAATGAGCACATAGTTCTGCCATAGGGCCGGTTTACCTTTCAGCTCTATGCCTACAATGGTAATTCCCTGTTCTGAGGCTTGCTGTATTTCTTCTGCATGCTTACTCCCTTCATAGGCAGTGACACTAGCATTACCCCAACCAAGGCCGGCATCCAGACATACATAGCCATGTTGCTTAAGCAACTCCCCGATGGCCTCCATTTCCAGATCGGGACCACCCAATAAAAACAAATACGGATACTTACTCATAATTTTCCACGCACTGAGGTAGCGCGAAATCATGATTAAGCTCTGGAATAACTAATATTAATCAGAGAAGAAATACCTATTCCTCATAAGACACTACAGAAATACCGGTAAGGACCACATTTTTCAGATAAAGGTATTTTGAACCTATGATGTCCCTTGACTGCCGATAGTCTATGATCAGTAGCTGTTCTGGTTGATTGCACTTCCCATGGTCGGGTTAATTTGGTTTATAGACAATTGGTGATCAGGAATCTGCAAACAACGGGGTACAAGTACATTTATTGATGAGCTACTGTGACTATGGAGACCCTCAGTCAAGCTGAGGGTGACATCTGAGAGGATTTGTTTATAAAGGAAGGAAATTTCCGCCTTAGCAATCAGGAATTTTGAAAAAGGTTAAATCGTCAGGAATTGGTAATCGGTTAATAGTCATCAGGGCACTGCAAACCGGGGGGGGGTATCCAACCCCAACCGGCTTCCCCTCAATAGCCAGCAATGGCAGAAGAGGTAAAAAGAGAAATTCATTACCATCTCTGAACCACTGTTAAACTAATCAACTGATATACTAATAAACTCCAGCCGAAGGCCGGCAGTGCCTGCCCGTCTGTAGCATAGCGGAGGCGGGTCTCCTTCTGTAGATGCTTACTCATTGGCTAGTTATCAGTAATCGGTTAATGGTTATCGGGGTCACTGCAAGCAGAAGCTCCTACAACCCCAACCAACTCCCTTTTAGTAGCAAGCAATGGTAGAAGAGGTAAAAAGGGAAATTCATTACTATCTCTGAACCACTGTTAAACTAATCAACTGATATACTAATAAACTCCAGCCGAAGGCTGGCAGTGCCTGCCCATCCGTAGCATAGCGGAGGCGGGTCTACCCTGGTTTTGATACTTACTATGACCATAAAAGGTAAAAAGGTCTTGGGAGCCGGCTGTCTCAGTCTACCCTGATTTTGATACTTACTATGACCAGCAATTTGAATGTCAGGTTACGAGACTTCATCGTCTCAGTCTACCCTGATTTTGATACTTACTATGACTAAATGCTCAAACTGCTACTCTCGATCTCGATGAGTCTCAGTCTACCCTGATTTTGATACTTACTATGACTTGGGATAGTGTCGAAAAGGTGCGTTGTGGCTATGTCTCAGTCTACCCTGATTTTGATACTTACTATGACCATGTAACGCCTGATCCTTATTACAGTCTGAGAAGTCTCAGTCTACCCTGATTTTGATACTTACTATGACCTACCCCTCTCGCATGACATTGATTTTAAACCAGTTAACCCACCTTCACTTGTTTGCAAAATGACCATATATATTGCTAAGTCAAATTCACCTAACTAAGAGGCTATTTTTCTCCTGTGCCAAACTCCAAATCCAGATGTAATATACGATGCTATCCACAGCTTTCAAATTGGCCTTACTTCCTGTAGAACAAAGAGCCTATCTTCTTTTTCATTGAAATGCCTGATTAAACCCAAACAATGCAGCAAATTTTCTGGTCTAACAAATTTCGAGTATTGTCATTTAGAGATACCTGCCTCTGTTGGTAAACAGGCCGGATAAAATTGCCACCTTTTTAATTTAAAGGGAATTTTTACGGCATCACATCCTTCTTATTCATTACATCTGCTAATTTAGCCGAATCACCTTGGTGGCCAATCAATAACCTATTCACCAATAAACCTAAAACCTATTTATGCCGCGCATTCTAATTATCGATGACGAACAAAGTATCAGAAGCACCTTAAGGGAAATTCTGGAGTATGAGAATTATACCATTGAAGAAGCCAAAGATGGTGAAGAAGGCCTGCATAAGCTGATAGCGGATAAGTACGATATCGCCCTCTGTGATGTGCGCATGCCCAAAATGGATGGCATTGAGTTATTGGAAAGGGTACAAATGGCGGGTATCGATACGCAGTTCATTATGATCTCTGCCCATGGCACCATTGAAACGGCTGTGGATGCTACTAAAATGGGTGCCTTTGACTTTGTGCCTAAGCCACCGGATTTGAACAGACTCCTGCTTACGGTAAAAAATGCCCTCGAAAAGTCATCGCTGGTAACAGAGACCAAAGTGCTGAAAAAGCAGCTCTCGAAGAAATACGAGATGGTGGGCCAGTCCGAATCACTGCTGGAGGTAAAAGAGATGATGGACAAGGTAGGCCCGACTGATGCCCGTGTTCTTATCACAGGGCCTAACGGAACGGGTAAAGAGCTGGTAGCCCATGGTATTCATGAGCGCAGCAACCGCGCCAAAGCGCCCTTTATTGAAGTGAACTGCGCTGCTATTCCGGCCGAGCTGATTGAAAGTGAGCTCTTCGGTCACGAGAAAGGAGCATTTACCTCTGCTCATAAGCAGCGCATTGGTAAGTTTGAGCAGGCCAATGAGGGTACACTGTTTCTGGATGAGATTGGAGATATGAGTCTGTCGGCCCAGGCAAAGGTATTGCGCGCACTGCAGGAACACCGGATCAACCGTGTAGGTGGCGATAAAGACATCAACGTAAATGTGAGGGTACTGGCAGCTACCAACAAAGACCTGAAAAAAGAAATAGAGGACAATAACTTCAGAGAAGACCTTTATCACCGACTTGGGGTAATCCTGATCCAGGTACCAGCCCTGAAAGACAGAAAAGAGGACATCCCACTGCTGGTTGACAAATTCCTGGGAGATATCGCCAACGAGTACGGCACTAAAAAGAAGGAAGTCAATGAGGGTGCTGTTGAGGCACTACAAGCTTATGACTGGTCTGGAAATATCAGGGAACTGCGGAATGTAACCGAGCGCCTGGTGATTATGTGCGGTGAAGAAATCACCGCGGAGGACGTGAAAAAGTACCTTATTTAAGGCTGGGCTTTGTGCTCAGTCTTATCTTTCTGGTACTCAAAATCTGCTTTGGTGTAAGCCGGACATGGTCGCTGAGCACAAGATGAAAGCGCTAAAAAACCGATACCCAACAGAAGAGCGAGAACTTTTACTTTTTTCATGTTTTTCTCAATTCGAAGGCTAAAGTTAGAAAAATTCGTGTTCGTACAGCCGAACGAGTCTAAATAATCTTTGAAAAAACGTGAAGCTTCTGATATTATTTTAGACTAACATAAGATTACATCCGCGAATATCGGAGTTATCCATACGTCCCAATACCTCAAAATCACCGTTCTCGTACACCTTACCTATGTCTTTGGTTTCAACGAAACAGCAACTATGAATATTGGCCAGATCAATTACATTCAATCCACCACTTCTCAGATCGTTGGAAACATGTAAAGGATCATTAACGTCTCTCGTAAACACTCTTATAGAACTCCCTGGCGTGAAAATACCCCACCCTTTGGAGTAAGCCTGAGAAAATAATTCTGTCATTCCGTATTCTGAATGGATGGCCTCAGCCCCGAAAGCACTAGTCAATATCTCGTGAACTTCCGATCGGACCATCTCCTTTCTCCTGCCCTTCATGCCCCCGGTCTCCATGATAATAACACCCTTGAGATCCAGCTGATGATGCTCAGCCAGATCCAGTAACCCGAAAGTAACTCCCAGCAGCAAGGTGGGCTTCCTTTCATCCTGCAGCTCAGCCAATAGCCTGACCAAAGCCTCCTGATCATTGAGGAAAAACCCTGACCGGCTGTCATGAGATCTGTTGATGAAATCGCGTGCCATATACACCAGACTGGAATTCTCCCTTTCCAGATAAGAAGGCAGCAAGGCCAGTATCGTATAATCTTCTACAGGCCCGTAAAACTCTTTAAAAATCTGCCGACAGCTCCTCAGATAGTATTCTCCGTCAAAGACATGGTGGCGACTGGTCACCGCCCCGGTGGTGCCGCTGCTTTCAAATACCTCTGTGCTCTTCCAACTGCCCGTCTTGATCTCGTGTCTTTTAAATAGCTCAATCGGTAAAAAAGGGATTTGGGTCATACTTGTGACCAATTCCGGTTTTACCGTTAAATTGTCAACATAAGCCCCGTAAACAGGGTTATGCTTGTATTGGAAGTTAAAAAGTTCAAGGGCCAGCGTTTCGAAGGTCTCTGAGGTGAGAGAAAAAACACGCTCGTATAAACTTTTAAAAATTTCCATTCGTTAATAAAACAGCCCCTCACACAGGTAGGGCAAATATTGCTATAATTGTATTGATTTACATAAACAGATGAGACTGAATCATACTAAATATTATTCTCTGGCGGCACTTACACTGGTACTGAGTTTGCTCGGCTGTAATCGCCCACCGGATTTGCCGGACACCCCGGTTATCAGTTTCAACGACATTGCTTTTGAAGTAACGACCGTATTTATCGGGAGTGTACCGATTGAGACCACTACCCTGAAGCTTACTTTCAATGTAGCCGATGGAGATGGTGATATAGGACTGGACGGAGCTGAATCTGGCAGGCCTTACAACGAATTTGACTTTGTGACCAATCCTGACGGATCAATCGTGGAATTCGGAGAGCGCCCCGGTGACCCGCCATTTACCTGCCTTGACTATCTTATCGAGGCTCCCCAGGGTGTGCCGGATGATGCTACATTTGATTACAATCAGGACGGTGATACAAAGGATACTTTATACGTTGATTTCAATGAGAATCGTCATAACATCTTTGTGGACTTCTTTATCAAACAACCAGATGGTTCATTTGTCGAGTCAGACGTAAGAGCATGGCCTCCGGGTAGTGATAATGAAGTTACCTTCTGTAACTCTGAGACTTTCGATGGTCGTATCCCTTGTCTTTCTGCCGAAGACGAGCCCTGCGACTTTATACGCTCGACCAACAGACCTATTGAAGGTACCATCACCTACGATATGCAATCCTCCGGTTTTCTGCCCATATTCAGAGCCGAGACCATCAAGCTGGTGTTCCAGATACAGGACAGAGCACTCAACAAGAGTAACATCGTAGAAACACCGGAGTTCACCTTACAGGATATTCGCGTGGATATAGACGGTGGATGATCTTAGAAAATCAATTCAATAAAAAAGGTGAAGTCTTGCGGCTTCACCTTTTTTATTGTTCTCTCAATCTTCCTCAATACATGGCCGGGAAACGGGCCGGATCGGATTCGCTCATAAGCTCGTAAATCTTATCAAAGACTGTCTCAGGATTCGGCTTAGAGAAGTAATCTCCGTCAGAGGCATAGGCTGGTCTGTGCTCTTTGGCTGCAATGGTCACCGGCTGTGAATCGAGGTGGTAATACCCTCCCTGCTCTTCCAATACCTTCTGCATCATAAAGGCTGACGCACCTCCCGGCACATCCTCATCCGCAAATACCACACGGTTGGTCTTTTTCAAAGACTCTACAATGCTGGAATGTATATCGAATGGCAACAGAGACTGGACATCTATGATTTCTACCGAAATCCCCAGCTCTTCCAGCTCATCCGCAGCCTGGCTCACAATACGGCACATAGAGCCGTAAGTCACCACCGTTACGTCTGTTCCTTGTCTGATGACCTCCGGAACACCTAATGGCACAGTAAACTCACCTACATTGTCCGGAATCCGTTCTTTAAGACGGTAACCATTCAGACACTCAATGATAAGAGCCGGGTCGTCTGACTTGAGCATGGTATTATAAAAACCAGCTGCCTGGGTCATATTTCTGGGTACCAATACATGGATACCTCTCAGGCTATGCAGGATCATCCCGATAGGTGAACCTGAATGCCATACTCCTTCCAGCCTGTGGCCTCGTGTTCTTATAATCAACGGAGCTTTCTGCCCCCCTTTCGTTCTGTATTGTAAAGTGGCCAGGTCATCAGACAGTACCTGAAGGGCATAGAGCAGATAATCCAGATACTGAATTTCAGTAATCGGACGCAAACCTCTCAAAGCAGCCCCAATACCCTGCCCGATGATTGTATTTTCACGGATACCGGTATCGGTTACTCTCAACTCTCCGTACTTGGCCTGCAAACCGGCAAATGCCTGGTTTACATCACCGATCTTTCCAACGTCCTCACCAATGGCAAACACCCTTGGGTCGCGGCTCAATGCTGCATCAAAACAAGCCTGCAATACTTCTCTACCATCCACTTTAGGAGATTCAGGAGAGAATTCAGCTTTAATCTCTTTTACCTTGACAGCTGCCTCATCTGACTCACTGGTTACATGAGAGCTGTATCGATCGGCATTTGCCTCCAAAGCCCCGTTGAGCCAGTCTAATAATTGTTTTCTTTCTTCAGACTGCTCGTTTCTGGTGATTCTGAGGACTTTCTTCACCGTCCTGATAGAATCCAGTCTGATTGGATTCATGGTTTTCTTAAGCTCCGAAACGGCCTGAGAAATACTGGCTGTTTCGCCTGAGCTGGCCGCCAGGTTTTCAAGTCTGGCAATTGCCTCAACCTGATCCTTTTTTATATCAGCTACAAAAGCCTTCCATGCCGCCTCCTTGGCAGATTTAGCCGCCTGCTTAGCATCTTTCTCTATGACTTTGAGATCATCGTCAGTAGCGAGCTCATTCTCAAGAATATACTCTCTGAGCTTCTTGACACAATCGAAATCAGCTTCCCACTGAAGACGCTCTTTGCTCTTATAACGCTCATGAGAGCCCGAGGTAGAATGCCCCTGAGGCTGTGTCATTTCCTGTACGTGGATGAATGTAGGAATATGCTGCTCTCTTGAAATGGCCGTAGCTTTGGCGAAAGTCTCTACCAAAGCAGGGTAATCCCAGCCTCTTACTGTAAATATTTCAAAGCCTTTTTTTCCTTTAGTCAGCTGCATACCAGCCAGGAATTCCGAAATACTGCCTTTAGTGGTGTGATACTCCTTAGGAACAGAAATACCATAGTCATCGTCCCAGACAGACATAACCATAGGCACCTGTAAAACACCGGCTGCGTTGATGGCCTCAAAGAATGGTCCTTCTGAAGTAGAAGCATTTCCTATAGTACCGAAAGCAACCTCATTGCCATTGATAGAGAAGTCCTGAAATGGTTTCAGGTCAGGGTTCTCCCGATAGAGTTTAGACGCATAAGCCAAACCTACGAGTCTTGGCATCTGACCGGCAGTGGGAGAAATATCAGCACTTGAATTCTTCATGCTCGTCTGAGGCTTCCACTTGCCCTCATTATCGAGCAGTCGATTACCAAAGTGCCCGTTCATAGAGCGACCACCTGATGCAGGTTCTGCCTCTACATCGGTGTGAGCATATAATTGTGCAAAATATTCCTGGAGAGTGAGCTGACCGATGGCCAGCATGAAGGTTTGGTCTCTGTAATAACCAGATCTGAAGTCTCCGTTTTTAAAGACTTTGGCCATGGCCAACTGAGCTACTTCTTTACCGTCACCGAAAATACCGAATTTGGCCTTGCCCATAAAAACCTCTTTACGACCCATAAGGCTCGCTTCCCGGCTCTCGCATGCCAGTCTGAAATCGTTTAGAATCTCAGCCACACTTAATTCAGTTTTTTTCACGGTTTTAGTAGCTCCCATATATCTTTTTTTTGGTTATGATAAGCCCCATCCTTCTAATGGACTACAAAAGTAGCAATTTTTAAGAGCAAATCAAATTTGGTTTTCACCTCAAAATGTTTGCTTTTATAAAATTTATAAGATCAATAATCAGTTATTACGTAATTTAATTTTACATTATTCATTTTGTCGAAATTATATTTTTCCCTATTCTTTAAGTAGCAAACATAATTCGCTCGTCTGAAGCGGGTCAAACGGCCTTTCCAGCCAATTATCTAACGTATTTTTTTATTTCCATTGCAAACGATTGTTGCAACGCTTGCTATATTTGCGCTCGCGAATTTTAAATCACACAGAATCATGATCATTGGCGTACCCAAAGAGATAAAAAACAACGAGAACCGAGTAGCAGCTACTCCTTCTGGTGTTGCTGAATTGACCAAGAGAGGCCACACCGTTTATGTACAGTCAACTGCAGGTATTGGCAGTGGCTTTTCTGATGAGTCTTATGAAAAGGCTGGTGCCAGGATTCTTCCTACTATTGAAGATACCTACGCCATCGCTGAGATGATCATGAAAGTGAAGGAGCCCATCGAGCCGGAGTATAAGCTGATCAAAGAAGATCAGTTGCTCTTCACTTACTTCCACTTTGCTTCTTACGAGCCTCTGACCAAGGCGATGATTGAGAATAAATCAGTTTGCCTGGCTTATGAGACAGTAGAAAAAGCTGACAGAAGTCTGCCACTATTGGTGCCTATGTCTGAGGTAGCCGGTAGAATGGCTACACAAAAAGGTGCAAACTACCTGGAAAAACCTCTGGGTGGACGCGGTATCCTCTTAGGTGGGGTTCCTGGTGTATTGCCTGCCAAAGTACTCGTACTGGGCGGTGGTATCGTAGGTACCCAGGCTGCAAAAATGGCGGCCGGACTGGGAGCTGACGTTACCATTATGGATATCAACCTGAACAGATTGCGTGAACTGGACGACATCATGTCTGCCAACGTAAACACCATGATGTCTAACGAATACAACATTCGTGAGATGATCCCTCATATGGACCTGATCATCGGTGCTGTATTGATCCCGGGAGCAAAAGCACCACATCTGATCACCAGAGACATGCTGAAAGACATGAAACCAGGTACGGTACTGGTAGATGTAGCGGTCGATCAGGGAGGTTGTATTGAAACCTGTAAACCTACTACGCATCAGGATCCGACTTTCGTGATCGATGATGTACTCCACTACTGTGTGGCTAATATGCCGGGTGCTGTACCATTTACCTCTACCCTGGCCCTGACCAACGCTACCCTGCCTTATGCCATTCAGCTGGCCAACAAGGGCTGGAAGCAAGCCTGTAAGGACAATAAGGAACTGGAGCTTGGACTGAACGTTATCAAAGGAGACGTGGTATACGAGGCGGTTGCCGAAGCCTTCGATTTACCTTACACTCCTGTAGAAAAATATCTGGACTAAATCCTGACAGCATTCTACATGAAAGCCCTGACGGTACCGTCAGGGCTTTTTTATTTCTATTCCACAGCTTCACAGAAAATGATAACTTTGCCGACTGATTGGGTTACCTGAGGAAAATGAAAAATGTGGCGCTAATAACCGGTGGCGCTAGCGGCATCGGTTTTGAATTTGCGAAAATCGCTTTTAAGGATGGCTATGACCTGGCCTTAATAGATATTAACGGAGAAGGCCTGGAACTCCGGAAAAATGAGCTGAAAGATCTTGGAAGTGGCTCCGTCCACTGCTTGGCCATGAACCTTGCCGACAATGACGCAGCACAGCAGATATTTGACTGGCTGAAAAAAGAAAAGCTCACCGTATCGATACTCTTCAATAATGCAGGCTTTGGCAACTTCGGTTACTTCAAGGAGACCAGTTGGGAAAAGGACGAAGCCATGCTCAAAGTCCACATGCTCACCACTACCCACCTTACCAAGCTCCTGCTACCTGACATGCTGGCAAGAAAGGAAGGGAAGATCCTGAACAATGCCTCTGTAGCTGCTTTTGTGCCCGGGCCGCTCATGTCTACTTACCATGCCTCAAAAGCCTATTTGCTGTCATTCACACAGTCGCTGGCCAACGAGCTGAAAGGTACCGGCTTAAGCGCCACCGTTCTCTGTCCGGGTATGACCAGAACAGGCTTTGCCAAAGCCAACGGAAATGACGATCCGAATATTAAATTCAATATCGCCACACCGGAAACTGTAGCGCTTTTTGCCTACGAGGCCATGATGCGCGGTAAATCAGTAGCCGTACCCGGCTTTTTCAACAAACTCAGTGCTTTCCTGCCTCGCTTACTCTCTCGCAACAGGGTGACTAAAATGGTAGGAAATATTCAGCGTAAGAATCACGCCAAAAGAACAGATGGTGCCCTGGAGGTGAAGTAGTCCCTAGGGTGCTTTATAGACATTCTCTTCCCATTCCTGAAGTTTGGGGTTCATCCACCGGAACCACAGCGGTGGTATAGAAGCCATCATAATCATAGCAGGATAGCCTGAAGGGAGCTGAGGCGACTCCTCATAGTGTTTCAATACCTGGTATCTTTTGATGGCATTGGCATGATGATCAGAATGCCTTTGCAACTGGAACAGGAAAAAGTTACTCAACCGGTGATTGGAATTCCAGGAATGCATGGGGTTAACCCTTTCGTACTTACCTGGTGAGATTTCTTTTCTGACAATACCATAGTGCTCTATATAGTTCACAATCTCAAGCAGACTAAAGGCCAGAAAGCTCTGCACAAAGAAGAAAACCGGCACCTGCCAGACTAATACATTCTGCCATAAGCTGACAGCCGCAGTGAGCAGAGCACAAAAGAGGAAGGGCAACAAGGTATACCAGATCATCTCATTGTTGACACTCCAAAAGGCCTTCCCCTTTCTTTCCAGGCGGGTGCGTTCGAGCTTCCAGGCACTGCGATAGCCTCCTATGACCGAGCGTAGCCAAAAAGCATAGAAGTTTTCTCCCTTTCTGCTTGTGGCCGGATCTCTTGGCGTTGCCACATAGACATGATGCCCTTTGTTGTGCTCTATATAAAAGTGCATGTAGGAAACCGTCATCAGGATAAGCCTGGCATAAAAGCGCTCGATCTTCGACTTTTTATGTCCCAGCTCATGAGCTACTGTAATGCCGATTCCTCCTGTGACCAGGGCAAAGCTGAAGACAAAGCCTACCCAGTCCAGAAGCGGCAAGGAATAGGTACTGATCACCCAGACACCCCAACACAGAAACAGAAGCTGGAAGACAGCCCAGATATAAGTAATAAGTCGATAGTAGAATTTTTCAGCGATGATCCTCGCCTCACTTTCTTCCATATTCTCAGGGTCTTCTCCTATTAAATAATCTGCCATGGGGATCAGGAAGAATACGAAAACGACCGTAAGGTAATTCCAACCACCTCCCAGGTAAAAGCCCAGAACAGTCAGCGTGGGAATAATAAATGCGGTAAAGAAACCAATGCGTTTGAGGGGACTCATGCACTGAATTTACAAAAATCGCCTTATGAGGTCAAATCACGATAATGCGGGATGTGATCCAGAAAACTTACCGATTCCGACTCAGGATCATACTGACAGGCATAGTGTACCATTCCATTGGAACAGATCAGTATTCTGGCCTTGAGGGTTTTATTATAAACACTGATCTGATTAAAAGTGGCCTGACTGACCGCTACATGGGCTGCCTTACATTCTACCAAAACCAGGGGCTCCAGATAGTCATCATAGATGAGAATATCTGTTCTCTTCACTCTTTTGTTATAGGAAGTTCCGCTCTCTATTCTGATGCGCGAAGCAGGGTAACCCAGGTGCTCCGTAAGGTAGTTTACAAAGTGTTGACGGACCCACTCCTCAGGTGTGAGGATGATGAATTTCTTTCTTATGGGGTCAAAAATCGCTAACTTGCCGCCATTTTGCTCAAGACGGTATTGATATGCCGGCAGATTGAGTGAATTCATCGCACAAAAATATAGATAAACTTATAAGAGAAACATTTGCCTATGAAAACCAAACAAGAAATCGTAAACAACTGGCTGCCGAGATATACTGGTGTAGCGAATGAAGATTTTGGAGAATACATTCTACTCACCAACTTCATTGGGTACGTCAGGATGTTTGCAGAAAAGTTTGACGTCTCCATACAGGGGATGGACAAACCCATGCAATCTGCTACAGCCGAGAATATTACGATGATCAACTTTGGTATGGGCAGTGCAATGGCAGCGACTATTATGGACCTGCTCTCTTCCATTAAACCAAAGGCCGTCCTTTTCCTGGGTAAGTGCGGAGGACTTAAAAGAAAGACCCAGCTCGGTGACCTGATCTTACCTATTGCCGCCATCAGAGGTGAAGGTACCAGCAATGACTACCTGCCTGCCGAAGTACCGGCCCTCCCTTCTTTCCGCTTACAAAGAGCGGTTTCTTCTATGATCAAGAAACATGAGCGCGACTACTGGACCGGCACCTGCTACACCACCAACCGAAGGGTGTGGGAGCATGACAAAGCCTTTAAAAAGTACCTGAGAAAAATCAGGGCGATGGCAGTAGACATGGAAACCGCCACCCTCTTCACCGTGGCCTTCGTGAACGAAATACCCCATGGTGCACTTTTGCTGGTTTCTGATAACCCCATGATTCCGGAAGGTGTCAAGACAGAAGAGAGCGATAAAAAGGTAACCGGAGACTATGTTACCGCTCATCTTGAAATCGGTATTGATTCTCTGAGAGAACTCAGAGATTCGGGTGATTCTGTGAAACACCTCAGGTTTGAGGGATAAACAAAACTGACATGCTCAAAAGACTAAGTGTTCTTTTCCTCTTCGCTACCCTGCTTTGGTCCTGTGGAGGAAAAGAAAAGGCTGACCTCATTATTCATAATGCCACCGTTTACACGGTTGACGGCAACTTTTCTGTAGCCACGGCCTTTGCTGTAAAAGACGGCAGATTCGTGGGAGTGGGATCTGATACAGACATACTGGAACAGTTCGAGTCTACAGAAATGATCAACATGGAAGGAGGCCCGGTTTATCCGGGGCTGATCGATGCTCATGCGCATTTCTATCGTTATGGGCTGGGCTTGAAAAACGCCAACCTGGTAGGCACGAAGTCTTTTGACGAAATACTGGAGCTGCTACAGGCACATAGGGATAAATACCCTGATGAAGCCTGGGTACTTGGTGGCGGCTGGGACCAGAACGACTGGGAAAACAAGGAATTTCCTACCAAAGAGAAGCTTGACGAGGTTTTTCCCGATGTACCGGTACTGATCACCCGTATTGACGGTCACGCTGCCCTGACCAATTCTGCTGCCATGGGACAAAGCGAAATATTTGCAAAGACCAGGGAAGTAGATGGCGGCAAAATTTATTTTGATAACAACGGTGAGCCCACAGGCCTGCTGGTAGACAATGCCATTCAGCTGATCGCCAGACACATTCCCGAACAAACAGAAGCCGACCGGATTGATGCCCTGATCAGAGCACAGGAGAACTGTTTTGCTGTAGGTCTGACAGGCATTGTAGATGCCGGCCTCGATGTGAACACCATCAATCTGATTGACTCGCTCAATACTTCAGGTGAGCTCAAAATGCGCCTCTATGTCATGGTAACTCCCAGTGAAGAGAGCCTGGCATACTTTGCCGAAAGAGGCAAAATCAAAACAGACTACCTGAATGTAAGGTCTTTTAAGGTCTATGGCGATGGCGCACTGGGATCGCGCGGTGCCAGCCTGTTGGCTCCCTATTCTGACGATCCTCACAACTCAGGCTTCCTCTTACAGTCTCCGGAGTTCTATGATGAGCTGGCCGGTAAAATCCACGACCTGGGTTTCCAGATGAATACCCATGCCATCGGGGATTCTACAAACCGCACCATGCTTGATATCTATGCCAGACACCTGAGTGAGGGCAATGACCTCCGCTGGAAAATTGAACATGCTCAGATTGTAAGTCTGCCGGATATCGACAAGTTTGGCAAATACAATATTGTACCCTCTGTACAACCAACCCATGCTACCTCGGATATGTACTGGGCCGGTGACCGACTGGGGGATAACCGCATAAAAACAGCCTATACTTTTAAGGATTTGCTTGATCAGAATGGCTATGTAGCCCTGGGCAGCGATTTTCCTGTAGAGAACATCAACCCTATGTACACCTTTCATGCTGCGGTGGCAAGACAGGACGCTGAGAACTGGCCCCAGGGAGGCTGGCAGCCCGAAAACAAGCTAAGCAGAGAAGAGGCCTTACGTGGTATGACCATCTGGGCGGCTTACTCTAACTTTGAAGAAGCCGAGAAAGGGAGCATTGAAGCGGGGAAAATGGCCGATTTCATTTTCACTGAAAAGGACATGATGCAGGCTCCTGAAAGCGAGTTGAGAAACCTGAAAGTTACTGCAACCTACCTCAACGGGGAGAGGGTTTATTAACCCTCTGACAGCCTGATTGTTGATTATAGACCTAGAGTACGGAATGACTATCTGAAAAGACGATGTCTTCAGACAGTACGCCTATACCGGCAAGACAGGCATCACTAATGCGTTGTCCGAGAATATGCCAGTCGGCCTCAAAGGCCTCATAAACTGAGATCTTCTGCAGCCCCAGTTTTTCCTGACTAAAGTGCATGGACCGGGTATTGAGTTCATCAATTTCAACCACGGTGAATTCGTAGTTATCGCGGAGTCTTTCAAGAAGACCAAAGTGAAGGGCTTCTCCTACCGTGCGTGATCTATAGGATTTGTCTACGCATATCTGACCAGAAATGATGGTGTTCTCTGCGGTCAGCGGTGTGCCCTCTATGCTGAGCTTCAATATCTGCTCTCTCATAGGAATGAAGAGCGGTATATCGTCACAGTGATGCAAGCCAACCGGAATTTCATAACCTACAATACGATCATCGCAGAGGGCTACCATAACTCCGAGGTCATCGTTGAGCACCTTGAGCTTCTCAAAATCTGTAACCAGGCTCAGGAACCCATGCTTCCTGCGGTCTCTGGGAGCGAGGTTGTACTTGTTGTACTCCTCCTGCATTTTTACAACAGCTTCCAGTTCACTGGTTCGGGCTGTTCTGGTTTCTATTACACACATACACTTTTGTTCCACATCCGTATTCTTGTCGCCTCCGTCACAGGCAGGTTGCTCCCTGCTACTTCGGCACATAGTAAATGTAAAGTGCAACACCCTATGTTTTTTATAAGGAATAGAGACATAGAGTGTACATGTAAAAAAAACTCCCGTTTTTTCGGGGTTTTCATATCATACTCCTTCTGCATATGCTGCAGAAGGAGTATTTCTTTTCAGCAGTTTAAGACGCCATTGCGTCATCAACACTATCGTAAATACTGAAGATGGATGTAAATCCTGAGACTACGAAGATCTCCTTGATGCTATCCTTGATATTACTAAGCAGGAGTTTTCCTCCGGCTCCTTTGAGTTTTTTCAGGTGTACGAGCAATACTCTTAAGCCAGAACTACTGATATAGTCCATATTTTCGCAGTCAATGACTACACTTCTTGCACCATCTCCCTCTACTTTTTCCAGTTCATTATTCAGCTGTGGGGCAGTGGTTGTATCCAATCTGCCGGTAATACTCACTACCGTGAAGTCACCTCTCTTTTCAATTGATAGTTCCATAGTTGTTATAATTAAATCTTTTTTGAAAACACTATTTGGTTCTTATTATTAATTCGCTGGTAATCAAGCTCATCCATGAATTGCTTGATGAAATGAATGCCCAATCCCCCGATTTGACGATCCTCAATACTCGCCTCAAGGTCGGGCTCTTTTGAGTCGGTCAGCGGGTTGAAGGCTATTCCCTCATCTTCAATACCAACAGAGACACTTCCTGACTCTAATTGGAAAGTTACCAGAATATCTCCAGACTCACCCTTGGGGTAAGCGTAGAAAATCACATTTGTCAGTGCCTCTTCCAGGCACAATGAGAGATTCATGGCAATGCCCATATCTACCTCCCATTTTTCAGTCAGTTCTTCCAGTTTTTGACTTACAGTCGCCAACTCATCCAATTCATTTTTGATATTAATGCGATAACTGTCAATCATAATATCAGGGGTTATAGGTGATAGACATCATCGTAATATCATCAGACTGCTCAGCTCCTTTTGTAAACTCACTGAGATTGACCGTCACCTTATCCACCACCTCTTTTGGCGTAAGCGTCTGTGTATTTTTGAGTACTTCTTCGAGCCTTGACTCATGATATAAAGCATCATTTACATCCAGGGCTTCCGTTACACCATCTGTAAACAGAAAAAGACTCTCACCGGGCGCCATGGTAAATTCAGCCTCTTTATAAGGCATATCTTCCATTACACCTATCACCAGATCACCTGTAACAGGGCCATACTCGGTAGAGCCATCTGTTTTGATCAGGCAGGGTGGGTTATGCCCGGCATTACAGTATTTGACCATACCTGATTCCAGGTCGAGCAGGCCGTAAAACACCGTTACAAACATGCTGTTGGCATTGTCTTTACTCAGCAGGTTATTGGAGTACTCCAGACATTCATTGGGACTCAGGCCTTTGAGCGCTGTGGCCCTGATAATTGTCCGGCTCACCGCCATATAGATGGATGCGGCAATTCCCTTGTCTGACACATCGGCTACAATAAAACCGAGGTGATTATCATCTACCATGAAGAAATCATAAAAATCTCCCCCCACCTGCTTGGCAGCATTCATGGTGGCATAGAGATCAAAGCTGGGTATTTCAGGAAAAGCCGGAAAATCCTTAGGCAAAATAGATTGCTGAATCTCTTTCGCCACCTTCAGGTCATTCTGAATAGACTCCAGTTGCTGATGCGTCTTCTCGGCCTTCTTGATATACTCTATCTGGGCCATTGCTTTCTCAATGGTCGCCTCCAGGTCGTTGAAGTCAATTGGTTTTGTGGCAAAATCAAAAGCCCCTCCGTTCATGGCCGCCCTGATATTATCCATGTCGCCATAGGCAGACACCATAATGGTTTTAAGTGACTTATTCTTAAGCTCGTTGATCTTGGCCAGCAGGGTGATACCATCCATTTCGGGCATATTGATATCACACAGAATCACATCTATATCAGGTACCTCCACCAACTTGGAAAGAGCCTCCAGTCCATTGTTGGCAAAATGAAACTCATATATCCCCTTTCGGATTTTAGATCTGAACTTTTGAGAGATCAGGACTTCCAAATCCGGTTCATCATCAACGCTGAGTATTTTTAGTGTCATTTGAATATGATCGTTAATTCGTTTCTTTATTTAATGGGCAGGGTAATGGTAAAAGAAGTTCCCTTGCCGGTTTCAGTTGTTACTTCAAGTTTTCCCTGATGCATATCTTCTATGATTTCGCGGGTGATGGTCAGACCAAGCCCAGTACCTGACTTCTCAGGTTTGGTAGAAAAGAAAGGCTGATAGATATGCTCCAGTGACGAAGCCGGTATACCAGTACCATTGTCTCCTATTTTGAGCACTGCCTGCTCTCCCGCTTTTTTGGTAGAGATGATAAGTTCCGGCTGGTAATCAGCCCCCTGCTCCTGTGCTCTCTCATATACCGCATAGCAGGCATTGTTCACCAGGTTAAGCACAGCTCTTCCCAGATCATGCTCAATGGCTCTGATCTCCTGCAATGTCTCATCGTAGCTTTCTGTGATCTTCACATTAAAGCCCTTGTGGTTTGCCCGCATAGCATGGTAGCCCAGGTTTACAAACTGAGCCATAAGCCCATTGATCTTCACAGGGGCTTTATCTGCTTTTTGTCCGCGGGAGTAAGCCAGCATTCCCTGAATGATGTTACTCGCACGATCACTGTGCTCTACCACCCGCGAAAGATTTTCATTGATCATAGAGGCGATATCTTCGATTTCCTCACGCTCGTCTTCACTCAATCCATCCAATGAATCGACAAATTCAATCAGCTCGTCAGTCAGATCTTTAGACAGCCTGGAGAAGTTCAAAATGAAATTCATCGGATTTTGAATTTCATGCATTATACCGGCACTAAGGGTACCTAAAGAGGCCAGCTTATCCATTTTAAGAAGCTTTTCTCTCAGTGTGGCAATCTGCTGTGATTGATCTTGCTTAGTAGTCATATATGTTCATTTACGCCAGCGGCATGCTGATCTCAAATGTAGTTCCTTTATTTACTTCTGATTCAACCTGAATCTCTCCTTTATGCGAAAGAATGATTTCTTTCACAAGGTAGAGACCGACACCTGCTCCCTTAGCGGTGGTCTTGGTGGTAAAGAAGGGGTCGAAAATCTGATTTACTTCTTTATCAGGGATACCGACACCGGTGTCTTTCACTTTGATCAGCACCTGCCCGCCATCGACTGCCGCTGAAACCAACACCTGCATGTCACTCAGCTCCTCTTTCTCACAGCGGCTGATCACCGCCTGTACCGCATTGTCAATCAGCTGATGAATTGATTTTGACAACTCATCCTGCGCCCCCTCCATAATCAGGTCATCTTTCTGAAAGTCTGTCAGCAATACAATGCCTTTTTCATCCAGCACCTCCTTATAGGTGTGAGCAATCAGATTGACCGACTGGAGGATCAACTGATTCAGATTGACCTCAACTCTTTTTCCTCCACGGTCTTTCAGTATCTCTTCCATGGCCTTAATCATACGCGTGGTACTTCCGCCATGGGAGTTGATTTTTGTGAGGTTGTCTGAGAGCATTCCATTGATCTCATTCAGCTCTTCATAGACATCCTCCGTAATTTTTCCCTTCTCGTCATTCAGCAACTCTTTTATCTCTTCGTTCAACTCTATGGAAAGCTCCGAGAAGTTATTGATATAATTGAGAGGATTGATTACCCTGTCCACAATTCCTTTGGTAAGCTGACCTACTGAGGCCAGTTTTTCCTGCCTGATAAGTTCTCCCTGGGTTTCTTCCAGGTTGATAAGTGCTTCTGACAGTTCTTCAGATTGCTTCTGAATTTCATCGCGCTGCGAACTGATCTCCGCTGTTCTTTGCTTCACTGTAACCTCGAGAATCTCCTTCTCCCTGACCAGCCTGCGCAATCTCCAGCGGCTCACCTGCCAGAGTATGATAAGGAATATCAATACATACAGAATGATTACATACCATTTCAGATACCAGGGGTTAAGAATTTTGAATGAAAAAGAAGCCTCCGGACTTTCTGTACCGTAGGCACTTCTGGCCTTCACCAGGAAAGTATAACTACCAGGAGAGAGGTTACTATACAGCTTGCTGTGATCATCCTGCCAGCCACTCCAGTTATTTTCATAGCCCTCAAGTCTGTAATTGTACTGTACAGGATTTTCGGTTTCAAAACCATTTGAGGTTACTGCAAACGCCATATTGCGATAGGAGTAGCTCAGACTGGGCCCTTGCACCAGCTCTGACTTCGCTGAGCGGTTACCGGCAAAATAGGTACTGTCACTCCCCAGTGTAATTTCGCTGATCCGCACCCCGGTCTCCGTCATCAGGTCATTGAGTATTTGCTGATTCATGCGAATGAGTCCTGAAGGCCCGCCAAACCAGGTGGTGCCATCATTTTCTGTGAGGATGGTTCTGCAAACAAAGCTCGCAAAGGGAGCAAAGGCCACAGGCTTTGGCTGCCAGCTGTTCCCTCCTTTTTCAAAAAGTGTTACCTGAGTTTCATCTCCGGCCGTCATCCAGATTCTGCCATCCTCCCCTTCGCTCAACAGACCGGGCCAGGTGGCTACCCTGTTTGTGGTATCATTGGAAATGAGCAGAGGTTCGAAGCTTGCCCGCTCTGCATTGTAGTTCAGGACACCGTTTCGCGTACTGACAATGAGCTTACCATCAAAATTAAACGCCCTGCTCCCTGATATTTCGTTGAGGTTTTGTCCTGACCCCATGAAAGTTACCTGCTCCTTGCTCACCTCATACCGGGCAATTTTTCCTGTGAGTGTGGTCAGCCAGATATTTCCGGCATAATCGGTTATCAGATCGGTTACCTGATCGCTATCAGCTACCAGCTGCCGGGCCGCTCCCGTATTGAGATTTACTTTTTGCAGGGCAGTTAAGGTGCCTGTATAAAGATGATCAGGGTCGTCAGGGGTGCTCGTGAGACTCAGGGTAAATTCTTCGGCTATCTTCCTGGCTGTACCCTTTTGAATGGCAAATACTCCTTCGCTGGTGGCTGCATAAAGGTGATCACCGATAATTTCGAGATCCCAGGTGGCCAGGTCGAGACTGCCGAAAAGGTCGAAGCGCTTGGTAACCTCATTGAGCACATAAAGCCCCTGATAGGTACCTGCAAATAGTTTTCCCTCAAACCTTTTCATGGATACAACGCCTGCTTTCAGTCCGTTGCTGATGTCATAGCGGGTCCAGGGCCAGGGGTAGTTCAGCAAGCTGATCCCATTATTCAATGCTGCCCAGACCCGGTTTTTGCTATCCAGAAACAGGGAAGTGACGTAATCGTTCTGCAAGCCGAAGGCCCTGTCGGATCGGGTGATTTCTTTACCGGATTCGTCAATAAAGTAGATTCCACTTAGCTGAGTACCTACTGCCAGGTCACCATTGGGTAATCTCAGCAGGCTGGTAATACGGGCATTTGATCTTGACCGGGTCTGCTCTGTTTCCAGAGGTACTACAGCCCCGTTCTCAAGTACCATAAGTCCGTTTGTGCCTGTGGCCAGCAGGTGTCCATTTTTATTGGGTATGACTGCCGTTACTTCGAAAATACCAGGCAGTGCAGCAAACAACTGGCTCTGATTGGTAGCCGGGTCCATCAGGTAATAATCACCTGCATCTGATTGCCAGAGAAACTGTTCTCCCAGCATAAAAACACTCTTCAGCCCTTCCGGGATGTTTACGGTTTTTAACTCATTGTTTTCGTATACGAAGAGGTGGTTATGAGAGAAAAAGCAGATGGCATTTCTATGCATCAGAATTCGCTCAACCTCACCAAAATTGCGATCAGTATCAGAAGCAATCATATGAGTCAGGTCCTTGTAAACCAGACTCCCGTTAGCTGTAATTTCCAGAAAGCCGAACTCATTCAGTCCACCCAAAAAGACGTTACCTTCCGTATTGAGGCCCAGACTGGTTACACGGGAAATATCCGGTGTGGTAATGAGTTTCCAGTCCTCTCCGTTGAACTGCAGAAGGCCTGCAAAGTTGGCTACGTACACATTGCCCTGATTATCTTCAATCACATCAAAGTTTTGTGTATGAGCTCCATACTCAGCCGGCAGAAAATTGCGGGTAAAGGGTATGCCCACCTCTGTCTGTGCCATGGCATGACTGATACAAAGCATCACAAGTCCGCAAATCAGGACCTTTCTTACAGCTAGTGATATGTTTCTGAGTTTGCGCATAATCAAAAATCCAGTGTCATTTTAACTATGAAATTTCTCCTCTTCTGAGGTAGTCGCGATACATTACCGATGCCATCAGAATTACGAAACCCGGGATCACTGTATTCAAAGTCAAGAATATTGTTGATACCTATCTGCAGGCCGACTCCGCTGATCAGTCGGTTGTAGGCAATGGCACCGTTGAGCAGATAAACCGGATCGAAATCTCCTAAAGGATTCAAGGGCACAGAGGTACCGGTACCTGTCGGCCGCTTACCGATGTAGTTGAAGCGAAGGTTGACATTGAGATGCTGGAAATACCGGGCATTTACCCCCAGGTTGAACTGGTGAGAGGCGATATCGGCCACTCTCTGGAAGTTACCGGAAAGAGATCCGTCAGCCTGTATCTGGTTATTCTGTGGATCGGTATAGGTGTAGTTGGCGTAGAGCTTATACTGATCATCCAGTTCCCAGTTCAGTGTTGACTGGATACCCTGGATCAGGAGCTCTCCCACTGCCTGATTCTGGGTGGTAATGCCTCCGTCAAAGGGCACCTGCACCGGAGCTACACTTCCAACATACCTGGCCCGATAATAAACGATATCAGCAAACAGCGTTTCATTAAAGCGGTAGCCTACTGATATATCAAAGTTGGTTACATCTTCTGCCGGCAGACTGGGATTGTTCAAAGCCCTGCCCGGCCCTGTGGCAAAACGAGTAAAGTTTGAGGCATTCTGGATAGCGGTAGATACTACGGCTTTGAAAATGAAGTCTCCCGGAAAGGCGATAGCGGCCAGCCTGTAGTTAAACTTGGCACCATAGCCACCGCCCGATCTGATTCGGTTAAAATCGTATCGTCCACCGGCTGTCAGGTTAAGCCAGTCTTTGAGCTTATAGGTAGCCTGAGCATACGAGCCAAATTCTACCACCTCATAGTTATTACCACCGGGTACCTGCCCGCTGAGCAGAGTACCCACTTCTGATGCCGGATCGAGGGCATCGTGATCTTCTGCTATGGCACTGCCTCCATAGATGGCATTCAGGTAGTTCCCCTGGACAAAGCTGTTTCTGAATTCGATTCCGCCCACAACATCCAGCTTATTGTTGGGTGTATAGCTGGCTTTGATCTCATTTCTGAACTGCCTTGATTTTTGATAAAAGTAGAGCGTAAACCAGCTGGCATTCTGTTCTGCCAGCAGAGCAGAAGCCCCGAGGGCTCTGTTTGAATAGTTATTCAGCAAAGTCAGGCGTGTATCGGCATCCACAGAGGTGACACGATACTGAGCAAAGTTCTGTATTGAGAGTACATCCTCGATCAGTTCATTCTCATAACTGGCATAGGCAAAAAACTGCTCCGGTATCCAAAAGTTACCATTCAGCGCTCCGGCAATTCTGTTATCGGGCCGGTAGCTGTTGGCTCCCTGCTGTGCCTTCCAGTATTGCCCGCCAATCGTCAGGTTGGGAAGCTGAAACTTGGTACCTATATAAATATCATCCGTCAGGTTTGTGTAGCTGACAGGGTTAAGGTCCAGCGTTTGTGACAGAGCAGCCTGATCAGCCCCTCTGGCAAAGTCAATTCCCGCCTGCGTCAATACACCAATGGCCTGCCCGTTTTCGTCAGTGCCTGTGGTATAGAACCGGCTAAAATTGGGATCTGTGGACAATGAAGGATAATCGGTGGCACTGACCTGTAAAATGGAGGCGTAGTCTACATTATTATAGTCATTCGGATCAAAGTTGAATTCTTCATAGGCACTCAGGTCATGCTGATCGGAGATGTACTTCCTTACCGACAAGGACCAGGCGGCTCCCTTAAATTTCGTAGCGGCATACATATCTGCGTACCGGGTATTGTAAGAGCCCACACCCATTTCTCCTCGCACCAGGGTCCTGCTCTCCTGGTCAGCAGGGTCTTTGGTAATGATATTGATTACACCGGTAAATGCATTCGGACCATATATGGTAGAGGCAGGACCGTAAATAACTTCTATTTGCTTGATACTCGAGAGAGGATATTGTACCCCGAGCAGCCCTACATTAGACCAAAGGTCATTGTCTTCCACACCATCGATAAGCAATAATGTTTTATCGGCATTACTGGTGCGATATCCGCGCTGATAGATATTGGAGTAAACAAGGCTGTAGAAGCGGGATATATCGAATCCCGGCAGGTCGCTGAAAACAGCTTCGAGATCGGCATAGCCTCTCTCCCTGATATCATCTGCATTGATCACCACTACGGTGCCGGGAGTAAGTTTTACATCTTCCGCTTTTTTCGATACGGAGGTTACAAAGGTGGCATTGGACTTCTGTCGGAGACTACTCACGGCTTCTTTAAATCGCTGATCATCAAAAAAGCCCGGCTCAAAAGAGGGATTAACTGCCAACAGACGCTTTACTTCCTGCATGGCCAGAGAGGTGCTGTCCAGGGCAAAATGTGCCAGTGCCATCAGCCTGAGTGCTGAGGTTTGCTGTCCCTTTTCGAAGCCTTGATCTACACAGTCTGAAAGCTGAGAAAAGACGGCTTTGAAATCTCCGATCTCATAGGCTTTTTCCGCCTCTGTGATATTAATGTCGTTGCATACCTGCCCATTCAGATGGCCCAGTGACGCTATTAAAAAAACCAGTATAGTATAATGCCTGCTGCTCATCTTTTCCCGGTTATGCTTTGATATGTATTTCCTTCTCCAATAAACTGAGACCATTCTTCTCTTGTAAAATCCCGTTTTACCCTCGCCCTGACCTTGGCAGCGAGTACCTCAGGGTCTATGGTGTCAATGCGTATGGTGCGATCGGCACCTGCAGACGCTACCTCAGTACCATTGCTTAGCAGCGCCAGGCCATAGCCCCAGCGGTCAAGCCGGTTCACCAGTAAGGACTCTGAATTGGAGCTATCCAGATTCCACAGTCTCACCGTCTGGTCATAGCTTACTGATAAGAGTACCTCACCCGAAAAGACAAGGCCATTCACCATGGACAGGTGCCCCACCAGTTCTGTGGTTTGCCGGGTATTTCTGTTAAAAATATTGATTCTGCCATCTTCCGTACCAATGGCCAGGGTGCCTCCGGCACTCTGCGCCAATGCACCGATGGTGCTTTCCAGCTTCAAAAGCCTGGTTGCCTGGCCCGTTTCAAGATCAAGGCTTAGTACCTCTCCTGCGTCATCTGCCAGGATAAGTTCTCTGCTGTTTTCAGCCAGAGTTATGGCCCGAACAGGTTTTTCATGTTTATAGATATACTCATGCGGATAGCCTTCCACCAGCTTAATGCTGCCCACTACACCATTTCTGTCAGTGTAAAGCAAATCTGTTTTGCCTCTGAACACCAGACCCGAAATAGGTGCACTGGTAAGGCTGAAGGGAACGGATTCAGGGCTGGCCTGAGGGTTACTTATAATGAGAATAACACCATTCATGGCCCCGCCAGCCACGTAGGTTGCATCGTCATTAATGGCTACCTGTCTGAAGTCATGAGCCTTATCTCTGAAAATCTCTTGTTGCTCAAAGCTTTCACCATTGCGTTTCCAGCCCAGAATCTCGCCTTCCTGACTGGCAGAAACAAGGAAATCTGCCTGGTTTGCGCCAGATACCGCCAGGCTCCTGATATAACCGGTGTGCCCTCTTAGCACCATATTTTCTTCAGATGATTTTTTCAGGGCGCCAAACAGGTCAGGCTGATAAGGATCACCTTCATTCTGGATGGCAAAATTCCAGCCCATGGTAGCCAGCATAGCGGCCAGTTCTGAGTCGCCACCTTCCTGCTGGCTGCTGGCCTGGATGGAAAGGGCCTGACTTAAAGCGAGTTGACGCAGGGTATCGGCTCTCTTTTCAGCCGCCTCTGATTTGAGTCTTTCCAGTTCGGCTATGTCTTTTTGCTCAATCGCGATCTGACGCTGGCTCTCTGCTTCGTTCAGGGCATTAACGGCTTCGGTGGTGGCTGAGTCTGCCTTAAGCCGTTGCTTTACGGCCTCGGCCTGTCTTGCTTCTGCAATGGTACGTTGTTGAATGGCAAACCGCGTTTGTTCCTCGGTCAGGTTCTTCTGCTCCCTTGCTATGTTCTCCAGCTGCTCTGAGATTCTGCGCTGAATGATGGCATCCCGCTGCTTCTCAACCGACTCTTCTATCTGACCGGTCATGTTCTGATTATCAGCTCTGAGCTGTTGCAAGGTAGATTGACTCCGGAGATACAGAAATACCATGGCTACTGAAATGAGGAGCAATACAAGGGTCGATATGGTCAGCAGTCTCTTACTCATTGATTTCAATACTGATATAGTTATGTCCCGAAATCTCGAGGTGCTCAAAGCGGGACGTAAGTTTCTTTACAAGCAGTAGTCCCAGCTTTTCGGGCTGGTCTTCCAGCACCTGATCTGCCCGGTCATGTAAATCAAGGTCTTCGATTTTCTCCGAATCGGTGATATCCACCTTCAGACTGTCCTCATCATTGAGCACCTTGATCGTCACCTTGCCTTCTTCATCCTGTGTGTTTTCACACATATAGGCAAAAATTTCTTCAATAGACAGGTTGAGCTTCAGCACCTGGCTTTCCGTAATACCCAGTTTATTTTTGACGCTGTCTATTCGCGGAGCAATCTCTTCTATAAGGCTCTGTTTCTTGGCCAGTACAATTTTGCGTGGTCGCTTCTGAGAGGCCAGCATGATCGCATTCAACCCAATGGCGGTGAGACCGGAAACGGCAATACCATCATTGAGCAAGACGCTGAGACCGCTCTCCACACCTGCCGGATAAAGCAGTCCTATGGATGCAAGCAGCCCCATAGCCAGTGAGAAGCCGGTAATCAGGCTCGTCTTATAAGTGAGCCCATGTTGATTGATCAGGCGAATGCCCACACTCAGGAGGGTACTCAAAAACAACAGGTTGGCACCACCTAAAACGGGATCGGGAATGTAGGCGATAAAATAGGCCACCTTGGGGAAGAAGGCCATCAGCACCAGAATGGCAGCACCGTAGTACCCCACCTTTTTAGCTGCTACACCGGTCAGTTCAATGGCTGCAATATTTCCTGAATAGGTGGTATTGGGCACGGTACCTAACACACCGGCCATCATATTGCCAACTCCATCTCCATACAGGCAACCCTGTACACTTTTATAGTCTACCTTTTTGAAATCAGGATCCGAAATCTTTTGTACCGAGATACAGTCACCAATACTCTCAATGGTACTGGCAAAGGTGGCTACCATAAAAATAAGCAGCAGGGAGAGTGTGGAAGGACTGAAGTCCATGTAAAAGCCCGGCCAGTCACCTTCAGGAAGACCAATCCAGTCCTGATTCACAATCTGGCTGGTATCCAGATAGTCAAGGCCAATCGATAAGAGCACACCCATACCAATACCAATGAGAATACTCCAGAGCCTCAGATTTCTGTTTCTGTTCAGCGCCACGGCAATGGTGATCGCCAGTGTGACTCCGCCAATAAGGAGCCTCTTCCAGGAAAAGTAATCGACTGCATCCGGCTTACCTACCCAGAGCTCCATCATGATAGGCAACAAAGAAATACCGATCACGATGATCACTGTGCCTCCCACAACAGGGGTAATGATTTTGCGGAGGTGACGGTAGAAGTAGGACAAGAGTAACTCTATCGGTGCTGACAGGATACTGAGCACCGCTACAAGATCCCAGCCATGCAGGTTCACAGCCGTTGCCACGGCACCCCAGTAGGCACCACTGGAGCCCATAAAAAGCAGGTATCCCGCACCGATCTTACCAAAACGCCTTACCTGGATAAAGGAAGAAACGGCTGTGATAATGATCGTGGCAAAAATGATGTACTCTGTCTGTTCTGCCGAGGTACCGGTAGAACGGCAAATCACTACCGGCATCAGGACTGATCCGCTGAAGACCAGCATCACGTGCTGAAGCCCTAAAAAAACTGACTTCCAGAAGCCTGGCTCGTCATTGATACCGTATAGAAGTTTTGCGTTGCTCACCTATATATATTGTTCGCTGATTATGTTTGCCACAGATTCGTCCATTTGCTCTTTCTTTCTGATTTCATCAAAAAGCGCATACAGATCTTTCACCCTCAGGTGTTTCTTCTCATCACTGCTGATATCGTAAGCCAGCTTGCCATTGTGCATCATGAGAATACGGTTGCCCAGGTTCACGGCCTGCTGCATCGAATGAGTTACCATCAGGGTAGTCAGCTGGTCTCGCTCAATGATGGCTTTGGTCAGCTCTATCACTTTGGCGGCTGTCTTTGGATCCAGAGCCGCTGTATGTTCATCAAGAAGTAAGAGTTCCGGCTTAAGCCAGGTAGCCATCAGCAAGGTCAGGGCCTGGCGTTGTCCTCCTGAGAGCTTTCCAATCGGGTTTTCAAGTCGATCTTCCAGCCCCATTTTCAGGGAGCTTACCGCTCCGACAAATTCGCTTACTCTGTTGCCGGAAAGTGCCTTTTTCAGGTCTTTGGTTTTGCCGCGTTTGGCAGCAATGGCAATGTTCTCAGCAATGGTCATATCAGGCGCTGTACCGCTGAAGGGGTTCTGGAATACCCTGCCTATCTGACTGGCCCGCTTGTACTCGGGCATTTTGGTCAGATCCACACCATTCAAGTTGATGCTGCCATGATCTACATAGAAAGACCCGGCTACTGCATTGAGCAAAGTAGATTTACCTGATCCGTTGGTACCCAGGACACACACGAAGTCGCCTTCCTGAATATCAATGGTTACGCCCTTCAATGCCCGGACTTCATTGGCCGTATTGGGATTGAAAGCCTTGTATATGTTTTCAATCTTAAGCATAGTCCGTCTTCTTATCCTTTCTTTTATTTTTTGCCTGTGTGAGATAACCCGGAACCACCAGAGCAATCAGTACGAACACTGCCGTGATAAGCTTGAGGTCGTTTGGATTCATACCCCAGCGCAGGGTAATGGCCACCAGTAATCTGAAAATCACAGAGCCCATGACCGCTCCTACAATGAGATAGCCCACACTCTTATTCTTAATAAGCACTTCGCCAATGATAACACTGGCCAGTCCCCATACTATCATTCCGATACCCATCTGCACATCGGCAAAACCCTGGTATTGTGCCAGCAAAGCTCCTGCTGCCGCAATCAGTCCGTTACTCAGGGCAATGCTGAAAATCATGTACGTATCCGGGTTAATACCCAGGGCTCTCACCATTTGCTTGTTGTTACCTGCCGCTCTGAGCGATACACCTATGTTGGTTTTCAGAAATAAGTGGAGAGCCAGTGAAACGAGTACCACAATGGCCAGTACCGAGGCCAGCACGGAAAGGTCGCTGGCAGGCACCAGCCAGCCAAGCACATTTACCTGCCCTTCACCACCCCAGCTTTCGAAGTAGGTGATTAAGGTAGTGTCTGTAAGCAAAGGAATATTACTCTTTCCCATGACATGGAGATTCACAGAATACAGTGCCGTCATGACGAGAATACCAGATAGCAAACCATTGAGCTTAAAGCGGGTATGCAGCACACCCGTAACCATACCTGCAATAAAGCCGCCTGAAAAGGCAATACCTGTAGCAACCAGCGGATGAACATCATTGACGATGAGGATGGCAGCGATAGCCGCACCAAAAGTAACCGACCCCTCAGTGGTAAGATCGGGAAAGTGGAATACCTTGAATGTAACAAACACCCCCAATGCCAGCAGTGCCAGTATGATTCCGATAGTAAGTGATCCGAGTAACAGTGACATATTGACTAATTTGAATGGATGCTCCCGATCCAGCAGGTGCCTTTAGTGAAACAACTTTGACCGTTGCCCATGGGGCGGTTATCATTTAACAGATGCAGCACATCTACCAGCTTGTCATGGGCCAGAAGGGTTTTAACCGTGTTATCAAGATCACTGCTATTCTTCTTCAGGGGATGAAAACTGAAAGCGGCAGCATGGAAATGCGAGCTCAGTTCAGTGCCGGACACCGAGCTGGAAAATGGCTTAAGTGCCTCCACTCCCTTATGTACAATACCGGTGATTACAGCAATGCACCCGTCATGCTCCGGCTCGGTTGTGAAGTTCATATCTTCCTTAATGCCGGGAAAAGCGAAGGGAGAACGCTGACCTTTTACCGGTGAGACATTAAGACTGCAACCTACCAGACCGGTGGTTTCTGCCACAATGACTACCCCGACAGTATCTGAATTCCCCATTTCCAGCAGGTCTTTCGCCAGGTCATCGAGGGCGACATGACGTTCGCCTTCTTTGGCTCTGAAGCCCACTACCTTGGAGAAATCTCCCTGGAAGCTCACACTCGATAAAGTAACTGCCTCAGGAATCAGCGATCCGCTTCTTTCCATATAGTCAGCACTGTTGGAACCATCCGTGGGCAGGTAGATAACGGCCTCTCCAACCGATAACAGCTCTCCAAAGCGTGATGCTGTATTTGCGAATGAATTGCCCAGAGCGCCTAAACCAATACCGTATTTGTTTCCCGGAAATTTTTCAACTGTTACATCCTGCTCCTCATAGTCCGCCTGTTTTACCTTTCCCGGTTCTCCGCTCACCTGGAGCTTCATTTCGTTATCAGGCTGATTATCGATCAGGTAGTACAGTGCTGAATCAGTCTCTTTCTTAATGCCTTCTGCCTTCTGGTCTACTGTAAGACCTGCCCCTGCCCTGTTGAGCATGGTGCCAATGCCTGACATCTCGAAAACCGTATTGACCATCTCAGAAAGCTCCGATACATAAAGGGCCCCTCCTATGGCTTTCAGCTCCTTGAAATACTTGATAAAAACCCGGATACCGGCACTACTGATAAAATCAACTTCCTGGAAATTGAGAATCAGCTCATGCCTGCCCAGTTTCATCTGTGCCCTGATTTCCTCTTCGAGCGTTCGCGAGCCAAAGGCATCTACGCGCCCTTTAAGCACCAGCTCATGACGAGCCTCTCTTGGGGTGATATGTATATCCAGTACTGTCATTTGATTACATTGTCTGCACGGTCGATAATTTCCTGAGGAATGGACACGCCTAATCTTCTGGCCGTCTTCAGGTTGACCGAAAGAATACTCTTTCCTACATATTCCATGGGGATGTCCCGGGTGTTCATTCCGGAAATCACTTTAGCAGCCAGATGCATGGCATCAGCTCCGTTTTCATAATAGTCCGTAGCTATGGCCAGCAAAGCGCCATCGGCTACAGGCTGGGTCATAAAAGTGAAATAGGGGATATCCGTTTTGTTCACCTCCTTGAGTATGCCTGAATAGGAGGAAGCTGTAAGGTTATCCACGATCTGACACATAACATCGATATCTTTAGAAAGCAGAGCTGTCGTGGCATCGCTCAGCTCTCCGGGGGCTCCTACCGGGACGGTAATAAGCTCTATTCCCATTTCTTTGGCTGCTTTCTCAAAGTGGGTCTTAGATGCCTCAGAGTTGGCTTCTGCCGGATTGAACAGTGTACCTATTTTACTGACATCCGGATAGATTTGTCTGATCACCTTTAGTGTCTCCTGAAACTTGGCCAGTACCGATATACCGGTCAGATTTTCCTGATGATCTGTAAAGCTCTTACCCAGGCCGGCAAAAACCGGATCGGCCACTGTACTGAATACAATAGGAGTGTCTTTAATTTTATGAGCTACTGCCTGTGTAGTAGGCGTGCAGGCCGGCATGATGAGGTCGTAAGATTTCGCAACAACATTGTCCAGAATATTGGTCACCAAAGTCATATCGCTTTGGGCATTATAGACATCAATCTTCACCTTGTCTTCCCAACCCAGTTCCTTGATTACATCTTTCACGCCTCGCTCGGCCTCATCGACAGGGGCTGAATTGGAGAAACCTACAAAAGCGATCCTGACCTCTTTTTCGGGTTTTACCAGTGCATCCTCAGCTGTTTTCAATGCTTTGATGTCGTCCGGGATGGTGATTCCAAAATTTGCAGCCACGGCCTCATCAAAATCGGTACGGACTTTATGGCCATGATCAAAAGGAATATCAGCAGGGCTTTTACCGTCAAGAATCTGCAAAGCCAGGTCTACCGAGTTAACCCCTGTTTCATAATAGTCTCTGGTTTGCACCAGCAAGGCCCCCTCACCTACCTGAGGCAGATCGAAACTGAAATAGGGTATTTTAGCGGCATTGGCCGCCTTTACCACACTGGGATAACCGGCTGCTGTCAGGTTATCCACCACCTGGCAAACCGCATCAATCTTTCGGCTTGTCAGCGAAATAGCCGCATCAGGTACTTCTCCCTGGCTATTGGCAGGTACACTGATCAACTCAAAACCCAGTT
>DIYF01000033.1 GCA_002427745.1 Roseivirga sp. UBA6061 | reverse complement strand
GTGCTCCGGATAAAACCATGTTGACTGGACACCTCTACTGTCGTATTGGCTTCGGATGTTCCGTTAATCCTGATCGTTTTATCTTTGGTTACTCCATCACTATCACTGCTACCGGTGTCATTACTGATTCCCGTAATCACAGGTTTGGCTGGTGGGGTAACATCCTCTTGTACATCCGTCACTGTGATAGTCACTGTCTGGCTAGCCGTGTTCAGCCCATCGTTGGCCTGTACTTCAATGACGTAGTCGTTATTGGTATCGCCATCCCCTGGTGCTTCAAAGTCAGGAGCGTTTTTGAAGGTGATGACTCCCCCACTGATATTGAAGAGTGATTCGTCATTACCCGTACCCAAAGCATAGGTCAGGGCATTGGCATCGGTAGCCGCGACTGTATAGGCTGTGCCTGTACCATTCTCAGCGAAGTTGACCGCTGTGCCCGAAGTGAAGACCGGTAAGATCTCGTCTATATCCGTAACCGTAATGGTCACTGTCTGACTGGCTGTGTTTAACCCATCATTAGCCTGTACTTCGATTACATAGTCGTTATTGGTATCAGCATCCCCTGGTGCTTCAAAGTCAGGAGCGTTTTTAAAAGTCACAACTCCCCCACTGATATCGAAGAGGGACTCGTCATTGCCCGTACCCAGAGCATAGGTCAGGGCATTAGCATCCGTAGCAGCGACTGTATAGGCTGTGCCTGTACCATTCTCTGCAAAGTTCACGGCCGTGCCCGAAGTGAAGACCGGTAGGATCTCGTCTATATCCGTAACCGTAATAGTCACTGTCTGACTGGCCGTGTTCAGCCCATCGTTGGCCTGTACTTCGATGACATAGTCGTTATTGGTATCGCCATCTCCTGGTGCTTCAAAGTCAGGGGCATTTTTGAAGGTAACGACTCCCCCGCTGATATCGAAGAGTGCTTCATCATTGCCACTACCTAAAGCATAGGTCAGGGCATTGGCATCCGTAGCAGCGACTGTATAGGCCGTACCCGTACCATTCTCAGCGAAGTTGACGGCCGTGCCCGAAGTGAAGACCGGTAAGATTTCGTCTACATCGGTCACAGTGATAATCACCGTTTGCTTCACTTCGTTCGTTCCATCATTGGCGGTAACCTCTACTACATAAGCATTGTTAGTATCAGCATCAGCTGGAGATTCAAAGTCAGGCGCTGTGACGAAGTTTAATTTCCCATTAATTGGATCAATACCAAAGGAAGCCTCATCGTTGCCTGTACCCAGGCCATAAGTCAATGGGTTAGCATCAGTAGCTGCTACCGTTTGAACCGGATCATTGCCGTTTTCAGCAAAATTGACCGCAGTAGAGGAAGTAAAGACCGGTAAGATCTCGTCTATATCTATTACTGTAATGGTAATGGTCTGGCTTGCCAGGTTCAGTCCGTCATCGGCCGTCACTTCTACTATATAGTTATTGTCAGTATTGGCATCTCCAGGGGTTTCAAAGTCTGGTGGAGTAACAAAAGTCAAGACTCCGGTATTGGGGACTATATTGAACAAAGCCTCGTCATTTCCAGAGCCCAAACCATAGGTCAATGGATTGGCATCATTAGCGACTACGGTCTGTACAAGGGCATTGTCATTTTCATTAAAGCTGATCAGGGTACCCGAAGTGAAGACCGGTAAAATCTCGTCTATATCCGTAACCGTAATGGTCACTGTCTGACTGGCCGTGTTTAGCCCATCGTTGGCCTGTACTTCGATGACATAGTCATTATTGGTATCAGCATCCCCTGGTGCTTCAAAGTCGGGAGCGTTTTTGAAGGTGATTACTCCCCCACTGATATCGAAGAGTCCTTCATCATTGCCACTACCTAAAGCATAGGTCAGGGCATTGGCATCAGTAGCCACGACTGTGTAGGCGGTGCCAGTACCATTCTCAGCGAAGTTGATGGCCGTTGCAGAGGTAAAGACTGGCAGAATTTCATCCACATCCGTGACGGTGATAGTGACTGTCCTGGAAGTCTCGTTGTTGAACTGATCAATAGCTTTGATTTCTACTATGTAGGCGTTATCAGCATTACCATCTCCCGGGCTCTCAAAGTCGGGTGTGTTAATAAAAGTGAGTACCCCGGTATTAGCATCAATGTTGAATAGCGCCTCATCGTTGCTATTGCCCAAACCGTAGGTAAAATTACTATCATCAGTAGCCATTGCCGTATGTGCTGTTCCGTTTCCATTCTCGGAAAAGGTTTCCGCAGTACCTGAGGTGAATACAGGGCCTACTGCATCCTCACTCGCTACATCCGTCACGGTAATAGTCACATCCTGATTGATAGCATTCGTACCGGCATCGGTCGCGATCACATTGATGACATAAGCGTTGTCTACATTCCCATCAGCAGGGTTCTCAAAGTCAGGTGCTGCAATAAAGGTGACCACACCTGTTGCGCCATCAATATTGAATAGTGCTTCATCATTACCTGTGCCAAGACTATAAGTCAAAGCGCTGGCATCTGTAGCCGCTATGGTATGAGCTGTACCGGTACCATTCTCGGCAAAGTTTTCAACGGTACCAGAAGTAAATACGGGATCGGTAGCATCATACGTAAGCATTAGTGTATTGGAAACGGTGTTGCCATTACCCAAGACATCATCCACCACATCTGCGGCTAAAGACACCTCAATAACACCATCCGCTAACGGTGTTACATCTGCAGTATAGGTGTTGTCGTTTCCTTCTACCAAATTATCTAATGTGGCATTGGTCAGCGTAAATGATGATGTAGAAAGTCCTGCAACTCCCCCCAGAGCCGCACCTGTTACCTGAATTTCATATTGAATCGCACCACTTTGACTTCTGTCACCATACACTTCTATGCTATATTCAGTATTCCCGGTAGGGTCGGCTGTAACGTTAATCGTAGCAGGACCAGTCCTTGAAACAAGGGTTGTAGCCCTGCCTGAGCTGATATTCGTACCTATGAGAAAGTTTAATCCAGTTGTTTGCGTCTCGATCTTCAGCTCACCCGATATGTTACCTAAATACCAAATGTCACGATCCCTATTGCTTGAAACGCTTCCCTTTAGGATTGAGGGTGCAGAAACTGTTTGAATACCTGATGATCCCCACCTGTCATTTGTTTCCGTTTCATTCAAAGTAGAGAGTGCTACTTCTGTGGAAATAGGCTCTGAAAAGTCAATCAAAATCTCAAAACCGGAGGAATTGGTGGTGCCCGGCTCTTCCGTACTGATCGTCACCGCAGGGCCAGTTAAATCGTGGGTGAGTGTTAGTGCATCAGAAGCTATCAGATCGTTTCCAGCATCATCTTGCACCACACCTGCGCCCAATGCCACAGAAACTGCACCATCAGCGATTGGTGTAACATCCGCGGTATAGAGAGTTCTGGACACAGATGAGATATTATCCACCGTTGCATTGGTTAAAGTAAACATGTCGGCAGACAATGCCCCAGGTGACGCTGTGAGGCCATCTCCACTCATATTCAATTCATAAGTTGTGAACAATCTATTTGTAGAGCCAATGCTAATGGCGTAATAACCAATACCATCACCGGTAAAAGAGGCTGTCCCACCACCTCGAAAATCTGCATCTCTTACATCACTCCCGCCAACATATCCTTCGTTATCGTAACGGATCGCACTAACAGATAGCTGATCGGAGGTTTGAAAGGTCACTGTACCAGATACCTGCCCTAAAACCCAAACATCAAAATCGAAAGCATCGACAGTGCCTTTTAAGGTAGAGACTTCAGTGACCAAAATAGTTCCTGCGTCTGTTGGAGAATTATTTGTTCCGGCCTCTTCAATAACTGGAACACCGCTGCCGAGGTTTGAGGTTACGCCCTCTGAAAATGTTATCTGTATTTCAAAACTGGAAGAGCTGCTGGGGTCCTCTTCGTCTGTGGTGATTATAACAGTTGGAGCAGTCGCATCTCTTTCGGTAACCGTGATGGAAACCTGCAAGGTAGTTGTATTTAATGCTGCGTCCGTTGCCACCACATCAATTACATAGACATTGTCACGATCCACTCCATCGGTACCATCCAAAGGGACGTCAAAATCAGGGGAGTTTACAAAGGAAATTTCATTGCCATTGGCCAAACTAAACAAGGCCTCGTCTTTTGAATTACCCAATGAGAATGTGACATTCTCATCTGCGGTGGCCGTATAGGCCACTCCTGTTCCGTTTTCGGTATAATTTACGGATGACGCTGAGGTAAACACAGGCGGCACATCATCCACTACTGTAATCGTATAGTCATGATCAATTACACCACCATTGCCATCACTTCCCTGGATCGTAATGTTATGTGTACCCTCCTCTGGAGCTGATGCGGAGAGGATAGCCTGACTCACTAAATCCAGCCTTCTTACCCTATTCGCATGAGCCAGGTATATTTCTCCATTAAGACCAATACTCATATCTTTTGGGGCAGCAATAGAAGCCTGCGCTCCGACTCCATCGCCAAAAGAACCAGCACCCCCTGCTAATTCGCTCACATTATTCTCATCTACGAGGTGAATCTTACCTTCATCGATTGCTGAGACCAATATCTTCCCTGAGGGGTGAACCACTACACCAAAAGGCTCAAAGTCCAGTTGCTTGAACAAGGAGATCACCTTTGTAGTGATATCATATTTTAATAAGCGGTCATTGCTCCTATCTGTAATAAGCAGATAACCATCGGAGTGATATGCCGTGTTTCTTTTGTTTGGAGGGAATTGGAGATCAGTAGTGGAAAATTCGGTGGTCACTACCCCAGCAGGGGTTATTTTCCTGATATTTCTGGTAGGTACGGTAACATCATCATCAACAAAATAAATATTATCATGCCCGTCTATCACTATGTCATCAACACTTCTGATTAAAGCATTGGTACCGGTTCCATCTTGTACCCCGAAGGTGCCTCTTGTTCCCGCAAAGACCGCATGTGTACCGTCAGGAAGCAATTTATGTATGGCATAGCCGTTTGCTTCAAGAATGAAAATATTACCCTGGCTATCACTTACCAAACCTCTGATTCCTGAAAAGCCTGCTTCAACCGGAATGACTGTGGTTACCACCCCTTCAGGTGTGATCTTTCGTACATCTGAATTAGCTCCACTTACATAGATATTACCGGAGGGATCTACCGTCAAAGATTGAGGAGATTCAAACTCAGCATTTGTTCCGGTGCCGTCAAGTCTACCAAAAGTACCACTACCAGCAAATTCAGTTACGTTGAGGCCGGGTTGTGCATTCAAGCTCAACCAGAAAGGCAAGACAGATCCAGAAAAATCGATATCATCAAAGTCAGGGTCAGCCACAGCGGCAATGCTTGAATATTCGTCTCCTGTCCCAATTGTTTCAGAAATGGGAGTCGATATAAATGTAGGGTCATCATTTACTCCGGTAATATTGATGTTGACAGTTCCTAAATTCACATCTCCTGAGCCTTCACCATCATTGGCTATTACAGTAATTGTCGCAGCGTTATTACCGAAAATATTGTTGCCTCCGGTGTATTTAATATTTGATGCTACATCTAAGTAAGCATTGATATCTAAGGGGCTCCCCTCAAGCGTAATCACCGTGCTGC
Source organism: Roseivirga sp. UBA6061 (assembly GCA_002427745.1). GTDB lineage: Bacteria > Bacteroidota > Bacteroidia > Cytophagales > Cyclobacteriaceae > Roseivirga. The sequence goes on along the minus strand of DIYF01000033.1, from coordinate 13,706 downwards.
TTATCAGCATTTCAGTGACTCCACCACCTGTGCCTGCCCCATCGATGGGTTGAGAAAAAGTACCGCCATTAACAGTCAGTGTTACCGTGATGGTGGCGCTGTCATCATCCCCGAAAACTGTTGTTCCCATATCCACATTGCTCTCGGTATCTTCTGTCACCGTAATCGAAGCGGGAATACCGGTGGCGGTAGGGTTATTATTCTGGCAAAGTGCCGTGAAGGGCATTACCAGCAAAAAGCTGAGAACGGTCAACGACTTACCGTAACGAAAACTCAATAACTTTTTTGCATCAAGAAACAGATACAGGATCTCCGGGAGATAGGAATTCATACAACAGTGTTTTGATTTGATTAATTCGTGGCAAATCACACATACACACTTAAGGGATTTACACACGGCAGAAATTTGCGGATAAAGGGAGCTTATTCCACTACCCACCCTGGGTAGTTTTACTACCCAGCCTCCACACCGTTTGACCTTTAAGGAAGGACTGTTGTACTTTATTGATCATTTACTCAATCAGGACCTTTCTGGCAGCTTGCTGGCGGGTAGTTACCTCAAGTTTTTCGAAAATGCTCTTGAGATGAAACTTTACTGTGTTACGGGAAATATTGAGTTGAACAGATATCTCAGGATTAGAGTATTGCAGTACCATCAACCTGAGAATTTCAGTCTCCCGGGCAGATAAAGCATAATGACGGATGGAGCTGGATATGACCCTGTCCACCCGTTCATTATGTAAGCTTGATGAAGGGTTCTTCTTCAATCGTGTTTTGGATTTTTTGATGCCCGATGGGCTATCAATGCAGAATGAATATCGATAAAGTCTGGTTTCAGACCGCTACCCAGCCTGGGTAGTTATTCGATTTAAATGAGAGTTGTGGTTATATACAGCTTCTGCCATGAGTTCCGGCAGGGTCTTCCCTTCAAAGGTTTTCTTTTCCTCAGTTTTGAAAAGGCAAGATGTCTCAGCCTATCTCCTCACAAAATGAGAAGGTCGGGCATCAGGTACCTTAAGTGTTGACCTGCGCGGCAGCCTCCTGCCGGGTTTTAATACCCATCTTCCAGAACAGGTTTTTGATATGGAATTTGACGGTATTGCGGGATATGAACAGAGCTTCAGCAATCTGCGGGTTGGTATAGCGCTTTGCCAGTAGCTCAAGTACTTCTACCTCCCGTTCCACCAGCTCATACTGCCTGGCCAGATCAGCCAGGCTGGCACCGGCATCGGCCTTGTCTATTTCTCTGATAATCTTAATGCGGTTTTCCAGAATGTTTTTGATACGGGCTAAAAACTCAGAGGCATTAAAGGGTTTGGTCAGGTAATCGTCAATACCCAGCGTCAGTGCATAAAGTTTATCGTTATGATCTGTCCGTGCGGTAAGCATGATCAATGATACCCGATGTAGGCTCTGGTCTGCTTTGATGGCTTCCAGAAGCTCAAAACCATCCATTACCGGCATCATAACATCAGAGATTACAATGTCTATTCTCTCTGACTGAAGTGCCCCCAGCGCTACCTTGCCGTTTTCTGCCTGCCGGATCGCGAAGTATGGCGAAAGGGTTTGAGCGATAAAAGCCCGCATTTCAGGGTGGTCTTCCGTGATCAGCAATACCGGCTTATCTATGTTGAACTTCTCAGTATATCGCTGGATAGTTCCGTTGAGGGCCTCGCCCAGCTCCTGACTTTCCGGCAGTGACAGTGGAATAACGGTTTCTTCGAGTACTTCTTTGAGGGGTAACCTGAAGGTAAAGGTGGAACCGGCTCCCGGCTGACTTTTGACCGCAAGACTGCCACCATGCAGCTCTGCCAGTTCTTTTGCCAGGGCTAAGCCAATGCCTGTACCTCCTTCTGCCTTTTTGCCGGGCTGTTCTGATTGATAATAGCGATTAAAGATGTGGGGCAGGTCATTCGGATGAATGCCTGTTCCCGTGTCGCTTACTACTATATTCAAGCTGTCTGCAGTGGGGTCTTCTTCCACTGTCACCATAATCTCTCCGTTCTCCGGAGTAAACTTAAGTGCATTGGACAAGAGGTTGTTCACCACTTTGGTGCATCTCCCCTCATCGATCAGCATGGCCAGATCGGGTTTGGCCTTGTAATCAAAATTCAGTGTGATGGACTTGCTTGCCAGACCTGATTTATAATCAGATAAAATCAGGTTCATAAAATCATAAACTCTTACCGGGTTTTCTATCAGCTCCAGCTTTCCTCCATCAAGCTTTGCCAGGTCCAGTATTTCTTCTACCAGTGATAGCAGGCTCACTCCGTTTCTGGTGGCGGTTTCCAGTGTTTCGCGAACCTGCGGATCTGCAATCTTTCCATTATGGATGAGAGATTCTAAAGGTGCATTGATCAGGGTAAGTGGGGTGCGCAGTTCGTGAGATATATTGGCAAAGAAACGGGACTTGACTTTGTCTAATTCTCTCAATCTGTTGGCCTGCTCCTCTATTTCATCTTTCTGCTGACGGATTTGCTCTGTACGTTCCAATACTGTCTTTTCCAGGGCCTGCTTCTCTTTTTGCAGCCTTTGGACATTGAGTTTTACAATACTCCAAATCAGGATCAAAAAGATCAGCACATAGAGCATCCAGGCCCACCAGGTGAGGTACCAGGGGCTCAATATGACAAAGCTGTATTCATCTGCTTCACTGACCGTTCCGTAGACATTGCGCGCTCTTACTTTGAACGTATAAGTTCCGGCCGGCAAATTGGTATAGGTGCGGCTGATCTCAGGGCTCCAGGAAGACCAGCCTTCTTCTGCCCCAAGGAGGTAGCTCTGGAACTCAAGCTGGTCTGGTTTGTCAAATGAATTGGCTCCAAAATAGAATTTAAAAGCACTCTGAGAAGCGTGAAACTCATGAGTGATGCGTTCTCCCACACCGCCATAAATCACAGAGTCTCCCTCACTTATTAGTTTTATCTGGCTCAGTATTGCATCAAACTCAGCTCCCTCAGACCTGACACCGGCCGGTCTGAAAAGTGTAATACCTCTCCCTCCGATCCAAAACTGACCTTCAAAGCCTTTATACTCCTGAGCAGTAACTGACTCAATTCTCTTCAAGGGGTATTCCTTCAATTCATACCCGTTTTCCGTTGGCACAAAGTGTGACTTGGAGCTCTGCTGACCATCGATGTCAAAGGTGAGAATCTCTCCATTCGGCAATTCGTGAAAACGGAAGACGTATTTATCACCCAGGTATTCATTCAGGACCTCATCGGGTTCGAATACATTCCGGTTAGGGTTATAATAGTGAACGCCCTTTCCTCCGGTGACCAATGCCAAACCAGATACATTATTAAAAAGCCTCAGATCAACATCCTGGGGCACTCCCTCAGCTTCGCCAAAAGATTGCATACTGATTACCTCATTCTTCTGAGCGTTGAATTCCACCCTGACTACTTCATTGCGCGACTTGCGAAACCACAATCCGGATTCGCCAGCATTTACCACATCGCTGAATTGCTCTTCAATTCTTTCAACTTTCCCTTTCAGAGTCCACTGCCCGCCTTCTTTTTTTACGAGGTATGGTTCAGCACTCATACTCAAAACCAGAAGACTTTCCTTATCAGGAAAAACCATACCTGCTCTCACTATAAAGTCATCAAATAATAGTTCTATTCTGTTTCCCCTGACCTGGTAAAACCCACCGCGGCCAGCCACCAGAAGGTCATCACCGATGGAATACATGAGGCTTACTCTGTCCTGAAATGATTGTATGGATTTAAAAGGCTTGTCATCGTCTACACTTACCCAGGGTGCTTCGGTTTCTTTGTAGCCCAGCCCCTGATTGGTTCCCACATAAAGTCTGTTCTTGTGATTTACCATGACGTTGACAAAATCTGCCGGAATACCGTGATTCCGGTTCAGCGTTGTCAAAGGCTCGCTCAAAATCACGTGGCTGAGCCCGGCATAATGACTGATCCAAAGATCTCCTTTTCGGTCAACTGTGACTGATTGTACCTCTGAATCTAACAACCCTAAGCTGGAATTGAGCTTCTGAACAAGTCTGCCGTCATTATCAAGGATAAATACTCCTTTAATACGAGTGGCTACCAGCAGATATTGGTCTGATATCCGAACCAACCGGGATATTTCCACATCTGTTAAATGTCCATCCAGGTCTGTCGACCACTTAGTAAATCCATTGTCGGTAAGCTTAAAGAAATTGCCATTACTTGACAGGCCAACCGGTTGATTTTCCCGGCCTTTGGCTGTCAGATATACTATGTATTCTCCCGCTTCGGGATATGGTGCCAGGAGTTTTAGCTCACCCTGTGAAAATTCCATTACTCCCTTGCCATAATCAGGCAGCAGAATTTTGTCTTGTACCACCACAGCCGGTCCAAAGCCTCTCTCGGGCTTGAGCAATGCAAATTCTTCCGTGTCTTCATCATATACAAGTATGGCATTACTTGCCCGAAAAAGGATATATTGACCTAAACGCTCTATCTGCCTGAACAATACCGGTGATGGCAGGCCCTCAGGTATTTTGTCCACTAGTGACCGTTTTTTGAGCTCTCCATTCTCAGCAGGGTACCAATAGCCAATACCATCACGCCTGGTGACGTAGACGCGGGAGTTTTTACCAAAAGCAATATCGTAAACCTCAGCCTTGCGGTCATCAATGAGCAAACGCCAGGTTTTCCCATCAAATGCACCGAGCCCCCAGCCATTGGCAAAGTACATAGTGCCATTGTCGGCTTGTTTTGTGTTATAGTTGGCCCGTGAGGTAAAATGATCTTCTAAGGCATAGGTATTAATGAAGGGCGTACCAATTTCGCTGATTCTGAGAGGGACTGATTCCTGAGCCAGTGAGGCGTGTTGCCAACACATCAATAACAAACTGAAACAAACAAGCTTACAGCAACGAATCATGATTTTGGTGAGGATGACTTTTGAGGTAATGTACCGGGCAATTAAGGTAATGATTTTAATCAATGGATAAACAGGCTTAGCTGCTGTATCCAACTTGTTTGAGGAATCAGGCAACCTTCATCAGATATAACTTTAAAAGCTTAAATCTTTATCTAAAATAATTGCTCAATCAAAGGAGCTGAAAAAGCCTCTCTGATTAAGGAAAGGCTTTTTGATTCATCATTAGCTTTATCAGTACCGACTGTGCGAGCCAGACACAGGGACTCCCCTACTTTTTCACCATGACCTTCTTTCTGATTACCTGCAAACCATCATACACCTGGACGATGTACATGCCACTTGTATAAGTGGATACATCCAGTTTCAGGGTCTTCTGATCATATGCCCGTCTGGTAAATACCGGAGAACCTGCCGCATCATACAGGAAGACATCTACCTCATCAGCACTCAGCTCTGACAAGTCAATGGTCAATACGTTGCTTGCCGGGTTAGGATACAGGCTGATCTTCTCTGAATTCACCTGATCCCGGAGGTTATTAAACCCTTCCTGAGCTCTGGTGCCGGGTAAGTTCAGGTTCAACAGGTTAGAGACGGTGTTATCATTACCGGCTACATCCTGTGCTGAACCTGCCGTGATCTGAATATCTGCAGTAGCTCCGGAAAGACTGACCAAAAATGAGTAGCTCATCGGATCGTCCTGAACCAGGTTACTGGCGCTTCCTCCGGTTACCGATATCTCACCCAGCGTAAGACCGCTCACCGGCTCGTCAAACAGCGCTATAATGGTATAACCTGCGGCTGAGATATTGGCAACATCTATGGTAACACCCGGTGCGGTGAAATCAGGTGTCAGTACAAACACATCACTCTTAGGACTCACATTGCCCGCTGCATCAACTGCTTCTGCTGTGAGTCTCACCACAATCTCTACCAGGGTAATGTCAGTAATATCCAGTACCCAGTCTCCGTTCCCATCAGCCTGAGTTTTTCTGATAGAACCATACTGGGTGAATACTTCTACACTGGCGTTTGGTTCAGCTGTACCACTGATGATTATGTTTTTGTCATTGGTGATACCATCACTATCGCTTGCTCCGGTATCATCTGTGACTCCGGTAATTACCGGCTTTGCCGGAGCCGTAAAATCAGGGGTCAGTTTAAACACATCACTCTTAGCACTCACATTACCGGCTGCATCTTCTGCTTCTGCCGTCAGGTTTACCATGATCTCCACCAGGGTAATATCTGTAATATCCAGTACCCAGTCTCCGTTTCCATCAGCCTGGGTTTTTCTGATAGGACCAAACTGTGTGAATACTTCCACACTGGTATTTGGCTCGGCCGTACCCATGATACTGACATTCTTGTCACTGGTGATACCATCACTGTCACTTGCTCCGGTATCATCTGTGATTCCGGTGATTACCGGCTTAGCAGGTGCCGTAAAGTCCGGCATCAGTGTAAACACATCACTCTTAACACTCACATTACCAGCCAGGTCTTCTGCTTCTGCTGTCAGCTTTACCATGATCTCTACCAGGGTAATGTCTGTAATATCCAATACCCAGTCTCCATTGGCATCTGCCTGGGTTTTTCTGACAGGACCAAACTGTGTGAATACTTCCACACTTGCATTTGGTTCGGCTGTTCCTATGATGCTGATGTTCTTGTCATTGGTGATGCCATCGCTTTCACTGATTCCGGTATCATCGGTGATTCCGGTGATTACCGGTTTAGCCGGTGCGGTAAAGTCAATGACTATCCTAAAAGGTTCACTGGTGTCACTTCTATTGCCTGAAGCATCTATCGCTTCAGCTGTCGGGTTGAAAGTTGCTTCGGCCAGTTCGAAGTGCTGAATGTCAAATTTCCATTTACCTTCATTGTCTGCAAGTCGTGTAGCAAACTTTCTGCCATTGTTGAATAATTCCACTGTGGCATTCGGTTCTGCTTCCCCATTAATAACGATGGTATTGTCACTGGTAACTCCATCTGTTGAACTCATTCCGGTATCTTCGCTTATATGCGTTATTACCGGAGCTGCCGGAGGGGTGACATCCTCCAGCTCATCGATAATAGTGATATATAATACCAGACAAACTACCTCTGCTCCCTCTCTCGCTATCAGCTTGACTTCATAGACATTGTCTTGATCGCTATCCAGAGGGTTTTCGAAATCAGGGGCATTTTTGAAAGTAATGACACCTTCCGATATGTTGAAAAGGCTTTCGTCCAGCATAGTTCCCAGACTGTAGGATATATTGCTGTTGTCCACAACGGAGGCAGTATAGACACTACCCGTTCCATTTTCTGCATAGCTGACCGGAACAGTAAAAACAGCAGGAATATCGTCCACATCCGTTACGTTAACCGTAATAAACTGGCTGACGGTATGTATATCGTCTTTTGCTATGACCTCTACCTCATAGCTGTTGTTTGCATCCTTATCGGTCGGGTTTTCAAAGTCGGGGGCGCTGTTAAAGAATAGAAGAGCCTTACCCCCAATAATAGTATAAATGGAAAAATGGGACTCATCTCTGGCAATCCCCAAACTGAAATTCACCGGAGAATCGTCAGTAACCACTACGGTATGGGCCAGCGAAGCACTGTTTTCTTCAAAACTCACATTGTCGGAAGAAGTAAAGACAGGTGCATCATCGGCTTCATCCGTGACGGTAATAGCAATATTCAGGCTTACTTCATTGGTACCATCGCTGGCTATAACTTCTATGAGGTAGACATTATTGACGTCTGCATCATCAGGGTTTTCAAAATCCGGTGCAGTCAGAAAACTTACATTACCGTCTTCTATTTTAAAGAGGTTTTCATCTTTGGTATTACCCAGTCTGTAAGTGACCTCACCCGCGTCAGTCGCTACAGCTGTGTAAGCGGTTCCTGTGCCATTCTCAGCAAAACTCACTGCAGTACCTGAGGTAAACACCGGATCGGTGATGTCATTGACAGTGAGCGTGAAATTCTGATTGCCAACCGCTCCGCTTTCATCCGTAACGGTCAGGCTCAGGCTATGGTCTCCGACCTGTTCCTGAGTATCACCCACCAAAAAGTGTTTAGGTGCATCCATTTTACGTATAAGCTGATTAGGGGAATCAGACACGTACAGGTTCCCGTTTTTGTCCAGTGTCAAACCAAAAGGAAAATTAAAGCTGGCTTCCGTTCCGGTTCCCTCTGCCGAACCCTGGGTTGAAGAACCGGCAATGGTAGTTACTATTCCTTCCTGACTAATACGCCTGATTTTATGATTAGACTGGTCGGCTACATAGATCACCCCTTTGGCCGTAGCTGCGATTCCATAAGGGTTTCTGAAGCTGGCTCCTGTTCCGGTGCCATCAGCATCTCCCAATGTGCCGGACCCGGCCAGTGTAGATACAAGGCCTTCCGGGGTAATCTTGCGAACCTTGTGATTACCGGCATCCGTAACATAGAGGTTGTTACTGGCATCGAAATCCAGAAAGGCGGGGTTATTAAAGGTTGCGTCAGTGCCCATACCATCGGCACTCCCCAGAGTTCCGTTACCGGCAAAGGTTGACACCAGGCCACCTGGTGTGATTTTTCGAATCCAGTGATTACCATAATCGGCCACGAAGATATTACCCGCATTATCTACAGCCACTCCCCAGGGGTTACGGAAAGTAGCATAAGTGCCATAACCATTCGTTAGTCCTGTATATCCGGCCCCTGCGAATGTAGAGACTACTCCGTTGGGATCAATTTTCTTGATTGTATGGGCCTCATTTTCGGTTACATACAGGTTATCATCCTGATCGACAGCAATCCCAACCGGAGTATCGAAGCTGGCCAATACCCCGGTACCATTCCTCGACTCTTTGGTTCCGGACCCTGCAAAGATGGTTACCACGCCATCCGGGGATACCTTACGAATGGTGTGATTCCCATTTTCCACTACGTAAATATTATCCTGGCTATCTACCGCTAATCCGTAAGGGTTGTTGAAGGAGGCTTCGGTTCCCTGTCCATCTATCAACTCAGCGGTTCCCGATCCAGCCAGGGTGGAAACCACCCAATCTGTGGTATTAATTGACAACCATGCGGGCAGGTTATTACCCGTTACGACCATATCATCATCATCCCCATCAAAGGTCACGATCTGATAGGTATAGCTCTCACCTTCATTTACAGAAGTAATCGGGTCAGAAGTAAATACAGGGTCAACATCACTTTCATTGGTTACCGTTATGACCACCAGTTGTGTAGCTTCATTCATACCGTCAGAAGCCTTTACCTGTACCAAATAAGTATTGTTTTTATCGGCATCGGCTGGATTTTCAAAATCTGGCGGGGTTTTAAAAATGAGCTCGCCTGTCTGTATTAATGTAAACAGGGCTTCGTCATGATCTGAACCGAGGCTGTAAGAGACTGTGGTAACAGGGTTGCTGTCGGTGGCTATAATAGTATAGACCGTACCTACCTTGTTCTCCGTAAAAACAGCGCTAAGTCCTGAAGTAAACTCTGGTGGCGAGGTATCACTTACAGTAATTGTAAAACTCTGGTTGGCAATGCCCCCATCCCCATCATCAACCTTCAGGTTTACATTATGAACACCCAACTGATCACGGGGGTCTCCTTTCAGTACCCAGCCATTCGTAGTCATTTTCCGGATCCTTCGGTTTCCGGTATCACCAATGTAGATATTCCCATAGTTGTCGGCAACTATGGCTTCTGCCCTGTTTATTCCAACTTCAGTGCCTGTACCATCAGCAAAACCATCGATACCACCGGCTATGGTTGTGACGACTCCATCGGGAGTTACCTTGCGTATCCAGATATTATCCTGAACATAAATGTTTCCTTTAGGGTCTACTGTCAGGCTATAGGGCTGAGAAAAAGTAGCTTCAACTCCGGTGCCATCGATAGGGTCTCCCACTCCCGTCAACCCGGCCAGATTACTAACCACACCATTTGGGTCGATCTTTCTGATACTTTTGCTGCCAGAACCAGTGAAATATACATTTCCATTCGGATCGGCTGCAATGGCGGTGATTCCTGTAAAGTAAGCCGGCTCTCCCGGCCCACCCCATGTATAATCACCTGTATTGAGGGTGCTAGCCACTCCCTGCTGTGTGACTCTTCTTACAGTGCTATTGTCAATCACATATAAATTACCGGCACCATCGATATCTATGGCCCTCAAATTCACAAACCTGACCTCGCTACCTGTACCATCTGCTATATACGATGTGTTATTAGGTGCTCCCAGAAAAGTAGATACCACCCCTTCAGGGCTGATCTTTCTTATGAGATCGGAGTTTTCATCTGCTACATAGATATTGTCAGACTGGTCAATGGTAAGGTCTATCGGACCTGAGAACCGTGCATTGGTTCCGGTTCCATCGGCATCCTGAGGAAGTGCGGGATCCCGGGCCCCGGCAAAAGTGGACACTACGCCATCCGGGGTCATCTTTTTGATGACAAGTTCATACCTGGGTATAAAGTAGATATTGCCCTTGCTGTCTATGGTTATTCCAACAGGAGAACCCAGGTTAAAACCTGTACCGGAGCCATTGCTGGTCGTACCAGTACCGCCTCCGGCAATTGTGGTGACTACTCCTTCGTAGGTGCGGTCAAAGGATAACCAGTCGGGCGTGGTAACTGCTGTCACCGTAACATCTTCCCCTTGTTCGGGATCATTGATGATCACAGAATACTGATAATCACGGTCATCCCCTACAGAAGTGGCAGGTGTTGAAGCAAATGAGGGGGTTGTTCTGGGAACCACTACCTGCAAATTGAAATTCTGAAATGCTGACCCGCCATTTCCATCACTGGCTGTCAGGAAAATTCCGAAGTTTCCTTCCTGAGCTGACGGATCACCACTTAAAAGATAATCACTGGTTGTATTTAGTTTTCTGATCAGGTGATTCTCATCTGCTATAAAAAGATTGCCCAGCGGATCCAGAGCAATACCTCCTATATTCTTGAACTGAGCGGTGAGTCCGGTACCATCTGCGGACCCGGAGCTACTTCCTGCCACAATTGTGGATACCCCTTGTGGCGATATCTTTCTGATGCGATGCTGATCACCTACGTAGAGGTTGCCATCTTTATCAATGACCATATCATTCGGTCGGTCAATAGAAGTACCAAAAAATGCAGATACGACTCCCTGTGGAGTTATTTTGACGATACGGCTACTGATGTAATTACCGACATAGATGTTGTCAGATTCATCAATCACCAAAGACTGAGGAGACCATATAGAGGCTCCTGTACCGGTGCCTGTCTGGTTGGTACCTGAGCCAGAGCCTACAAAAGTACTTACAATGCCCTCCTGTGTTACTTTTCTAATCCTGTTGTTACCATAATCGGCCACATACAGATTTCCCTGTGAGTCGAGATCCAGATCGAAAATGGACTCAAATCTGGCATCGGAGCCGGTTCCATCATTGTATCCCCGGAGGAAACTGCCGGCTATGGTAGTTACAATACCGTCAGGGGTCATTTTCCGGATTCTATACTCATCTGCTATATACAGGTTGTCATTCGCATCAATGGCCATTCCTCTCATGCCTCTAAATTCGGCATCGTGTGCAGGGCCATCGTCATAGCCACGCAGGAAGCCGGCAAAGTGACTGACGACTCCTTCCGGGGTTATTTTTCGGATTCGATAATTGTCCTGATCGACAACAAACAAATTTCCGTTGCTGTCGAAGGCCATTCCTTTAGGATCATTGAAGGAAGCTGCAGTGCCTGTACCATCTACTCTACCGCTACCTGAACCGGCAAAAATAGTCACCAGCCCCACGGGCTGATGTGTAAGTGAGAGCCAGGCAGGCAGGGCGGTAGCCTGAACTGATACGAAGTCATTATCCGGGTCGCTTGTCTGAATGGTATACTCATAGAGCTCATCAAACTGCACCGTAGTAATGGGCGAAGATTTGAAAGAAGGTGAAGACTGAGCATGCACCTGCCCGAAAGCTGCACCCGCCAACCAGAGTATCAACAATGGTCGTATCCAGGTCTTTGTAGCTGTGATCAACGCTGAGAAAGAGTTGTCAGAGTCGTATCGAAATAGTAAAGGACGCATAATACAAGGTTTTGAGAAATGACATCATATAAGCTTCACTTGCTCCAGGTCAAACCATAACATAAATCTGACTGTTAACTCAAAGGATTGTTAATCTATACCTAAAGTCGAGAAACAAGTATAAAACAGTATTCCAGGATTGATCAGGCTCGTTTTACCACACTCTTATCAATGAACGACATTGAATTACTCTCTGGCCTGACTACTACCCTGCGAATCGTATGATTACACTCAAATATCTCTAAATCATTCCATTAAGCCATACTTAACCAGCTTTTTCTACTGACAGCAATATCAAATTTCCATATATGGTAACTCAGGAAATCAGGAGGCAAACAGAACTCCCGGAGATATATCGCATGGGCCTGACACTTTTACCCGATCAGGTGCTTGTATTCGCGGCAATCTCAATAACCATGCTTTAAGTGTCTCGATGATGTATGACATAGTCAGGCAATAAAAAAGCCTCTCCGATTAAGGAAAGGCTTTTAGATTCATCTTTAGTTTTCGCCAGTACCTACTGTGTCAGCCGGCTGCAGGGACTCCCCTACTTTTTCACCATGACCTTCTTCCTGATTACCTGCAAACCATCGTATACCTGGACGATATACATGCCATTGGTGTAGGTTGACACATCCAGTTTCAGGGTCTTTTGGCTGTAAGCCTGTCGGTTGAAGACCGGTGTGCCCGCTGCATCATACAGGAAGACATCTACTTCATCAGCACTCAGCTCTGACAGGTCAATCGTCAATACACTGCTTGCCGGGTTGGGATACAGGCTGATCTTCTCTCCGTTTACCTGATCTCCCAGGTTGTTAAACCCTTCCTGAGGCCTGGTGCCTGGTAAGTTCAGGTTCAACAGGTTAGAGACGGTGTTATCATTACCGGCTACATCCTGTGCTGAACCTGCGGTGACCTGAACATCTGCAGTAGCTCCGGAAAGACTGACCAAAAATGAGTAACTCATCGGATCGTCCTGAACCAGATTACTGGCGCTTCCTCCGGTCACCGATATCTCACCCAGGGTAAGACCGCTCACCGGCTCGTCAAACAGTGCTATGATAGTATAACCTGCGGCTGAGATATTGGCGATATCAATGGTAACACCCGGTGCTGTAAAGTCGGGAGTCAAGGTGAACACATCACTTGCAGGACTCACATTGCCCGCTGCATCGGCCGCTTCTGCGGTAAGGTTCACTACTATTTCAAACAGTGTTATGTCTGTAATATCCAATATCCAGTTGCCTCCTGCATTAGCCTGAGTTTTCCGTACTGGCCCAAATTGTGTAGACACTTCTACAATGGCACCAGGTTCGGCTGTACCACTGATCGTGATGTTCTTATCCTTCGTAATTCCATCACTACTGCTACTTCCGGTATCATCTGTGATTCCGGTAATCACAGGCTTCGCTGGCGCTGTAAAATCAGGGGTCAATACAAACACATCACTCTTAGCACTGATGTTACCGGCAACGTCTTCTGCTTTCGCTGTCAGATTCACTATAATTTCAAACAGGGTTATATCAGTGATATCCAGTACCCAATCACCATTGGCATCAGTCTGGGTTTTTCTGACCGGCCCAAACTGAGTCGAAACCTCTACGATTGAATTAGGCTCTGCGGTTCCATTGATCGTGATATTCTTATCATTGGTGATGCCATCACTGTCACTTACTCCGGTATCATCTGTGATTCCGGTAATAACTGGTTTTTCAGGAGCAGTAAAGTCAGGTGTTAATACGAATATATCACTGATCTCACTGCT
>DIYF01000020.1:14374-24413 GCA_002427745.1 Roseivirga sp. UBA6061 | reverse complement strand
ACCGGACTGCGCCACATCCCGATTTTAAATGGGGATGCAATTATAAGCATTTCAGAGGGATTGAAACAACAGTTGCCTTAACATTATCTGACTCTTATTGCTATTAGGGCAGAAGAAAAAGACCCGCAGGCCCGGGAAGGCAACGGCCAAAGAAAAATCAGGGTCTTGTGCCCTGATTTTATCAGACGCTCTGTTCTGTCAACTGACTGAAACCTGTCTCTCAAGCCTTTGTCAGTTTAATGCCCAGTGTCTCCTCATAATAGATCGCTACATTGAGGGCCGCCAGGCGCGTAAGGTTTACAAACTGATAGTTCTGACCTGCTTCGGGAGCCGGGCCATCTACCGCTGTATTTGCCAGGTTGGTCACAAAATCTACATATTCCTGTGTCTTCATCAGGGTTACTACCTCCTCATTGCCCGTGCGCAGGGCATAGAGCAGATTGCGCATAAAGATGCCTCCACCACCGGCATTATAGCATGAAGGGCACATCTTTCCTGGCCAGCCACTCGGGTCAATCAGAGAGAATAGCCAATGCTTGCCATCTGGCTGCGTATAATACATGTTGTTCTTCACTCCTTTGATGATCCCTACAGCGATATCTGTACACACGCTGCTGTCCTGATCGATCAGTCCACCGAGCATCAGGCCCTGGTCTCCACCCCAGGCGCGATTGGGGTCATAGTAATTCAGCGCAGGATAAGCCCCGTCCTGTTCAGCATAGGTACCCACACGCTCACGCACCAGTACCCCATCGCTGTAATCATTGCTTTTATAGGCTTCTTCGCTTGAGAACTTCAGCAACAGGTCGCCAAAAGCCACTTTGTCAGAGCTTGTGCCACGGTTGAACCAGTTGAGCAAAAACCCGATCTCCGATTCTGAAGCAGTCGTGGCCTGCGTTACTTCTGTAGAGATGTTACTTTCCGAGGTAAGAGCCGATAGTCTGGTAGAAAAAACCAGCAACAAATCATTCATTACAGTATCCTGAAATGGGCCCAGGCTATTAGTGCCGGGGTTTTGTGCTTCCAGGTCCTGAGAGTTCAGGTCTGCGTTGATATCGCACTGCCAGGCTCCGCCTAAAAATCTTGGTGCATAAGCAGCCCAGGTAGTCTGGTTGATCTTATTCCATACATTCTGTGTACCCAGGGCATGCACCTGCGAAGGTGGCTGACCATTGTGTACCACCTGCCAGTTGGCAATTACATACTTTTGAAAAAGGCTGGCATAGCTCTCATTGTACTTAGTAGAAGTACCGGAAAAAACGGTAGCGTAGGCAGGGTCATAAGCCTTCAGCGCAGCAATGGCCGGCCAGCAAAAGTCATCGTACCAGGCGCCCGGTAATTGAAAAGAACTGTATACCTCTGCCAGAAAATCTGCATCGCCTTGACTGGTAAGCATCATAAAATCCGCCATTGAATCAAAGGCGTTACCGTAGGTCCACATATTACCCTCCGGGTAAGAGAAATAGTTTTTCATGTCGTTGAAGACCTTTTGGGCATCACTTCTGTATGCAGAAGTACCCTTTACATCAGGATTACTCATAGTGTGTTTTGGTTTTGATGGATAAAAAATTGTTATCCCCCGGGTATACCGAAGGTTATCAAAGGTATTCTGGTCGTATCCTCCACAACAGCGAGTATTCACGGGGTTATCAGGTCGGTAAGAGACACCTGCTTTTCAGGTAGAAATACGGTGGTATACAGCTTCATAGCCTCTGGTTTATGCTGAAATACGATGTTCATATTTCAACCAGGGGCCATGCGCAGAACCCTATCGATTTCATATTCCTTACATTTACACATAATATATTTGCATGTCTGATTTTATATTCCTTACATTTATACAAATAATCAACTAAACGAATGAAGGGGTCCTTTTTAGGCGAATTTGAAGAAGTAGTGCTGCTGGCTACCTGGGTACTTAAAGATCAGGCCTATGCCAACACCGTCAGGGATGAAGTGTCTAAACACACTCAGCGCGACATTAACCTGAGTGCCATTCACTCTGCTCTCTACCGTATGGAGCGCAAGGGTTTTCTCACCTCAGAGCTGGGGGAAGCCTCTGCCAGACGAGGCGGCAAGCGCAAGCGGCATTTCTATGTATCTACCAAAGGCACCGAGGCCCTGAATGAAATTAAGCGCATCAGAGAATCCTTCTGGCAGCTGGTCCCTGCCACGCCCGTTAAAGGAGGCTCCATATGAAGCAGCCACCGAAGTTCCCCATCTGGCTGTTGCGGCTTATTGCCAACCGTAGCATTGTGGATGAGATAGAGGGAGATTTACACGAAGACTACCTGGATAATATAGAAACCAGGGGGCTCCGCAAAGCTCGCAGCATTTATCGGTGGACCGCTTTCCGTTCACTGCGTCCTTACCTGCTGGCTCACCGAAGAGAAAATCGAAAACCAAAATATATAGACATGGTCATCTATCATTTAAAAATGGCTACCCGTATTATGTCCAAAAACCGGGTATTTACAGCCATCAACATTTTTGGGCTCACCATAGGCCTGGCCAGCAGCCTGGCCATCCTGCTTTTTATCATCGATCAATCCCGGATGGACGACTTCCAGACAAAGCAGGACCGGATTTACCGCCTGGAAGCAGAGCTGGAAAGAGGTGGCTCTCTTCAGCGCAGCACCCGAATGCATTCTCACCTGATGCCGGCTATTGCCGAAAATCTTCCCGGAATAGAAAAGTTTGCAAGAATCCAGAAAAGCACAAGGACTCTGGTCTCTCACAAAGACGGCAACAAAAGTATGACCGAAGAAAACTTCGTGTTCGCTGACCCTGAGTTCTTCGAGCTATTTGACTTCAATATTGTCAGTGGCAACCCGAAAGAGCTCATTTCAGCCCCTGGCACTGTCGTGATTACTGTTTCCACAGCATTGCGCCACTTCGGACATACCGATGTAGTGGGAGAAACCATAGAGTTTAACTCTAAGTACGATAAACCCATGACCATCACAGCGGTTATGGCCGACCCGCCCGGCAATTCGAGTATTCAATTCGACTTTGTGGCCTCTAACGAGTCTCTGCTTCCTCCGGGTGGCTCTAATCCTTTTAAGCAACGCTTTAGCCTTTCAATACCCGTATACGTATTGCTGAGTCCCGGAACCTCACCTGAGGCCATAGTGTCACAGGTTGTGCCTGAACTCAAAAAGCATACAGACAAGAAGAGCCTGATCGAAAGCACTTACTCCCTGAGCAGCTTCGACCACCTGAAGTATGACATGGAGGTAGCTGACGGCATCATCACCCCCGTTGACAAACGGGTGATACGCATGTTTGGCATCATCGCGATACTCATCGTAAGCCTGGCCCTGATCAACTATGTAAACCTGACCAGTGCCCGGGCCATTCAAAGAGCCCAGGAGGCAGGAATCAGAAAGGTAGTGGGTGCCAGCAGAAGAACCCTGGTATCGCAACTGCTTACAGAGTCTCTGATGATTTGCTTCATAGCACTGCCTCTGGCCATACTGGCACTGGAGCTGATCATTCCCTACTTCGAAACTGTATTGCAGAGAGAGCTCTTCTTTGAGTACAAAACCAATCTCGTGTTTTTATCAGGGGTTGTGTTTTTTATACTCATTCTTGCCACCGTTGCCGGTCTTTATCCGGCCCTGGTTATCTCTCGTTTTAAATTCAGCCATATTGTCAATGGCAGGCCCGAACACAGCAGTAAGGGAGCTTTGTTAAGGAAGGTACTGGTCATCTTTCAATTCACATTTTCCATTGCTTTGATCATAGGAGTTTTTCTGGTGCAGGGCCAGCTCCAGTTCATCCGAACACAAACCTTAAGCTACTCACCTGAGCACATCATTATGCTCAAAGGAAGCTTTGGGATGATGAGTAAAAATTACAAGGCTGTAAGGGCTGAGATACAACAACTGCCCGGAGTACAACAGGTTTCAGTAGCCAGTGCCAGTCCTGGGGATGATTTTTTTGCTAGCTCCACCCGCAAGGGAGTTTCCGCAACCATGACCAATTATTTCACAGACGAAAACTATTTAGACGTCTTTAACATCGAAATACTGCGAGGCAGAAAATTCAATCCAATCGCTGACAGTACCGGAGCTCCCATCATCATTAACCAGGCACTGGCCGACATACTGGAGCTGGAAGAGCCCCTGAACAGTACGGCTTACAAGTTCTTTGGCAAAAACAACAATAAGATCATCGGTATTGTAGAGAATTTCCATTTCCAATCTCTGAGAGACGAGATCAAACCGGTTTTCATGTTGCCGGCCTCCGCTATGGCCCCGGCCCTCAAACAAATCATTGTAAAAGTAGAGACCTCTGAATTTGATCAGACGCTGCAAAAGCTTGAAGCTACCTGGGACAAGTTTTTCCCTGATATGATTTTCAACTACCAGTTTCTGGATGACAAGCTCGACAGAATGTACACGGCCGAGTACCGGCTTTCCAAAATCTTCAGCCTCTTTACCATACTGGCCATTCTGATTACCTGCCTGGGGCTCTTCGGACTGTCCATGCACATTTCTGAGGTAAGGCTGAAAGAGATCAGTATCAGAAAAGTACTGGGAGCCTCTATGGGACAAATCATGCGACTGCTTTCTTCTCAGGTATACCTGCTGGTAGCCATAGCCGCTTTAATTGCTTCTCCCCTGGCCTGGTACTTTATGAAGCAGTGGCTGCAGGATTTTGCCTACAAAAAAGCCATCTCAGCAGATACATTTGTTCTCACATTCATTGCTTGTCTGGCCATGGCCACGCTTACCATTAGCTGGCATGCCCTTAAAACAGCACGTAGCAACCCGGCAGAGACTTTAAGAAATGAATAACCCAAAGCCCCCCAAACTCCCCCTGATCTTACTCCGGCTTTTCTGTGCCAGACACCGCCTGGAAGAACTTGAGGGGGATCTTTATGAGGAGTTTCTGGAAAACCTGGAAAAGAAAGGTCTGTCCAAAGCCAGGAGGCGCTATTCCTGGACCATCATCCGCTCTTTCAGGCGGTACATCTTTGAATACCAACCTCAGCAATACAAACTTTCATACCTGAGCATGATGCTTCGACACTACATAAAGACCGCCTTTAGAGGCATAAAGTCCAGTAAAACACTTAGTCTTATCAACCTTACCGGGCTCTCTGTCGGCATTGCCAGCAGCCTTATCATTGCCCTGTTTGTGGCAGATCAATACCTGCTCGATGACTTTATTCCAGACAGAGCACAGATTGTCAGGCTGGAAGGTCAAAGCGACAACTCGTCAACAGTCGGTTTTTCACCCTTATTACACCCTGGCCTGGGGCCTGCTATTTCAGAGCTATCACCCAATGTGGTAAGCTTTACCCGTATGAACAAAGCAGATATCAATATCCGGGTGGAGCAGGAAGAAGAAATCTCTTTCTTTAAGGAGAGCTTTCTCTTTGTAGATTCCAGCTTCTTCCAGATGTTTCCATTTGAGCTCTTACAGGGGCGCCCTGATAAGGTATTTGAAAGTCGCAGGAGTATTGTGATTACCGAACGAATGGCCAGAAAGCTGTTTGGTACGGAAGACCCTATCGGGAAAACCGTAAATGCCAGCTACCACGGAAGACGTTCGTTTGTTGTCACCGGTATTTTGAAAGACATACCGGCCAACTCAAGCATTCAGTTTGACCTGCTTTCACTGGCAGACAAGAACTATTCGCTCAATTCAGGTGCCTTTGGGCCTATACCTATATACCTGAAACTGGTACCGGGTACAGACCGCCAGGCACTGGCCCAACTGCTCAGTAAAGAAATAGCCAACCTGACTGAAAATCAGTTTATAGCCAGGCAGCGCTATCGCTTCACGGCCTTTGATGACATCAAATACGACACAGAAAGTACTGATCGGGTGATACCGGCCATGAACAAAAGTGTCATTGACCTCTTTGTATTCCTGGCCATATTCATACTCTTGCTGGCTACCATCAACTACATCAACCTTTCTGCAGCCAGAGCGCTTCAACGAGGACAGGAAGCCGGCATCAGAAAAGTGATCGGGGCCGGCAGAGGAAGCTTCACTACGCAGTTTCTTACGGAGTCTTTACTGCTTTGCTGGCTTACTTTTCCTGTAGCCATACTGCTGACCCATGCCTGCATCCCGGCCTTTGAAAATGTACTTCAGAAACAGCTATTCAATCAGTACCTGACCGATCCGCTTTTCTTAGTCTCTGTTTTCGGACTGGTGTCACTGCTTGGACTTATCGCGGGTATATACCCCTCTATGATCATTTTCCGCTTCAGGTTTGCCGACTTCCTGAAAGGGAAAATCGGCAGTAGTCAGAAAGGAAACTGGTTCAGGAAAGGACTGGTGGTTTTCCAGTTTACCATTTCTATCATACTCATACTGGGTACGCTTATGGTAGAAAGGCAGCTCAAATTTGTTCAGAATCAAACCCTGGCTTTTCAGGCCGAGCAGATTCTGGTTTGTGACAGGGCCCTTTCCGGCAAACTGACACAGCTTAAAAACGCGCTGGCAGACATCCCTGCCGTAAACAAAGTCAGCCTTACTACCAGCCCTCCCGGAGGAGATAATGCCTATATGTATGGCTTCAATAAAACCTTCGGAGAAATTCTCTACTGGCATGAAATAGATGAAGACTACATCCCTTTGCTTAAACTCAACATTGTACGGGGAAAGGCTTTTGATGTTGAAGAAAAGAGCTCTTTTGACAACCAGATCCTGATCAACGAAACCATGGCCAGGCTCATAGAAACCATCAACCCTTTCAATTCCGACACTCCACTGGACGAGCTATACACCTTTAACGGTGAGCAGCTGAGAATCCGCGGGGTAGTTGAAGATTTCCACATTCAGTCACTTCACGAGCGTATCAAACCCATGATTTTTCAACATGGTGGAAGCAACCCCGGAGCCGGCAATCTTATGCTCAGGATAACACCTGCAGACATGGGAAATACCATGACGCGCATCAGGGAAAGCTGGCAGGAGTTTATTCCTCACAGCCCTTTCAAAGCCTCATTTCTGGATAGCCAGTTTGAGGCCTTATATACCTCTGAGGTGAGGCTGGGCAAAATCTTTGGCGTCTTTACATTTCTGGCCGTACTCATTTCATGTATGGGCCTGTTCGGCTTATCTCTGCATATAGCGGAAGTAAAAACCCAGGAAATCGGCATCAGGAAAGTACTCGGAGCCTCAATTTCACAGATCATGAGTCTGCTCTCCGGCCAGATCTACCTCCTTATCATAGTATCAGCAGTGATAGCCTCACCCATAGCCTGGTATTTCGGAGATCGCTGGCTGCAGGGCTTCGCTTACAGACAGACTTTCTCTGTAGGCACTTTTGCACTTACCTTTTTCGCAGCCCTGGTACTGGCCTCCCTTACTACTTGCTGGCATACTATTAAGACTGCCAGAATCAACCCTGCTGATACGCTGAGGAACGAATAACAATATGAAAGGTCCATAACCGACAGGTTGTGGACCTTTTCTTACTGGTTCAATTGAAGACTATAAATCTTCCCATCATAAGCCCCGAAGTATACATTCGCCCCATCCCATGCCGGAGATGAGAAACAGGCTTTGGGAATTTCATAAGATGTGAGCAGCCGCCCATTAGATTTGTTTAAAACAAAGAGCTTTCCCGGAGCATCCGTTTTATAGGCATTGCCAGCCGTAAAGATCACATGCTTGCCGGTCACGACAGGCCTTGTATAGATATTCAGGCCGGCATCAAAGCTCCACTTTAAACCACCATCGATAGCATTAAAAGCAAACATCTTTAAGTTATCAGACCCGCCCATGTAGAGTACCCCCTCATCAATCACCGGATCACCAATAATCCAGCCACCTGTTGAATCTGCATAGGTCCAGGTGTTCGCTCCGGTCTTAATATCCATCACTTTCAATGAAGGATTACGCGCCCCAAAGTACAATCTGTCATCAGATACCAAAAGCTCTGAAGCTATGCCTCCGAAAGTTTCATAAGGTTTCTTCTCGTAAGTTCTTTTCTTCCAGACCAACTTGCCTTCTTTCAGATCAAAGGCATAGACCTGACCTCCCCAATCACCAAAGTACAGTATGCCTTCTGCCACCACAGGGCTTGATCTCACGGGAAAGCCATATTCCGAACGTATGGTTTGTTTCAGCTCCCCGGTTTCAGCATCAAGTGCCAGCACCGCTCCCAGGCTGGAGCCTACATAGAATATTCCTTCATAGACAGTAGCCCTTGATCGTTTATCGTCATAGGGGTCTATTTTATAACCCCAAAGGGCATTAGCCGGATCATACCGCCACAGCTCCTTTCCCGTGTGCTTATTGAGCGCGTAAAAGACATTCCCTGACTCAAAGAAGACCACCTGATTATAAACTGTCGCGGTCGACTGAATTCTCCCGCGGGTATTGAAGCGCCACTGTTCTTTGCCGGTCTTTTTATTGAGGGCATAAAAATTACCGTCTTCACTACCCGTAAAAATCATATTGCCGTCTATTACGGGAGAAGACAACACTTTGTCTGCTGTTTGAAACTGCCAGTTTTCCGCAAGGCTCTGTGCAGTAACATAAGAGCTACCAAAGATGAACCAACCAAGACCCATCAGATAAATACTGAGTTTTTTCATATTTCACCGTTTTTGTACCTGATCAAAACTAGGTGATCGTCTGAAGTGAGGCTTTGCAATAGCTTTTCAAAAACTTATCAAATGCCCCTCAAGTGGATAAATGTCTATTTTTACCACTCATGGAGGACGAGAAGGTATTTATTGAGTGGTGCAAAAAACAGCTAGCAAAAAAGCTCAACTGGCCGGACGACAAAACATTGAAACAACGGGACTTTGAATACCTCAGCAGCGAAATCTTCAGACAAACCAAAATTGAGCTCAGCACCGCTACACTGCGCAGGATCTGGTCCAACAGCTACAAAAGCCTGCCTCAGGTACATACCCTCAATGCTCTGGCCCAATACCTTGGTTATTCAGACTGGAACCACCTCAAAGCAACAAGTGACACCAAACCGGCTGTGGCTAAAAAAACAAAGGCACCTGTAAAAAGCACTGCACTTATCGTGCTGGTGATAACGATAGTCTCATCTACCCTGATTGCCATTTTAAATTCCGGATCAGCATCTCAACCGCTACCGGAGGTAAGTCTGTTTATTGACCAGGCTCCGACAGGTTCTGTACCCGCCACAGTAGGTTTTAAGTACGATATCAGCAAGGCTAAAAAACCTGTGAGTATAGAACTTTCATGGAACCCTCTTGAGCGCACCCTCCTGGACCCTAAAGACAGTTTTTACACAGGCGTATACTACTACCCGGATTATCATAAGACCAAGCTGCTGCAGGATGATAAGGTGCTGGCTCAGATTCCGGTGTATGTCACAACTTCTGGCTGGCATGCCCTGGTGATGAAAAAGGAAAATGATATTCATCCGGTTTACATTGAAAAGCAGGACTTTCTGAAAGACGGACAGATGGGGTTTGATAAAGAGACGCTGGCTCCTTACCTCCTTGGTCAACCTGAGCTCATACAATCAGTTTTTACTCTCTCAGACAGCACCCTGGAGCAATTTCAGGCCGATGACATGGTATTAAAAACCCGCCTGAAACACTTTCCTGACAAATCAGATCCGGCTTGCATTCATTTCATCATCTTGCTGAAAGCCGAGCATGGCAATGCACTCATTCCTGTAATGAAAAAGGGCTGCTACGGGAGTTATGCTCTCGGCTTCAGTGAACAATCCATTTCCGGAAAAACCCGGGACCTTTCAGCACTCACTCATGACCTTCATGACTATGTAGACATTTACCTGAAAGTAAAAGATCATAAGGTAAGCCTGCAGGTTGGTAGCAATGCAGTGTATGAGTTTGCCTATCAACAATCGCTTGGTACCTTAAAAGTGGCCAAGGTCATGGTCAACGGTGTCGGTTCAGTTGATCACTTCTCTGTTTCTGATGGCCTTCACCGTTATGAAGAAGACTTTTCCGGCTATTGAGCAGTAGCGTCATTACTCAGGCTATGCCCGGTAATTCCTGAAAAAAGAAAAGCCTCGCTCATGCGAGGCTCTTGCCTGTGGGATATACTGGATTCGAAC
>DIYF01000020.1:0-14289 GCA_002427745.1 Roseivirga sp. UBA6061 | reverse complement strand
GCTCTAAACCAACTGAGCTAATACCCCTTTTGTGTCTGCAAGAATAATAAAATAACACGATTCCACTACCCTCTTTGCCTACAAAAATTATCACAGCCTTTTAAGATTTCGCCTCTCCGTACAAGAGAGAAAAAGGGTTTAGTAAAACCTGTGCTTAATCACTAGTTTAGCCTCCACTTACCAACAAACAAAGGTACTTTTTGCGTTTCGACTGGTCCTCCTTACTACTCTCAGCCTCTCTGGTTAACCTGGCCCTGACAGCCTTCTTCACGCTGTTCTCCGGCAAGTTCAGAGGCAATCTGGCTGCCAGAGGCTGGTTCCTCACTTTGAATGCATGTATTGCGATCATAGTCTCCGAAAGCATCATTCGCAACTCCGGCCTTGTTGATGAGTTTCCTTACCTGCTCTTTATGAGCACACCACTGCTCTTTGTGATACAGCCCGCCCTGCACTTCTACCAAAATGCTCTGACGGGCAAACAAACCAGATACTGGCCTCACCTCATCGTACCTGTTCTCAACTTTATGTTGATGATCCCCACCTTTATGATGAAGCCCCGGGATAAGCTGGCTATGTTTCATCAGGAAGACGTACAAGACCCGCTATGGCTTGTTCTTTTCTATTTCGGGTACTTTGCTCTCTACCAGTTCTTTATTTTCAGAACTCACAAGGCGCAGTCTGAAGCCCTGGAAAACGAGTACTCGAAAAATACACTTGAGTGGCAAAAACTATCCGGCCGGGCAGTGGCCATTTCCGGCTTTGCCCTCTTCGTCATCCCCCTTATTCTCTCAGTTCAGTACTTTGATTTACCTGACCAGACAGCCGGCATGATCACGAAAGGGGCTTCTGTTATTTTCTCCATGATCAGTCATGTATTGCTAATTTCTCTTGTACTCAGTACGGAAGACAAGAAAACAGCACAAAAGCCCGGGAAACCAGACAAACCCGATCAGGACATCACCCTGAAGCGGGATACTTTGCTCAGCTTTGTTAAAACACACCAGCCTCACCTTAACAACGACCTTACTTTAAACCATCTGTCGGAGCAAATAGGCTGGAGCCGATCTGAGCTATCGGCAGTGATCAACCGGGGCTTTCGGTTGAACTTCTATGACTTTATCAATTCACAACGAATGGAAGCCCTGAGCGAACGAATCCGGAACGAGGAGGATCAGACCTATTCTCTGGATCACCTGGTGGAGACATGCGGCTTCACCAACTATGTCTCTTTTTACCGTTATGTAAAAAGAACCAGGAGCATGACTCCTTCCGCCTTTGTAAAGCAGGTAAAATCCCAAAAATAGATTGCACTGCATCCAGTGTAATATCTTACATCCTCTTATTCAGGCCGCCAGCACTGAAAATCCGTCTCTTTGTGCATATCTGAAAACAACATCATATGTACAAAAACTTATTTTACATCATCATTCTACTGGGAGTGCAGCTCACTGTCTTTGCTCAGAAGCCTGTTAACCCTCAGAAGCTCAAACAACTCATTACAGGAGCCGAGGCCTCACATTCCGAAGCCCTGATAGTCTACCAAAACAACAAGCTGATCACAGAGAAGTACTTCGGTATAGGCAAGCCTGAAACCAAAATAGAAGCCATGTCAGCCACCAAAAGCATCGTAGGCCTGGCGGTTGCCTGTCTGCTTTCTGACGGAGTCTTTGAAAGTCTTGACACACCGGTTCACCGTTTTTTCCCCGAGTGGAAGCAGGGACAAAAACAGCATATCACCGTCAAACATCTGGTGCACATGACCTCAGGCATCCAAAACGTCATGAACGCCACTACTGAAATTTATCCCAGTCGCGATTTCGTGCAGCTGGCACTGACGGCCGAACTGACAACTGCTCCCGGTGAGGTATTCAGCTATAATAACAAAGCGCTGAACCTGATGGCCGGTGTCATCAGAAAAGCTACCGGCAAACCCATGGATCAATATATAGGAGAAAGACTTTTCAAGCCACTGGGCATTACGGACTATACCTGGAGCCACGATGAAGCGGGCAACGCCCATGTGATGGCAGGCTGCCAGATCAGGCCTTCCGACTTTGCAAAGATCGGGCTTCTTCTGCTAAACAAAGGCAGGTATAAAGGGCAACAGATTATATCAGAAAAAATGACTGACCTGGTCATCACACCAGGTAAGAAGTACCAGAGCTATGGCATACTCTGGTGGCTTGATTACGAAAACACCACCTCCATTGTGGATGATGAGATCATTGAAAAAATGGAGCTGGCAGCGTTATCCCCTCAGTTCATTGAAAAGGTGAAGCAACTCAAAGGCTCTTATGCGACTTCCGGGGAGTTCCGGCAAAAGCTCGCAGAGGTATTCGGTCCTCAGGGCTTTCTGGAAATCAACGAAGCCATAGGTGACAAGCCAATCGACCTTAGAAAAAGAGCGTACTCCGGTAAGGTGACCTATCGGGCTGATGGCTATCTCGGCAACATGATCATTGTGGATCCCCTGCAGGATATCGTGGCTATCAGAATGATCAGTCATGAGAGCCATAACGGTCCCAATGACAACTTTGATAGTTTCCGGGAGATGGTGCTCAACCTGAGCAAATAAAAAAAGGGGCTTAAATCAGATTTAAGCCCCTTCTTAAATATCTCCGCCCGCTTTCAGGGCACCTTCAGGGTTTCAATCAGAAATTGTACAGTTTTTTGTAGTACTCATCCGCCATACGGGAGGCTTTGAAATAATTGTCTACATCTGCCATACTCTGCCAGTTCATCTCAACCCATTTATCGTGGTCCTGATAATACATCGGCACCATCTCTTCTTCCATAATGCGCATCATATGATCAGCGTCCTGCTGGTCCTGCTCGCCTTCCGGCAAAGCGGTATCCACTTCAGGAATTACAAAGCTGTTCACACCGTGCTCGCCAAACTCTAGAATCCAGCCATCATTGGTAGAAAAGTTAAGAGAACCATTCATAGCAGCAGTCATGCCCGATGTACCTGAGGCTTCCAGTGGAATACGTGGGTTGTTCAGCCACACATCGCTTCCCTTTTTCATCAAGGCAGAAAGGCCAAGTTCATAACCTGTCAATACTGTAGCATTGTGGTATTTTCTGGTGAAATGCACCAGCCAGTTAAAAGTACTCACCGCGGAATGGTCCAGTGGGTAAGGCTTACCGGCCCAGATGATCTGCACGGGATAGCCCTTGTTATTTAACAGTCTTTCAAAACGCTCCACATCACGGGCAATCAGGTCAGCACGCTTATAACCTGCAAATCGCCTGGCCCATACAACAGTCAGCACATTAGGGTCAAAAATCTTTCCGGTCTGGTCTGCTACCAGATCAAAAAGCTCCTGCTTCATCTCCTTTTTGCGTTTTGTAAATTTCTTTATGTCCTTCTTTTCGCTCGCCTTCAGGATATCCTTATCCGTCCAGTAGGCCTTGTTCTGGGCGTTCGTAATAGGAATGATCTCGCAGATATCTTCAAAGCCACCCCACATTTCAGCAGATACCTGCTGGTGTTTTTTAGAAACAGCATTGGACTTTTTAGACATGCGCAGGGCTGCCAGTGTATGATTGAACATACCGTTTTCGAAGCCCACCAGCTCCTCTATTTCTTTAATGGAAAAGCCATTGAAGAAGCCCAGTTTGTGCAGGAAGTGCGGATCGTTTACCTCGTTACCTGCCTTTACAGGCGTATGTGTGGTAAACACTACCTTCTCACGTACCTTATTCAGGTCTCCCAGTTTTTCGTAAAGCTTAAAAGCAGCAGGCAATGCATGTGCCTCATTGAAGTGGTAGAGGTCTACCTTGTGCCCGATAGCATCCAGCAGTTTAGCTCCTCCTACTCCTAATAATATATACTGGGCAATTCTGG
The DNA here is from genome assembly GCA_002427745.1 of Roseivirga sp. UBA6061. Lineage (GTDB taxonomy): Bacteria > Bacteroidota > Bacteroidia > Cytophagales > Cyclobacteriaceae > Roseivirga. The sequence goes on along the minus strand of DIYF01000020.1, from coordinate 10,442 downwards.
TAGAGATGTTATTATCGTAGAGTTTATGGGTAATCGTCTGAGCCAGGTGGTCGTTTTCCGGATGGTCTGTAGAAAGCAGGAAAAGTGGCGCATTGCCAAAGACATTCGGAGGCAGGTAAAACACCTTCACCTTTACAGGATGATTGTTTACACTGATCTCAAGCTCAATTTGGGTGTCCTCCAGAAAGTTGTAATGACGCTCCTGCCACAATACATCCAACTCATTATTATGCTTCCTTACCTGATCGTAATAACCGTACTTCCACAGAATACCGATACCTACCATATTCTGTTTCAGATCATAGGCACTACGCATATGCGACCCTGCCAAAAAGCCGAGCCCGCCAGAGTATATTTTCAAAGGCTGGTCAATAGCAAACTCCATTGAGAAGTAAGCTACCGGCTTCTCATAGCCCTTGCCAAATTTATAGGGGTGTTTGAATTTCATATTCTTGTTTTTCAACGCCTTAAAAAAAGCCCTCAAAAATAAAGGTTCATGCATCCACTTATACGATGACAGCTCAAAAGTTTCATGCAAACGTTTGTGTCTCACCAGACAACATTTTGCCCCGGGAACTGTCAACTCTTTGTCTCAAGCACTCCTTACATTTCGTTATTATTTTTTATTATAAACAAAATTTTAATCCGTTTTTCAAACACATTTTATTGTTATTCACATTTTAACAACATTATTTTCACAAATAACACATTAAATAAAAACTGACATTTGCTAGTTTTGGCGATATGCCATCTACTCACCGGTTGCTGTTACCCGTTGTCTTTGCGGGTATCATTTCTTTCACCACTACTGGATTTGGTCAATCCACCGAAGGTCCTTTAAGCGCTTCTACCAGCGCCAATGTAAGCCTTAGCGGCTCCTCAGCTACCTGGTCTAATACCGGCAATGCTCTTTCTTCGGATAACAGTTATGCCTCCGCCTCTTTGAGCTCTAATGGCGACTTTACAGATTATCTTCGGCTCACCAATTTTGGCTTTAGCATAGGTGCTTCTAATACCATTGTGGGTATTGAAGTGGAAATTGAGAAGATTGGCGATAAAGTAAAAGACAACCAGGTAAGGATAGTCAAGGGAGGAAGTATAGGAACTACCGATCAAAGCGATAATGCCAACTGGCCTAACACGGACACTAATAGCTATACCCTTTACGGAGCCAGCAATGACCTGTGGGGCGAAACCTGGACCCCTTCAGATATCAATGCCTCAGATTTTGGTATTGCCATCAGTGCCCGAAGAGTAGGTGGAGGTGGTGGCGCAGCCGTACCTAACATAGACCACATTCGGATTACCGTGTATTTCGAAATCCCCTTACCAGTAAAGCTCACACACTTTTCCGGCAGATCTGAGGATCGCCACACAAAGCTCTCCTGGGAAACCAGCTGGGAGGAAGGTAACAGCCACTTTGAAATTCAACGCAGCCATGAAGGAGCTACTTTTGAGACCATCGGTTTTGTAGCAGGTAATAACAACAGTACAGAAAACATCACATACTCATTCACAGACCTCTCTCCTCTTGCCGGAATCAACTATTACAGGCTTAAACAGATTGATTTTAATGGCACTTTTGCCTTTTCCGAAATCATTCGGGTGACGATGCCATCAGAACCTGAAGAATATAGCCTGGCCCCCACCTATTTCGATTCGAATACCCTGCTGACCATCAATAGCTCCTCTCCGGAATCCTATCTGCTTACCATTATCGATCCGTCCGGCAGGACTGTAAAGAGGATTACACCCCATTCACAGGAAACTCATATTTACAGAAGAGAGCTGCCGGGAACAGGCCTGTATTTCTATCGACTTACCTGCAAAGGTCAGTTTAAGGGTGCAGGTAAAATCTGGCTTCGCTGACTTATGCACACAGGCAGACATCCCGTTTTGGGAAAACAATCCAAAATAAAGACAGCTTTACAGTAATAAACCGCTCAAAACCGCATTTGAGGGCATTGGTTCAACTCTTGTAACAAGGTAGGCGTGTACCACCAATACACTATACATTAAGGAACTACATTGATTTAAATAACGAGAGAATCCTTGTCTGATGGCAAGGATTTTTTTGTACCAAAACCCGCTGACTCTTCGTTCTTTGCAATGAACAAACAAGGGCCCTTCGGCCTGCCATATTAAATACACTCGAAATACATGAAGACGAAATCACTGAGAATCGCTACCCTCCTTTTTTCTGCACTGCTTACCTGCCTCATCAGCACTGATGCACTTGCCCAAAAAAAGAAAAGGAAAAAGTATGACCCTGCCAAAGCACAGAAAACCATTGCTACCTTCAAGAAAACAGATCCCTCACTCGCTTCTTTCTTCTCAGAGGCCTACGGTTATGCGGTTTTCCCATCCATAGGCAAGGGAGGCATTGGCATTGGCGGTGCCGCTGGCAAAGGTCTGGTTTACAAAGGCGGCAGCCTGCAGGGAGGTTCTAAAATGACACAGGTTACCGTAGGCTTTCAGTTTGGTGGTCAGGAATACAGCGAAGTGATCTTTTTTGAAGATGCCGATGCTTATGGCCGTTTTATTAATAACAAATATCAGTTTGCCGCACAGGCCTCTGCAGTAGCTCTGAAATCAGGTGTTTCTGCCGATGCCAAATACACTGACGGAGTGGCTGTCTTTACCATGGCCAAGGGAGGCCTTATGTATGAAGCATCTGTCGGAGGACAGAAATTCAAATTTGTTCCCAAAAGTGAGTTTTAGGCATAAGTTCCTGTCTGCTAAAAGCAAAGCATATCTGTCGCCTCTGCTTCGACCATCTCGACTGACCCACAAGGGGTTCGTACACACAGACAGGTGGAGGCGACACCGTATACCTATCACTTTAAAGGTAAGTCATATGACCAACCGCTAAGTTCATAGCATAAAACAGACATTTCTCAGACACTTCTTATAAGTACTTGGATAATTAGCCGATAATTATCCCCGGACCATTGAACAAAATTGGTGGAAATCTGTTATAATAGGGAATCCTTGGAATTGACTACCCAGGTATTCATTTCTAAGTCTCGACTTACCTCTACTGCTATGAACAGACTGAAAAACATGAACATGACGTTTCAGCTCATCCCCCTGAATGACGCTGCCCGACAAAACCTGTCAAAAGTATTACGCTTTGTTCAATGGTTTCTGATTTCTGTAATAGCCTTCGCTACGATCAGTATTTGATATTTTATTGCTGAATTTAATACTTGTGGTCTGAACACCTTTCATGACCATCAACCCTCGGTTTCTCTGACCTGTTCTATGGCTGGCAAGCTAGCTCAAAGTCATACTTATAGCCCCCTTAGCCAGTATCCAGCCCGCTTAGCGTATAGCTCCGCCATTTCAAACCCCATACATACTACTACACTGAATTCCTTAGTTCTGACGATGCACCTGAGTCTCAAAAGAGGGTACTTAGTTGAAAAAAATGAAGTCAGACCAACCAGTACATGTCGCCATATCCTTCACAGAAAAGGATGACCATATCGCCAAAGCCATCAACCGAAGGCTTAATGATTACGGTGTTACCACCTACTATTACAAAGACAAGACAGACGAGAATTGGGGCAGAGAGCTGGATGATCTGACCTCGGAGAAATACTCTCAGGCAAAACTCGTCCTGCTAATCCTCTCCAGACACTTTTTTCAAATGAAATGGACCAGGAAAGAGCTGGAAGTAGCTTTGAAAGAGCAAAAGAGTGGTAGGCGATATATTCTGCCTCTGGCAGTAGGAGGAATAGATTTTGACCAAATACCGGAAGGAATGGTCGCCATAGAGTGGAAGGACAATCCGAAGGCCATATGCAAATTGATTATCAGAAGGCTGATAAGCGGCAAAGACGATAAGGGAACACAAAAAAGCCCTGCTCCACTACCCTCATCAGGCACCATCATAACGGGAAACACTGCTCAAAAAATCACCACCATCGGTGATGTCAATGGTGACGGAGACCTGATCATCCAATGAATAGACCATGAGCGAAATTCAAGAAACCCTTTATCTGCTTTTCTGGGAATCCAACTCTCCCTTTGCCAGGGTGATCATCATTCTGATTGGTGCTTCCTGGCTGATTGCGACCGGAATTTTCCTGTCACATCGCAGACGCTACAATCGTGAAAACCGAAGCATTGCGCAGGTAGAGAAAAAATTACTTACCTGGCAGGCAGAGCAAAACCAGGTAGTAACACCTGAGGTGGAAGAAAGTGAAGATGAGGTAACGGATGATTCGCAGGAGGAGGATGAAGATATCATTTATCAGCCCACAATGAATATCGGCCTGCTCCAGGAAAATCTATCCGCGAAAACCGCAATTCACCAAAGATTGTCGACACTGAGTCAGCTCAAGAAGGCACGGGTAAAGGTGAGTGTAGATGTTTTACAAAAACTTACCAGGGCAGGCGAGGCAAAAAAGTGGACGGTCAACTTTCCAAGCTACGTGATGAACCTGACGATGCTGCTGGGTATGCTAGGCACTTTCTATGGACTTACCATCATGGTTCAGGAGATCGGTAATCAATTATCAGACCTGGAACAGGCCGGTATTGACGACTTCCAAAGCTCACTCAATGGGATCAAAAACGTGCTGGGAGGGGTCAATACGGCTTTTTCCACGACACTTGCCGGTCTGGCCTGTACTTTGGTTGTATCCGCCTATAATTTTGTACTAAAACAAAGTCAGGCCGCATTTTTCGACTACCTGGAAAGTGTGACAGCAGAGAAGCTTCTTCCCTTTACTTTCCCTCACCTGGAGGAAGGAGATGTGCTGGATGAAATCAGTGACAGGCTCAAGGACTCATTCGAGGAGCTCAACGATACCATTGACAAGAATAATGATACACTCCAGAATCTTGACGGCATCTACGCAAGGTTCAATGACATCATAAGCCAGGTACGGGAGATCACTACCCGGGAATCCAGTGTCCAGCTCCAGGATGCTGTACTCAGCATGAACGGGCTTAACGAAAACCTGCACAAGCTGATCAAAGAGTACAGAACCCAGGATATAATCGATGAAATATCAGCCCTTGAGAAATCAAATAAGTCTTTCGTGAAGGGCTATAACCGATTGCTGGTGGAGGCCGGATGGATTCCGTCAACCAAAGTGCTCCTCTTTATTATGATTGCTCTGCTGGCCGGTATTTCAGGACTACTCACCTACAGCGTCATTTTAACCTGACCATCATGGAAGCAGAATCAAAGTCACTTTCGGTATGGCCCTCTCTGATAGACATGATCAGTTCGGTGCTGATCATTTTTATTCTCTATTCCTTTCTCGATCAGGTCATCAATCCCAAAAACCTGGAGTTAATACTCATCACCAAGAAAAGAGACTCATTTCAGGAGGCCTTTGAAAGCCAATTCAGCTCCGAACTGCGCGACTCTACAATCACTACCAGAAACGGTCTGGACTATGTACAAATAACCTTCAGGGATGGGGTGCTTTTCCAAAAGGCCCGTGCCACAATGGGCAATGAGGCACGGCTGATTCTTTCTAAGTGTTCAAGGCTGATTACAGAAACACAAGACCGCCTGGATATTGGACTTATACAGATTGAAGGACATACCGACAGTCAACCGATGCGCCAAAGGTCTGGCACAACATGGGATAACTGGGACTTGTCTTCGGCAAGAGCACTGGCAGTGCTAAAATACCTGGAGTCGAAAAACATACCATCAGCAAGACTATCAGCCAGCGGCTATGGTGCCAACCGGCCCCTGCTACCCAATACAACCGCCAAAGGTATGGCCGCCAACAGGCGCGTAGAAATGAAAATTTACTTCTCTGGCTTTGACAATCAATAAACATGCGCTTGAGAAGATTGAAAAATATCCATCGGTCGTACAAGGCCAACTACTGTTCTCAGGAAGTACTGGAGCATGAAATTCAAGGTGCGCAATACAGATTAGATCAATCGGTTTCTTCTATACAGAATCAAAGAGTGACTTTGCGAAACTTTAAAATCGCCCAACTTCTGATTCGCTGCGAAAATGCGCTGTTTGCCGCACAGCGTTACGTCAACCAACAGGAATATGAACATGCGATAAGAAGCATCTATGAATGCAAAAAGTGGCTGGCCAAATTATTTCAGGGCATAGATGTAATCAAGCGCTATGAAGAAGCCCGGAAGATAGAAAAAGCTCTGAGAGAGGACACATACTCAGTTCAGCTGACCCGATTACCTGCCTTCAAACAGTTCACTACCCACCTGGGAGCCGCAAGAGAAGCCATAGAACAACAACTGTTTAAAAAAGCGGAAGTCATTGTACAGCATGTATCATCGGGCATAGGACAATACAGAGAGATTAACTCAGATACGACTACCCAAAGCAGCTTAATGAGAGAATTCCGAGAGCTTCAGCAATTGTATCAAGACTCTTATCCGTGGCAAATTCATATATCCGAACCTGAGATAAAACTGGATATCAAGGTTGAACAGTCTTTTGAAGCATTGCTGAGCAAAGGCTATTCTCAGTTTTGCACTGAGATACTACAAGACCTTACCCTCATCCTGGAAGAAAGAGGCTTCTTCATGAAGGTACTTTCCAGTCTAAAGCCAAATCAGAAAAGAAAAGAAAAACCCTCTATTCAATCAGCCCTGGAAACGGGAAAGTGGCACGAGGCAAACCTCTATCTGCTCAACCGCATTATTTCCAGGACCACAAAAAAAATCGACAAGACAAAAAACAAGCGTCATGAGTAAGTTCACAACTGAAAAAAGACTAGTCATTGATAAAGGAAATGACTTTTCACTGGAAGAAGATTATGACTTAGTGGTATATAAGGACGGTCGCTATAAAGAGACCTGTCCGGACGGACAAAAACCCAGAAAAGGATTCCTCGGGAATTATCACTTGTACGCGGTCAGGTGCTCTCCCCTGGAGATAAACTATGAGAGCTCACAATTACACAAAAACAATATCGATCAGTTTTATCTGGGTTTCAGCTATACGGTCAGCGTAACTGACAGCCAAAGAGTGGTCAAAAAACTCAGGGAAGACCCCTTAAAAAAGTTCAGAAAAAAAATCCAGCAGATTGTTTCCAGGGTAGTAACCGGCTTTGACTGGCAGGACATCAGGGACTTCGGCCGTTTTGAAAACCAGGTAGCCGACATATCAAATCAATTTATCAACCCCGGTAACGGAGAGATGATCTCCCTTGGTGAGTACCTCAACAATTATGGTAATGAAATCGGTCTTGAGATGGAAGACCTCAACCTTTCAAGAAGACTCACCGAAGATGTGGTTGAACCGGATACTCAGATAAAGGAACTCCGAAACAAAAAGCGAGTTGACGATGTAAAAGGCGAAATAGAAGGTGAGCAGCAGGAAAAACTTCTCGATGATCAACTCAGGAACGATGAGAAACGCACCAAGCATACGATAAAGATGGACATACTTAAGTCCATTTCCGGAACCAGCTCCAACGCTATTCAAACCATTGGCGAAGAACTCGCCAGTCAAATAAAAAGACCGGAAGATGTCAGTTCGGTGATATCCGCATTCCAGAAAATTCAAATGATCACCAAAGGTATTTCCGAGGGTGCGACATTGGAAAGTGCCGGTTCAATCTCCGCGCTTGATTCGGGTACAGCAGGCGATTTTCAGGCTCCTTTCTTTCAGCAGCTGTTTACCGCAATAAAACTCATCACAGAAACACCTCTGGAAGAGGGCATCCAAAGACCTCTTTTGTCATGCCTGCTGAAGCTTTCGGCCTCATTTATAGCTGAAGAGGAACTGCCCGCTTGTCACGAACAGATTTTCTCGCTCCCCACTCATAGCTCCTTTCAGGAAAAGCTCAGAACCCATATCGCTGCCCTGCAAGAAAGTGCAGAGTCGGTTTAATCATTCCCTCATACTAAGGCCACAAAACAATGGAAGAGAATCAGCAAACGGGACCAGAAAAGTCCAGCCCAAATAACAACCAGGGGACTGAGCCTTCGGGTAAGGACACTGAAAACCACACCGCAGTCAATTCGCCTTCTGAGACAGATGATACAGGAGCGGGAGGCAACCCACAGGACAAACCCAATGAGCAACCGGCCACAGTAGTTAAAGATGGCATTAGCGATAGCACCATTGGCAACAACCTGAACTATATCAAATCAGCCAATAATGTACACCTGTCTTCTTCAGAGAAAAACAGGTTCATGTTAAAATCACAACCCGTGATATCTGCGGTAATGGAGGCAGAATACTCTGAACAGTTGCTGTTTTTCTTTAAAAAAAAGGAAGCCACTCACATAAGAAGAACTGTGGAAAATAACCGCATTCTGATTGTCGCAGGAAATGAAAGGGTTGAGAAAGCTCTTCCAACGCTTGCTTTGGCGGCTACCATGAAACAGGAATCGGAAAAAGCTCAGAAGATCATACTCATCCATAACCCTGCAAAACAGCTCATCATAGATATTCGGAACGACATTATCCGTAAGCACCAAAGCCACGATACCATCATTGTATTTCAGATAACGCTCAGCAAAGCCAATGTTGAAATTGTGAGGTTCATGAATGACCTGCTCAATCATATCGCTGTTTTTGACCAGTTGAGAAATGAGTTATCACAAAACCGGTGTAAACTTCTCTTTGTCGTTGACAGAGCGGAACATGAATATCTGCCCAATGAGCATACCAGTACACTTGTGATAAAAGCCGGCCAGCCGGAACCCGACAGGCTTAAAATGTATATTGATTACTCAATCCAAAAAGCTGCAAAAGACCGTTTTCTCAAAGAACAACAAGCAACCCGGTTACTGGACCAAAAAGAACTCTTATCATCCCACTTTATCAGGGCTGGCCTCACTGTTAATCAGATTAACCTGGTATTAGAGCAGCTTCAGCAAAGAATGCGGCTGGACAAACATCTTGCTCCTGACGAACGGCTTCTGAAAGAAATCACAGAAGACAGTCTGAACCTCAGTCACTGGCTACGTTCGGTTGCCACGATAGATCGTCCCGTCTGGAACAGATTGCTTACTTTGTGCCTGACGCAAGGTGCTTCCCTGAACCAACGAATCTCACTTTTACAATACAACCTGCTGCTTGATAAAATTGAGGAGTACTTTATGGAAATTGAGTCTGTTCAAATCGAACACCAGCTCTGGCCCAGGGTAAAAAGTGATACCGAGTGGCTCGAAGCATGCAGGGCGGTAAAGGACAGTTCCTTTAACAGTTCCGGAAGCATAGGCATAACCTTTAAGGAAGATTACTATGTTGATGAGCTATGGAATATCTTCATAAACGAGTATTCTCTGCAGCTTACACGGCTACTCCCCCTTATCAGCACCTTGATGAAAGATAAGGTCCTGGGTACAATTGCAGCCAGAATTTATGGCCGGCTCTGTGAGGTGGACATGGGGCAGGTCAGGCCACAAATCCTGTCTCTTGCCGCATCAAAACATGAAAGCGACAACTATTTGGTCAGTGCCATTTATCAAGGCATATGGGCAAGTAAAAACCTAAAGTACAGGGCTTTTGCGGTAGAAATTCTTAAGGGTCTGATTCAAAAAAGCAATGACCGGCATAACTTCGACAAAGTCTGGACTTACATCATCGTAACATCCAAACTGGCCATCATCGAGCCTGAGGTTTCATTTAAAAATCTGGGAGCCCTGTTAAATGAGGTGATTGTCAAGCCAATCGATACTTATGAAAAGCTTCAAAGCAAGATTGACTGGCGAACCAAACAGCTATTCACCGGCATCAGAGTTAAAGAATTATATGACTTGCTGGAGTCAGAGGAAAAGGTCAAAGACTTTGAGAGATACCTCAAGGAAACCCTGACTCTGATGAACCTGGTAACCAATTTACTTCTGGAAGTTTGTTATGAGTCCAGCATATTGCTGGTCTTTGAAGAAATAGAAAAATGGTTGAAAGAAGACAATTCTACCCTACACAGACTACTGGCAAACATTGTCTTTGGCGAGGCAGGTCTTCTTAAAAAGCTCTCTCTTTCAATCAAACAATACGATGAGACACTTAACCGCAATGAGGAATGGATCATGATAGTATCTGTCATGATCATGAATGAAGCACATGCCAGAAAAATAGCCGGCTTTATCAACAACACATTTCCGAATAGGCTGCTGATAAGTTCAGACCAGGTCAGAGAACTACTTGCGCAGGCCATCAAAAGTTTTGAACTCTGGCTTCAAAGTATAGAAGGAGAAACGGAAAAGCTCAATTCTCTCAGTACCTTTTTCGCTTATATCATTGCTTCCGGCAGTTATCTGGGACTGGAGCTGGAAGAAATCGTAAGCAATTGTATGAAGACATCGAAATACAAAGCATGGAGGCCTATAGCTGCCAAAACGCTACTCAAATCAGACCAGGAAAGAAAAATCATGCTGGCAGCAAAAAACTGAGGCTGGCAGCGCCCACAAGGCACGCCACACAAGCCCTCGCGAACCTGCGCTGCGCTGCGGTTTCGAACCGGGGTTCTCAT
>DIYF01000115.1:18902-20206 GCA_002427745.1 Roseivirga sp. UBA6061 | reverse complement strand
TTCGAGATAGTGGTAAACCTGACGGCCAAGGCGGTAGACCTGGCAGGTAACCGAAGTGCTGCCAGTGATGTATTTGTGCTTACTCCGGACTTCACAGCACCGGGAGTCATTATTACCCAGGACAACTCTTCCCCAGCCGGGCACGCTTTTACAGCTACCTTTACTGAGGACGTAAACGGGCTGACTTTGGCAGAGATATCTGTAACAGGTGGTACAGCGAGTAATCTGGTACAGAATTCTGCCTCCAGTTATTCATTTCTGGTCAATCTGTCTGGTAGCAGTGGAGATGTACAGTTAAAAGCAAATGTGGCTCAGGATATAGCAGGCAATGGCAATACTGTATCTAACCAGCTGACACTAAATCTCAACCCGACTTCAGGAGAAGGTTTAATAAACCTGTCAAAACTGAGTAAGGCAGAAGAGGTTAGTTTATATCCTAATCCGGTTAGTAATCTGCTGACTATTGATTTATCAGAACTGAGTTCAGGCCAGGTGGACGTCTATATGTACAATGCTGCAGGAACGCCTGTTTTTACAAAGAGAGCGTACGATAGGAAGACACTCAAATTGAGTGTGGCCGATTATACAAGTGGCATGTACATCGTTCAGGTATATGATGGTCAACAGGTGATCAGAAAGAAAGTAATGGTAAAGAAATAAGAGCCGGAATAAACAGAAAAAAGGAGACTGTCTCAAAAGTAAAAGAAACTGTGATCACGAATGAAATCAAGTGATCTCAACCTCGATTGGGAGTGATATGAGGAGATACCTGTCTGTACCCCAGGCAGGTCTCGCTGCTCCTTCGTTGAAGCTTTCACCTTAGGCCAAAGTCTTTGGCGAAGGACTCAGCGCGAGCGTTTCGTTCGCAAAGACTAATCGCTTTTAAGACAGACTCTTTTTGTTTTCTGGAAACAATGCTACCTATTTAGTCTGGTGTAAGAATGAATTGACCACAACTTGCAACTCAGGAATAATTCCCTTTTCAAAGCGCTCATTATTTCTTGTCAATATTCCTTTGCCTGGACAGGAGAGTATCACTGACAGGAACTTCATCAGGTATTCCCGAAAGTTGTATGCCGTTTAAGTGAGCGTTTTCTTTTTACGATTGTCCGGATAGCGGGCCAGTGCATGTTGGCCATTACCTACATCATATCACTGCGGATTCTGGCAGTAAAGCGCAAGTGGTCTTTTCCTGCCTAGGCTCCTGATGATCTTCGTGTATAAATCACCATACCCAGGCCTATGAGGATCATAGGAATGCTCAGCCACTGCCCCATATTGATGGCCAGCTCATCTTCAAAGCC
>DIYF01000115.1:18367-18807 GCA_002427745.1 Roseivirga sp. UBA6061 | reverse complement strand
TTCTCTTTAAGAAACTCTATCAGAAACCGCTGCAGGAAGATCATAATCATGCCCAAACCAAAAATATAGCCCTGTCTCAGATGTTCTGATCTTTTCCAGATGCTGAAGAGAATCAGTCCGGTAATCAGGTAAAACAGTGCTTCATAAAGCTGTGCCGGATGACGGGGGATCTGGTCTACACTGGTAAATACAAATGCCCAGGGGAGCTCGGTAGGTTTCCCGATGATCTCCGAATTGATAAGATTACCCAGCCGGATAAAGCAGCTCAGAAAAGCCGCACCAATCATCAGGCGATCGAGCAGGTAGAGATAGGGGAGTTTCCTTTTTCGGTTAAACCAGACCAGCGCCAGTAATGCACCGATGGTGCCACCATGGCTGGCCAGACCACTCAGTCCGGTAAAAGCAAAAGAGGGCTCAAGCCTGATAGGGAGAATCTCAAT
>DIYF01000115.1:4891-18289 GCA_002427745.1 Roseivirga sp. UBA6061 | reverse complement strand
AGGGAGAATCTCAATCAGGTGGTCGCTGTAATAGGCCCAGTCGTAAAAGAAGACATGCCCCAGCCGGGCTCCGATCACACCACCCACCATAATGTTCAGCGCCAGGCTCTGTAACTCATCTTCCGTGCGCCCCTCGCTTTTATAGATATGCTTTACAAACTGATAACCGATAATAATACCGGTAATCCACATCAGGCCGTACCAGCGCGGAAAGCCCAGAGAAGGAAAAATAAACGGATCGATGTTCCAGTAAATAACAGAAAGGCTCATAAGGTCTAATAGCAGGCCATAAGAAGGGTGAGCAACATCATCAGATTGACAATTACACTGCGATGCCTGTTTACACGGGGTTGTTCAGCAATTATTGCCAGTATTTCATCCTGCCTGAGTCTGTCAAAAGACTGATGAAGTTTGAATTGCTGCCAGGCAGGTCTAAATCTTTCGAGTGACATAATTTTGACTTTTAAAGTTTTCTTTCAACCGCGTTTTGATCCGGTGCATTCTCGTACTTATGTTGGAGGCACTCAGCTCAAGCATATCTGCAATCTCCTTGTTTTGATATCCTTCCAGATGCAGCACCATAATGGCCTTCTCCAGGTCAGGCAGCTGTGCAATGATTTGCTTTAACAGTTGAAGGTCATCATCGGTATGAGGTGCAGTATGGATGGGAAGTGACAGCAGCTTGTCAAGTGAGTCATAACCGGGTCTGCGCGCTTCTTTCTTTTTCTTGTTCAGAATGGTGTTCAGGGCCACACGATATAGCCAGGTGCTGGGTTGAGAAGCAGCTTTAAAGGTGGGAAAGGCTTTCCAGAGCTGGAGAATAATGTCCTGTCTGGCATCCTTACGGTCTTCTGATACAGGGTAGTAGATATGGCAAAGGCTATTGATGATAGCACTGTGCTTATCAACCATTTTTAAGAAATCAATCTGAGCAGACGCTTTCATTTAATGGGTTAGTAACCATTCAGGCAGGAATGTCACAGCCTCCCCGCTTTTTTTACGACAAAATAAAAGAAAGGCTTACAATTATCAGAAATCAGGGCCGGTGCTTAGAATACCCAGCCAATGCGAAAGTTAAGATCCCAGTTACTGGTAACGTTTCTGCCGGGACGATTAGATTCATAGTCAATATCGAGCCATTCCCAGAAACCGGTATCATAACGGGCTGAAGGATCTACATTGAGATGTCTGACGTTTCGGTGCCTCAATCCCATACCAAAGAAACCTTCAACCATCAGCCGGTCAGTGATATAAGTTTGAAAACCTATGCGCGGAGTAAAACCATAGAGCCGCTTTTCCACCTCGGTTCTCTGCCTGAACTGACCGTTTTCCCATTGCGGAATACCCTGGTTGTCTACCGTGACGAAATCCAGGTCCGCTTCATGGGTTTTCCTGTGATGCTCAAAAACAAAGCTGGCGTAAAACCGCGTGCGCGTCTGGTTACGAAAGAAGTATTTCTCTTCAATAGAAGCTTTTATGCCTTTGCTGTTTCGGGCAAAATTATTGTCCCAGCTTCTGAATACACCGAGTGTTACCTGTGTGGCAAAATTGTTTTTATGGAGTCGTTCGTAGCCGAATTCAAAAGCTGGATGATACTCGTGTACAATGGATATAGGGGCAAAGGTGATTTTGTTTTTGCGTTCCAGCAGGGTGCTGTCCATTGGGAAGTAGGGTAAATAGCCATAGCTGCCACCTTCTGTATAGATATAAACATTCCTTGGGTACTTCTTTTTAAGACCGATTATTTCATCCAGCAGAAAGCCGGAAAAGAAGAAAGGTGCACTGAATCCATTGAGCCAATAAGCAGGGGAGGTCTTGGACCGGATATAATAGGGCTTGGAGTCCGTACTGTCAAAAGCAGTCACCTTCAGGGGAGCACGGTCGTTTTCCACTTTCAGATAAACCGTTTCATTGCTATCTCTGAGAATTGTATCCCCTTCGACTACAAGGTTGGTGGTTTTATCAGTGCGGACATTTACGTTACTGTGTTTACCGGAAATGATTGCTGCGCAGGAACTGCTAAGAAATGCTATGGCTAAAAAGAGAAGACCTTGTTTCATTAAGTGCTGGCAAATGCCATTAAGTTACTAACTGATTAATTAACACCTATGACCCTGGAATCCCCCAAAGTAGTGGATTACTTTCTCAAATGCAACGATGTTGCATTGAGTGTATTGTGTGTCATCAGGCAAAACAGTTTTAAGAGAGATGCAAAAGAGTGGCGGATGGTTACAAGATAACTTTATGAAATCAGGCATGCCTGAAAATACTGGTCTCGTAGTTTTCTACCTTGCTTTGCCAGGCTGAAGGAATGGTTTCTTTGTGGGCAGACATAATGGTAATACCGCCAACCATAGCACAAATAGTATCCCGGTCACCAAGTATCGATACGGCTTTCCAAAGGGCTTCTTCAAAGCTGTGAGATAAGTGACCGGCACACCAAATCACGAATGGAACAGTATCCTGCGCCAGCATTTTCGAGCCGTTGCCCAATATGGTGCTCAGTGATTCAGGATGACTGTTTGGCGAAAGGGTCATCCCCTTGGCAATTTTGGCCCGCGTGTCTGAATCAGGCAGATGACTCACAATTTCTTCGGTAAAATCAGAAGCTGAAAAAGGAGTTCCGTTGACTGCACTCCTGGTGGCAATAGCTGTGGCCAGCGCCACTGCCATCGCTCCGGTAATGGCTTCTGTATTGGTATGGGTTACCTCAGCAGAAAGTCGGGCAAGTTCCCTGACCTTTGGCAGGTCATCAAACCAGTAAGCACCAATAGTACTTACCCTCATGGCTGCACCGTTTCCCATGGAGCCCATCCCGTCAAAAGCCTGAGCAGCAATTTGCTTCCAGTCTCCACCTTCATCAGTTTCTCTGAGCAATCTTCTGACAGTAGCCCCATAGCCTCTGTGTTCATCCAGCTTGAGGTTGATGATAAACTGACTGATTAATTCTCCCTGACGGATGTCACCGTATTTTTCGAGTTGTTCAAATACGGCAACAGACATGATAGTATCATCAGTGAATTCCCATAGACTATCCGGCAGAGTTCTCTTTTCTATATTCTCTGTTACCTGAAGTGTATCCCCGAAAAAACTATCTCCAAAGGCATCTCCTATAGAAGTTCCCAGAAGAGATTTGTGGGCGAGTGCCAATCGGTATGGTTGTGAAATCTCCTTTTTCAATATCGGAAAGTCTGAAGGTTCAAGCTAATGAGAAAAACAGGTATAACAACTGCACCGATATCATAATGCCAGCTTAAAAGTCAAATCTTCTTTATACGGTGGATCAGGTGCTGAAAAATGTCCTAACTTCCCGCTCAAATAAACTGTCAAATAACCTTATTATGAGGAAACAATTAACTTTTCTTTTCGCTTTTGCGATTTTCTCGTCCTATCTCTTCACCAGCTGTCAAAAGACGCCTGTCATTGACGAAGCAGAGGTAACCCGTATTATTTCTACACTGGCTTCTGATGAAATGGAAGGCAGGCGCACTTTTACTCCCGGCATTGAGAAAGCCGCGGAATTTATTGCTGGAGAATTTGAGAAGATCGGGCTGGAATATATGGACGGCCTGAGTAGCTATCAGCAAAAATTCTCTATGTACTCGCTCAGGCAGGAGAGTGCTGAGGTCTCCATCAATGGAAAAGCTGTTGCCAGCGAAAACCTGCTGGTGAGCGTAAGCGGAGAAACCTTTGAGCTCAAAGACGTAGCAGAAGCAGATATCATCACAGTACCGGCCGGTACGAATTTTCAGGCGGCTTTCAATGAGGCCAGAAGAGCGACAGGGAAGAGGTTGGTTTTGGTAGATCCCAGTCATAAAAACCTCTTTGTCCGTTACAAGGGTTTCTTCAACAGGGCGGCCAGAGCTGCCAGGGTGATGGAACTGGATAATGACAATGGTATGGTGATGGTAGTAACTGAGGCGACTTCGGTAAAGTCTGTAGACATCAAAGTTACCAACTCCGTAGAGGAAAATTCACTCGCCAATGTCGGGGCAAAGATCTCAGGAAAGCGTGCCAATGAAGTAGTGGTTTTTAGTGGTCATTACGATCATTTAGGTATCAGAGGTGCTGAGGGAGATTCTATCTTCAATGGTGCCAATGACGATGCTTCCGGTATCACAGCAGTATTAACCCTGGCCAGATACTTCAAAGACTCCGGCAAAAAGCCAGAAAGAACTATTCTGTTTGTGGCCTTTACAGCTGAAGAAATGGGAGGATTCGGGTCGCAATACTTCTCTAAGCAGCTCAACCCGGATGAAATTGTGGCCATGTTCAATATAGAGATGATTGGCAAGCCGGCTGTAAGTGGTCCTAATACAGCCTGGATCACAGGTTTTGATAAGTCTGATTTTGGAAGCCTGCTACAAAAAGCAGTAGAAGGCACGGAATATGAATTCTATGCCGATCCGTATCCGGCACAAAACCTCTTTTACCGTTCTGACAATGCCACACTGGCCAGACTTGGTGTACCGGCACATACCATCAGTACTACGCCTATTGATGTGGACCCGGACTACCATAAAGCGTCTGATGAAGTGAGTACGCTGGACATGGCACATATGACGAATACCATCAAAGCTATTTCTGCAGCAGCCGTGCGTATTATTTCCGGTGTTGATACACCTACACGCGTAGACCCTACAGGGCTGAATTAGTGCAGGTATAGACCTATTCAATAAACAAGCCCGGAGCACACTCCGGGCTTGTTTTATTTGTGGCCAGAGCCTCCCGTTTCTCCCCAGTCGCTCCCTTTCTCTCAGTCGCTCGCATGCTGCGAGTGACCATTCATCACCAGACACCCTCTTCAGTCACTTCCATTTTGCCGGTGACAAGGCACACATACTTGCCGGCAAGGAACTTCTCGAGGCCGATTTTGATTGATTAAGTTAGATTTTGTCAAAACACTATTTTTTCAAACCCCAGACCTATGACCACTACCTTTGATGCCATCGTAATAGGAACCGGCCAGGCAGGCCCCTCACTGGCCGCGAGGCTTGCCGCCAGCGGCATGAAAACAGCCATTATTGAACGGAAGCTTTTTGGAGGCACCTGTGTCAATACGGGCTGTACACCCACCAAAGCCCTGGTAGCCAGTGCCAGAACCGCCCATATAGCCCGACAAGCCGCCAGCTGGGGGGTAGAGATAGCCGGAGACATCAGGGTAGACATGAAAAAAGTCAAGGCACGTAAGGATGCCATTGTCAATGCCTCTACTACAGGAGTCGAAAACTGGTTGAAAGGACTGGAGAATGTAACCGTGTATGAGGGCCATGGTCGCTTTGAAAGCCCTACCACTGTCAGAGTAGGAGATGACCTGCTGGAGGCACCGAAAATCTTTATCAATGTAGGAGGCAGAGCCTTTGTGCCTGACCATGCCGTGGGTGGTCCGGTGCCTTACTGGACCAACAAGGACATGATGGAGGTCGACTTTGTTCCAGAACATCTGATCGTGATCGGTGGAAGCTATATCGGTCTGGAATTCGGGCAGATGTACAGACGCTTTGGGAGTAAGGTGACCATCGTTGAAAAACATGATCGCATTGTCAGCCGGGAAGATGAGGATGTATCTGCAGCACTGATAGAAAAACTCAGGTCAGAAGGTATAGAGTTCAGACTGGAGGCAGAGTGTATCAGTGGTAGCATGGACGGAGATGAAATTGTCGTGGATGTCGTATGTGAGGAAGGCGAACCCCAGGTGAGAGGAACCCATCTGTTGTTTGCTGTGGGACGAAGCCCGAATACACACGACCTGGGGCTTGATAAAGCCGGGGTTGTCATGAACGATCGTGGCTTTATTCAGGTAGATGATCAGCTCAGAACCAATGTGGAGGGCATCTGGGCACTGGGTGACTGTAATGGCCGGGGAGCTTTTACACACACTGCCTACAATGACTTTGAAATTGTAGCCGCTAACCTGCTTGATCATGACCCCAGAAGGGTCAGCGACCGCATTAACTGCTATGGACTGTATACCGATCCTCCACTGGCGAGAATTGGTATGTCGGAGACAGAAGCGTTGGCTTCCGGAAAAAGAGTGCTCAAAGGCTTTCGCGAAATGAAGCGCATCGCCCGGGCCAAAGAGAGAGGAGAAACCACCGGTTTTATGAAGGTAATGGTAGATGCTGATACGGAAGAAATTCTGGGCGCTACTATCTACGGTATTGACGGAGATGAAATTATTCATTCATTGCTCGATATTATGTATGCAAAAAAGCCTTATACCGTCATCAGTCGTGCCGTACATATTCATCCTACTGTCTCCGAATTGATTCCTACCATGCTCCAGGGCTTAAGGCCTTTGAACTTCTAGAAAGCAGGCCTGTCTGGTCTTAACCAGTCATGCGCACCCTCAACCAGTTGCTCCGTTTTACCCGGGGGCGACTTTACTGAGTGCTGCTTTCCTGGTAAATCGGGTAAACTCCGATTGATAATTACTACTACAGGCCCTTTTTGAGGGGTTTGAGGCAGGGCTGAGTTTTCTTCACAGGAAAAAAGCATGGTCCGGAAACTCATTACTTTTTCACTATCCCTTGGTCTTTTCTTAACCCTCTCACTCAGTGCGCAGGAGGATGCGCTCAAGACGGTGCTCGAAGCCGATGACCTCAGTGCCTTTCAAAAACTTGATAAATCTGGATGGGAAGCAACAGAACTTTTTCAGCACAGTCTTAATCGGGGTGCAGTCAGGGTGGCCACTTATCTCATTGATGAAGGCATTGATGTCAATATGCATTTTGAAGGAGGGGCCACTCCCTTGATTACGGCAGTCAATTCCGGTCAGCCGGCAATCGTAGAGCTACTGCTGACCAAAGGCGCAAACCCCGGCCAGCAGGAAGAGGCCGGCCTGCAGGGAACACCACTGATGTATGCCTCGGCCCGTAACAATACAACCATTCCTCAGCTGCTCGCACAGGCGGGAGCCGATGTCGATCAGGTAGATGTCAACGGAGACCCTGCAATCAACTGGGCCAGCTACTATGGTAATATCAAAACCATGCAGTGGCTCATAGACCAGGGAGCCGATCTCACTATAAAAAGCAAGCATGGTATGCCGGTAGATGTAGGGCTAAGGCTCTGGCATGCCGATTCTGTGCTGGAGGTATTCCGCCACACCAGCGTAAACCAACCACTTTCTAAGACAGCTAAGCGCATTTATGAAGCGGTACAGTCAAATGATCTTAAAGCCGCTCAAAAGCTGCTCAAAACAGCTGAATTGGCAGACACCCGGGATGGCCTGGGAACTCCCATGCTGCAGCTGGCAGCGCAAAAGGGAAACAGTGATATGGTAAAGCTGCTGCTGGATCGTGGCGCTAACCCTGACCAGATGAACAGGGTAGGGATGGCTCCGCTGGCCTTTGCTGCGCGCTTTGGGCATACCAAATGTGTTGAATGGCTGCTGGCGGCAGGAGCTGACCCCAGCCAGACCGGTAAGACCTACCAGCTGACACCCATGATGGGGGCAGCTGTAAGTGGTGACCTGGGCATTGCGCAACGTCTCTTTGAGGCAGGGGCTGACCTGACCACACTGGATCTGGTAAATCAGGGGAATGCGCTGATGTGGGCCATGTTTTATGGCAAAGAGGACCTGGCCATCTGGATGCTGGAAAACGGGGTTGATTTCCAGTCAAAGATTTTGGCAGGAACACAAACCATGCGGTCATTGGCAGAGATAGTAGGAGCCGGCAGGGTGGTAGACTGGATTGACCGGAAGACAACCGTTAATCACTCATTAATGGGCTCCTGGAGTATGAAAGAGATCCATTACATTCAGAAAGACACGACCATTAAGGTGGAAAAGGTACATGGTGGCCGCATTACTTTTACTGAAGAGCACTACCACTTACTCTATAATCCATGGATTAACCCGAGAAAACCCTTTGAGACACTGGCTGCGCCCACTAAGGAAGAAATGATCTATGGTTTTCAGACCCTCGTCTTTAATTCAGGAAGCTACGTATATACCGATAGTACGGTGGTAACCACTGCAGACATAGCCAAGGTACCCGGTTTTGAGGGAGGCATTCAGTACTACCGCTACAGCCTGAAAGACAATGAACTGGAACTGACCATGTACGATGAAACATATCCTGATGGGAATAAGCCCGAATGGTATCAAAAACTGAAAGTCCTTTTTAAATTAGTGAGAGAGTAAGTTGGGAGTTTCTGCATGACCACTGGCCTTAGATTATTACTTCTTTTTTATGCCCTCGCCACCATTTTTATATCAGGTGGACTGTTCTTTAAAAGGGCGGGGCTCAGCTATACACTGCTATCGCTTTTCGGGCTGATATTCGGACTGGAAATGCTGGACTTTCTGTTCAGTACAAGCAAAATGGTTTTTATTCACCCGGAATGGTACGGCTATTATCATATCCCTATGGGCTTTCTCTACGGACCAGTATTGTGGTTCCACTTTCAGTGTTTCTTAAAGCCTGACTTTAAGTTCAAATGGATTCATTCACTGCATTTATTGCCGTTTCTGGCGGTAGTAATAAGTCTCTTAGACATATTTCTGATGACGGGCAATGAACGCATTCAATATGTAAGCATTCACTTTCTGGACCGGATGATGCCCTATAACTATGCAAGAAGCTGGTTGATTCTGGCTTATGGAGCTGCTATTGTCTACCTGGTATACCGTCATTTCTCCAGTCTGGCCGGAAAGAAACGGGTGTATGCCATTGCCATTTGCGCGATCTACTTTCTGACAGCCGTGCTGCTCTCCTGGCTGGTGGGCTATGCCAGTGGCTGGCGGCAGTTTATCTACTATTATCTGCTGGTTTCTACCATGGTTTTTCTGATTGGGTATACGCTCTATCGCGACCCGCGCTTTCTGGACCAGATTGCACGTAAGTATCTTCATTCAGCTCTGGCAAAAGGCGATATGGAAAAAATAGCAGAAAAGGTAAGAGTAAGCCTGAAGGATGAGAAGCTGTTCCTTCGCAAGGATCTGACCCTGAGAAAACTCTCCGAAGAAATAGAAGAAAAGCCCCACAAGATATCACAGACACTCTCTGAGCTAATGAAAGAGAGCTTTAGTGATCTGATTAACAGGGCCAGGGTAGATCATGCCAAGGAGATGTTGTTGGACCCCTCATTTAATCATTACAAGATTGAAGCCATTGCCCTGGAGTCCGGCTTCAATAACAAAGTCACCTTTCATAAAGCCTTTCAGAAATTTGAGTCAATGACCCCAGCTACCTACAAATCACAGCATACATGACAGACTACAGACTACTCTTTTTATGCCTTATCCTGTTCACTGCCTGTCAGCAGCAAAGCTTTACCGATGCCAGAGACGGGCAGGTCTATCAGCTCATGCAGGTAGGTGAGCAGACCTGGATTGAAGAAAACATACGGTACATGCCATCGGCAGGAGGGGAAGGGGCTATGCAGACAGCGGAAACAGACTATGGTACCTATTACTCCTGGGATGAAGCGCAGCAGGCCTGCCCGGATGGTTTTCATTTACCAAGCCTGAGCGAATGGCTCCTGAGGATGAACTCTTATGAAGGGAGCCAAAATCCCAGGCGTGGCAGATTTGTGCACAAAGATGCAAAGGACAGCACGCTGCTTTATGGTGGAATGTACACTCAGGGAAGGCTCGTGGCTGTAGGAAGAATGGGACTTTACTGGACAGCCACTGACTCAACCAGTACCTTTGGAGAAGAGGACGGAGTACTCAAACCGGCCTATCTGGGCATCCACGTTTATGGAGATTATAGCGTGAAGGATTCTGTGAACGTGGAACCAACCTGGTCGAACACCCGGGACAGACTTTTTAATTGTAAATGCATAAGAGACTAAATCATTTTTATTATGCCGGAAGAAAAAATCATGACGCTTCATCCCCAGGGGAAAAAAGGAGTCAATATTTCCAAAGCCAAATATAATCAGGTGCGTGAGGTGGTACTGCAGGTCATTGATTCGGAACAGCCCATTTCATTTACGGATATGGCGCATATGGCCAGTGAGATATTGAGAGACCGCGAATTTGATGGAAAACCCATGTGGTATGTTACGACTGTAAAGCTCGATCTGGAGGCCAGAAAACTGATAGAGCGGATTCCCAAAACCAGTCCGCATCAGTTAAAGCTGACTTAAAGGTAAGGGGCAATTGTATTTCGCAGTTTGTCATACCGGAATGTCATGAAGTAAGCACTTGACATTATAAAGTATAGCTTGTTATCAACCTGCCACCATGTAATCCCGCCCTTATTAACACATTCTTGCAGGTCCATTTTTGCGTTTTCTTGAAGAACTGCTAAAAAAATGCTGGATGTTGCTTCATTTTTAAAAGTCCACTCTTTAAAAGTAAAGGAGGGATAAACATGATCTTTGTGTTCAGCCTTTTTAAGGTAGGCCGATTTGGTTTTTATAATTCCATCAAAATCTAAACGGGCTATGGCTTTAAGATCATTTTTGCATTTTCCGAACTGTTTAATTATCCAGTCAGAAGGTTGGTTGGCCTCTTGAATGCCTTCATCCTGAATATGATAATCCAACTCTTTTTCAAGTGCGGTTATGGCCTTTTCGAACCGATCTTGACTCAGAACACTGCAATGACAGGTTACTGATAATGCTATGATGAGTATTAATCTCATATTAACAGAAGCCTAATCATCATCGTCATCATCATCGTCACCCAGCTCAAAATAGTCTGAGGGGTCGAAAGGAATGTCTTCATCAGGGTCTTTGTCAAAAGGCCCCACACCGGGTGGGTTAAAGAGCCCCCAGCGATCTATGAAGTAGTTGCTTGTGTCGAAAGACGCTACCCAGTCGATAAAGAGTAATCTGAACTCCTCAATAGCATCTCTGATAAGCTGATAATAGTGAACCTCCTTGAATCCAAAAGTCCTGAGGCTGTGTACGTGCAGGGAGAGGTCGCGGGCTGACTTGCGAATGATCGCGGCACACTCCATTCGGATATCATAAATGTCGCCTCCTTCAGCACCGGCTATTTTAGCACATATCATGCTGGCATCCTCCAACATAAAGCCTTTGGTGCTTTCCAACATCTCATTGTCGTCAGGGATCAGGTCGGCTACCTGTCTTGTCAAATCGTATATTTCCTCACCCTTTTTATAAATGGGCAGAGACCTGGGGTCTCTCATTTCCTCATCATCCTCTTCAAACATACTTGCATCCTTTTGCGCTCGAATATTAAGCAATTATTAAATGCGTTGCCTGACTATTTTTTAAAGGATTTGTTCACTGACCTATTCTTGTATTATCTATACAATATGAAAACAAACCTGAGAGCAATAAATCCTCGAAATCTCTCGATACTTTACTTACGAGAGTGTCTCAAAAGTATTTAGTCATTGCGAACGAAACGCTTGCGCTGAGTCCTTCGCCAAAGGCTTTGGCCTCCGGTGAAAGCTTCAGCGAAGGAGCAGTGAGGCCTGCCTGCGGCAAAGGCAGGCAATCTCTTTATGGAACCCTAAAACCAAGACTGAGATTACTTCATTTCATTCGTAATGACGGATTATTTGATTTTTTGAGACACTCTCTTTGGTTTAAGATGATTCTATTGGAAGTAGAACTCAGTCCTTTGGATCATTAATTTCATCTGGCTGAGTTAGCTTAAGACTATACTGCATGCGGTGAGAGATCAGCAAACTCATTACCGCGAAGGCGGTAAACAGAAAGAATCCTATTTGAAGCTGTGTTTGATTGGTGGTGAGAATTTCCACAGACTTAGCCAGCCCTCCCAGATGACTCAACTGCTCCGTCAGAATACCGGAAAAGCCAATGTAGGCCATGAAAATAGCGATTACCATCACATCAGCCATCGACCACTTACCCGTCCTGAATACCATAAAACGGATAAACTTATGCTCTCTGAGACCTGGTGCAAAAAGATAGATGCAGGAACACACCAGTTTGGATAGAGGGAAGAGTACACTGAAAAGTAACACCAGAAGCCCTACCATCAGTACATCAGGCTTGCCTTGCGATAGCATCAGCGATACGATCTCCAGAATACTCTTGCTCTTGAAGTACAATACCTGATCTTGGAAGTTGATATGTTCGCCCAGCAAAGTGAAGTTCATTTCGGAGATGCGGGCATCAATATCAATCATAGGCAGTGATAGTCCTGAAATAAGCAGGATGAGACTCATGGCCGTGAGAACGCTGAACTCAGTAACTGTAGGAGTCTTTAAAAACATAATCAGAAAACCTGTTGCGAAAATCACCCCGAAGAGCAGCGCTCTGTTACCGGCAATGCTGTCGTCTACTTCTGTAATTTCCTGTCTGAGGCCAGCAATCGCTTCTTCTCCGCTGGGATAGCCATGTATGGCCAGAATGTCATCACGAACTGAATAATCCATTTCAGAGAAGGTATTATCCGCATAGCCGCTCAGTTGTTTGAGCATATATTCACGGATCTGCTCCTTGTTTTCGGGATCATCGAGAAAGGCCACAATGTCTTCTGTGAAGATGGGAATGTCATCCTTCATCTCACCGAAGA
The DNA here is from genome assembly GCA_002427745.1 of Roseivirga sp. UBA6061. GTDB lineage: Bacteria > Bacteroidota > Bacteroidia > Cytophagales > Cyclobacteriaceae > Roseivirga. The sequence goes on along the minus strand of DIYF01000115.1, from coordinate 5,817 downwards.
TGTCGGTAATAGAGGCAACGCCCTTTTTGAAAAAGCCACCAATACCGCGGTTTTCTTTATAAAAACGGTCTTCAAAATCACTGATGGTGGTGTAAAGAAAAGCTGAAACTCTGCGCTGCAGATCGTCTTTATTCCCTTTGGTGAGATCGAACTCCTGTACCTTTTTAGCCACGACATCCGCCAGGATCGCTGTCCACTGATCTACATTGAACATGCCATACTTGATATCCGACAGCTCTATCAGGTCTTCTCTCAGCTGACGTTTCTGTTGTTCTTTATGATATACCTCAAGGGCCGAGAATACCATCATCGCACACAACAGAGCAAGAGCAAAAATTCGGAGGACTTTCACAGGGGCTGAATCATTAGTCTATTGACACTTTCTCATACAAGACTCACCAATTTATCAATTTGTAACATGCAAACCAGAGAATGGGAGGAGGGAAGAGAAATGTTGAACTAGAAATGTTGAATGAAAAATGAAGAATGTTGAATGATAGTTTCGCGGTGGATTGGCCATTCATCATTTACAATTCCTGATTCCTTACGTCTAAGATCTCTCTAAGTGGTCTCTCATAGAGGACCCTAAGTATGATTTTCTCATAGAGATTATCTGACAAGTTGGAGAGTAAGAGAAATGTTGAATGAAAAATGTTGAATGACAGTTTCGCGATGCATTCGCCATTCATCATTTACAATTCCTCATTCGTTACGTCTAAGATCTCGCTCAGTGGTCTCTCATAGAGGACCCTGAGCATGATTTTCTCATAGAAGTTATCTGACAAGTTGGAGAGTAAGAGAAATGTTGAATGTTGAATGAAAAATGTTGAATGACAGGTTCGCGATGCATTCGCCATTCATCATTTGCAATTCCTCATTCGTTACGTCTAAGATCTCACTCAGTGGTCTCTCATTGAGGACCCTGA
>DIYF01000115.1:4629-4785 GCA_002427745.1 Roseivirga sp. UBA6061 | reverse complement strand
TCTCACAGAGATTATCTGACAAGTTGGAGAGTAAGAGAAATGTTGAATGAAAAATGTTGAATGACAGGTTCGCGATGGATTAGCTATTGATCATTTACAATTCCTCATTCCTTACATCTAAGATCTCGCTCAATGGTCTCTCATTGAGGACCCTGA
>DIYF01000115.1:0-4535 GCA_002427745.1 Roseivirga sp. UBA6061 | reverse complement strand
TCTCACAGAGATTATCTGACAAGATGGAGAGTAAGAGAAATGTTGAATGAAAAATGAAGAATGTTGAATGATAGTTTCGCGATGCATTCGCCATTCATCATTTGCAATTCCTGATTCCTTACGTCTAAGATCTCGCTCAGTGGTCTCTCAGAGAGGACCCTGAGCATGATTTTCTCATAGAGGTTATCTGACAAGCCGGAGAGCAAGAGAAGTGTTGAACTAGAAATGTTGAATGTTGAATGAGAAATGCTGAATGAGAGGTTTACCATGCATCCACCATTTACAATTCATCATTCACCATTAACCATTATCGACTGACAATTCAAAATTCATCATTCCTATACCCAGGTCCGCGAACAGCTCTGCCGGGCAAGGCTCCCGTATGTTCCCCGTCTTTCAGTACTTGTTCCCCATTAACGAAAACATGTAGCATACCTGTGCTGTACTGATGTGGCTTATCAAAGGTGGCATGGTCACTGATCGTTGCCGGGTCAAAGACCACGATATCAGCGAAATGTCCCGGCTTCAGCGTACCCCGTTTTTTGAGCTTGAGTCTGGAGGCCGGGAGGGAAGTGAGCCGGTAGATGGCTTCCTCTAAAGGAATGAGCTTCTCTTCCCGGACATATTTGCCAAGCAATCTCGCAAAGTTGCCATAGGTTCTGGGGTGTGTACTCGATTTGAGTGTAGCCCCCTCAGCTGTCAGGGCTCCTGCATCTGAACCAAATGTCATATAGGGTAGCTTGATCTGTTTTTGTACGTTTTCTTCTGACATCAGGAAGTAAACCGCCTGCACGCGACTACCATCCTGCCATACCAGGTCCATGGCGGTTTCCTCTGGGCTTTGGTCGCGCATAATCGCTACATCGGCCAGTGTTTTGCCGGTGAGGTATTTCAGCGAATCGTTCTTAAAACCTACCAGCAGGCATTTGTCTGCAGAACCAGCCGCGAGCAGCAGGTTCTCCCAGTCGTTGGTAGGTGTGGTCATTTCTATCTGTAACTTTTTTCTGATTTCAGGGTCTTGCAGTCTCTCTGCCCAGGCATCGAAACCACCTTCCTGTACCCAGGGAGGCATAGAAGCATTGAGACCGGTAGAGCCTGCGGTATAGGTATACATATTGGTGGTGATGGGCAGGCCTGCCGCACGGGCACTGTCTATCTTGGCAATAGCGAGGTCCAGCTTATACCAGTTTTCTTCTCCGCTGGCTTTTAAATGATAGATTTCGGCAGGCAGGTTCCCTTCAGAAGCAATGCGCATCAGCTCGTTTATACTTTCCAGAAAGCGGTTGCCCTCGCTGCGCATATGCGAGATGTACATACCACCATACTGGCCGGCTACCCGGCTGATCTCTATCAGCTCTTCCGTATCTGCATAAAAGGCAGGAGCATAGATAAGCGAAGAACCTATCCCCATGGCACCTTCTTCCATCGCCTGACGTGTCATCTCTCTCATGGCTTCCAGCTCATCTCCCGTGGCAGGGCGGTCGTCATATCCTACGGTATTGATGCGCAGCGTTGTGGCTCCCAGAAAGGAGGCAATATTAGGAGAAATGCCCTTCTTTTCCATAAAATCAAAATAACCGCCTAAGGTGGTCCAGCGTACTTCCTCACCATCAGCGCGCATTTCATCCTGGCGTTTTTTGCCTATAGGACCGGGGGAGGTGCCTTCTCCAAATACTTCAAGCGTAACACCCTGACGAATATCACTTTGTCCGCGACCATCACGAATGAGTGAGTTATTGGCCCAGCTCAGCATATTGATAAAGCCTGGGGCGACAGCCATTCCGGTGGCATCAATCCTTTTGTGAGCAGAGGCTTCACTGAGGTCTCCCATAAAGGCAATGGTGTCATTTTTAATGCCTATGTCGGTTTGGATTGCCTGCTGACCGGAACCATCATAGATATTGCCGTTGCTGATAATCACATCATAGTCTTTGCTACAGGAAAAAAGGAGGAGGACAGACAGTAGTATTAGGCCAAAAAATCTCATATCGATGAGTTAAGGTTGGAGATAGCTTAATTTCCTAAGCAACCACGATAATTCCTAGCAGGCTTATATGGTAGGAGTAAACGTGAGTTGAGAGATACCCTTCTGATAGAAATGGACACCGTCCTTTTGAGTTATCTTAAGGCATCAGTCAGTTCCCTTAATGAATGGGATTTGTTTTTGAATTGTCCAGGGACGGTGTCCCTCAATGCTCACGGATAACCGGTTACAAATCAACTGATAACTTGCGGCTAAGCGTACCACTCCCGGAGTGAAGCTATCGACTGAATAAGCACTGAAGTAGCCCTTACTTTGCCTTGGGTCTGAAAACCTTCACCACTTCGTCATTGGCTTCCAGGTAGGGGCCACCAATTAGATCGATACAATAGGGGATGGCAGGAAATACAGCATCAAGACATTCGCGAATAGATTTGGGCTTACCCGGCAGGTTTACGATAAGGGTTTTACCACGAATACCGGCTGTTTGCCTGGAGAGTATGGCAGTGGGTACGTATTGGAGGCTTACCTGGCGCATAAGCTCGCCAAAGCCCGGTAGCATTTTGTCACAAACGGCTTCGGTGGCTTCTGGAGTGACATCGCGCACAGCAGGTCCTGTACCGCCCGTAGTTACAATCAGACAGCATTTCTCCTTGGCGGCCATTTGTTTGATGGTGCTTTCGATCAGGTATTGCTCATCAGGTATTACCTGATATACAGGCTCCCACTCAGAGGTCAGGTAATCATTGAGTGTGTCAATGATGGCATGACCTGAAATGTCCTCGTAAATCCCCTTGCTGGCCCGGTCTGAAACCGTAATTATTCCTATCCTGATCTTCATGGCTTTCTATTCGCCTGCAAGAAAGTGAGGTTGAAAGACTATTGCAATGATTGAGTCCCAACTATTCGTTCTACCTTTGTCTTTTCAAAAAATTACAAGACTGTGGCATCATTTTCTGAACTGGGCGTATCAAAGCAACTGATCAAGGGACTTATAGAACTGGGGATTCTCACTCCGACTGAGATCCAGAGACAGGCCATTCCGCTATTGCTGGGTGGAGGAACTGATTTTGTAGGTCAGGCCCAGACGGGTACCGGTAAAACGGCTGCCTTTGGCTTACCCATGTTGCAAAAGATCAATGCCGGCAAAAATGAAGTACAGGGGCTGGTGATTGCTCCCACGCGTGAGCTCTGCCAGCAGATAGCCAAGCAGCTCTTTAAGTTCACCAAGTACACCGACAAAATCTTTGTGGAGTCAGTGTATGGCGGGGCTGATATGAGTCAGCAGATCAAGCGGCTGCAGCGGCCTACCCATGTGATTGTGGCTACACCGGGCCGCTTAATGGACCTCATTAACAAGAGCATTGTAGACCTAAGTCGGGTGAAAACGGTGATCCTCGATGAGGCTGACGAGATGCTGAGTATGGGCTTTAAGCAGGATATTCACTCCATTCTGGACTATGTGCCCAGAGAAAAGCATATCTGGCTCTTTTCAGCCACTATGCCGGATGGTATTCGGGAGATCATTCGCAAGTTTCTGAGCCATGATGCCCAGCGAATAGAGGTGGGGAGAAGTGCCGGAGTAAATGCCAATATCAGCCATGAATACCTGATCTGTCAGTCAAAAGATAAGGTACAGGAACTGATGCACTTTCTGTCTTATAACCAGGGCGAGCGGGGCATGATCTTCTGCCAGACCAAACAGGCGGTAAGACTCCTTACCAAGCAACTCCAGGCCAGAAACCTGCTGATTGATGCCATAGAAGGAGATATGGGACAGCGGGACCGCGATAAGGTGATGCGAAAATTCAAGAGCGAGAAAATCGACCTGTTGATCACAACCGATATCTCTGCCAGAGGAATTGATGTCAAAGGACTGAGCTTTGTACTGCATTATCAACTGCCGCAGCAAACGGAATACTATACCCATCGCAGTGGCAGAACGGGCAGAGCCGGTATGAAAGGTAATTCCATTCTTTTTATCTCAGAAAAAGAAAAGCAGAAAGTCTATGAGCTGGCGAAAACCCTGAAGATCAAAATCAATCCATTGAACTGATCAGGCTTCAATTGGTTTTCAAGATCTATTCTCTGGAAGACTCAGCTAGATCAGTCTCATCATGGTGAAAAATCTTAATTAAATGAAGGTTTTGAAGCAATCCCTTAGTTGGAAGCAATGACCTGTGATGACGACCTTTTGAGACGCCTTCAATGAGCTTGTAGAGTTCGAACTCAGGTGGTGTATGTTCGCTAAAAAAGCACCTGATTGATCAGACTGGCTGTGAAAATGCTAAGTAAAAACCAGCCAATAAAACCCTGAACAATACAGATGTACCTGGCAAGTCCGCTGGTAGGTATGGTGCCAAAACCTAAAGTAACGAAGGCATTCAGACTTAGGGTCATGGCATTCAACAGGCTTTTAGAAAAACCCAGGGTCAATCTGAAGAAAGGTTTAATATAACCATGCTTATTCTTCTCAACGAATGTCCGATAATCTGTGATAAGCTGTTTTTTGCTTTTGGTATCCCATTCACTGGGGAAGAAAAAGTAGAAAATA
>DIYF01000086.1:34475-86664 GCA_002427745.1 Roseivirga sp. UBA6061 | reverse complement strand
ATAAAACAGAATAAGCAGGAAAGCTCCCATGGCCACACCCAGGCCGGCTATGTTGAAAACCGACAGGTACTTATGCCTTGCGAGATTTCTGTAAAAAAGCTTAAAACTGTAGAGCGCCATCTGTCCCCCGAAAGTCCAGAACCGTGCCGAAATCCTAAAACACTGTAAAACAGCATATTACAAAGCATTTGTACCGCTTAAAACACGCATTTGTCTCATATTGACACAAACACTTGTCTCATAATGACACGATTACTACATTTGGCACAATTCACGCTCAAACTCTTTCAACAAAATGGCGAAAATCGATGGCAAAATCCTGGTGCTTGACGATGACCAGGGGGTGCTTTACACTGCCAAAATGATTCTCAAACAGCACTTTGAGGTGGTGATCACCGAAAAGGACCCTGCCAAGCTGGATTTTTTGCTCAACCAGCACAAGTATGATGTCATTGTACTGGATATGAACTTTTCCTATGGGCTTACAAGCGGACAGGAAGGGATCAAGCTGCTCCGCAGAATCCGGGAAAAAGACCCCCATGCCCATGTACTGATGAACACAGCCTATGGCGATATTGATATTGCCGTGGAAGCCATGAAAGAGGGTGCCGTGGATTTTCTGGTAAAGCCCTGGCAAAAGGAAAAGTTGCTGGCTACTGTACAGTCTATCTACGAGCTGAGCCAGACCAAAAGACAGGTAGAAGAGCTTAAAACCAGTCAGAAAATTCTCGTCAAAGATTCACAGCGTGAATACGATGACATCGTAAGCGTAAGCGATGCCATGAAGCCTGTATTTCACGCCATTGAAAAAGTGGCCTCTACAGATGCCAATGTGCTCATCCTGGGTGAAAATGGTACTGGTAAGGAGCTGATAGCCCGGGCCATTCACAATCAGTCTCCCCGCAAAGCCGAGAACTTTATCAAGGTGGACCTGGGGGCAGTACACGAAAACCTGTTTGATTCAGAACTATTCGGCCACAAAAAAGGTGCTTTTACCGATGCCAAGGAAGATCGCCCCGGACGATTTGAGATCGCCTCAGGTGGCAGTCTCTTTCTGGATGAGATAGGAAACCTCTCCCTCCCCTTACAGGCGAAACTGCTGACTGCACTGCAATTCAAGCAGATTACGCGGGTGGGCTCCAACAAAGTGATTCCTCTTGATATCAGGCTGGTTTGTGCTACCAATATGCCGCTTTATGATATGGTGGCAGAAAATGAATTCAGACAGGATTTGCTCTACCGCATCAATACGGTTGAGATCAAACTCCCTCCTCTGCGCGAGCGCCCTGAAGACATTGAGCCCCTGGCACGACACTTTCTCAAGATGTACTCCAAAAAGTACCAGAAAGATAAGATGCGGCTCAATGAGACCACGCTTAACAAGTTAAAGTCTTATAGCTGGCCCGGTAATATCCGAGAGCTTCAGCACTCTATGGAGCGTGCCGTTATCATGGCCAATTCTCACCTGCTGGCTCCCGAGGATTTTCTGCTCAGAGATGAGCCGACAGAAAATGTTATCGCCACCAATACGCTCAACCTGGAAGAGATGGAGAAGGCGGCCATTCAGAATGCCATTCGCAAAGCGGGCGGCAATCTCACCCAGGCAGCAAAAGAACTCGGTTTCGGACGGAGTACGCTCTATCGTAAAATGACCAAATACCAGCTTTAATGGAGTACAAGTACTTTCGCTGGAATGTTGTAGTCCGCATTGCCCTGATTCTGGTATTGGGCTACACAGCAGTGTATGTACTCACCCAAACGCACTTTTGGCTGGTATCCTTCTGGCTGGCACTGGCACTGGTAATCACGCTGGTCAACCTGGTAAAGTATGTGGAGCGCTCCAGGCGTGAACTCGCCTACTTTCTGCTGGCCATCAAGCAGGGCGATTTTACCAATACTTACCACTACAAAAAGCAAAGTGACCTGAACTACGCTTTTCATGAGATCAACACCGTCATGAAAGAGCTGCGAAATGAAAAGGCCTCCAACCTGCTTTACCTGCAGACCGTGGTTGAGCATGTAAGGGTTGCCGTACTTTGCTTTGATGCTGATTATAAGGTGCAGCTTGTGAATAAAGCGGCCAGGGAGCTCTTTCAACGCCCCCACCTGACTTCCGTTAACTCGCTGAGCATTGTATCACCCCAGGTAGTGGAGAAAATCCAGTCCATGGAATCGGGTGAACGCGAGCTGATCAAAGTACAAATTGGCGGGCACCTCAATAACCTTTCCGTGCTGGTAACCACTTTTAAGCTACAGGGAGAAACCTTTAAGCTGGTTTCTTTTCAGGACATTAAGAATGAGCTGGAAGAAAAAGAACTGGATTCCTGGCAGAAACTTATCCGGGTGCTGACCCATGAGATCAAAAACTCTGTGATTCCTATCTCCACCCTCTCCGATGTGATTCTTCAAATGATAAAGGACGGTGACGAAACACCTGACCTCAGCAAACTTGATGAGGAATCTGTTGAAGATCTCATTGGCGGTCTGGAAACCATTGAAACCCGAAGTAAAGGGCTGGCCAATTTTGTAAAAACCTACGATCAGCTGACCAAGCTGCCACAGCCGGAGTTTCAGGTGGTAAATGTGGCAAAAATGATTGAAAGGGTACAAAATCTTTTCAAACCCGATCTGGAGCACCGGAAGATTCGCATGCATGTTTTCAGTCCTGAAAAGCTGGAAGTGCAGGCTGACCCTGATTTAATAGATCAGATACTGATCAATTTGGTCAAGAATGCCATGGAAGCTCTGGAAGGACAAGCCTCTCCTGTCATCCGCATTACCGCTGCTGAGGGTGAAAACGGGGTTACCCTGCAAATCCGCGACAATGGCCCGGGTATTCCCGATGAAATTCTGGAAAATATCTTTGTGCCCTTTTATACCACCAAAGAAAGCGGGTCGGGTATCGGGCTTTCTCTCTCCCGCCAGATCATGCGACTCCACCGCGGAAACCTGACTGTACAATCTGAGGTGGGCGAAGGAACAAGTTTTGTGCTGAGGTTTTAATCAAAAGCTTTTCAAACCTTCTGAACCCCGTCTCCCCGGTCTTGCTCAGCTTAAAAACACTTGACAAAACAAATATTTCGCAAATTTCACCGAACCACTTGGCCTCAGCGTTCGGGTTTCGGCTTAATAAGTGACATCTTTGTGGCACAAAAACTGCAACATACCTGAGGTGGGTTGAGTCTTTTAGACAGAGCCACGTTAGGGAACCTAAAGTACAAGAAGGATATGAATAGAATTAAATTGGTTTTGTCAGGAATGATCATCTCTACGATGCTCCTGGCTACAGATCCATATAAGTATACAGTGGATATTACCAACGTAACTGACGATAAGGTTTATGTTGAGCTGGATCCACCTAAAATCAGAAAAAAAGAAATCATCTTCTACCTGCCCAAAATCGTACCGGGCACTTATGCCATAGCCGACTATGGCCGCATGGTCTCAGACCTGAAGGCTTATGACAAGCGCGGCCGTGAGATGGAAATTGAACGACTGGATGATAACTCCTGGAAGATCAAAAATGCCAAAAAGCTGGCCAAGATCGGTTACTGGGTAGAAGATACCTTCGACACGAACAAAGAAGGACCGGGTATTTTCCAGCCTGCCGGTACCAACATTGAAGAAGGAAAGAACTTTGTGATCAATACCAGCGGTTTCTTTGGCTACTTCGAGGGAATGAAGAAAAAGGAGTTTGAACTAAGCTTCATCCGCCCTGTTGACTTCTATGGAGCTACCGGAATGAAACCCATTTCAGAGGGGGCTGTACTCTCTGCTAAAATCTCACTGGAGGCCACAAAACCTTCTGCAGAAAACAGTAAGGTAGACCGGTTTTCGGCTGGTGATTACGACAAACTCATTGATGCCCCGCTGATGTACAGCAAAGCCGATACAGCCATTGTAAGAGTGGGCAATACGGATGTATTGGTAGCCAGCTACTCACCCAACCAGGTAGTAACGGCCAAAGAAATTGCCGGTACCATGGAGGAAGTACTCGCGGCTCAGCTCAAGTACCTGGGTGGAACACTGCCCGTAGATAAGTATGCCTTCATCTTCTACTTCACTGACCAGCCGGTAACCTCTTACGGTGCCCTGGAGCACTCTTACAGTTCTCTGTACTATATGCCCGAGGCTCCTATCGCTCAGATGAACCAGCAGCTCAGAGACTTCGCGGCTCATGAGTTCTTTCACATTGTCACCCCTTTGAATGTACACTCTGAAGAGATTGACAACTTCGATTTTAATGATCCGAAAATGTCTCAGCACCTCTGGATGTATGAGGGTATGACAGAGTATTTTGCCGGTAATGTGCAGGTGAAACACGGTCTGATCACACCGGAGCAATACCTGAATGTATTGCGTGGTAAGATATTACAGGCCAGTCGCTATAATGATACTCTCCCCTTTACCGTAATGAGTAAGGGTACGCTGGAGGAGCATGCCAGTCAGTATGGCAATGTTTATCAGAAAGGTGCGCTGATAGGCATGGCACTGGATATCAAGCTGCGAAAACTGTCTGACGGTGCCTATGGCACCCAAAACCTGATGGCTGAACTTTCTGAGCGCTATGGTAAGAATAGTGCCTTTCAGGATGACGAGCTTTTCGGAGTGATTACTGAAATGACTTACCCTGAAATTGGCGAGTTTTTCGCCACACATGTAGCCGGTAATGAACCACTTCCTTATGCCGAGCTCTTCAGAGAGGTGGGTGTGAATTTCCAGGAGTCGGGTATGATCAAGACCTACTCACTGGGTATCGGGCAGACCAGTGTTACTCTTGCCCAGCATGAGGGTAAGCAGATGCTTTCTATTATCAATGCTCAGTCACTGGATGAGATGGGAAAAGCCCTGGGCCTGCAGGATGGTGATATACTCTATAAAATGAACGGGAAAGAGATTCCGGACCTAAGTCAGATACAGGGCTTTATTGGTGAACAGATGCAAAATCTGCCCAACCTGGAGAACTTTACTTATGTGGTATTAAGAGAAGTAGACGGTGCCAAAAGAGAGATTGAGCTGAGTGCACCTAACAAGCAAATTGAGGTCCCTGCTCCTTTTAACATCTCCTTTGACCCGGAGGCCACAGAAGCACAGCTAGCTCTTCGCAAAGTATGGCTGGAACCAGCTAATTAAGCGTATCACCGGCCTGACCGGATAAGGAAACTTATAAAACAAAAAGCCCCGGATTCGGGGCTTTTTGTTTTATAAACAGGCAGGCTTTGCAAAAGCGCGCCTGTTTAAGGCAACTACTTTAATTTCTCCCAGCGCTTTTGCATACCTTCCAGAGTTTCCTTGAGGGTTTTTACTGCCTCTTCAGTCTGACTGGTTGGTGCCATATCGGATGATTGCAGCAGGTTCATCATAAACAGAAACTTTTGTTGCAGCCCCACTACAGATTCATTCTCAACCGGGGTATGTCGGATACTACCGTACATCGTATCAGGATTCCCGACACGGCCATTCCCGCGAAAGGCTTTTTGCTCAGAGGTAGCAGAGCTCATACCATCAATGGTAACCCGCATGTCTTCCAGTTCATGGTAGGCCCTGTAGCAATCCATACTCAGGTCTGTCTGTAATCGGAGTTTGTCCTCCTCAATAGTTACTCTGGGGTCCATTTCCACCTTAAAGGACTGCACCCTCACCGATCCATCTACCCTCAGCCGTACACGATAAACACCCGGATGAACAAAGGGGCCAAAAGGTCCGCTGGGGGTACGCTTATAAACGGCCGCTATGGCAAATTGTCTTCTGGCTCCTGCAGGAGGCTCATGCCGAAGGTCCCAGCTAAAACGATGATGTCCTGCTGTGGTGCCCACCTTTTGCTCTGGCTTTATCCAGTAGGTCGGGTGTGGCAGAGCCGTAGTATCTACTTCTTCTGGCTGATCCTTGCTGGAATAGGTACGAATGATATTGTTTTTAGTATCCAGTATTTCCAGTGTTACCTCACTCGCATCATTATCGAGCACATAATCCAGGATAGCGCCTTCAGGTGGGTTTTCACCGGTAGGCTCTTCTGGTGGTAAGGGCGTATCGGAGAACATATTATCCCGTACCCGAAAGGTAGTTGATGGTTTAAAAAGCTGTACTGATGAACGTTTGTTTTTAAGCTGTCTCAAGGGGGCTATGTTATCCAGTATCCAGATAGAACGTCCGTGCGTGCCAATCACCAGATCATTCTCGTGAACCACCAAATCGCGAATAGAAGTTGCGGGCATGTTGTTGCGCAGCGACTGCCAGTTCTCTCCGTCATCTATGGAAAAGTACACCTCGCGCTCGGTTCCTGCATAAAGCAAACCGGGTTGGAACGGATCTTCACGCACTACATTTACAGGACCATTCGGATTGAGCCCTTTAGTGATCAGCTTCCAGGTTTTGCCTCCGTCTTTAGTTCGGTAGATATAGGGTTTCATATCATCCCTCCTGATGGCATTGATAGCGATATAGGCACCCCGGGCATTAAAGTGACTGGCATCAATCTGTGAAACTTTCTCCCATGATTTCATGGCAGGCGGTGTTACCTCTGTCCAGTTTTTACCGCCATCGGTAGTCAGATGCACCCTGCCATCATCCGTACCGGCCCAGATCGTTTTTACATCGAGTGAAGAAGGCCCCACCGCATAAATGACCCCTCTGCGGGCCATGGTTTCCATTTCGGGAGTTTTGAAATCTCCTACACTGGGGGGGACTTCCGGCTGCTCATAAGTCAGGTCCGGAGAGATGATCTGCCAGTCCTGGCCGCCATTCATGGTTTTCCAAAGCACATTCGTGGCAAACAACAGCATATTATCATCTGCCGGATGAAACATCAATGGCATGGTTCTGACAAAACGATACTTCACGGAACGCAGGGCTTCCGGTGCGACATTTTGTGACTGCCCGGTTTTCTTATTGAACTTCATGACCCGGCCTCCATAAATGATGTTCGGGTCCTTCGGGTCCGGAGCTACGTAGGCATACTCATCAGCCCCTACTCCTAAAAACTCTCTGAAAGTGGTCTGTCCCCCGTTACCGCGGCTGGCCATACCGATGGCACCACTCTCCTGCTGCCCTCCGTAAACCCAATAAGGAAACTGATTATCCGTGGTAACATGATATAGCTGTGAGGTCGGCTGGTTGTACCAGGAACTCCAGGTACGGCCACCATTTACGGTTACCACCGCTCCCTGATCTGCCACAAACAGCATGATATCCGGGTTATCCGGATTGATCCAGATGCGGTGGTAGTCATCTCCACCGGGAGCTCCCTTGAGCGACATCCAGGTTTTACCACCATCTGCTGAGGTATAAGATGCCACATTGCCGACATACAGCCTGTCCGGATCTTTCGGGTGTACTTTGATTTCGGCAAAATCACCTCCTCTGCCCCAGAGTCTGCGTTGTGTATTCACAAGTTTCCAGCTTTCACCGGCATCTTCACTTTTATAAATACCACCACCCTGGCGGGCATCTACAGTCGCAAAGATGATATTGGAATTACCGGGAGCTATACCGACTCCTATACGGCCCAGCCCCTGCTCAGCCGTTGGCAGGCCTTTGGTTAATTTTCTCCAGTTCTCGCCTCCATCGGTAGACTTGTAAAGACCACTGTTGGGACCGGAAAAGCGGGCATTTTCCCAGGGCCCTTCCTGGTGCTCCCACATATCGGCAAACAGCACCTCCGGATTATTAGGATCAAACTCTACCTGAATAGCCCCGGTATTGTGGTTGATATAAAGTACTTTCTTCCAGCTCTTACCGCCATCAGTGGTCTTAAAAACGCCTCGCTGCTCATTGGCGCCATAAGGATGGCCGAGCCCGGCTACAAATACGATATCCGGATTGGTGGGATGGACCACCAGACGCCCCACCTGCTGTACATCATTAAGGCCCATATGTGTCCAGGTCTTACCGCCATCAGTAGATTTAAAAATACCGTCTCCTACTCCCAGGTCAGGGCGGTGCAGCCCTTCACCACTCCCCACATAAATGATATCCGGATTCGTGGCAGAAACGGCAATGTCTCCTACCGATCCCGTGGGAGCACTATCAAAAATGGGGTTCCAGGTACGGCCAAAGTCATCTGTTTTCCAAACTCCACCATTGTTTACCCCCATATAAAAGACATTGGGTTGTGAGGGTACCCCCACACCGCCTACCGTACGACTGGCCCTGAAGGGACCGATCATCCGGTATTTCATGTCCTGATAGGCAGATTGAGGAACTTGTTGTGCTGAGAGTGAAAAACCTGCCAGAAAGAGCAGACTAAGCGATAAGATTCGGTTGAACATATGGATAAAAAATAGTTTCCTGAGTTTACCCATTATGCCAGATAAAACCAACGGCAATTCTTTGAGGAGTAGAGCTTCTGACACTATCTTCGCCCCAAAGCACAACCCGGTTATGAATCATCTCAAATTCCTCCGACTTCTGGCCCTGCTTGAGGGAATCAGCTACCTGTTATTAATGGGAATTTGTATGCCGCTCAAATACATCTTTAACATACCGGAGCCTACCTATCCGGTTGGTCTGGCGCATGGCGTTTTGTTCGTTGCCTACTGCGTATGGGTGCTGATTGTGACCCTGGAAAGAAAGTGGTCTTTTGGCACCATGATGCTGGCAGGCGTGGCCTCCCTGCTTCCCTTCGGTACTTTTGTGGCCGATAAGAAGATTTTCCTGAAAGAGGCTGAATTACCTTCTCCATCGAGGTAGTATCGGGCATATAACCTACAGGCCATACCAGGCAATGAAACGCACTGTAGTACAACATTAGTGCTCACCTTTTCGTGATTAGGATAACCAATACTTGTCACGAAAGAAGCTTCTATGCCATCAAAAGTTGTTCGCCTGCTTACCATTTTTCTTTTTTCAGGCTTAGTGGCAGTTTTCGTGGCTTACAAATCAGGCTACCTGAATTCACAGACCGCTCAGTCCGTTCAAAATCCAATATCAACCGAAACAGCTGAGGAAGAAGGTCTGCCAAAACCCGAATTAAACATCGACTTTTCCGATTCCGCATTTATCATCGCTTCCTCTTCGAAGTCAATGGTTGCCACTGACCAGACTCCGCTGAGGGAAATACTGGACGGAGCACTCAAAAAGAGGAAAGAAAACGATCCAACATCAGATAACGCAGTGGACTCAGCCAGCATAGATGACCGATTGTTTACTTCTACGAAGGTGATTATCCCTACTGATAAGGAGCAGCTGGCTTCAATGCTACGTGATCTTTTTACAGAAGCCGACAAGCCGGTTTTGACTAACAGCACCCCTCTCCACTTAGAAAAAGACAGCCGCTTTGATGCCCCACCCAAAATCCATCTGAACAGTCTGCTGAACTCTACCCGTTTACCTGCCATGGAGTCGTCCGGTTTGATTCCTGTATACAGCATACACAATCAGCTGGCCTCTACCTCCAAATCCATTGTGGTTGCCAATCATTCAGCACTGGCAACAGATATGAAGCATGGTTTTAACCAGTATTGGCGCAAGATTTTTGCCCCTTACCACCAAAGCATCGACAGTGCTCTGATTAATCAGGATTCCGTATCACAGCAAATGCTTGCGAAAATAGATAGTCTGTCCTACAGGCAACGGATGCTGATGTTATCATCAAAATCAGGTGTTCCAATTGATCAGACCCGTCTGGCAGATAGTCTGATAAACCTGTGGAAGACCGCCCTGAGGTTAAGGCTTGACAGCCTGAGTAAGGAGAACAGGAGATAACAAATGGCAGCTCTACAACTACTTCAGGAGACCGCTTTGAGCTTTTTGTTCATGTCATTGGTTTTTCTGCCGATGGAAAAAGTATTCCCGGCCAAACCCGGTCAAAGCATATTCAGGCCTCGCTGGATTGTAGATTTATGCTTTTTTCTGGGGCAGTATCTCTTCTGGGGTGGACTGGTACTCTGGCTGCTAAGTGATTTTGGTCACTGGTTCAGAGGTCTGGTTCCTGAACAAGTCACCTCCTTCTTCGGCAATATGCCCTTATGGCTGCAGATGATCTGGGTGGTAGTGCTGAGTGATTTTCTCATTTACTGGGGGCATCGCCTACAACATAATGTAGAATTCCTGTGGCGCTTTCACAAGGTGCACCACAGCGCTGAACATCTGGATTGGCTTGCAGCCCATCGTGAGCACCCGCTTGACTCTCTTTATACGGTTGGTCTTATCAACATTCCTGCTTTTGCCCTGGGTTTCCCTCTGGAGTCACTGGCTGGTTTTATAGCTTTCCGGGGTATCTGGGCCATTTATATCCATTCGAATGTCAGGCTTCCCCTGGGTCCCATCCGGAAAATTATAGGTGCTCCGGAGCTACATCACTGGCATCATGATAAAGACAGAAGGGCGGGCAACTATGCCAACATATCTCCACTGATGGACATTCTTTTTGGTACCTATACCTGCCCTGACCACGAACCGGAGGAGTTTGGTATTGAAGAGGACACACCCAAATCCTATGCAGGCCAGCTGATAGAGCCTATACTCCCCGGCTTTATTTCAAGAAGAATCTGGAAATAATCAGCCGTAAGGCTCCTCTTTCATCTCCCTGATGCACAAGCCCTTACTTGTTACTGAAAATATTCATAACAAAAGCTTTAAACAGTTCACATCCATACGGGTTTATGTAGTCGTATTTACGAGCAAAAGGACTCATACCATTATGACTAAAAGATTGCTTATCTGCACTATGGCCTTGTTTTTTACCGGTCAGGCCCTTGCCTTTCAGGGACTGGGTGAACTCTCGGGTTCGGTTAAAGATGCCAAAACCGGTGAGACCATTCCCGGTGCTACTGTGCAGATACTTGAAACCACATTGGGTGCTGTTACCAACGGTCAGGGTTTTTATACCATTAAAAACATTCCTGCAAAAACCTACAGTGTGCAGGCCTCCTTTGTAGGCTATGAAACGGTGATCAGATATAATATTGTGATCAAATCAGGAGGTGTTCCGGATTTGAATTTCGAGCTGAAGGAAGCTGTGTCTGAGCTGGAAGAGGTGGTGGTCACAGCTAACCCTTTTGAAAAGATTGAAGAGACGCCACTGTCCATTCAAAAGCTCTCTGCTGAAGAAATTGCTACCTATCCGGGTGGTAATAACGATATCGCCAAGGTGGTGCAGTCTCTCCCCGGAGTATCGGGATCCATAGGTGGTTTTCGCAATGATGTCATTATTCGTGGCGGTGCTCCCAACGAGAATGTCTATTATCTGGACGGTATTGAAATCCCCAATATCAACCACTTCTCTACGCAGGGAAGTGCCGGGGGGCCTGTGGGTCTGCTCAATGTCAGTTTCTTTGAGGGCGTAACACTATCGACCTCTGCTTTTGGCTCCCAATATGACAATGTACTTTCAGGGGTTCTACAGTTTGACCAGCGAAACGGCAATAACCGCGAGCTTAAAAAGAACATTAGGATTGGTAGTAGTGAAACTGCCCTGACCCTGGAAGGCCCCCTCTTTAAAAAAGACAAGGAGTCAAGCAATACCTCATTTATCGTATCCGCCAGACGTTCTTACCTGCAATTAATTTTTGAGCTGATAGGGCTCCCTATCCTCCCTGATTACTGGGATTATCAGTACAAGGTCACACATAAAATTGATGACTATAATGAATTGATTATCACGGGTCTGGGCTCAATAGATGATTTCAGGGTCAATGAGTTAGACGAGTTTGATGCAGAGCAACAAGCCACTCAGGATCAGGTACCCATCATCAAGCAGAAGAGCAACACCATTGGGGCCAGTTGGAAAAGCCGATTCAAAAACGGTAGCGGTTTTACCCGGCTCACCCTGAGTAACAACATTCTGAGTAACGATTTCAGACGCTTTACTGATAACCTGAACCAAACCGGGCTTTTCTTTCGGAATGAGTCTACTGAAATGGAAACAAAGCTCCG
Source organism: Roseivirga sp. UBA6061 (assembly GCA_002427745.1). Taxonomy (GTDB): domain Bacteria; phylum Bacteroidota; class Bacteroidia; order Cytophagales; family Cyclobacteriaceae; genus Roseivirga. The sequence continues at coordinate 74,790 of DIYF01000086.1, read as the reverse complement.
TTTTAACTATACCAGATTTCTCAGCCACTGGACTGTAAGCTGGGGTACCAGTCTTCAGAATGTAGATTACAGTAATGCCACAATTGATAATGTGAACAACTTCCAGTTTGACAACTCCATCAACTTCTTCAGATATGGTGCCTTTGGCCAGGCCAACCGCACTTTCAACGATGAACGACTAAGTCTTTCCCTGGGGCTTCGTTTTGACGGGAACACCTTTACCGATGACGGCAACAACATTTTCCGTACACTGAGTCCACGCATTTCAGGTTCTTACACATTTGACGAGGCCAGAAAATGGTCATTGAATGCATCACTGGGGCGTTACTACAAAATCCCCCCTTATACAATTCTCGGGTTTACTACCAATGGCGGAGCATTTGCCAATCAAAATGCCAGATACATTCGCAGCGACCATGCCGTGCTGGGTCTGGAATACCTCGTAACCCCTTCTGCCCGCTTCACGCTTGAGGGCTTCTACAAGAAGTATGACAACTACCCGGTTTCCATTACAGATGGCGTTTCTCTGGCCAACCTGGGCGCAGACTTCAGTGTACTGGGGAACGAACCCATTGCCAGCGTAGGGCTTGGCCGCACTTATGGGCTGGAATTTCTTTACCAGAAGAAATTCACCAATAACTATTACGCCATTCTGGCCTATACCTACTACCACAGTGAGTATACGGCCTTCGATCCAGACGTATTTCTGCCCAGCTCCTGGGACAGTCGCCATCTCCTGACCTTTACAGGCGGTTATAAATGGGGCAGGAACTGGGAACTGAGCCTGCGCACCCGCTACCTGGGCACCACTCCCTTTGCTCCGGTAGATGAAGCCGCCACACTGGCCAATTACCCTTCCATTATCATTGATTACAGCCGGATTGGTGAGCAAAGACTGGATGCCTTCAACCAGACAGATATCCGCATCGATAAGAAATGGAACTTCGAGAAATGGACACTGGATATCTTCCTGGAGATACAGAATTTCTTCAGCCAGCAGATTCCTGACGTCCCACAATACGGCCTTGCACGGGATGCTCAGGGCATGGAGCTCGCTCCCCGAATGCTGATGCAAATTACAGAACTTGAAAACTCCAGTGTACTGCCCAGTATTGGTGTAGTCATTGATTTCTGACTAAAGCAGGGGTTCAGGAACAGGGCTTTTAGATTCATGAACGCAGGTTGACCCTAGTTTAATACAGTTCTCCGAAACCAGGTTCAGCGCCCATATTTATTAAGTTATGAAAAAAGCCATTTCCCGCTTTCTCAAGGCAGCTCTGACCCTGACACTCTTTCTCTTCACCGTTAGTATAGTCTATACAGGCAAATCACCTGAAGAACTTGATGGCGACTCAATGCTACTGGCCATGCTATTGCTTGCCTTTTCAGGAATTGCCTCTCTGGTAATCGGTATCATACTGCTGATGATGAGAAGGTCCTGATCATCGCTCAGCTTGCCATCTGGCTTTGTCTGTATTCCTCTACCAGCTCCTTAAAGAAGATGGGGTTGGTCAGTTTGTCGATCACCCTGACCTCCTGAAAATCACTCAGCTCTTTATGCAACTCGTTCATCAGTTGTCCGCTGTAGATATATATCCAGGTATTGTCCTTTCTGAGCTTATCAATGGTGCGTTCTATAAACTCCGAGCCTTTCATATCCGGCATCATCTGGTCAGTTATCAGGATATCGTATTTCTTCTCTCTCACAAGCTTTATCCCCTCTACTCCATTGATAGCCTGCTCAATTTCCAGGTCATCAAAAAAGAACTCGAGGAAATCCTTCAGGTTATCCCTGACTCCAAAATCGTCTTCTACTAATAGTATTCTAATCATTTCCGTTTAATTTTCACATAGACACTCGTACCTCCTCCGAGTCGGGAAGCCACATCAATGTGATGCCCCAGGCGTGTTGCCAGGTCCATCGCCAAAAACAGTCCCATCCCGGATATTTCATTATTCTCATTGATATGAGCACGTGACTCACCTATTCTGTCCAGCACCTCCTTAGGCATACCCGGGCCATAGTCCCGGATCTCGATAATAGCAATATCTTCTTCCATAGCCACCTTGATTTCGGGTCTGGCTGCTGTAGAGGGTGAGTACTTCAACGCGTTGGTTATCAATGTATTCAGTATATATCTCAAAGTCATTTTGTCGGTAAGAAACACATTGGGCCCGGCCACCTTGCAGGCATGGCAAAACACTTTGAGGCTCCAGTTATTCTTACAGAAATCCTCCAGCTGACGGAGCGTAAGCTCATCTGTGTTGCCTTGCCTGGTAGACATGAAATAGATAAAGTCATGAAGCATCTGCTTGATGGTACTCACCGATTTCTTAGACATGCCAATCAGCTTGTCCTTTACCTCCAGGAATTTCTGCGGGGAGCCACTGGCATGATCCAGCATTTCGATATTCATCTGAAGGGTAGCCACCGGCATCTTGATCTCATGTGATATAAGCGAGAGCATGGTCTGCTTATTCTTTTGAAGTGCGAGATCAGCTTCTGCCTGATTAATCACCTTGACCTTATAGAAAAGTGTGCGGTAAAGGGCCAGATTACAGAGAATGATGATAATAGTGAGCAGGACAAACCGTAAATCATAGCTTACCACCAGTATACCGCTGAAGGCCAGTGTCTGAAAGCCCACCCAGAAAAGCAGTACGGACAGGGCGCTCACGAGATATCTGGAGGCGGGTTCATTAGCGAGGCGTGCTTTGATCACAATCACCACAAACACGAACACATAGATAATGAGGAATAGCAGGAAGTAAATCAGGGTTTGGGTATAAATGAAAGCCGGGAGTACCAGCACCTGAACAATAAAAGCCGAACAAATGATAACAAAGGGCCATTTCACCCACTTACTCGTTTGCCGGGGATACATATTGAAAATGAACAAACCGGCAAAAAGTGAGGCAGCATAAATACTGATATACTCCATACACAGAGACAGCATAGCATCTACATTGCGGAACATGCCGTGCAGCGGATAAAAGTCAGCTCCGATAATTCTATACATCATGGCCAGGGAGAAGAAGGCATAGAAAAGAGCAGAAAGCGACAAGTGATCTGCCCCCAGACAGAACATGAGCAGGATAAATCCTGTGATGCCCAGACCACCCGCAATGAACATGCTTACTCCCCTGTTCAGCTCAATGCGCCTTATCAGTTTATCTGCGGAAGCCAGTTCAATACCCGTAGCCAGGCCTGCTACCGAATGATCGTAATTGGCCACCTGTATCACCAGGTCCAGTGTGTCTGTTTGGATGCCATGGAGACGCAGTACCTTGGGTTCGCGGTACATGAGGTAGTCACTTTCCTTAGTAGCCACCTTGCCGGACTCATAGGCCGTCATGCCATTGAGCAACACTTTATAGGACGAGTAGGCATGTGTAATTAGTAAGCCAAGCTCACTTTCACTTTTCGGCAACAATACCTGCACCGCATAGGTGGCATAACCAAAAGCAGGTAACTCCTCCCCTCCGGCTCCCGATCGGGCCCAGTTGTGTGGTACAGATACTTTTTCCGGTTCTTTTCCCGTAAATTCTTTTGAGTGAACGAGCAATTCGTCCCAATAGAAATCCCATTCCCCGTTGAGCAGTACGGAAGAGCTGAAATCTTCTGATCTTAAGTCGAGAATTGCTTTGGAAGACACCTGTGCCCGTAAGGGTCCTATTGAGATTAATGAAAGAAGAAATACATAGAGGACGGGCCTTTTCACTCAGTTTCGGTTTTGAATGAATATATCAAAATTTGAAATTGTGCTGATTTTGAGCGCCAACAACCCTTACCCCAACCCTCTGTAAATCAATTAATTAAACTAAAGCCGATTGAAATTTCAAATGCAGGAATGCGCATTTCACACACAGATAAACTACCTATACTTACAAAAAGTCGCACTTCACTCTTCAAACACTCCTTATTCACGAATTCCATTGAGTCCTGAAATCTTCCGCTCCCTCAAAATGCCGCAAAACTGCACGGTCTGATGCTTAGTTTAGATAAATGATTTTTTTATGAAGCATCTCCTTAGCCCGGTTCTGCTATTACTTATCCTGCCTTTTACGGCTTGTCAGTCACAGGAAGCAAACCACGATCTGATCATTCAAAACGTTAATATTATTGATGTAGAAACGGGCGAAATTCTGCCCGACCGTAATCTGGGGATTGATGGTAATAAAATAAGCGGGATTTATCGCAAATATGTGGTTCCCGGTGAGGGTGCTGCCGTAGTGGATGGCTCAGGTAAATACCTCATTCCGGGGCTTTGGGATATGCACACACACTATTTCTGGAATTATACCAGTTCCAATCCCCTGCTTATTGCCAACGGCATTACCGGTATCAGAGAAATGTGGGGCAACCCTGACGTGATCAATACGGTACGCAAGCAAACAGCCTCAGGTGAGCTTATAGCACCGGACATTTATGCAGCAGGTGCCATTATTGATGGCGTACCGCCAATCTGGCCCGGTTCATCAGGAGTAGCCAACCGCGAAGAAGCCATTGCTGAAGTAGATAAGCAAATAGCCTCAGGAGTCGACTTTCTGAAAGTGTACAGTCGCCTGACCAAAGATGCCTATATGGCCATTGCTGAACACAGTAAGGAAAAGGATATCCCTTTTGCCGGACATATTCCGTCATCGGTGAGCATCTGGGAAGCTATGGAAGTCGGCCAGTACAGCAGTGAACATATGTATGGCATTCTTGAGGCCAGTAACTCAGACCTGGAATCTCTGGCTGCCCAACCCAGCCCCTTTAGCCAGAAGAGTATGGAGCTGATGGCGGATAATTTTAATGAGGCTATTTTCGATTCCCTGGCGACCGTTATGGCCGGCAGTGATATGTGGTTATCTCCTACCCTTACCGTATTGCGCAGTATCGCTCACCTGAACGACAGCAGTTTTATCAACGATGAACGCCTGGACTACCTGCCGGTATTTATGACCAGCACCTGGAATCCGGCCAACGACTTTCGTTTCAGGTCCCGCACTGCTGAGTTTTATAAGGCTTCTAAAACCAAATACCGATTGCAGCTCTCACTGATGGGTAAGCTGGCTCAGAAAGGAGTTAAAATCATTGCGGGTACTGACTACCCCAACCCCTACTGCTTCCCGGGTTTCAGCCTGCATGACGAGCTGGAACTGATGGTAGAAGGTGGAATGACCAGGCTTCAGGCCTTGCAGGCTGCCACGCTAAACCCAGCCATCTTCCAGAATAAGGTATCGGAATTCGGGACGATTGAAGCAGGAAAAACCGCCAGTCTAGTACTTCTCGATGCCAATCCCCTGACGGACATTAACAATACACGTAAAATCAATACCGTAATACTTCGGGGTAAGGTGTATGACCGGGCAGACCTGGATGCTATGCTGGCAGAGGCGAAACAAACAGCAGGCAGAGGAAATTAGACTAATGGACTGGAAAAAACTCGACACGGACCTTAGGGCTTTTGCGGCATCTCACAACCTTGAATGTGAGGAATTAAATACCCGCTATTTAAAGGGCCAGCTCACTACCTATCGAATGGCCGGAAAGCCAGACACCTTCTACGAAATTCGCCATGCCAAACCTGTTTCAGATTATGGCAGTAAGTTGAGGATATACAGTAGAGTGGACCATGACATCTCCATAGAATGCCGCACCGGCTGGCTCGGCAAACAGAACCTTAGTATGAATAAAGGGCTAACGGCTGAGTTAAATATGCTGATTACGGAATTGGCTGAACTCATCGAAACCTTTACCTGGAGTACGAAAGTGATCAACCCGGAATGGCCCGAAGTTTGGCGCAATACAAAATGTCTGGAGTTTGAAAGCAGTAAGATTGACCTGGCAGTAGCGGAACTGGAAAGGATTGCTCATATCCACCAGATGCTGTCAAAATAATCTGCAGGTTCGTAATGATCTTCGACATATTAATCTTTAGGATCAACCCAATTAGTGCTTAATTGCATACACCAGGCCAATAACACAGAATATGAGCACTGATCAGAAAACAAGCAAGTACATCGCCTTTCTGCGAGGCATCAATGTAGGAGGACATAAAAAAGTGCCCATGGCAGACCTGAAAAAGACACTGGACGCTATAGGTTGCGAAAATGTAATAACACTCCTCAATTCAGGTAATGTCATTTTTGATACAGGTACCGACACAGAACAAAATCTGGAAAAGTGTATTTCTGATCAAATCGAGCAAACTTTTGGATTTCCGGTTCCGGTACTCGTCAGAACGGCCGAAGCCATCAGGCAGCTTTACCAAGCAGATCCTTTCAAAGACATAGAAGTGCATAAAGATATCAGGCTCTATATCTCTTTTCTGAGGGAAGATAAGCAGCTGGATTTGCCAATGCCCTGGTCAAGCGATGACGGCTCTTTCAGAATTCTATCAGACAATGACCGCTCAATTCTCAGCATTCTCGACCTCTCCATTTCCGGTACGCCTCAGGCCATGGACTTTTTAGAAAAGCAGTATGGCAAAGACATCACCACGCGCAACTGGAAGACGATTAACAGAATTATAGGCAAGCTTTGAGCCTGCACGGTTCTTCAGGAGGATCAAAGGAACATAGCCCTGCTGAAATAAAGATTAATCTGGCTAAACCTTACTATCTTCCATAAGTAGTAGGTTTATGAAGAGAGAAAATCTCTGATAAAAAGAGATAGAATCTTCACAAGCCATTGTTTTCACACTTAAACAGAGCGTCATGGATAATCTTATTCTTATATACTCAGGGTCGGATAGTGAAGCCGGTATATTGAAACATCAACTGGATGCAGCGGGGATTCCCAGCATGCTGAAGAGTGAAGTAAATGCAGGCCATATAGCCGGTTTCGGGGCTTTTGGCTCCTGTAAGGTTTATATCAATCCGGACGATCAGGAACAAGCTTCTGAGATTGTTGAAACTTTCCAGGCCTGAGACACCGGTATACTGACAAAACCCAGCAGAAAGTACCCTCATAAACTGCCATTGACAGTCGTTTCATAGCCATACCGCGAAATTGGTAAAAAGCTCATAGTCTCAATAAGCTAAAAGCCCTATCTTAAGAGCCATTAGCCTTAACTATGAGACATTTTTTTACATCCGCACTGCTGGCTGTCCTGGTTCTGTCCTGTGGCACTGCAAAGAAATCTGAATCTGACTCCACTCAAAAAGCCGAACCTGAAGCTGAATGGATCACTCTCTTTGACGGAAGCAGCCTTGATGGCTGGAGAGCCTATAATGGAGATGCCCTTCCTCCCGGCTGGGCCATCAAAGACAAAACCCTCACTTTTAGTACAGAGCAAATCCTGGAAGAAGACTATGATTACAAGGGTAGTCGCGATATCATCTACGGTGCAGAAGAGTTCGATAATTTTGAACTGTATGTGGAGTGGAAAATTCCAAGGGGAGGCAACAGTGGCATCTTTTATCACATAAAAGAAGGCTATGGCGGGCCACCGGAAGTAGCTCCGGAATATCAGCTGATAGATGATGCCGATTATGCCTCTATCCATGACCTTACAGCCTATAATGCCAGCTTCGGGGCTGAGGAGCCTTCAAAACTACAGGACTGGCAGTCTACGGCAGCTGACTACGCTATGTATACCCCTGACCCGGCACAGAAGCAACTCAACCCGGCCGGAGAATGGAACTCTACAAAAATCATCTTCACCCCGGAAAATGCAGAATACTGGCTCAACGGCAAAAAGGTACTCTCCTTTGTACCCTGGTCTGACGACTGGTATGAAAAGAGAAACTCAGGCAAGTGGAAAAACGCTCCTGATTATGGCAAATTCAAAACAGGTTTTATCGGCTTTCAGGACCATGGCAGTGATCTGTGGTTCAGAGAAATAAGAATCAGGAAGCTTTAACAGAAATCAGACCCAAGATGAACAGAAGAAATTTTTTGAAAGATACCGCAGTAATCACCTCCGCATCTCTGCTGCCAGCCTCTGTTTGGTCACTGGCCAAAAATGATAGGCTGAGAACGGCTCATATCGGTGTAGGCAATATGGGAGGCGAAGACCTGAGAGATATCTCTTCTCATGCGCAGGTAGATGTAGTAGCTCTTTGTGATGTTGATTCCAACCTGCTGGCCAAAGCGCATAAACTCCACCCCTCTGCCAAAACCTTTTCTGATTACAGAAAAATGCTGGAAGAGCTGGGAGACAACATTGATGCGGTGATCGTTTCCACCCCGGACCATACCCATGCACCAGCCTCTATGAAAGCCATGGAAATGGGCAAAGCGGTTTATTGCCAAAAACCCCTCACCCACCATGTGACGGAGGCGCGGGCCATGAGAAAGCTGGCTGAAGAAAAAAACCTGGTGACCCAAATGGGAATTCAGGTTCATTCATTCTATGATTACAGACTGGCCACGCTTTTAATTCAGTCCGGCATAATCGGTAAGGTAAAAAGAGTAAGAGCCTGGTCGCCTAAAAACTGGGGATATGACGGTCCTGTACCGGAAGGCAGCGACCCTGTACCTGATTCACTTGACTGGAACCTTTGGCTGGGCACCTCTGCAGAGCGGCCTTATAAAGCCAATGTCTACCATCCAGGTAACTGGAGAAAACTCGTGGATTACGGCTGCGGCACACTGGGCGATATGGGCGTACACATCTTTGATACCCCCTACAATGCACTGGCCCTGGATGTACCCAAAACAATCAAGACCAAGTGCCGTAAACCCAACGGCTTCGGGTTTCCTGAAAATAACATTGTCACTTACCAGTTCCCGGGTACAAAATATACCACAGAGAAATTTAAATGGGTCTGGTATGATGGCGAAGGAGCGCCCAAGAACCATAAAGATCTGAAACTGCCTGACAACGAAACACTGCCGGATCAGGGGGCCATGTTTATCGGGGAGAAAGGCAGATTGCTGCTCCCTCATTTTATGCAACTGCCCAAACTGATTGTGAAGGGTGAGTATCAGAATATCGATTCTGAGATTGCAGCGGTTGAGCAATCATCCGGTCTTGGTAAACCCATCAGAAATTATGCGAGTGAAGGGCCCAAGCACTACCATCAGTTTGTAGATGCCTGCCTTGGTAAAGACGAGTGCTCTGCACCTTTCTCTTATGCGGCCCGACTCACTGAAACCATTCTGTTGGGTGTGATTGCCGGACGCTTTCCTAACAAAACCCTACACTGGGATAGTGAAAAGGCTAGATTTGCAGAAGAGGAAGCAAATCAATACCTGGATGCTCCCTACAGAGATTTTTGATGATTGAAACGGTCCCTGCTGGTTGTAGTGGACAAACATCCTGAAAGTAAAAAATGACTATTTTTAAACTGTCACATTAAACTATTCAAGATGAATTCAATATTACAACTGGGCATGCCGGGTGGCCCTGAGCTTCTGATTATCCTGTTTGTCCTGGGCATCCCGACATTTCTCTGGATCTGGGCACTGGTAGACATTGTGAAAAGTGAGTTTACCGACAGCACCAACAAAACTATATGGGTGTTGGTCATTATTTTCCTGCCGGTAATAGGCTCTTTGCTATACCTGTTAATCGGAAGAGGACAAAGGGTCAGTACCTGAGTCTGAATGCCGATTTAATACATGCCCCTTGTAGCTATCCGCCAGCGGACACTGCCGTCCTGTGAAGAACAGGGAATAGACTACAAACTTCCTGAAAAATGGCCTTTGTGAGAAACAGAGTCAGTTTTTCACTTTGGCACCCCTTTTGGAAATGGCATCGCGACTATTAGTTAATTTTGACGCGATGTTAAAGAACATGTTGAAAATGGCCTGGAGGTCAGCACTACGCCAAAAGCAATTCTCATTACTCAATGTGCTGGGCCTCTCCATTGGTATCACCACCTGTCTGCTGATAGGGCTCTATGTACAGGATGAGCTCAGCTATGATAACTTTCACGAGAAGGCTGATCGTATCTACCGTATTGAACAGCCTATGATCTGGGGAGACTGGAACGATCGCATGTCAGGCCTGGGCCCCAATGTGGGACTCTCATTGCGTGCCGAAGCTCCGGAATTTGAAGAGATAACCCGACTACAGGCATCCGGGTTCTACATTGTGAATCACAAAAAGGAAGACGGCAGTGTGGTGTCTTTTAAGGAGCATCGCCTGTTTATCGCTGAAGAAAACTTCTTCGATGTCTTTTCTTTCAGACTGTTGCAGGGCAATCCTGATGATGTACTGAAAGGCCCCTCCAAAATGGTCATTACGGAATCTATGGCCAGAAAGTATTTTGGCGATGAGGATCCCATTGGCAAAACTATGGAGGCCAGGTTCAGTGTCTACAGTGACCTTTTTACCATCAGCGGTATCGTGGAAGACCTGCCTTCCAACTCCCATATCAATTTTGATTTCCTTACTTCTATGGATAGTTACGGCCACATCAAAAGTCAGGAATGGAAATGGATCTGGACCAATTTTGCTACCTATGGGCTGGTAAGATCAGGTACCGATGTAAAGGCACTAAGTGAAAAAATCCAGCAGATTCCTCCGAAGTATGCTGCGCGCACTACCGAAACTATTTTCAATCAGTCTTTCGATGATTTTACCGGAGAAAACGGCTGGCCGCTCTACATGACCCCGCTAAAAGATGTCTATCTGAACGAATATACAGCAGGCAATCTCCTGGGCCGGGTTGGCAATATGCAGCAAATCCGGATTTTTACGGCTATCGGTGTCTTTACGCTCCTCCTCTCCTGTATCAACTTTATGAACCTGTCTACCGCACGGTCTGCCAATCGTAGCAAAGAGGTGGGTGTCAGAAAGGTATTGGGCTCCGGCAGGAAAAAACTGGTGGGTCAGTTTATGTTTGAATCGGTTCTGTTCACTGCCGTGGGTACTATCATCGCAATCGTACTGGCAGAAATAAGCCTGGGTGCCTTCAATAACCTGGCCTCAAAACAGCTTTCTCTGGATGCACAGCTACAGAATCCCGTATTCCTGGGTACCCTCCTGGGCTTCGTGCTTATGGTAGGACTGCTATCCGGAAGCTACCCGGCTTTCTACCTGTCGTCATTCAAACCCATTGCCTCTCTGAAAGGTAAAGTGGCCAGCGGCTTCAAAGGTAAGGCGATTCGGAACGGGCTGGTGGTCTTCCAGTTCACGATTTCCATTGCTCTGGTAATTTCTGCCTTCTTTGTGCAGAAACAGCTTTCCTACACCTCCGGCATGGACCTGGGTTATGACAAACACAACCTGTTTCAACTACACAACCTGGAACAGTTCAGTGGAGACATCCAGACCATAAAGAATACACTGGCGGGTAACCCTGCCTTCTCGGCAATCGGACAATCCAGTGCCCTGCCTCCCAATGTCTTTTCCGGAGACCGCTACAAAGCCACCGGTACAGAAGATGTGGTACAGCTGAGTAATATGAAAATCGATGAAGATTACTTCGCCACACTTAATCCTAAGCTGTTGCTGGGCAGGTCTTTCGATAAAAATATTGAAAGCGATAAATATGGCATTGTGCTCAATGTGTCGGCCGTAAAAGCCCTTGGCTGGGGAACTCCTGATACCTATGCTGAAGATTCTCCGATTGGAAAATCGATGAGTATTGCTTCCGGAGATGAATATTCTCTGAAGGTGATAGGTGTGGTAGAAGACTTCAATTTTCTCAGCCTCAAAAATGCCATTAACCCACTTGTCATTCTTCACCTGGATAACGACAAAGTCTGGGATTATGGAGGTGGCTCTTCTTACCTTTCCATGCGACTCAGGCCAGAGGTCATTAATTCCGGAGAAGCTCTAAGAGAAATGATTTCCGGTATCGGAGAACAAATACGGGCATTGGACCCTACCTTTCCTTTTGAATACAGCTTTGTGGATGAGAGCTTCGATGCAAGCTTCCGTAGCGAGCAGCGTATGGGCCAAGTGTTGAACGTGTTCACCATAATGGCCATAGCCATTGCCTGTCTCGGCCTTTTTGGCCTGGCAGCTTTCTCTGCGGAACAGCGCAAAAAAGAACTGGGCGTACGCAAGGTACTCGGGGCTAAAGCACTGGGGCTGATGATGCTCTTCTCAACAGAATTTACCAGGCTGGTCATCCTGTCGCTGGTCGTGGCAGCACCACTCTCCTACCTCATGGTAGACTCCTGGCTGGCAGACTTTGCCTATAAAACGCCTATAGACATCGGTGTATTTATCATAGCCGGCATGGCTGCCCTGGTAATCGCCTGGGGCACCATTAGCTTCCAGTCACTTAAGGCAGCCTGTCGTAACCCGATTGAATCACTAAGAGACGAGTAAACAACTCAGGATTGTCAAAAAACATAATCACCAACAGACTTCACCAATTCAGATTCTATGTTGCAAATCATTCTCAAAACTGCATGGAGATCAGCACTGCGCCAAAAGCAATTCTCTCTTCTCAATGTCCTGGGGCTTTCTATAGGTATCACGACTTGCCTGCTCATAGGTCTCTATGTAAAGTACGAGCTGAGCTATGATAACTTTCACGACCAGAGTGATCGTATCTACCGCATCAATCAGTCATCTATCTGGGGTGACTGGAAAGGACAACAGTCCACCACCGGTCCTAATGTAGCATTGGCCCTCCAGGCTGAGATACCGGAGTTTGACGAAGTTACCCGGGTACTCGTCCCCACTCCCTTTGCTGTTCTGCACAAAAACAAGGCAAACGAGGTTACCTCTCTTTTGCAGAAACGACACATGGTAGTGGACGCCAACTTCTTTAAAATCTTTTCATTTGATGTCATCAGCGGGGACCTGAGAACCGCACTGGATGGTCCTAACAAGGTGGTTTTAACCTCCGAAACTGCAAAAAAGTACTTTGGAAACGAAAACCCGGTGGGCCAGACACTGGAAATGAAAGGGGTTATTCTGGAAGGTAGAGAAAACCAGACTCCGCCATGGCAGACCTTTGAAGTAACAGCTGTGGTCAGCGACCCTCCTCAAAACTCACACATGCAGTTTGATTTACTTAGCTCTATGAGCAGTTACCCTGTGATCAAATCACTGGAAACTACCTGGTCATGGACCGCCTTTATCAACTACGGTCTGGTGAAGAGGCATACAGACCTCGATGTACTGGCGACTAAAATGCAGAAAGTCCCGAAGAAATATGCTGCCCCTACGCTGCGTAACCTCTTCAACCTCACCTTTGACGAACTTGAAGCCAAAGGGATGGCCTGGAACCTATACCTGCAACCACTCAACGAAGTGTATCTGGATGCTACAAAAAACAACCTGGCCGGACCTTTAGGCAACCGCAGTCAGATCAATATTTTTACCTCCGTAGGTGTCATTATCCTGATTCTGTCATGTATTAACTTTATGAACCTCTCTACCGCCCGTGCCACAAAACGCTCACGTGAAGTAGGCATGCGAAAAATACTGGGATCCGGCAGAGCCCTCCTGATTCGTCAGTTTATTTTAGAATCAGTTATTTATGCCCTGTTAAGCATGGTGATTGCGGTACTTGCCACAGAGATTTTACTGCCCTCATTCAATGCCATAGCCGGCAGAGAACTGAACCTGTACAATGAGCTTTCCAGTGCATCCTTTCTCTTTGGGTTTGTTGGTGGATCTATATTACTTGGAATAATTTCGGGTATCTACCCTGCCTTTTATCTTACTTCTTTCAGCGCTACTGATGCATTGAAAGGTCGGGGCCGACAGGGACGACATGGTAAGGCACTCCGTAATGCACTCGTCATTTTTCAGTTCGCGGCTTCAGTAGTCCTGATCATCGGTACCTTCTTTGTGCATAAGCAACTGCAGTATACAGCGAACCTGGATAAGGGGTATGATACCGGGCACATATTACAGCTGCACAACATTGAGCTGCTCAACCATGAAGTGGCCTCCCTTAAAACCAGGTTAATGGATAATCCTGCTGTTACTCTGGTGGGGCAATCGCACGAGGTGCCTCCTAATATTTACAGGGGAGACATACTGACCGTCAATGCCCCTGAAAAAAAAGAGCTGCAGGTGCAGCGCATGAAGTTAGATACTGACTACCTCAATATGCTGGAGCCGGAATTTCTGGCAGGAAGAAACTTTAACAGAAACAGTACTGCCGACAAACATACCGGTATCATATTGAATGCCACCGCGGTAAAGGAACTGGGCTGGGGACTGCCTGAAGATTATGCCACAGACTCTCCTATTGGCAAAACACTGCCAAGCGGTCGGAACCAAACATTCGTAGTAATCGGGGTAGTGAAGGACTTTCATATGAAAAATGCCGTGCATGAATTAATGCCTTTGGTTATCTACCATATAGAAAACCCTTTTCTTCCGGACAGTGGCACAAGCCCCTCTTATCTCTCACTGAGGCTAAATGCCGCATCAGTTCAGTCTCCTGAAGACCTCAGGAGCCTTATATCCGGAATTCAATCTCAAATAGGTGCCCTTGATGACAGCTATCCGTTTGAATATAGCTTTATGGATCAGGCATTTGAGTTCAGCTACCGCGATCAGCAACGGCTTGGGCAAGTCCTGAATGTGTTCACTGTCTTAGCCGTAATCATTGCCTGCCTGGGCCTCTTTGGTCTGGCTGCTTTCTCAGCGGAAATGCGCATTAAGGAGCTGGGCATCAGAAAGGTATTGGGAGCTCATACACTGAACCTGATGATTACCTTCTCTTCCGAATTTACCAGGCTTGTCTTTATTTCTCTGCTTATCGCTGTTCCCCTGGCTTACTATCTGGTGGACTATTGGTTGAGGGGCTTTGCTTATAAAACCCCTGTCGATCTTTGGGTGTTTGTACTTGCCGGTGCTATGGCCATGGTAATCTCCTGGCTCACGATAGGTTCACAATCATTCAAGGCAGCTTCGGAAAACCCCATCAAGGCTTTGAGTAATGAATAACTAAGTGTACCCGGTAATTGGTCTGAGCTCCAGTCCTATACGGCATAATAATCTCAGGATCAGTCGTTTTGATTATGGTCTTTTTAGAAGCTCAATACTCCTGGTACGGGAAAATGAAGTTTCCTGTCCACTTTGAGTATTGTGCCTCACGCTTCTCATCTGCCTGTCAGGTGCGAAGGCAGCTTAAAACAAATCATGCTCAAAAAACTCAAACGATTCATCGGACGCCTATTGCTGTTCCTGCTCACCATCCTGATTATCGGCCTTCTTATCCCGGAAAACATTCAGATGCCCGTATCGGGGGCCGGCAATTCAGATTTCAACCATCAGTCTTTCTGGTTTCACCCCTGGGGCAAGTCAGGCACACATAAGGGAGTCGACATCTTTGCTAAAAAAGGAACCCCAATCAAATCAGCTACCACCGGACTGGTGCTCTACTCAGGACAAAATGAAATGGGTGGCAATATAGCCCTGGTGCTGGGCCCCAAATGGCGCTTTCACTACTATGCTCATCTGGAAGAAGTCGAAGTTGAACGCTTTGACTGGGTCACACAAAACGATCAAATCGGTACGGTGGGAGATTCCGGGAATGCCAAAGGGAAACCTCCTCATCTTCACTATACCATTGCTACCTTTCTACCTTACTTCTGGCGTTGGGACAGCAGTCCTCAGGGGTGGAAAAAGATGTTTTATCTCAACCCGATTCCCTACATCAGGGAATAAACCCGGCCTTAGTTTCTCACCTTACCGCTCAGTACGCTCACGTTTGAATTAAAAGGGTTGCCTGATACTCTGCGCAATACCACGAGCTGACCGGTATGCCAGAGCGCATCAGCCATAGGGCCATTCAGTTCATTCCAAAAGGGCCATTCATTTGAGTTGCCATCGGCATACTGGAATATCATTTTGAAATCTTTGAAGTCTTTGTCTTTAGCGGCCTTCAGGTTAGTACTGGCAGTCTTTATAAACTCCAGAATAGCATTGCGCTTTTCTTCAAAGCTCAGGGCAGAAATGTCAATAGGAAAAACTGTCGGTTGCTTCCTGGTAGCGTTCATCACGATGGCCGTCAGATTGTAGATATGATCAACGGTTTCTTCCAGCGTTCTGGCATCAGGTGAGGCTTTGGACTTCAGGTCTTCCGGTCTCAGGTTGGCCGTGGCCCAGTAAAAACGAAAACCCAGGCCATCGGCTATACGTCCCGCCACAGTTCCCGCAGTGAATTTTTCAGGGTAATCAGGGATTTCATAGTAATAGTCACTTTCGTTTTGGGCATTCAGTTGTGAGAAGATCAGCGTGATCGCAGAGAGAAGTATTAGCTTTCGCATGTCATGAAAAATTTAGGATGGTGCAAGTATAGAACTTATTGGTCAATCCTACGCGCTAATATTGAAAACCGGTGAAAGTCTTTTGTACAACTTCGTTCAGCTTCATTCATGGGTATTGAGCCCCTAAAAGCAAAGGTCCTTCAGGCTTTGACGAAAAAATAAGACAAGCTTCTGAAATGAGTATGAAATCAGGGCTCTTAAAAAGCTAAGAGGCTTTCGTCCAGACTACGGTACGGCCGAACATGGTGAAGCCTATATAGCCCCTGACTTCAAGTTTGCCCTTTTTGAGCTTCATGACACAGTCATAGGTTTTGCCATTGTCAGGGTCATAGATGCTGCCGTCTACCCACTTCCCTTTCTCGTAAACAAAACCAGAAACCAGGTTCAGGCCCAGAATAGGTTTCTTACGAAGCTCTTCATCGGGATTTTTATCATCGAGAATGGGGTTTCCGTTATCGTCTTTTGTTCTGTAGAGCCAGACAATCTTGCCGGCATACTCCTCCCCTTTTTTGTAAATCTCAATCTTGGCACGTTTATCATCGGTCCACCATAAACCAAGAATTTCATCCCCGGGTTTTACTTCTTCAACCGGTACAGAACCGAACAAGAAAGCGACAGAATAAAGGCTTAAAAACAAATATTTCATGGGTTGACAAAAGTAATTCCTGTATTAGTATCTTCAACCGATTTTCAGTTGAAATGTTGTGCATGGTGGAGTATCAATTTTTGGACCAGACTTTATTGCTTTTGCCCGAAAAGGCAATCTACTGGAAAGACAAAGGCATGCTGATCCTGGCAGACGTTCACCTGGGTAAGGCAGGGCATTTCAGAAAGTCGGGCATTCCCATCTCAGACCTCGTACACTCCAAAGACATTTATACCATAGAAAAGCTGATCAATGAATTTCAGCCTCGGGAAGTCGTCTTTCTGGGCGACCTCTTTCACAGTGACCACAACCAGGGCTGGGAAATTTTCCGCAGATGGATCAGGTCAAAAGATCCGCTACAGTTCAGGCTGGTGCTGGGTAACCATGATGTACTGGAAGCTCCCGCCTACCATATCAAAAATCTGGAGGTAATTGAAGTGCTGGACTGTGCCCCCTTCAGTCTCACCCATATCCCGGAAGAAACGAGTTATTATAACCTGGCCGGACATATTCACCCGGCTGTAAAACTTCGCGGTAAAGGCAGACAGAGCCTCAGACTACCCTGCTTTTATTTCGGGCCGCAAAATGGCATCTTACCTGCCTTTGGCAACTTTACCGGTACCGCACGTATCAGTATCACCAAAGAGGATGAGCTCTTTGTTATAGCAGATCATAAAGTGGTAAAAGTGAGCTAAGCTGAGAAATGAAAAACTCAGATCACAAGGCCCGGGGCTTCAATGTTCCGGAGATTTTCAGTGATAAGCGCTTATGCGAATGGGATTAAATAATATTAAACACATCCCTCAGTTCTCTATATGAATTAATTACTATTTTTGAGCGAACCTGATAGCATTGGCGAAGGAAGAAAAGAAATACAAGCGCAAAAAGAAGAAAGTAGGCTCTTATCAGTACGGTAGTGTAGTCTTCAGTATTTTTCTGGCCCTGGTGGTCATCGGCTTGCTGGGCATGTTGATGCTCTTTGTAAACGGACTGTCTACTGCGGTAAAAGACAACTTCGAAATTTCCATCTTCTTAAATAAAAACGTCACCAAAAATCAGCGCACCCGCATAGAAAACGAGCTCACGGCCAGTCCCTACCTGCTCAACAAAGAGGGCCAGGAAGCCGTACGGTTCAAACCCAAAGAAGATGCTGCCGCAGAGTTTATTGAAGAAACCGGAGAGGATTTCGCAGAATTCCTCGGTGATAACCCCTTCCGCGATGCACTCATTATCAACGTGAGCAGCGACTACCAGGAAAACGCTAAACTCGATAGTATCAGTGACCGCATTGAAGCCATCAGCGGGGTTTTTGAGGTAGCCTATAGCCCGAGTATTCTGGAAAAAATAGAAAAGAACGGCACGCGTCTGAGTTTGTATCTGCTTGTTCTGGCTGTGGTGCTACTGCTTATTGTGGTGCTACTGATCAACAATACTATCAAACTGGCCCTGTTTTCGCAGCGTTTTCTGATAAGAAGCATGCAACTGGTAGGTGCCACTTCGGGCTTTATCAGAAAACCCTTCCTGAGCCGTTCTTTTATGCATGGTGCCCTGGCGGGTGTCATTGCCGCAGGCGTGCTCTTTGCAGCATTGCAGTTTTTTTATGACCAGATTGAAGGTTTGGAGAATCTGCAACAAGAGATTTATATTTTTGCATTGTTGGGAGCACTCGTGGTTCTTGGCAGTCTGATTGCTTTATTCAGCACCAGCAGAGCCATGAACAAATACTTGAAACTGTCTCTGGACGAACTTTATTAATATGTCTGAAAAGAAAAAAGATTTTGCCTTTGGCAAAGAAAACTATAAGTGGATGCTCATAGGCCTGGTGGTTCTCCTGCTTGGCTTTATCATCATGTCTCTGGATAAAACTCAGCACGGTCAGGGCTTTTTAGGATTGACCCTGGGCCCCATCATCATTGTGGCCGGTTTCGTACTTCAATTCGTAGCAATTTTCAAAAAGCCTAAGAGCTGATTTACTGATTTATGAGTGCTATCGAAGCGATCATCCTGGGCATTGTTCAGGGGTTGACTGAATTTTTACCGGTAAGCAGTAGTGGTCACTTAGAAATTACCAAAGCCATTTTGGGAGACGAGAGTGTACCTCAGGAAAGTCTCATGATGACGGTCGTATTACATGCAGCTACTGCCTTCTCCACTATCGTCATATTCCGCAAAGACATACTGGAAATCATCACCGGTCTCTTCCAGTTCAAAAACAACGAGCAATTCCAATACTCCTTAAAGATTGTACTTTCCATGATACCTGCCGCAGCTGTAGGGGTACTCTTTGAAGATCAGATTGATCAGCTTTTCGGTGGACAGATCATGCTTGTAGGCTTTATGTTGCTTCTTACAGGAGGCCTCCTCTTTTTAGCCGATAAAGCCAGGAGCACACTGAAACCTGTTAATTTTAAAAACGCCTTTATTATCGGCATAGCACAGGCAATTGCTATACTTCCCGGTATTTCACGTTCCGGTGCTACCATCTCTACTTCCGTATTGCTGGGTATAGACAGAGAGAGAGCAGCTCGTTTCTCTTTCCTGATGGTGGTTCCTTTGATTCTCGGAAAGATGGCCAAGGATATTTTGAGTGGCGATCTGGCAGCCGCTGAAACAGACACTACACTGCTTATAGCGGGCTTCGCAGCCGCTTTTATTGCCGGACTCTTTGCCTGTAAATGGATGATTGCCCTGGTGAAAAGAAGCCAGTTAAAATACTTCTCATTCTACTGTTTCCTTGTAGGTTTGGGAGCGATTGTCTACTCTTTTATTTAATGCCCCAAGCTTTAGATATCGATAAAAGCCTGACGAAGGCCGAGAACTTCCAAAAAGGCCAGGTCCTGCTCATCGACAAACCACTGGAGTGGACTTCATTCGATGTGGTAAAAAAGATCCGATACCTAATCAAGATCAAAAAAATTGGACATGCCGGCACACTGGACCCTCTGGCAAGCGGCTTGCTCATTCTCTGTACCGGTAAGCGTACAAAATCTATTGAGCAGTTTATGGCCGATGAGAAGGAGTATACGGGCAGCTTCACGCTGGGGCAGGTTACAGATTCCTACGACCTCGAATCTGAGCCATCGGCACCGGTAGACATCAGCCACCTGAGTGAAGAAACCATAAGGGCAGCAACCCTTCCCTTTACAGGACAAATTGAACAGGTACCTCCTATGCACTCAGCCATTAAGGTAGATGGAAAAAGGGTTTATAAGCTGGCACGTCAGGGGAAAAGCATTGAGCTCAAATCAAGGACCGTTACCATTTCGGAATTTGAAATCGTAAAGCTAGATTTGCCCAGGGTTGATTTCAGAGTGGTCTGCTCCAAGGGCACCTATATTCGAAGCCTTGCCAACGATTTTGGCAAAGCCCTGGGAGTGGGAGCTCATTTATCAGCACTGCGGAGAACCAGAATAGGCGAGCAGTATGTTAGGGACGCATGGAAGCTTACAGATTTTATCGATCATGTTAAATCACTCGACAACGAGCTGCCTGCACCTCAAAATTAAATGTGAAAAAGGATGAAGATCCACCTCGGTACGGAGCCAATCAAAGACATTAAAAATGCGGTAGTAACCAGCGGAACCTTCGATGGTGTACATGTAGGGCATCAGAAAATCCTTAATCGCCTCAGGGAAGTGGCCAATCAAAACGATGGAGAGACCGTAATGATCACCTACTGGCCCCATCCGCGAATGGTGCTTAAGCCTCTTGACAATTCTCTCAAGTTGCTTTCCACTTTTCCTGAAAAGGCCAATCTGCTCGAAACCTATGGCGTTGATCACCTGGTGAAGATCCCTTTTACGAAAGAGTTCTCCCAGATGACACCCGAGGAGTACATCCGCATTGTCCTTCATGATCGCATCAAAACCAGCCATATCATTACAGGTTATGATCATCGTTTTGGTAAAAACCGGGAAGGTGGCCTGGAAGACCTCATTCAGTATGCAGAAAAATATGAGTACGAGGTAGAAGAAATTCCAAGACAGGACATTGATGAGATTGGCGTCAGCTCCACCAAAATCAGGAAAGCGCTGGAGTCAGGAGATGTATACCTGGCTAACCAATACCTGGGCCGTCCTTATACAGTCACCGGCCTGGTGGTGAAAGGTCAGCAACTGGGGCGTACCCTGGGCTTTCCTACGGCCAACATCAGTGTAAAAGAAAACTATAAGCTTATACCCGCTGATGGCATCTATGCTGTTAAGGTATGCAACAAGTACAGAAAAAGAGACGGTATGCTCAACATAGGGCATCGGCCTACCGTTGGAGGTGAGCATAAGACTATTGAAGTGCATATCTTTGATTTCGATGATGATATTTACAACTCGGAGATCAGCCTGGAA
Organism: Roseivirga sp. UBA6061; assembly: GCA_002427745.1. GTDB lineage: Bacteria > Bacteroidota > Bacteroidia > Cytophagales > Cyclobacteriaceae > Roseivirga. The sequence continues at coordinate 53,669 of DIYF01000086.1, read as the reverse complement.
TTTATCGAACACGTAAGACAAGAAGTCAGGTTCGACTCGATGGATGACCTGAAATTACAGCTCAGAAAAGATGAGAAATCGGTAAGAGCGATATTAAGTGATTATAAATAACTATTGTAATGATCAACAAAGTGGTAGCCGGCCCGGATGAAGCCGTCAAAGACATTCAGGACAATGCCGTTTTAATGCTGGGAGGCTTCGGTTTATGTGGTATCCCTGAGCAATCGATTGCAGCTCTGCTTAGAAAAGGAGTTAAAGGACTCACCTGTATCTCCAACAATGCAGGGGTTGATGATTTTGGTATCGGGCTGATGCTGCAGACGCGGCAGGTGAAAAAAATGATCTCCTCCTATGTTGGTGAAAACGCTGAGTTTGAGAGGCAACTGCTTTCCGGAGAGCTGGAGGTTGACCTGATTCCGCAGGGCACCCTGGCTGAGCGAATCAGGGCAGGTGGCGCGGGCATTCCCGCCTTCTTCACCCCTGCCGGTTACGGTACTGAAGTAGCTGAAGGCAAAGAGGTGAGAGAATTCAATGGCAAGATGCATTTGCTGGAATCCTGGTTAAAGGCAGACTTCGCACTGGTTAAGGCATGGAAAGGTGACACCAGCGGTAATCTTGTCTTCAAAGGAACTGCCCGTAACTTTAATCCCATGATGGCCATGGCCGGTAAAATTACCATTGCCGAGGTAGAAGAACTGGTAGAACCCGGAGAATTAGACCCCAATGCCATTCACACACCGGGCATTTACGTCCAGCGTATCTATCAGGGCGAATCTTATGAAAAACGAATTGAGCAGCGAACTACTAAAATCAAGTAAAATGGGCCTTGACAAAATCGGAATCGCTAAAAGAATAGCACAGGAAGTAAAAGACGGCACCTATATCAATCTGGGCATTGGTATCCCCACCCTGGTAGCCAATTTTATACCGGATAACATCAGTGTGGTGTTACAATCAGAGAATGGCCTGCTCGGCATTGGCCCCTTTCCTGAAGAAGAAGCAGTAGATGCTGACCTGATTAACGCAGGTAAACAGACGGTCACCACGATGGAGGGCTCCTCCCTCTTCAGCTCCTCTGAAAGCTTTGAGATGATTCGGGGTGGTCATGTAGACCTGACTATTCTTGGAGCCATGGAGGTATCAGAAAACGGAGATATCGCCAACTGGAAAATCCCCGGCAAGATGGTAAAAGGTATGGGCGGGGCCATGGATCTGGTGGCCTCGGCAGATAACATCATTGTGGCTATGCAACACTGTAGTCGCAGTGGTAAATCCAAGCTGCTCAAGGCCTGTTCCCTCCCTATCACCGGATTAAACTGTGTGAAGAAGATTGTTACGGATATGGCCGTACTGGACGTACTGCCCGAAGGTGGTTTTAAGTTGCTCGAAAGAGCTCCCGGTGTATCAGTGGAAGACATTCAGAATGCCACAGAAGGTAAACTTGTAGTGGAGGGAGACATACCGGAAATGCAGATAGTTTAATCTTTAGCCGATAGAATTCGTATGGGAGGATTAACCAGCCCTGACAGATATAAATGAAAAGATTCACTGTCCTCCCCATTCTGTTCTTCCTCTTTTGCCTGGCAGAAAACGAGGCACTCGCACAGAAAATCAAAAAAAGCCAGAAAGCCAGTCTGTCACAGACCATAGATAAAACAGAAATCACCATTACCTATTTCAGGCCTGTAGCCAGAGGCAGAGCACTTTTCGGTGAGCTTGTACCTTATGACAAGGTCTGGCAGCCGGGAGCTAACAATGCCACCATCTTTGAAGTCACAGAAGACATTGATGTTGAAGGCTCTACCTTGCCTGCAGGTAAGTACAGCCTTTGGGCCATCCCCGGAGAAACACAATGGACCTTTATTTTCAGCAATAAATGGGATGCCTGGCATACCAAATATCCCAAAAAGGATGACGCCCTTCGCGTTCAGATAGAAAGTGAAAAAGGTATGCACATGGAAACACTGGCTTACTATTTCCCCTACATTGAAGCCAAAGAGGCTGTGCTGCATTTTCACTGGGGCAAAACCATCGTTCCGTTGAAGATCTCAACAAAATAGGCCCGGGTGAGTTCTCAGACCCAAATGCCCCACACTGACTCTTACACCACTTCCGGACGGGAAAACCGATAACTATTCCCCTGATAGCCGATTAGTGATCGACTGATACCCAATAACCAGTCAACTCTCTTATATTTGCCAAAATTTTGAGAAATGAGAGAGTCGGAGATCAAATTCAGAATCGTACTTGATGATAAAAGCATTCCGGAAAAAATCTACTGGGATGCCACGGATAAAGAGGTGAAGGGAGAAGAAGAGACTAAGTCTATGAGTGTTAACATATGGGACCATGTGAATAAGAACACGATGAGAATAGATTTGTGGAACAAGGAAATGCCTGTTGACGAAATGAAACGCTTCTACGTTGACTGTCTGGGAGGACTCGCACAGAGTATGCTCAACTCCACAGGTGACGAATATATGGCTACTGCTATGAACAGGCTTTGCGACAAATTTGTGAAACACCTGGAAGAAGAAGCCAAGAAAGGATCATAGCCTCCACAACTATTATCTGACAATAATAAAATTGATACTTTGAAGAAGGCATTGGCTAGTGCCTTCTTTTTTATTTATACCCTTTTAAACAAGGATCAAAAAATCTGGTTATCTTAACATAATCTCAACCTTATTTTTTGTGAATCACCCTATGTCTACTCCATGTCCGGAGTGAGCGGTGAGAGTTGCGAAAATTCATAGGTAGCTTTACTCAAGTTTCAGAATTAAGCCAAAAAGAGGGCCTAAAACAGCCTGTTTTTTATACAATTTGAAGAGTCAAAAAATAGTATGCATGACGAATAAATTTCCGAAAAACGCTTTAATTACTCTAAAAACATTGTATTTTTGACAATACACGTAGAATTAACTTACCTAATTTATTAACAAGCCAAACTTTATTTGTTTCAAAACGCAATAAGATGATGAAGAAAAAAATCTTTATGGGGTTGGTGATGATCGGCCTGTTTGTGCAATCGTTAGCATTGTATGGACAGTCGACCACAACGATCTCGGGAAAGGTGGTAGATGGAGCCACAGGAGAAACGCTGCCTGGTGTAAACATAAGGGTGAAGGACAAAGTTGTCGGAACCATTACTACAGCACAGGGAGATTTCAGTCTCACCGTTAATCAAGCGCCTCCGGTGACATTGATTTTTTCATTTGTAGGATATAAACCCCAGGAGCTGGACGTCAACCAATCGAATCTTTCGGGCATTGAAATCCGCATGGAAGAGCAGATACTCTTCGGACAAGAGGTGGTTGTATCGGCCTCTCGTGTGGAGGAGAGTATCTTACAATCCCCGGTATCTATTGAAAAACTCGATATCCTCGATATTCAGAATACTGCTGCTGCTTCGGCATATGAAGGCTTGGCTAACCTGAAAGGTGTTGATTTCAGTACCCAGAGTTTAACATTTAAGTCGGTGAATACCCGTGGTTTTGGAGCCAATGGTAACACCCGTTTTGTTCAGCTTATCGATGGAATTGACAACCAGGCTCCGGGTCTGAACTTCGCAGTGGGTAACATTGTGGGTATCAACGACCTGGACCTAGAGTCGGCAGAACTTATCCCCGGTGCTTCGTCCGCACTGTACGGACCGAACGCTATCAATGGTATCCTGTTACTCACTTCCAAGAACCCATTTGATTATCAAGGCTTTAGCGCTTACGCTAAAACAGGTGTTAACAGCGTTCAAACGAACGCCTCAGGCATGTTGGAAGACAATTCGGAGCTTTACCAGGATTACGGTTTTCGCTGGGCCAAGTCTTTTAATAACCGCTTTGCTTTTAAAGTAACCGGTTCTTTCCTTACCGCCAATGACTTTGTAGGAACTGATACAAGAGACCAGGGACTGCTTACCAGTGGTGTAGTAGAAAGAGGAGCTACAGAAAGAGGCAATAATCGCTTTTATGATGGTGTCAACACCTACGGAGATTTCCAGATCACTACCGGAACGGTGGCAGACATTGCCATTGCCGGAGGAGACCAGTTATTGCCTGCCATCAGAACTTTGATTCCTGACGGACTTGACGGCCTCTTCACCCCTGACGGGTTTACCGAAGCCTCTTTTGTAGATAACACTACTGAAAGTATCAAACTGGGAGGTGCCCTCCACTACAGAATCAATGATGACCTTGAATTACTGGGTCAGTTCAACTGGGGTTCTGGTAGCACGGTATACACAGCAAATGACCGCTTTGTACTAGACAACTTCACCATTGCTACAGCTAAAGTAGAGCTGAAAAGCTCAGACTTTTACCTGAGAGCCTACACTACTCAGGAAAACTCAGGAGATAGTTATGCAGCCAATACAGTAGCTTCACTGATCAACCAATCGACCTACCTTGCCCCCTACCTGGGTGCTTTTGCAGGTGCAAGACTGGCGGGGTCTAATGTAACCGATGCGCACGCATTTGCTCGTCAGGCGGCAAGAGCAGCTCAGCCACAGCCCGGATCAGCAGAATTTAACACACTGTTCAACCAGTTCAGAAACATCTCTATTGCCGATGGAGGTGCTAAGTTCCTTGATAAATCAAAACTGTGGCATTTTGAGGGTAGCAAAGATTTCACAGGTAAAATTGACTTTGCAGACATCGTAGTAGGTGCCAACTTCAGAAGATATTCGCTGAACTCAGAAGGTACACTCTTCGCCCTTGAGGACAATGGTGATGAAGTAGGCTTCAACGAATGGGGCGCTTACGTACAGGCTTCAAAAAGTGTAGCCAATGACAACCTGAAATTCCAGGGCTCATTGAGATATGATAAAAACGAGTTCTTCGAAGGTCAGCTTTCGCCAAGAATCTCGGCAGTGGGAACCATTGCAGGCAATCACAACATCAGAGGTTCATTCCAGAGAGGTTTCCGTATTCCTACTACTCAGGACCAGTTCATTGACCTGGATGTAGTAACAAGAAGACTGATCGGTAGTAACGACCTGTTGGTAAACAGATATAACTTCGATCCACAAAACTCTTATGTAACTACCAGTGTAGATGCAGCCAGAGCCACAGGCAACGCGGCAGCCCTCCAACTGGAGTCAAGAGTTGCCAACGATTTCAAAACTGAAAAAGTGAGCACTTTCGAGATTGGTTACAAAGGCCTTTTTATGGACGGCAGACTGTTGGTGGATGCTTACTACTACCGTAGTAACTACACTGACTTCATCGCAGAAATTGACTTTACACAGGCTGTTCCAAATGGTATCACAGGAGATAAAGTGAACGACAGCCCTGCTTTAAGAGAACAAATTGTGAATGGCACTGTACCGACACAAAGATTTGGTTTTGATATCAACGCTACCGGTAAAGTTGAATCTCAGGGATGGGCTGTACAGGTAGATTACTCATTACCCGGCAATTTCAAAATAGGTGGTAACGTAGCATACAATGAACTGATCTCTCAGGATGACCTGATTGCACAGGGCTTCAGAGCCAGCTACAATACTCCTAAGTACCGCTACAACCTCAATTTCTCTAACAGAAAAGTAACTGACCGAATTGGTTTCAACATTGCCTACAGATGGCAGCAGGCTTTCTTGTGGGAGTCGTCTTTCGGGGTAGGCATTATTCCTGAATTTGGCACACTGGATGCGCAGGTTACTTACAGACTTCCTGAGTGGAAATCAAGCGTAAAAATTGGCGCCAGCAACCTGTTGAATGAGCGATACACTACCTCTTTCGGTAACCCGACTCTGGGTGGTGTATACTACATCCAAATCACTTTTGACGAATTCTTCAAATAAAAAGCAAATGACAATGAAAAACATAAAGACCTACGTTCTGGCTCTTCTCGCATTCGCGGTCGTCATATCGGCTTGTGATGAAGACAAAGACCTATTAGATCAAAGGCTGGCGGATAATCCGCTGCCAAACGCTCCCAGTGGGGACCCTGGTTCTCTGGACCTGAGTCGGTTTATCAGTGTAGGCAACTCGCTGACTGCCGGTTTTATGGACGGTGCCCTTTACACTAACGGCCAGGATCAGTCCTTCCCTAACCTGTTAGCACAGCAGTTCCTGATTTCAGGAATTGGTGGCGGAGCATTTGCACAACCAGACATCAATTCGGAGAACGGCTTTTCAGGCCAGGGTCCAAACGGACCATTGGGTAGATTTGAGCTAAGCCTTAGCTTACTAAGACCTGTACCTACAGCCGGTGAAATTCCGAGTGCCTATGGCGGTGACAAAACGGCTCTGAGAAACTTTGGCGTACCTGGTATGAGGTTGGTCGATATGTCTGATGCCTCTCTGGCTGCCAGAAACCCATTGTATGGCAGATTTGCCAGCAACCCCGGTACCTCTACCGTACTGGGAGACGCTACGGGGGTCTCTCCTACCTTCTTCTCTTTCTGGCTGGGATCAAACGATGTGCTGGGCTACGCAACCAGCGGTGGTGTAGATGAAAGCAGGATTACAGACCAGGCTTCATTTACAGCTGCTTTACAGAATTCTCTAGGCGCTTTAGTAGCTACCGGAGCAAAAGGAGTGGTATTGACTGTACCTCCTATGGTGGTTATTCCATTCTTCAGAGCAGTTCCTTACAACGCCATCCCCATGACGGATCAGGCTACCGTAGATCAGCTCAATGCTGGTTTTGCAGGTCTGAATGCCGCTCTGGCAGGACTGGCCCAGTTCAACCTGATCACAGCTGATGAGGCGGCTGCCCGTTCAGTAAGCTACAGCCTTGGTGCCAACCCGATCTTAATGCATGATGATGCCCTGACGGACTTAGGACCTATGTTCGATGTGCTGCTGGGTGCGGGGGCTATCTCTGCTGCTCAAAGAGCCGCATTACAGCCCTTTGTACAATCAAGACCAGCTACACCAAATGATCTGCCAACACTAAGTTCGGCAACTCAACTGGGTACTGTGGTAGGTGGAAACCCTGCCGCAATCCTTGGGGTAAGTGTACCGGCACCAGACAACCTGATACTGTCTGCCTCTGAAGTAGTGAGAGTGGTTACCGCCAGAGCTACTTACAATGCAGTAATAGCCGGTGTGGTTGCTGCCATTAACCAACAAGCCGGAGCTAATACTATCAGTATTGTAGATGTGCAACCGGCATTTGCAGACCTGTTTGGTCTGGATGCTGCCACTGCTACAGCCCTGGCTCTTTCTCCCGCTGCCATTGCCGCAGCTGACGGAGAATTGGGAATTGATGTAAACGGGGTTACCCTGGCTCCTGACTTCGGTCCTAACGGTGTCTTCTCTACTGATGGAATTCACCCAAACCCAAGAGGTCACGCCATTGTAGGGAACCTTATCATCGATAACCTCAACAGTGCCTTTGGAGCAAGTATTCCTTCTATTAATGTACTAAACCTGAGGGGTGTGATTACTACGAACTAACATTCAACCTTAATATACATCGAAAGGCCACTCATCTGAGTGGCTTTTTTTATGCGTACCAGTCGCATGAGGAAGACAGAAGAATTCAGATAGAAAGTGGGTTATATTGATCGGGAAATGTGGGTACGAAGCCTTAGGCATTTGTTTACAAACAGGCATAAAAAAAAGTACCCCAGAAACTTCTTTTCTGGGGCACACCTCAACCAAATAGATAAATAACCATCAACTTCACAAACCAACAAGAGTTTACTCAATCGTAAACCTGTACCTCCTTAATTACAATAGGCTTGCCAAACAACAGATTTATCACAAAACACTATAAATCAAATAGTTAACACCGTGCCAAAAAAATCAAAACAGCTCATTTAGACCCAAAGCAGGAATTCAATTCCCAAATTGAGACTAGTTCAATACTATACAGCGCCCGTTTAAATCCTCACCTTTTCTACCTATTTTTGCCGACTAACGAGATAGATATGCCAGGATTTGAACTGTTTGGAGCTGAGGAAAGAAAAGAAGTACAGGATGTGCTCGACTCAGGAGTATTAATGCGCTACGGATTTGACGGCATGCGCAACGGTCATTGGAAAGCCAAAGAGCTGGAAAAGGCCATTACAGAGACCTTTGGAGTAAACCATGCTCAGCTTACTTCAAGCGGTACTACGGCTCTGAGCACTGCCATGGCCGTTATGGGTGTAGGTGCAGGTGATGAGGTGATCATGCCTACTTTTACCTTCGTGGCCAGCTTTGAAGCCATCATAGCGGCAGGAGCCACACCCATCCTGGTTGACATTGATGAAACCCTTTGTCTCGACCCTAAAGCCGTAGAAGCTGCCATCACTCCCAATACCAAAATGGTAATGCCCGTACACATGTGTGGATCTATGGCACAACTGGATGAACTTCAGGCTATTTGTGAAAAACATGACCTGCTGCTGCTTGAAGATGCCTGCCAGGCCATTGGTGGTAGTTTTCATGGCAAAAAGCTCGGAACCATCGGCCATGCCGGTACTTTCTCATTTGACTTTGTAAAAACCATAACATGCGGAGAAGGCGGTGTAGTACTCACCAACGATGAGACACTCTACACCCATGCAGATCATTACAGCGATCACGGGCACGATCATATTGGCAGCGATCGCGGTGCTGAGGACCACCCTTTCCTCGGATACAACTTCAGAATTTCAGAGCTGCATGCGGCTGTAGGTCTGGGGCAAATTAAAAAGCTCGATCAGATTCTGGCTATACAGAAAAAACATAATGCCATCATCAAGGCAGCTCTCGAACAGGTGGAAGGTGTTACCTTCAGAAGAATCCCCGATCCGGAAGGAGATAATGCCTCTTTCCTTTCATTCTTCCTTCCTACCGAAGACCTGACAAGAAAAGCGCATAAGGCACTACTGGACAATGGCCTGGGAGGTAACTTCTATTGGTACGACAATAACTGGCACTATATTAAAAAATGGTCGCACCTAAAAGACGCCACTTCTCTCTTTCCACTTAACCCGACACTGGCCAGTGCACTAAAGAGCTATGATTATGACCAGTTCACTCAGTCAGATGCGATCATGGGGCGTACCATTTCTTCATTGATCAACCTGAGCTGGACAGAGGAACAAGCTACCGAAAGAGCCGAAAAGATGGCTGCTACTATCAAAAGCGTACTATCATGAAGGTAGTGGCCCTGATACCCGCTCGCTATGGAGCGACACGTTTTCCGGGTAAGCTCATGTCTAAACTGGGGGCTAAATCTGTGATTCTTCGTACCTATGAGGCGGTAGTAAACACAGGACTTTTTGCCGAAGTATATGTGGTAACTGATAGTGATGTTATCTATAATGAGATCACCAATAACGGAGGTCAGGCTACCATGAGTCAGAAAGAGCATGAATGCGGTAGTGACAGGATTGCTGAAGCCGCAGAAAACATTGATGCTGACATTATTGTCAATGTCCAGGGAGATGAGCCATTTACAAAGAAAGAGCCACTTGAAAAGCTACTGAAAGTCTTTACTGAAGATGATGCTGAGCATATCGACCTGGCCTCACTCATGCAGGTACTGACAAAAGTAAATCAGATTGAGGACCCCAATTACGTAAAGGTGGTTGTCGATAAAGACAATCACGCCATGTTCTTCTCACGCTCCCCGATCCCCTACCCTAGAAATATGGCGGCTAACCCTAAATACTACGAGCACATTGGGGTTTACGCTTTCAGAAAACAGGCATTGCTTGACTTCTATCATACCCCCATGACCATTTTGGAAGACACAGAAAAAATTGAATGTCTGCGATACCTTGAGATAGGTAAGAAGATAAAAATGGTCGAAACCGAATACATGGGCATCGAAATAGATACGCCCGAAGATTTAGAACACGCAAAAGCATTTATCGAAGACTGATGACGCAATTCAAGAATTTCCCAATGGTTAAAATGGTCGTGTTTGGCCGAGGCAGTTTCAACCAGACAGCCGAAATACTCGCTCCGCAACGCAAAGGCGATGCTCCCTTTGTATTTGTAGTAGACGATATTTTTCAGAACAGACAAGACCTGATTTCCCGCATTCCGCTGGAGGGAAAAGATAAGATCATTTTTGCCAGCGCAGAAGACGAGCCCAAGACCAAACAGGTTGATAGGATTGCTCAGGAGTTGAAAGATGAATTCGGTTCAACTTCCGGAATAATAGGCATTGGAGGTGGTAGCATGCTTGATCTTGCGAAAGCCGTGGCGCTGATGATGACCAATCCCGGTTCTTCAGCGGACTATCAGGGCTGGGACCTGGTAAAAGTACCAGGAGCCTATCACGTGGGCATTCCTACGCTGTCTGGTACAGGAGCTGAGGTATCAAGAACTACGGTATTGACAGGTCCGGAAAGAAAGCTGGGTATGAACTCTGATTACACCCCTTTTGACCAGATTGTTCTCGATCCTGAACTGATCAGAAATGCTCCGAAAAATCAGCGTTTCTATACCGGGATGGACTGCTACATTCATTGCGTGGAATCTTTAACAGGCACTTATCTCAATGCTTTCTCCAAGTCTTATGGTGAAAAGGCACTGGAACTTTGCGAAGAAGTATTCCTGGAAAAAGATGCCTGGGATGATGATTCAGATGATAAACTGATGATGGCCTCCTTCCATGGTGGTATGTCTATCGCCTACTCTCAGGTAGGAGTAGCTCATGCGGTTTCCTACGGTCTTTCCTTTCTGTTAGGCACCAAACACGGCATTGGAAACTGTATAGTCTTCGATCACCTGGAAGAGTTCTACCCTGAAGGTGTCAAGAAATTTAAGGCCATGGTAGACAAGCACGAAATTCACATCCCCACGGGCATTTGTGCCGGCTTATCAGATGATCAGTTTGAGAAGATGATTGATGTAGCGCTGTTTCTTGAACCTCTCTGGGAAAATGCACTGGGAAGCAACTGGAAAGATACCATTACCCGTAAAAAACTCCGGGAAATGTACGAGAAGATGTAATCATGACCGAAAGTAACAAGCTCCTTTCCAGAGAGGAGCTTTTGGCCCTTTGGCGTGAAATTCCTCTTTTACCATCAGCCCTGAACCCCTCCTAAAGAACTTTTCAAAAAAAATCTTCTTACTTCCGCAGGTTTTATTTCGCATTGTCATCTAATACCCTGAAGACAAAAAAAGAGCGTATGAAACCCAGAGTGTTTTTGATGGCCATCACCATAGTGAGTGTAATAGCCTGCGGTAGTGATGATGGAGCTGACGTTGGTACGCCAACAGAGACGGCTGAGCTGCCTGCAGTGTTTGAAAAATTCACGGATAATGTAAATGCCTATGTAGATGGGGATTTCGTGGTAATTGAGACAGATAACCTGCCGAATCACCCCAGCCCCTATTATGCCTCAGCACATGCCTTGTACGAGGCATACAACGGTACGAATCCCAATTTTGCACTTAACCCAAATCAGATATCAGAAAAGTCAATCACATTGCGCATACCCCTGACCCCTGCTGAGGCGGCCGTTAAGGAAGCCACCCCCTTAGGAGCAATTGGCATATCCATCAATGGCATCGTTTTCTTCAATCAGTATGCAGGCCCTGATAACCAGCCACTGACCGTGGAGATTGACTCCTTTGATCAATACCTGGGTCACCCGGAAAGACTGGGAACATACCATTATCACCAGGAGCCTCTCTTTCTCACGGCAAATAATGGAAGCGATACGCTCCTGGGCTGGCTGCTGGATGGCTTCCCGGTGTATGGGCCAATGGAAGATGGCTCCCGGGTAACCAATACAGACCTGGATGACTACCATGGACATAGTCATGCTACACCGGATTACCCGGAGGGCATCTATCATTACCATATAACAGACGCTGATCCCTATATCAATGGTAATGGATTTTACGGAGTAGCAGGCACGGCATCCAACTGATTTTGAAAAAGCTTTTAGTACTTCTCAGTTTAGTTTTATGGGCATGTGAAGCTCCTGAAAGGGAGTCTTCACACCTGCCCATGGTACCCGATATCACCACTGATGCCGCAGCAGATGGCTTTGAGCAAAAGGGAGCAAGACTATTATTGAATGATGCTCCTTATTCGGGATTTACCTCATCTTATTTTGGCAATGGCCGGCTAAAAAGTAAAACCGGCTACTTCCAGGGGCTAAAAGAGGGGATTTCCATCCTATACTATGAGGATGGCAGTATCAGAGAAGAGAGGTATTACCTCAAAAACAATAAACACGGTAATCATCTCGGTTACTGGCCTGATGGCGCAGCCAAATTCAGCTACCATTTCCAAAATGGTTTTCTGGAAGGAGAAGCAAGGGAATGGTATCAGTCTGGCCAACCCTATCGATTCTTCACCTATGAAAAGGGGAAGGAATCGGGCTCACAAAAAATGTGGGAATCTGATGGTAAAATCAGGGCAAACTATGTGGTGAAAAACAACCATCGATACGGTCTGATTGGATTAAAGAATTGCAAATCAGTAAGTGATGAAAAGGGTGTATTTACAGCAAAGGCTTATTAGTGGCAGCCTCCTGATGCTATCATGGCTCTTGTTGAGCTGTGGTACAGAAAGAGAAGAGCAGGGCATTCCTCTCCCCTTTTATAACTCAGCAGATTTCACTCCTGAATGGATCAGTAAGAGTCAACCTGAGTACAATAACATTCATGAGATATCCGGCTTTTCCTTTCAAAATCAGGAAGGAGAGATTGTCGATAATGAGAGGCTGGCAGGAAAAATTCATGTTGTTGACTTTTTTTATACGAGCTGTCCCAGTATTTGCCCTAAAATGACGTCCAACCTGTCTAAAGTAATGCAAGAATTCAGAACAGACCCCGATGTGATGTTACTTTCCTTTAGTGTAATGCCCTGGGTAGATTCTGTTTCCGTTCTCAAAAGTTATGCAGATATCAAGGGGATAGATGCCAATAGATGGCACCTGCTCACCGGGCCGCAGGAAGAGATTTACGAGTTGGCCCGTACCTCCTACTTTGCAGAAAAAGAGATAGGTATGAGTAAGGATGTGAACGAGTTTCTTCACACGGAAAACTTCATTCTGATAGATGAAGAAGGGAGGATCAGAGGGGTATATAATGGTACCCTTTCACTAGAGGTAACCAGACTTATTTCTGATATCAGAACCCTGCAAAAACTGGGTTAGAGCGCATCAATGATACAAATCAGGCCCTGAGCCATCCATATGCTCACATAAGCGAGGCGGGTACGCATCATCTTGAGTCCCTGATCAAGCAACCAGGCAGAAGCGATAAAAAACAGCAATACAAACGGCCAGAGTATCAAAGTAAAGGGGAGCGACACGGACATGTCGATGGTGACAATGGCAAACAAAATGCCTGAGAGGCCAAAATAGATTTTATGGTGCTTTTTAATCCGGGTAGAATCGGTGGGTTCATAAGCCGCCATAAGCGAAAACAAAGCTACCGCATAGCCGGCATAGTTGTTAAGGCCAAAAGCATTGACGAGGGTGGCTAAACTGGAAACTGAAAGCAGGAATCCGGTTAGCCTGGTGAAGGAATTTCTGGCTTTGACAGACCAATAAATACCTAGTACACCTGAAATCAGGATAAGTATGGTTGAGAGCATCGGCTTACGAATTTACAAAAAAATCAGAGACCAATCCAAAAAAACCGATTCACGGTCTACCGAATAGTAGTGAGTTTGATTGCATTCGTTTTCATAAAAATGAAAACCCCGAAAGTTGCCTTTCGGGGTTTCAAATCATTGGTTATAAACACCTTACCTCTGAACCAGGATCAGAGTCAGTTCTTTTTAACAGGTCGTTTCCATCTGACAGGTGGCGCAGGCTCCGGCTTCAGCTCGATGGCCTCCGTCTTCATCAGTTTCAAGGCCTCAGCTACGGCTCTTTCCAGCTGAGGATCTTTACCGGCAATTACATCTTTAGGGTACTGCTCCACTTCTATATCAGGAGCCACTCCGTCTCCTTCTACAGCCCAGTTTCCATCAGTATCGTAGAAGCCACCACGAGGGGCTACCATGCGACCGTTGTCTACAAACCTCGGAGTATCCCAGGTACCTACAAGACCACCCCAGGTGAGAGTACCAATCATGGGGCCGATCTCCATTTTATGGAACATATAAGGCAGCAGGTCACCGCCTGATCCGGCCCTTTCATTAATGATCATCACCTTTGGTCCCCAAAGCCCTGCTCCCGGGGTTGTAAAAGGCCGGTTACCTTCTACTCTGCTGTTGAAATATCCATGAAGCTTTCTGGCCAGTACATCCACGATATAGTCTGCGGCAGAACCTCCGCCATTGTTACGCTCATCGATAACCGCCCCCTTCTTATCCTGCTGGGCAAAGAAATAACGGTTAAAGTAGGTGTATCCGCCATTTCCGGTATTGGGAACATAAACATAGGCCAGTTGCCCTCCTGAAAGTTCATCTACCTTTCTACGGTTATCTTCTACCCAGGCAAACTGTCTCAGGCCACGCTCATTGGTTATGGTTTGTATAGTAACCAGTCTGGCCCCCTCCTTTTTGGCCTTATCATTGACCAGGAGCTTTACCTGACGATTGGCCGTACCCACAAAATAGCTGAAGATATTACGATCAGCAGATACTGCTTCTCCGTCTACTTCAAGGATGTAATCGCCCTCTCTAATGTCAATACCAGGACCTGAAAGCGGAGCTCTCAAGCCGGGATTCCAGCTCTCACCATTGTAGATGCGATCTATACGATAACCGTTTCTCTGCTTGCTGATATCGGCCCCCAATAAACCGATACGGTCACTGGTCAGCGCAGGAAAATCACCACCCGATACATAAGAGTGCCCTACGGCAATCTCTCCGCTCATAATGTCCACTACATAATTGAGGTCAGAGCGATGCCTCACATGATCGATCCAGGGAGAGTACCACTTCCATACATCATCCCAGGGAGCCCCGTGGGTATTATCTACATACAGGAAGTCGCGCATGTAGCGCCAGCCCTCTTTGAAAATCTGCTTGTACTCTGCGGGAGGATTCACCTTGACCCTTACCCCGGAAGTATTGATACGTCCCTGATTCGGCTTTTTAGGGCCGCCTGTAGTGGGTACAATACCCCAGGTACCTCCATTGCGATAAAGCAGACTCTTTCGGTCGGCAGAGGTAGTGGCAGAAGAAATAGAAGACATAAACTCAATAGCCTTTCTGTCTTTAAGACTATAGCGATGTAGTTTCACACCCTGGTTGGGTATCAGTTCCGAATAAAAGACATGACCTTTGGGCCCCTGGATCAGCCCGAGATAATTTCTGATCGGCACCGGTACAGCGAGAATCCGCTGCTGAATCCCCTCCATATCAATCTTTACTTCATTTCCTTTATCCTCTTTCTTTTTGTCTCCGGTATCGGTAGCCTCTTCATCACTCAGGGGAAGGAAAGGTGACGGATCATCTTTGCTCAGAACAATCATATAGAGTGCCCGGGTCACCGGGATATTGTAAGAGCTCATATCCAGCCAGCCGGTACCCAAGCCATAGTTGGTACTGGCCAGAAAGTAGAGGTACTTGCCACTCTCATCCCAAACAGGAGAAATAGCATCTGACATACCATCAGTCAGCTGAAGCGTTTGTCCTGACTCAACATTATGGGCCTTAACTACCTTGAATTGGCTATCCAATAGTCGTACATAGGTAATCCACTTACTATCAGGCGACCACACAGGATTCATGCTCCTGTTAGGGTGGGCATATCTTTCCGTATCTACTTTCTTTGCATTGCCTGATTCAATATCCACATACCAGAGGTTATAATCCGTATCGGTGTAAGCAATGTATTTACCATCTGGCGACCAGGTAGGCACAAAGTAAAATGTCTGATTGGGTAAGGTAATAGAGCGTGGTTCTTCCAGCCCCTCCTGATCACCGATCATCAGCGTATACTCTCCGGAACGATCTGAGAACCATGCTACTTTCGATCCGTCAGGCGACCAGACAGGAGAACGGTCGGCAGCTTCATTATTTCGGGAAAGGTTTCTCCAGTTTCCATCCTTTTTAGGCACAGAGATAATCTCTCCTCTGAACTCAAAAATGGCTCTTTTCCCGCTTGGAGACAGGTTGGCATTAAGCAGCTGGCTCGAGCGGGCCGTTACCCAGCGCGGACGTCCCCAGTTCATATCTCCTGCCACTTCTATATTGAGTTGTTGACTTTGTCCGGTAGCCGGATTCATGGTATGGAGGTAGCTGCCCTGCTCATACACAATCATTCCTCCTCCGGCATCCAGGTTCTTCACATCAAAATCGCTGTGAAAGGTAAGTTGCTTGTCTTTGCCGGTCTTGGGATCATAAGACCATACATTGTTGGCAAAATCTCGCTCCGATAGGTAGTAAACGATACCGTTCAGCCAAACAGGACTGGTATGTCTTTCATTATCCGTGCGGGGCGTCATTTTCAGATCATAGTTCTTCATATTCATGATCCAGATGGGCTTGGCCTGTCCGCCTCTGTAGTTTCTCCACTCAGGGTCCCAGAAAGAAATCTGCTGATAGGCTATATGCTTTCCGTCAGCAGAAACCTGTCCGTCTACGCCTCTTGGCACAGGCAGGGCTTCCGGCATACCTCCATCAAGCCCCACTTTATAAAACTTTGATTCCTGAGTAGGTTTTCCTTCTCTACCAGAGGAAAAGAGCACCTTGCCATCGGGAGTCCAGCCGGTAACATTATCACCTCCCGGGTGCCAGGTAAGCCTTTGAGGCTCTCCACCGGTGGCTGGGATTACATATACATCGGCATTACCATCATACTGCCCGGTAAAGGCGATCATTTTCCCGTCTTTTGAAAAATGCGGGCTGGTTTCTCCTCCGGCATTACTGGTGAGTCTGTTAGCCCTACCACCATTTCGGTCTACAATCCAGAGATCATTGGCGTAAACAAAAACGATAGACTGGTCTGATATAGTGGGCTGCCTGAGCAGACGCGTACCCTGCGCGGAAAGATCCACTGCGCAAAGTGAAAGCGCCATCAGGCATAATAAGTACTTGAGCTGGTTAAGGTGCTTCATAGTCAGATAGATTAGTTCTGTTGGAATATAAAAAAATCGAGTATTGAAAAAGAGCAGTTTTACACCTGGCGAAGCTCAGGATGATGAATGAATCTTTTCTTTTGACATATGACCGAACTTCTCGAAATTCAGCCCATATGCAGGAGATAAAAAAAGTATGCGTCTATTGTGCTTCCAGTGATAAAGTAGACCCCAAATATTTCGAAGCCACTGAAATTATTGCAAAGACCCTGGTTCAAAACAGCACCACCGTAGTATATGGAGGCGGAGCGATAGGCCTTATGGGAAAACTGGCAGATACAGTACTTGCCGAGAATGGCCACATCGTAGGTATTATGCCCCATTTTATGAAGGAAGTAGAATACCACCACAAGGATGTCAATGAATTTATTTTTACCGCTGATATGCACGAGAGAAAAAAACAGTTCATGGTGGGTGTAGATGCATTAATTACCCTCCCGGGTGGCTGCGGTACATTTGAAGAGTTTATGGAAGCCATTACCCTCAAACGTCTGGGCATATTTACAAAACCTATCGTTCTGCTCAATCTTGATGGATACTATGACCCTCTGCTTGCCATGATGAATCAGGCCGTAGAAAACAATTTTTTATCAGAAAAACACCTTGAAATGTGGAATGTATTCGAAGACCCGAAAGACGTGCTGAAGGCCATTCAGGAATCTACTCCCTGGTCTAAAGACGCTATCAAATTTGCCCAGGTCTGAGCATAAAATCACCCAGATTTTACACATACATATTTTTGCTGGTTAAACACCCATTACGGCATAACACATTCACACCGGTAGGGTTTAACGTTTTTCCCTTGTTTTTAAGGTCAAAAAGGCAAAAATTTCGTGATTAGTGTGATGTGTAGTATTGGCCGTTTTCTGTGTTTATTTCTTTTGCCTGGGCTTACGTTTTTCCAGTTAAACGGAGCCTTTTCTGCTATTCAGGACGACCAGACGTACAAAGTCTATGCTGAACAGGAACAAACCCTGGATGAGAATAAATTATTTGTCTACGAAGACCGGACTAACGAGAAGGAGTTCGATTATATTCAGTCCATTCCCGACAACTTCTACACCCCTATCACACGCTTCGAGTCGCTTGACAACGACAAGACCTACTGGATTAAATTCAGGATTCAGAATACAACCAACAACGATTTTTCCTTCATTCTTTTTACCGGTACAAATGCCAAAGAAACCATCTACTTCATTCGGGAAGGCCGGGTAAGTGAGCGAAAGGCAGGCTACCTGGTCCCCTCTGTCCAAAGAGAAATCCCTCTGGGTTATCAGTCTAAAACAAGACTTCACATTGCCTCACAGGAATCTATTGTGATCTACATCCGAACCCAAAGTCTCGACCGGTTTCCTCCAAGGTTCAATATCAGGCTGGTTCCTGAAGAAGTGTGGAGCCGCGAAACACAGTCAGATCAACTGTTTGAAGGAGTATTCAGTGGCCTGTTGCTGATACTTTCGTTTTTAGGGCTCATTTTCTTTGCCTATTTCGGAGCGCGTGAGTTTCTCTATTATGGTCTTTACACGCTTAGCAATTGTATCTACTTCCTCAATTACTACGGCTATCTGGACCTCTATGTATTCCCCAATCACCCGGAATACCTGATGCCGGTATGGATCCTGGTCACCCTAACAGCTGTCTTTTATTTCGCTTTTGCCCGTGCTTTTATCGATACCAAAGAGGCCTTTCCCAAATGGCACAGATTCTTCGGGGTAGCCATGAAAGTGATGCTGACCGTGTACATTATCAATGTCATCTATCTCCTCTCCACAGGAGATGCCTATACGGCCATCATCATGCACAACTCTTTCAATATTCTTATCTGCATGATCACTGTGGTGTTCATAGTGAGTATCAGCAGAAAGAAGATGATGGCCGTGAGATACTTTTCGCTGGGAACCATTTTTCTTACGATCACGGTACTCTTTACCTCTTATCAGTACCTCATCGATTTCCAGTCAAATGTGCCTTATATAGCGCAGATTGGCATTCTCATAGAGGTACTCCTCTTCTCACTGGGTATTGGTCATAAAATCAAACGCGACTTTCATAACCATAACATCACGCAGGAGTCTTTAATTATTCAGCTTACCGAAAACGAAAGACTGCAGCTTTCTATTAATCAGGAACTGGAAGAAAAAGTAGCTGAGCGAACTCACCTCATCAACGACCAGAAGCTTCAGCTTCAAAAAGCCTGGAAGGAGGCTGAGATGGCAACCAAGGCCAAAACAGAATTCCTTTCGGTGATGAGTCATG
Source organism: Roseivirga sp. UBA6061 (assembly GCA_002427745.1). Classification (GTDB taxonomy): domain Bacteria; phylum Bacteroidota; class Bacteroidia; order Cytophagales; family Cyclobacteriaceae; genus Roseivirga. The sequence goes on along the minus strand of DIYF01000086.1, from coordinate 34,488 downwards.
AGATTCGCACCCC
>DIYF01000086.1:0-34418 GCA_002427745.1 Roseivirga sp. UBA6061 | reverse complement strand
CGCACCCCGCTCAACGCCATCATCAGTCTGAGTCATTTGATGGAGATAGAGAACGAGAATGAAGAAACACAGGAATACATAGACGCCCTGAAGTTCTCTGCCGAAAGTCTGCATTCCCTTATCAATGATATTCTGGACTACAACAAAATCGAGGCGGGTAAAATCAATCTTGAGTCCACAGAGTTCTCATTAATCGATTTACTGAAGAACATTTGCGAAAGCTTTAAATACAAGGCTTCGAGTAAGGAAGTACGCCTGATCCTACAGGTGGGTGACCACACGCCCGATCGTATAATGGGTGACCCCACAAGACTGACTCAGATCTTTAACAACCTCGTGGGTAACGCACTCAAGTTTACCCATGAGGGCAACGTCACCATCGCTGCCAGCCTGAAGGGGATCACAGATGACGCGGCTGTGGTGAGCTTTGTTGTGTCTGATACCGGTATTGGTATCCCGCAGGAAAAGCTGGACGAGATATTTGAAGATTATGAACAGGCCAGTCGTGAAACCACAAGAAAGTACGGTGGAACCGGACTGGGACTGGCGATTACTAAAAAACTCATCGAACTCCATCAAAGCAGCATCCATGTACATAGTGTGGAAGATGTGGGTACACAATTCAGCTTCGATATAGAGTTTAAGATCAACGACTCCATGCAGATCTTTGATGACACAGACGAACTGGATGAGACCAAAAACCTCAACAATGCACGAATTCTGGTGGTAGACGACAGCGATATGAATCGCCTCGTGCTCAAAAGGTTCTTCTCCATGTGGAATGCAGACTGCGAGGAAGCAAGGAACGGATACGATGCTCTTGACCTCGCCAACAAAAGCAGTTTCGACCTCATTCTGATGGACTTGCAGATGGATGGTATCGATGGATTTGAAACCACCTTCCAAATCAGGAAAGATTCTGCTATGAATAAAGACAGCCGCATCGTGGCCATGACGGCACAGCGGGCTTCAGACCTCTATGACAAAGTCAGAGAGTCAGCCATGCAGGACCTGATCTCAAAGCCCTTTGAGCCTGAGGACCTTTATCTTAAAATCAAGCACTACCTGATGCTGGATAGCGAAACCACCTAGGCCATAGGCTAGATCAGCTCTGCAGTCACATCCAGAAACTCGCTCAACATCATAGCGGTTGCCCCCCATACTACATGTCCTTCAACGTCAAAGTAAGGCGAGTGAATCGTATAGTTACCAAAAGTCATCTTTTCTACCCCCCTTCTTGAAGTATCTCTCAACTGAGAAAGACTCACCTCCAAAACGCTTTCCACCTCCACTGCGTCCGGAATAAATACAGGTCGCTCTTTTATAAACCCCACCGATGGATACACCTTGAAATTACTGGCAATGATAAACAGCTCCGACAGCGAACCGATTACCTCTATGCTTTCTGACCTCACTCCTATCTCTTCTTCGGTTTCTCTGAGTGCAGTATTTCGCAGGTCCACGTCCTCTTGCTCAAACTTGCCTCCGGGAAAGCTCACCTGCCCGCTGTGAGCTCCCGCATAGGTCGGTCGCTTCATAAGAGGCAAATAGATGTCTCCGTTGTGCGGATAAAGCAGCAACATAACACCTCCCGGTTTCGAAGGCTTGTTTAGATTTTCTTCAAAACGGCTTTCATCTACGGGATAAGGTGCCATTTTCACCTGTGCTTCCCGCCCGGGCAAGGGCTTATCCAGGCGATGGCCCAGCCGTTGTACAAACTCCTCAAAATCACTCTGCATTAATCTATCTTCTTCTGTTTACCTGGCCTGCCTCAAATGGCTTTGAAGGATCAGTCCGGTTTTAAGTTTCTTCAATCAAAGGTGGTCAACCTTCGCATACTGCTGATTTAATATCAATCGCAGGGCACAATCGTGCCTATACTCTAAGCAACATCAACCGCTGCGCAAGGGTTCTTTGTATGGAATAAATCTCCCCTGCCTACTCCCCTTTTTCCGGTGCATCAGGTACCGTTGAGAGAAAAAACGATGTAAGCAAAACACCTTTTAAAAATTGAGCGTTCATAGAGCTAAGATTGAGTCAATAATATAGCTATTTTGGCTATCAGGAAATATCAGAACATGTTGCGATCCACATTCTTTACCTGCCTGCTTTTAACAGGTATTATCTCTGGTTCCATGGCACAGGAACAATTGAAAATTGCCAAGCTCAAATATAATGGAGGTGGTGACTGGTATGCCAACAAGACCTCACTCCCCAATCTTGCCAGATTTTGTAATGAAAATATCAAAACCAATATTAATGAGCAGGATGCCATCGTAGAAATCGGAAGCCCTGAGCTGTTCGATTACAGCTGGGTCTATATGACTGGCCATGGCAATGTAGTATTCTCAAGCCAGGAAGCACAGAACCTCAGAAACTACCTCGTATCAGGAGGTTTCCTGCACATTGACGATAATTATGGACTGGATCAATACGTGAGACTGGAAATGAAAAAGGTGTTTCCCGAACTGGAATTCATCGAATTACCCCATGATCACGAGATTTATAACCAAAAATATAAGTTCCCGGAAGGCCTGCCCAAAATTCATGAGCACGACAAGAAGCCTCCACAAGGTTTTGGCCTGATTTATGAAGGGAAACTGGTGTGTTATTACAGCTACGAATCCGACCTGGGCAATGGTTGGGAAGACCAGAGAATTCACAATGACCCGCAATCAGTGAGGCTAAAAGCGTTGCGCATGGGAGCCAATATTATCTCTTATGCCTTTACTCAGTTGTAAGCATACAGCACAATAAAAAACTAACCCGTTAGTTGGAAAACTAGACAGATAGTTTTATTATTGATACTATTAATACAGTGCACAAAATAACTAATAGAAAATGAGGGAATTAACTAAGGCGGAAGAACAAGTAATGCAAATTTTATGGGACGTTAAAAAAGGTTTCGTAAAAGATGTATTGGCCAAAATGCCGGAACCCAAACCAGCTTACAATACGGTTTCGACCATTATTCGTATTCTGGAGAAAAAGGGTTTTGTGGGATACAATGCTTATGGTAAAACTCATGAGTACTTCCCTGTTATAGACAAGACTACGTACAGCAACTTTTATCTTAAAAACTTTATTGGCGGCTACTTCGGTGGTTCATTCCAAAAGCTCGTTTCATTTTTTGCGAAGGAGAATGACATGGAGATCAAAGAGTTTGAATCTCTGATGAAGCACGTAGAAAGTGATTTAAAAGAAGATAATCCCGAATAGAGAAGTCCAATGTCGCAGCATCCTACCATAGAGTTACTGGAAACATTCAATCAGGCATTGCTCTACTTGCTGGAGTCCGCCACTTGCCTGGCTGTGTTTTATCTGCTATACCATTTTGTATTACGCAAGGAACGCAGTTTTCAGTACAACAGGTTTTATTTGCTGGCAGTGATCTTATTTTCAGTGACTTTCCCCCTGCTGGAAATTGATTACAATCCCGACACGACCCCTACTGTTCTCAACTCCATCCACCAGGTGGGTAATGAGGCCACTGACGAACCTATTATTGAGGCAGAGAAGGCCTTCTCATATACCATTACCGCTCAGTCTGAGCGCCCTTTTATGCTTTGGTGGGAGGTTGTTATTACGCTCTATTTTATAGGTTTTTTAAGCCTTACACTGCGTCTTTTCGTTCAAATCAGGTCATTTAAAGACTTTGTCTGGTTTAAGAGACATGACACCCGCTATCGCGAAAATTATTATCTGGTAAAGACAGACGGTTCTTTGCCCACCTTTGCCTTCTTTAATTATTTGATCTGGGATAACACTCAGAAGCTTAACGAGGCAGAAGAAAAGCAAATACTGGAGCACGAGAAGGTGCATATCAATCAAAAGCACTCTTATGATGTGCTTTTCATGGAGATTCTGAAAATCGTATTCTGGTTCAATCCATTTATCTACCTTTTCAAAAACCTTCTTGAAGAGATTCATGAATATGAGGCTGACAATAAGGTGGCTAAAGTGAGCGGTAAGAATGCCTACTCCCAATTATTGGTAAAGTTGGTTTTCTCCAAAATGGGCCTGGAAATCGGCAGCCACTTTAACAAGAACAAAACGCTGAAGCGGGTGAATATGATCAAAGGACAGAAGAAAGTGAATATTCTTAAGCTTTTGATCCCACTCCCTATCGCGGCACTTATGTTTTTCATCTTTGCCTGTGAAGCCGTGCCAAATGGTAAAGCCATTGAAGTAGCCGAAGTAGCCTATGACTATGACAACTTCAGTGAGCAGGATATCAAACCCATACCGTCAGAAGGACTTGATGCCTGGAAAGACTATCTCCAGGAAAGTATTCTGTACCCATCTGAAGCCAGAAAGGCTAAAGTAGAAGGAGATGTAGTAGTTTCTTTTGTGGTAGGTAAGAATGGAAAAATCGGTGATATAAGACTAATTGAAAAACTGGGCAATGGCTGTGATGAGGCCGTAGTCAGAGCCATTCGGGAATCAGAGCAATGGAAACCCGGAGTAAAGGATGGCAAGACCATCAATACTCGAATTAAAGTTCCTATCAGCTTCAGGATGTCCTAAAGGCCTCCCCTCAGCTACAATCCGCTAGGTCATTTCCGGCCTTTTTCGTTTCAACCTAAGCTTCCTTCTTACATGCTCGTCATAACTTGTCAGAAGGTCGAGCAAATCAAAAGCACTCTCTTGTCCACTTCAGGGAACCTGGATAAAAGCCCTCTCAAATAGTCGTTAAGCAAACAGATAAAGTAGGATCAATATTTCTTCTGGAAGATTTCAGAAAGAACAAATGCTTTCTGTACGCTGTCGTGGTCCTCAAAAAGCTCTGAATAATCTGTTCCTTCCACTTCTTCTTCATCAAACTCTTCAAAGCGCTTGAAATCAGTGGTAAGAATGCTGTGTTTAGATGTTTCAGGCACAGCTTTAGGTTTGGCCTGCTGCTGGTAAACTGATTGTGACTTTGGCTTGGGAGTCGGCTTACGCTGTACCGGAGGTGGAAGCGGTGGGGGCTCAGGACTGCTCCCTGTAAACTCTTCCAGCAATTCCTCAAAAGTTTTACCCTTTGTAGGGGGTGGCCCCAGGGTGGTTGGGTCCTCTGCTCTCGGTATATTCTGACCTCTCTTCTTTTTAGCCTTAGTGAACAGGTTCAGAATGAAAATCACTGCTACGAAGAGTATATAGACCAGGTTGCCAATATCGAATTCCATTGTTAGCAAATCTAAGAATTAATTCTAATTTTGCTAGCCACGCCTATTTTTTCGCAGGCCCTGTTATATGCAATTAACCAAACTCGAAATCAAGGGATTCAAGAGCTTCGGAGATCGTGTTGCGATCAACTTCGATGAGGGTATTACGGGGATTGTAGGGCCTAATGGCTGCGGAAAATCGAATATTGTTGATTCTATCAGGTGGGTACTGGGAGAGCAAAAGACCAGGATGCTTCGCTCTGAGAAAATGGAGAATATCATTTTCAATGGTACCAAGAAACGCAGACCCACTCAACTGGCAGAAGTTTCACTATCGTTCAAAAACACCAAGAACCTCCTCCCTACTGAGTATACCGAGGTGACCATAACCAGAAGGTATTACCGATCAGGCGAGAGCGAGTACCTGTTGAACAATGTCAGCTGTCGACTGAAAGATATTACCAACCTGTTCATGGATACAGGTATTGCTTCAAACAGCTATGCGATCATCGAGCTTAAAATGGTAGATGATCTGCTGAACGATAAAGAGAACTCAAGAAGGGATCTCTTTGAAGAAGCAGCCGGTATAAGCAAGTTTAAAAAGCGAAAGAAAGAGACCCTCCGCAAACTGAAGGATACAGATGATGATCTGGATCGTGTGGAAGACCTTCTTTTTGAAATAGAAAAGAACCTCAAGTCACTTGAGAAGCAGGCACGACAAGCCGAGCGCTATTACAAGATCAAGGAAGAGTACAAAGTATTGAGCGTAGAGCTGGCCCGAAAGGCAGTGGAAGAGCAGACCGGTATCTATAAATCGGTAGAAAAGCAGATTCAGGAGCAGAATGACAAGAAGCTTGAGATTGGTCAGATGATGTCCAATCAGGAGGCCACGATAGAAAAAGGTAAAGCCGACCTGATCAGTAAAGAAAAACTACTGGCGTCCAGACAACGCACCCTGAACGAACATGTCAATAAAATACGTCAGTTCGAGAGCGACCGGAAGATCAAGAATGAACGACTCACCTACCTGGAAGACAAGAGTGACAACTTAAGGGAGCGCTTAGAGGCAGATAAACGCAGCAACGAAAGAGCCGCTTTCAGCCTGGAAAGCCTGAGAAATGAAAAAGAGACTGCGGGTAAGTACTTCCGCGAAATTCAGGTAGAAGTCGAACAGCTGCGGGAAACCTACGAGGAGCAAAAGAAAATCGCCAATAGCTCTCAGCAGGCCTTTGACACCCAAAGAAAATCATTTACAGAATACAGAGAGCGACTCTTTAATCTGAGGAAAGAGATTGAGATCAAGGAAATACAACTGCAAACGCTCAATGAAGAGTTGGAGAAAACAACTTCAGATACTTCAGAACAGTCTGCCAGTCTGGAATCCTTTGATAATAAGCTTCAGGAGATTGAAGAAGACCTGATTGAGAAGAAAGCCGCTCTTACCGCAAAGCGCGAAGAAGAAGAACGCCACAGAGAGGCCATTCAGAAGACCGAGGAAACCATTGATGTGGTGCGTGACGAGCTGACTCAGCTGAGCAGGAAACTTGACTCGCGCAGCAACGAATACAACCTCACCAAGAGTCTGGTAGAAAACCTCGAAGGCTTTCCGGAAGCCATTAAGTTCCTGAAGAAAAAAGCCAACTGGAATAAAAATGCTCCCCTCCTTTCAGATATTCTGACCTGTGACGATAAATATCGCGTCACAATCGAGAATTACCTGGAGCCCTACATGAACTACTACATTGTAGATACCGAGCGGCAGGCTTTTGAAGCAGTGAATATTCTGAGTGATGCGGCTAAAGGAAAAGCCAACTTCTTTATCCTTGATGCTTTTGATCACTATGAAGCCGGTGCCATTAAGCTCTTCGAAAATGCGGTTCCGGCTACTGAAATTGTTGAATACGAGCCTAAGTACAAACGGCTTATAGGGCACATTCTGGAGAACGTATACATCGTTTCGGGAGGTCCCGGAGATATTCCTATGGATTCTGAGGCCATATTTATCACCGAGAGCGGTAAATATACCAAGCGCCAGTTCAGCATCTCAGGAGGCTCTGTAGGCCTTTTCGAAGGCAAGCGGATAGGCCGGGCTAAAAACCTGGAAAAACTCCAGAAAGAGATCAAAGACCTGGAAACCAGGATTGCCGATATCAAGGAAAGACTTGATCAGAAGCAAAAAGAGCTCGCCAGACTAAAATCTGCCACACACCGGTCGGAACTGGAGCAGCTTCAAAAAGACTTCAACCAGGTAAATGAGGAGTATATCTCTGTAAAGACCAGAAAAGAGCAGCTGTCGCAAATGCTCTCAAATAACACTACCAGAAGGGAAGACATTACCGGCAGCATTGACAGGATTACCCAGAGCCTGGAACAAATGAGACCTGAGGTAGAAGAAGTTCAGGGGAGTTTCTCTTCAATGGAAGAAGAAATAGAAACACTCGAACATACCGCCAAAGAGCAAAATCTGCTCCTGCAGGAAAAGTCACAGGTCTACAATGACATGAATATCCAGTTCCATCAGCGACAAAACAAGGTCAACTCGATAGAACAGGAAATTGAATACAAGCAAACTGCCTTTGACGGTAGTAAAGAGCGGATAGCAAAGAACCACGAGGAACTCGAAAAGAACGAGGCAGAAATCAAAAAGCTCATCTCAAATACAGAAGACAACGAGGGTGAACTCGTGGGTATGTATGATGAGAAAGAGTCTATCGAACAAGGCGTAAATGAAGCTGAAAAGGATTATTACGCACAACGTGGCGACATTGATGTAGCTGATAAGACCCTGCGGGAACTACAGCGTAAGCGTGAACAGGTCGATGAATTGTTGATGGTACTGCAAAACCGTCTGAATGAGACCAAACTTGAGTTAAGCTCTGTCAAAGAAAGGCTTTCGGTAGAGTTCAATATAGACCTGGATGAATTACTGAAAGAAGAACCACAGGAAGAAGAAGGTTCAGGTATTCCGGTAGAAGAGCTGCAGGCCAAAGTGTCCAAAATGCGCGAAAGGCTTGAAAAAATGGGACCAATCAACCCGATGGCTATGGAGGCCTATGCGGAAATCAAGGAGCGCGCAGATTTCATTACGGAGCAAAGAGATGATCTGTTGAAGGCCAAGGGCTCTCTCATAGAGACCATTCAGGAAATTGATGACGTGGCGCGAGAAACGTTCCTCGATGCCTTTGGCAAGATCAAAGAGAATTTCATCAAGGTATTCCGGTCGCTTTTTACAGAAGAAGATGACTGCGACCTGAAACTGGTTGATCCGGACAACCCGCTAGAGTCTGCCATCGAAATTATGGCCAAGCCGAAAGGTAAACGCCCCCTGACCATCAATCAGCTTTCCGGTGGTGAAAAGACCCTGACCGCCACCTCTCTCCTCTTTTCCATCTACCTGCTGAAACCCGCCCCCTTCTGTATTTTTGATGAGGTAGATGCTCCTCTTGATGATGCCAACATCGATAAGTTCAACCAGATCATCCAGAAGTTCTCCGGTGAATCTCAGTTCATCATCGTTACCCACAATAAGCGCACTATGTCTGCTACCGATGTGATTTACGGTATCACCATGAGAGAGCAGGGTGTTTCAACGGTAATCCCGGTAGATTTCAGAGATCTGGCCGATTAAGTTGGCTACCCATCACTCGTACTAACCCGCTCTCCAGAAAGTCCTCCTCGTTTTCTCTGTTTCAGAGACTATTGCTTACATTAGAACAAATGACCTGAACATGTCTCGTATTCATTATACCATACTCATTTCAGTTTTATCCTTAACTACCCTTATGACACCTCTCTCAGATATCAAAGCGCAGGACGAAGAAGAAGATACCAAGACCTACCTGGCCCTTGGCGACTCCTACACTATCGGAGAAAGCGTATCTGAATCGGAAAGATGGCCTGTACAATTGGCCGCAAGGTCTGTCGGGGCTGGCGTAGCCATGACCACTCCAAAGATTATCGCCCGTACGGGCTGGCGCACCGATGAACTGATAGAGGCCATTGAAAATGATAAAGAACTGGCAGAAAGTTATGATCTGGTTTCTCTGTTGATAGGCGTCAATAATCAATACCAGGGAAAGACCGTTGAGAGTTTTGCTCCGGAGTTTGAGCAGCTTTTAAAAACTGCGATAAAGCTGGCGGGTAACAATGCGAGAAATGTCATTGTCCTCTCCATCCCTGACTATGGAAAAACGCCTTTCGGAGCCGAAAAGGAAAAAGAGATTGCAGAAGCCATTAACACCTACAACAAAGTAAGTCGCGATATCTGCAAGAAGTATAAGGTAAGATACTTCAATATCACGCCTATCTCAAGAAAAGCGAAAAGCGACCCTGAGCTGGTAGCTGATGATGATCTTCATCCATCAGGTAAAATGTACAGAGAATGGGTAGGACTCATAGAAAACCACGTTATCAAACGCCTTAAGAAATGAAAGTCAAAAGTCTTATTGTCGGCCTGCTTATTTTGCTGGCCAGCCACAGTTTTGCCCAAACCGTTACCACAGGCCCTGAAAAAGGACATCTGATCATTGCCGGTGGAGCACTGAGAGATGCTGCTGTCTTCCAGAAGTTTATTGACCTGGCTGGCGGTTCTGAAGCCCTGATAGTCGTGATACCCACTGCCGGAGGTTATGAAGTCACAGATCAGCGTATAAAGCAAATCAAAGCCCAATGGCAGAGACGAGGAGCCAACAACATTAAGGTACTTCATACTACCGACCCAAAAGTGGCCAACACGGAAGATTTTGCGGGAGTAATTGATCAGGCCGGTGGTATCTGGTTTCCCGGAGGCAGGCAATGGAGACTGGCTGATTCATATCTCAACACCAAAGTGCATAATAAGCTGAATGCCCTGCTGGAAAGAGATGGTGTCATCGGAGGCAGCTCAGCAGGAGCCACTATCCAGGGCTCTTATCTGGCACGCGGAGACACCAAAACCAACACGATTATGGTAGGCGACCATGAAGAAGGTCTGGGATTCGTTAAAAACATAGCCATAGATCAGCATACACTGGCCCGCAACAGACACTACGATATGTTCGAGATTTTGGACGTCTACCCCGATCTGCTGGGCATGGCCATTGATGAAAACACGGCAGTGCTGGTAACCGGTAATTCCTTCGAAGTTTTGGGACAGCATTACGTGTTGATTTATGATGGCACCTACTGGAATCAAAAGACCGGTAGCTACCAGAAAGGCGACAAGGTTTTCCACCTTCTCAGGGCCGGAGGAAAGTATGACATGAGTGAGCGTAAAGTCATTCCTCGAGGGAATTAACCATATCATAAAACAATCAGTATTCTTATTAATCAATGGGAGTTTCTGACATCTCAGGCAAGACAAGTCCCCTGCGCTAACCTTATTCCACAGACTCAAAAAAGTGGTTTTTCCCGGAAAAAGCCGCTTTTAACCCCCCGGAATAAATCTTTTTTTTAATTTTTTTTAACAGCCCTGTAAGAGGCCCACAACCTTTTAAATGGTCTGAAACCGGACGAATTGCATGTTTGTACAACATCTCCGGGCTACATACCTATGTGGATACACAGACCGTTCACTTCGCTACCTAAGTGCTTCACTGTCAAATAACTAAACAGTTAGTGATTCGAGCACTCTTTCGGCAAAAACGCCCTGAAACCGCTCTAAAAGCGGACATTGAAACAAAAAGCATTCCAAATGTCCTCAGAACACGTCATGGACAGAAGAGTGCTGGCCGACAGAAACAACCCTATAAGGTTTTTTCCGTGTTGGGATTGTTAACACAACACACACAACAAATTTTGGCCAATTGCTTATGAGTTCTATTTCACACAACTATCTAAAAACTAAATATGAGGAAGTTTTTACTGACGTGTGGCTTGTTTGCAATGGTAATAATAAGCGCACATGCTCAAGACCGCATTCTGACGGGTAGGGTGACTTCGGCCGATGATGGCCTCCCACTCCCCTCGCTCGCTGTGGCCTTGAAAGGCACAACAACCGGAACCACGACTGACGCTGATGGCAATTATCGCATCAGCATTCCCGCTTCAGGCGGTACTCTGATTTTCAGATTTCTCGGGTATACCACCCAGGAGATTCCTGTTTTAAATCAGACGATAATTAACGTAATCATGCAGCCCGATGCCGTTGATCTGGAAACGGTAGTGGTAACGGGCTATAATGAGTATGACCCTACGAAATATGCTGGTTCGGCTATTCAGCTGAAATCAGATAAGATCGAGAACATCCCTTTGGCGAGTTTCGATCAGATTCTTCAGGGACAGGCTTCCGGTCTGCTCGTTCAATCCGGTAGTGGACAACCCGGATCTGCAGCAGCTGTGACCATTCGTGGAGTCAATAGTATCAGCTCGGGCACTACTCCGCTATACGTGGTAGATGGTGTACCCGTGGCAGCAACACAATTTGCCTCAATGAACCCTAATGATTTCGAGACAGTAAGTGTCCTGAAAGATGCCTCAGCTACTTCACTGTACGGTTCCAGAGGAGCCAATGGAGTAATCGTTATCACAACAAAAAAGGGAAAAGCCGGTAAAACGCAATTCACTTACAACTATCAGCTGGGTTATACCCAGGAGCTGACAAGAGATGATTTTCTACCTGTTATGAACGGGCGCCAAAAAGTGGACTTCGAGCTTTTAAACGGAGGAAGCACACTGGCTTCTCTATCTGAGACCGAACTTGATGCACTCAGAAATATCGATACTGACTGGGCTAACACTCTCTTCCAAAGCGCTAAACTGGAGTCGCACGAGATTACGGCTTCTGGTGGAAATCAGAACACTACTTACTACGTTTCTGCCAATGTATTCTCACAGGAAGGTCAGGTAATCACAACCGGACTTGACAGATACAGTCTCAGAGCCAATATTCTGAATCAATCAGGTGATTTCGACTTCGGCATCAGACTGGGGCTCACCTACTCTAATCAGACCTTTACCCGTGAAGGTGATGCTTTCATCGGTTCTCCTCTGAATGCTATCTATTGGGCCAACCCTTACGAAACACCTTTCGATGCTGAGGGCAACTATACAGCCATCAGAACCGGCCAGCCCAACCCACTGCAGGAAATTCTGGAAAATACGCGAGAAAGAGAAGATGTACGTATGGTGGCCAATGTCGACCTGGGCTATGAACTTCCGGTAGATGGTCTGAGCATCCGCACCAAATGGGGTGTTGACTTCAGAGACCGTCAAACGCAAACGTTTATTGATCCGCTTACCAATCCGGGCTTACAATCTACCGGTGGCCAGGGAAGCCTTACCAATACCAACCAGAGAAGAGCTTCTTTCATCGGAACTACCTCGCTTCACTACGAGCGCAACTGGGGAGATGATCACAGACTGAACGTGGGACTTTACCACGAAATGGTCTACTCACAAACCACGAACTTCAACTATACCGGTTTTGGTATTGTAGGCAGACTGGAAAACGAAGCTTCTATCACGGCTGGTACCAACACCAATGGCTTTATCCCTACTGTAGGTGGTGGTAATATTGAAAATACGATTGCCTCCTTCTTTGCCCTGGCAGATTACGGATTTAAGAACAAATACTTCCTGACAGGTTCTGTCAGACGAGATGGTTCTTCTCGATTCGGACCCAATAACCGCTTTGCTACATTCTGGTCAGTTGGTGGATCATGGCTGCTCTCTAATGAGTCCTTCGTCAACTTTCCCTTCCTGAATACCCTGAAGCTGAGATCTTCTTTCGGTACCACAGGTAATCAGGCGATTGGAGACTTCGGCTTTGTGGCACAGGTCAACACGTTCACCGGCAATCCTTATGATGGTCTGCCCGGTAAAACACTCGCCAATGTTCCAAACCCTGATTTGAAATGGGAAACCAAGCAGTCTTTCAATGTAGGACTAGATTTTGAAACCGCTAACCGCAGAATCAGCGGTGCTATCGACTTCTATATCGATGATACCAAGGATCTCCTGATGCAGCAGCAGCTTTCCAGGACCACCGGTTTTAACTCACAAATCAGAAATGTGGGACAGATCAGAAACAGTGGTATCGAGCTTTCTATAAGTGGCACTGTATGGCAGGCTTCTGACTTCACATGGGATGTATCTGCCAATGCTACTTACAACAAAAACGAGGTGGTGAAGCTGGTAAATGGTGAAGATATTACTACCGCGACTACCGTGCTCAGAGAAGGTGAGCCTATCAACAGTAACTATGTAGTACCTTATGTGGGGGTTGACCCGGCTACAGGAGATGCTCTTTACAGAGACCTGAATGGTAATGTCACCAACATTTATACTCCTAACGATCGTAGGGTATTCAAGCCGAGAAACGCACCTTATTTCGGTGGTTTCACCAACAACTTCACTTACAAGAACGTAACCCTGTCTCTCTTCTTTAACTGGGTAGCGGGTAACGAAGTGTATAACAACGAAAGAGTGAACATTGAGAACCCTACCTTCTTCGTAGACGGTATGGCGGCTTCTCTGCTGAATGCATGGCAGACTCCGGGACAAATCACAGATGTTCCGAGAATCAGAACCGTGAATGGTTTGACTACCAACCCTTTCCAGAGCAACACCAGCCGTTACCTGGAAGATGGCTCTTACCTGAGATTGCGAAACGTACAGCTTTCTTACAATGTACCCACGGACTTCCTCAGCAAGCTGAGCTTCAGCAGCGCCAGGATATACATCCAGGGTCAAAACCTGCTGACCTTCACCAAATTCTCAGGAGCAGATCCTGAAGTGAACAACGGCTTGTTCCTCGGTGCAGTCTACCCTGCCCTGAGAACCTATACCATCGGACTGAATATTGGATTCTAAAGAAACAACGATGAAGCAAAAAACTATATATATCGCATTTCTCCTGCTTTTCACCTTTGCCTGTGAAGACTTTGTGGACGTAGAACCCACACACCAGGAGGCCATCAGTAACGGACTGGTGGATATGGACGACTACGAGGCGGCTACCATCGGAGTGCACTCCGCCCTCAGAGCCAACGCCTACTACGGCCGTACCTTTGGCGTACTGCTCGATATGATGGCCGAGGATATCTTTGAAACCCCGGAGTCACTGGGTAACCAAAGAGCACAAACCGACTGGCTGTACAATTCTGATGATGGCGAAGTAGCCGGTTTCTGGTTGAGAGCCTATCAGGTGATCCTGCGAGCCAATACAGTATTAGTTGGTATTGATGATATCGAAGGAGACGATGGTCGCAGAAACCGCCTCAAAGCACAGGCACTAGGACTAAGAGCACTGGCACATTTTGATTTGCTTAGAGCCTTCGGAGAGTCTTATGAGAGAAACTCACAAACCAGAGGGGTTCCCATCAAGCTGGACCTGAGTACCGAAAGTCTTGCAAGAAGCACGGTAGAGCAGGTATATGACCAGATTTTCAGCGACCTGAATGAGGCTCTGACCCTCTTTGCAGCCGCTGATGCAGCCGTAACTGAAAGAACTTTCTTCAGTGAACTGGCTACTAATGCCCTGATGGCCAGAGTGGCACTCTATGCCGGTATGAATGACATCGCGATTCAAGCCGCTACGGCCGTTATCAACGATGGCTCTACGGGCCTTATCTCCGGTGCAGATTTCAGTGGTGCCTGGATCAACGCAAGATCTGATGCCGGTTCACCCGCTGCCAGAGAAGTAATCTGGGAGGTGGCTTATACTTTCGGTCAGGATTCCAGAGTAGGAAGCTCCCTCTACTTTGTGCCCAACAACAGGGTTGCTTTCAGACCTTCCAGCCTGTGGACGGATCTTTTCGATACTCCCGCCAATGACGTTCGCTTTACCTCCTATGTAAGAGAAGACGCACGAAGAGGCAATGTACTGATACCAAGTAAGTATGAGCCTAACCAGGGTTTCAACAACTTCAAAGTCTTCAGAATGGGAGAAATGTATCTGATCAGAGCAGAAGCCCGTGCCAACAACGGTGACGATGCCAATGCAATGGCAGATCTGAACACTCTCAGAGCAGCCCGTATTACCGGTTATGTAGATGAGAATCTGACTGGCAATGCACTGGCCAACGCCATCGAGATCGAGCGAAGAAAAGAACTCTTCGTAGAAGGACATCGCTGGTTCGATATCAGAAGAATGGGACAGGGTATTACCCGTGGTCCTGACTTCTCGGCACCAGCCGTGACGCAGTCTCTGCCAGCTGGTGATTTCCGATTCGTATGGCCTATTCCGATAGGTGAGCTTGATGCCAACCCGAACATCAAAGACGATCAGAATCCGGGCTATTAGTTCATCCATCCGGGGCTTTCAGGAGCCCCGGACTAAAAAACGATCATTATGAAAAAATATATAAGTCTCTTTGTATTGTTCGCAGCTCTGCTGGTTGCCTGTGATGAACAGAACTTCCTGGTGAGCGATACTTTTGTAAAATTTAATCAGACCAGCTCGACAGCCTCAGAAGCAGATGCCGCAGCAGGCAACAGCTCTGTGCTCATTCCTATCTCGGTGTCTACCGAGACCCGCACCTCTGCCCTTACTGTCGAGATCAGTGTATCGGGTGATGCTGTATCAGGAACGCACTACAACATGCTCTCCCCTACTACACTCACCATTCCAGCGAATGAGTACAGTGTGAATGTAGAGCTGGACATATTGAACAATGACCTTACGGACGGATCACACGATCTCGTTCTTGAGATTGTCAGCAATTCAGAAAACCTCGGTATCGGATTCCCCGGTCCTGATGCACTGAATGCCACACATACGCTCACCATTGGTGATGACGATTGTGCCTTTGACATCTCAGTATTTGAAGGAACCTACGATGTCAATGAAGACAACGGAGCTTTCTTATACACTGCCGAAGTAAGTATTACCGGAGCCAACACCATTAATGTCACCAATTTTTGGGGCAGTGGACTAACAGCCGAAGTAACACTTGATGCTTCAGACCCCAGTGACCTCAGAGCATATATTCTTCCTCAGGATGGAGGAGTAGAATTGTGCTGTGGAGCAAACAGCTGGGTCACCTCCCGCGGAGATCCAAACGCCCTGGCACCTGTAGATGTATCACTGCCTGACGGATCATTCACTACTTGTGACGGTGGATTTGAAGTAGACTATTATGTCTACATCCCGGGAGCCGGCACCTTTAACGGACGACAGCCAATTAACGCTGTATATACCAGGCAATAGCCAAATTATGTTGTGTTAAGGCCCCTCTGAAAGGAGGGGCCTTTTAGTTTTCCGCTCTCCCCTTTGACGGTTTACTCACGAGGAAAAAGTCTCCGTCCCTCCCGTTTGACATAAAAACCGAACTTTCCTTTGTCTACCGAGTATGTATGGACAAACAACCGTACAACTTGAAACATCTATCAGCCTGCCTGTTTCTGCTATTCCTCGCCTCCGGGTGTTTATCTAATGGCAACCAATCTGAAAAGGACCATAACACTTCGTCCACACAGCAGACCAAAGCCCGGCAGCTCATACTTGAAATGATCTCTGCCGCAGGAGGTGTAGAAGCTCTGAAAAACCTCAAAGATGTCAGCTACCAATACACCTACACCTCTTTCGATGGCTTTGCAGACATTTCTACTGAACGATATATTTTCGATGGGGAATACTCCTGGGCTCAGTATACTGAACATAACAATGCGGTTATGACAAACACCGAAGGAATAATAACACAAGGCTATGACGGTATAGAGGGCTGGGTGGCAGTAGACGGTGTTACATCAAAAGACAGAGCTGCCATACAGATGAGTACCTTTTTCAGAAAGACCAATTTTTACTGGTTCTGTATGAATTTCAAACTACTCGACCCGGGAGTCATACATCTTTATGAAGGAACCCGAGAAGTTAATGACATAAACTATGAGATGGTTCGTATCAGCTTTGAGAAACAAGCAGGATCAACAACAGATGAATTCCTCCTCTACCTCAATCCGGAGACTAAACTGATTGATCAGTTTTTGTTCACAGTAAAGGCTTTGGGCATTAATACCCCTCTTATGATGAAGCTTCGCTATGAAGAATTTTCCGGTGCAAAGCTCACTACTTACAGAGCTTATGCTCCTGCCAACTGGCAGGGAGAACTTACTTCTGACGAAGGCTGGACTACCCAGATATCCGACAACATTCAATTCAATAATGGGTTTAAACCTTCAGTATTCAGGAGGCCGGACTAAGCCCACTCCGGAGATTCACCTGTGCCAGACTCCTTTCAGCGGCTGGAATGAATCGCTTGTCTACTCAATGGCGAGCACTTACTGGAATTTAAACTATACTCATGGTATAGTTCACTGACCATGATCAAATACAGCTCAAAAAAGAAGAAAAGGATTCTTGAAAACCACGCCAAACGAAAAGAAGGCCATTTTGACTTCGGAAACATTGGTCAGTACTGGCACCTCTACAAAGCCGCCAGGACTAAACTCCCTATATCGGACCGCACTCATGCGGACCTCGACATGGATGAAGTATTTATGTTCATTGATCGTACAGTATCTAAGCCTGGTCAGCAATTCTTGTACGCCTACCTGAGGTCTGTTAACTCTTCAAGGGATAAAATCGCAACACAAGAGTCCATGATTCAGTGGCTGAGTGCAGATGAAAACCGGAAAAACGAAATAGTCCTCACTCTATATGAGTTGAGCAACCGGGAGGCTCACTACCTTACTCCCCTCTTTGCCAAAGAATATATAAAGAAACCCAAATGGTTTTGGGCAGTAAATCTCATGGCCATTATCAGTTGTCTGGCTGTGATTTTTGTAGTGATCGTCCCAAAGCTCTGGTTTGTGCTCTTCCTGATACTTGGAGTAAACTTTGGCATTCATTACTGGAATAAGCAAAACCTTTTTGAGTATGGGGCCTCCATTCCCGAGCTGTTGAGGCTTTTGAACGTATCAAAAAAACTAAAAAGCCTTACTGGTCATCAGGAAGAGAATGTAGACCTGGCCATCAAAAAACTGGGAAGCTTAAGTCAAAGCCTGTTCATTTTTAAAATCGAAAAGGGCTTACAGTCCGATGTAGGTCAGGTGGCAGAATTCTTCGTGGAGCTCATCCGGTCCTTTTTTCTTATAGAACCTTTACTGCTATTCCGGTCATTAAGAAAGCTGGAAGAACAGAAAGAACTGATTCACAGTCTTTTTCAATTCGTAGGTAGCATCGATTCCTCTTTATCTGTGCACTCATTGAGAATTGAAACAGAGGTTACCTGTCAACCCGAGATCCAGCAGGAAAAGCAGATATCAACAGAAGCTGTTTACCACCCTCTCTTAGTTGAAGCCATTCCCAATTCTTTATCCATCCGCAACAGGTCTGTTCTGCTTACCGGCTCTAACATGTCCGGTAAGACCACCTTTATCCGTACAATCGGTATTAATGCCATACTGGCACAAACCATCAATACCTGCTTTGCGCGCTCCTTCGCACTACCTGTGCTCCACGTCCATTCGGCTATACGTATTGCTGACGATTTAATGAACGACAAAAGCTACTTTTTTGAAGAAGTACTGACAATTAAGCAAATGGTGGATACCAGTGAGTCCGATATCTGTAATCTCTTCTTACTCGATGAACTCTTTAAAGGAACCAATACCCTGGAGCGCATCTCTGCCGGCAAGGCCATACTGAGTCATCTCAATGCGTCAGGGAATATTGTATTCATAGCCAGTCATGACCTGGAGCTGGCCGATTACCTCAAAGAAGAATTCGACCTGTACCATTTTTCCGAAACCGTAGAAAATGATCAGATACACTTCGATTATCTACTCAAACCAGGCAATCTCGTCAATACCAATGCCCTGAAAATTCTATCGCTCAACGGCTTCCCAGACTCGATTATGGATGAGGCCAACCACCTGGCCAGGCAAATGAAGGAGAAATAGAGGCTTTCAGCTGGGTTTAAGTTATATTTGAGTAAGCCACTGTGAATCAATTAATTTCACGTACCTTTGCGCGCTCATTTTAATACAAGACATTGAACACCTTCTCAGAGCTGGGTCTTTCCCAGGATATTCTCAAAGCACTTCCGGAACTTGGTATAGAAACCCCTTCTGAAATCCAACAAAAGGCCATCCCGATGCTCGTCAATCAGAACATTGACTTCATCGGCCTCGCCCAGACAGGCACAGGTAAAACAGCTGCTTTCGGGCTCCCCCTGCTCGAGTCAATGGACATGAGCCTCAATCATACACAGGCGCTCGTACTCGCACCTACCCGTGAGTTAGGTCAGCAAATTGCAGAACAGCTTAAAGCATTTTCAAAGTACAAAAAGGGGCTTGAGACGCTGGCGGTCTATGGGGGCGCCTCCATTCAGGGACAAATCAAGGAGCTCAAGCGCACGAAACAGGTAATCATTGCCACACCAGGTCGCCTCATGGATTTGATGAACAGAAAGGCCATTGACCTTTCCAATATCACCCACATGGTGCTGGATGAAGCCGATGAAATGCTCAATATGGGCTTTAAAGAAGATATTGATGAGATTCTGAAATTCACCCCTCAGGATAAGGCCACCTGGCTGTTTTCAGCCACCATGTCAAAAGACATCAGGCGCATTGTCGAAAACTACATGACGGACCCTCAGGAGGTACAGGTAGGTCGCAAAGATGAGGTGAACAAGAATATCAAACACGAATACGTGTTTCTGAAAGTGAGTGATAAGCAGGAGGCACTTCGCAGGTTCATCGATCTGGAGCCCGATATGCGGGGAATTATCTTCTGCCGTACTAAAATGGATACGCAGGAGCTTTCTGCTGACCTGAGAAAACTGGGCTATGGCATCGATGCCATTCACGGTGATCTTACACAGAATGCCAGAGATAAGGTAATGGGTCTTTTTAAAACCCATGCCATCAACCTGCTGGCCGCCACTGATGTAGCCGCCCGGGGTATAGATGTCAAAGATATCACCCATGTGATCCACTATTCCCTTCCTGATGATTCTGAGTATTATACGCATAGAAGCGGCAGAACGGCCCGTGCAGGACAACGCGGCATTTCGCTTTCTCTGGTAAGCAGAAGAGATCTGTCCAAAGTAAAGTCTCTCAGCAAGCACCTGAAAATTGAGTTTGAAAAGGTTCAGGTACCTCTGCAATCAGATATTAAAGAAGCGAGAATTTCTCAGTGGGCAGCCAGGTTGAGCGCTACAGAAACTGATGAAAACCTGCCTGCAGAACTGCTGGAACGTGTACAGGCAGAGTTCGAATCTGTATCACGAGAAGAACTCATCCATAAACTGCTCTCTATGGAAATGGCCAAGATCGGTACCTCCGGCCCTGATCGTGACCTGAACGAAACCAATAAAGATCGCAAGGACAGAACAGAACGGGGTGATCGCGGCAAACGATCTGAGCGCTCTGAAAGACGCAGCCGTGAAAGAGGTGAGCGAGGAGATCGCAGGGATAAAAGGAGATCAGAACGAGGAGAAAGGTCTGAAAGAAAAGAGCGGTACAGTAAACCTGAAGGCGATATGGTGCGCTTTATGATGAATATTGGTCGTAAAGAGCATGTAAACAAGTCGAACCTGTTACGGTTTATTTGTGATGAATCGGGCCTGAACAAGTCTCAGATCGGAGACATTCAGGTGCAGAACAGGCGATCGTATTTTGAGGTTACTTCTTCCGCAGCCGGTAATTTACCCTCCAAATTCAAGGATATAGATATCAACGGCAGACTTCTAAGGGTAGTAAAAGGATAAGCTTAGAAGGGATCACAACCCGTTTTGTAGTAATGGTTTTCAGAAACCGGCTTAAAGGTTGAATCGAGGATATCGAACACCCCGATAACATTTCCTCTTTCATTGCTCACCGGTGATAAAGATCGTTCAGCAATCTGAAACTGGATTCTTCCTAATATTTCTTTTTCCTGGCCACTGTCTGCGTAAAACCACGAACCTCTTCTAAAGTATTTCATACCGCCTATGATTAAGTTGAACTTAAATCAGATTTAACAGGCTTTTTCAAAATCAGATAAAGTCTGTTAATACAATCTGCTGATAATACTCTGTTTTCAGCACAAAGGCTGCGCCAGTCTGTTCTGGTTTCTTGCTTATTACTTCCCGGATGATCTCAATAGGGCTCAAAAAGGCGTTTAGCGCATAAATCAGGAGTTGACACAAGTCATCACTCCCTTTCTTTTCAAGCCCCCCTCCTCTCAACATGAACACAACTGTTTCAAATTGGGAATCTGATTTCATTTACCTCTTGCATCTTTTAATTTCGCAGAGGTAAGCAGTTTGCTTTATTTGGCAAAAGCATAAACTACCTTCAAGATCTCATGAAGCATCAATACTTTTTCATCATCTGCCTGGTCTCTCTGTCACTTGTGCTCAGCTGTTCCTCTGAAAAGACCAGCCCTATCACAAAGGCTGATTATGAACGCGCTAAAAGCTTCCTGTTTGAAAACATCAACCACAAAGAAGCGCTGAACCTGGACATTGCCCCTTACTGGTTCCGTGACAACACGGGCTTTTGGTATCTGGAGCATGAAAAGGACGCCAAAGTATTTAAAAAGCTCCGGTTCAGTGATTATGAAATTACAGACCTCTTTGATCATGAAGTTGTCGCCAATCAGCTTTCCGAATTACTGGACAGAAATATTGATCCCTACGACCTCCCTTTTAATGAGCTCTGGCAAAGAGTAGATAACAACTTCCGGGCACAGATTGATGGAAAAGATTATCTCATTGATATAGATACCGAAGAAGTAAAACCAGACCCCGACAGCCCCTATCCCACCACCCCGATAGAAAGAGCCTCACCGGATGGAAAGTGGGTGGCCTTCACACGAAATTACAACCTCTACATCCGGTCAACAGCCAACGGGAGAGAATACCAGTTGAGCACAACGGGTAGGAAGGATTATGAATTTGGAACCTACTATGGCTGGTATGACAAAATGGAAGGAGAAAACGGAGAAAGACCCGGCCGCTTTTTTGTCAGCTGGTCTCCCGATTCAAAGTGGATTCAAACCAGTCTGGTGGACTTCAGAAATGCTGAAAAAATGTATTTACTTGACTGGAGCAAAGACGAATTGTTCAAACCCAGCCTACACTCCTACTACCGGGGCTCACCGGGAGATTCCACCATGGTAAAAGTGACACCCGTCTTCTACAATGTGAGAACACGCGCAGAGTATTTCCCTGAAATCCCTACCGCTACACATATCAACGGAGCTTCCTTTACCTGGCATGAAGAAGCAGACAAAGTACTGGTGGATTATGTGGAAAGGGGCTTTCAGAAAGAACAGATACTGGAGCTGGATTTGAAGCAGAAACGTCTCCGTACACTGATTGAAGAAACCAGTGAGACGAATATTGACAACTTCGTCTTTACCTACCTACGTAATGAGAATAAGCTACTCTTCCTTTCTGAAAGAAGCGGCTGGCGACAACTGTATCTGCATGACCTGAACACAAATGAAACACGCAGTCTTACAAATGGTGACTACTACATCGACCAGATTCTGAGTTACGATCGCTACGAACACCTGGCCTACTTCATGGCCTCGGGCAAAGAACCGGGACGGAATCCGTATTTCAGTCATCTGTACAGTATCAACATAGAAACAGGCGAATTAAAGCTCCTGACCCCGGAAGATGCGCATCATGAAGTTCAGTTTGCTCAGGACAAAAGTCATTTCTTCGATAACTACTCCACTTTTAATCAACCCACCCGTTCTGTGCTCAAACGCACCTCAGATGGTGCCTTGGTCAAGGAAGTAAGTACGGCTGATATCTCGGCCCTTACCAACAGAAGCTGGCTGGCACCAGAGGCCTTTGTTTCCACAGGGCGCGATGGCCAGACTCCCATCTATGGAGCCATGTGGAAGCCTTCGAACTTTGATCCGAATAAAAAGTACCCCGTCATTGACCATAGCTACACGGGGCCTCATACACAAATGTTTCCTCGTAGCTTCCGCACTGTACTGGCCAGAAATAACCAGGCGCTGGCAGAACTCGGATTCATTGTTGTGATGATAGATGGCATGGGTACTTCAGGTCGTTCCAAAGCCTTCCACAACTACTCCTATAAAAACATGGGCAAAAACCTGACAGAGCATGTATCTGCCATCAAAGAACTGGGAGAAGCCCACCCCTGGTTCGATGCAGATCGTGTGGGTATCTTCGGCCATTCAGCCGGGGGCTTCGATGCAGGTCATGCCCTGCTGGAATTCCCTGACTTCTACAAGGTGGGCGTAGCGAGCAGTGCCGATCATGATTTCAGAATGGAGAAAGCCTGGTGGCCCGAAATGTATATGGGCTGGCCCGTAGACTCGTCTTACCATGAAGTATCTAATATCACCATGGCCCCCAACCTGAAAGGTAAGCTGCTGCTCGTGCATGGTGGCATGGACGATAACGTAAACCCCTCGGCAACCTTTAAGCTGGCTGAAGCCCTGGTGAAAGCAGACAAGGAATTCGATTTGCTGATTTTACCAAGCCAGCGGCACGGCTACCAGGGTGAGCACAGGGCCTACTTCAGGAAAAAGCGATGGAACTACTTCGTGGAGCATCTGGCCGGTAAGGCACCCATCTGGGACATCAACTGATTACTGCTCCCCCTCATAAAGCGCATGCAAAAAACGGGCTTGAGAGGTTAAGGAAGGCATATGCCAACTTTTTTCTAACTTCCTTCAAACTTTTTTTTCACACGGTCCATCCTAAATTCGGAAAGTGGAAACACAATGAAGGAAATCACCCTTATGCCTCAAACCGATTTTTTGATAGCTGCCGCTAAAGATGGTGATCCGATAGCGCTTAACCAGCTCGTAAAGCTCTGGTATAAAAGGATCTACAATTTTAGCTATAAGTACTTCAGCGATCATGATCAGGCCATGGAGGTTACACAAAAGACCTTTATTTCCATGAACAAAAACCTGAGATCATTGAAAGATGAGAGCAGTTTTAAATCATGGTTATACCGGATAGCCGCCAATTACTGCCATGAGGAAGTAAGGCGACAAAAACGGAAATGGGTCTTCCCTTTTATGAAAGTTCAGTCGAAGGATGACCAGGATTTCATACAAAATACAGCTACCACCTGGCGAGAGTCAGACCCGGACCGGGAATACGCTCAGACGGAGCTCAAGGAGCTTTTGAAAAGAGCCCTGAAAATTCTGCCGGAAGAACAGCGCATGGTAGTGATTATGAAAGAGTACGAAGGTCTCAAGATAAGGGAGATTGCCGAGGTAATGAGCATTTCTGAGAATACAGTTAAGTCCAGACTCTATTACGCACTCGGAAGTTTAAAGAAGCAGTTGGCACAGTGGAATATCAACAAAGAAACAATTCATTATGAGCTATAAACCGACAAATGAAGATTTGGCAGCTTACCTCTATGGAGAGCTGGATGAGTCGACAAGAGCTCAGGTAGATCAATATTTTAAAGAGCATCCTGAAGCACGCACAGAGCTGGAAGGCATGGAAGAAACCCGCGTACTCATGAGTCAGTGGGAAGATGAAGAAGTACCCCTGATACCGGGCTTCATCCAACCTCATGAAAACAGCGAGTGGCTCTACTGGAGGAAGTATGTGGCCATTGCTGCTACCCTCCTGCTTATCATCACCTTTGGCTGGGTCTCAAAGTTCAATGTCAGCTATGATGAAAATGGTTTCCGGGCAGGATTCACTAAATCAGCTGATGGATTGAGTATGGAGCAGGTGGCCGATCTGATGGCCAAAGAGAGGGAGAACATCCTTTCAGAAGTGCACTCAGATATGCGGGGAATGCAGGTGAGCATTGATGACAACAGGAGCTTCATGGAAAATAGTATCGAAAAGTTCAGTGAGCTGCCTGAAGATCAGATCAACAACCTGCTCAATGAACAGAAACAGCAAATTCTGGCTGAAATGAATCAGCTAAGCAACAAGCTTACTGACGATTACCGAGAAGTTTTCAGACAATTAGTCGTCAGCTTTTCAAACAATTTCGAGACGCAGCGCATCCAGGATTTAAGAAATGTAGAAGCTGCTTTCAATGATCTGGAAGATGCCATCACATCAAAGCAGGAAGTATTTGAAGAAGCGCTTTACAACTTATCGGTCGAAGTAGATGCATTAGCGCCAAACAATAACAACAACAATTAAAATGAAGGTCAAAAACTCAAAATATTGGATACTGCTATTCGCAATGCTGGTCTCGTCACCCCTCGTTGCACAGCTCAATACCCAGGGCTTCAGCCCGGTAAAGAGAGATACTGAGGTTACCCGAATCACCTTTGAAAACTACCTGAAGAAGTGGAACGGTGAGATACTGCTCAATCGATTCAGAGAAACCACAGCTTCTTACGAAAATGGTCAGGGCATGACCATCAATGTAGTGGCAGAAAATGCCCACATCTACATGAGTGTACAGGGCGGTAGCTTTGAAAATGCGGATGGAGAGATCATGGACACCTTTTTCAGTGACCAGATGGTAGATCTGCAAAAAGAGCGGCTGCAAACCGCGGTAACGAATTTTCTGGTAGAGTTTAAAAACTACCTGCCTAAACTCAAAGACAATGAAACAATACGATTTGTCTTTGAGGTGAAAGATCAGAAACGCAAGAGGAATGGAAAAGAAATTCCACCATCGAAACTTGCGCATAAAAGAACATACAACATGGAAGCCTCAATTGATTATAAAGACTTCCGGGCTTTTAAAGGAGGCAGCATGAACAAAGCCGACTTTATCGAAGCCATAACGATTAAATGAACCTAAATTTTAAAATATCTGAATAATGAAAAACAGAACAACACTTAGTCTCGCGGCATTAATGATGCTAACGACCCTTCACCTGGGCCTTGCTCAGACAGCCGACCAGGTGGTAATAGGAGAAGTAGCCGACTTTTATACGCTAAATGGCGGTCGTAACCAGGACATCTCCAAGCTACCCAAAATGGACAGAGATATCTACATTCTTCAAAATATCGTAGACGACCTCTTCAGTGGTAGTAGAAGCAACTACCGCTCCCGAAAGTCCAAGGGTATCTACATTCCCAATAACGGAGTCATTTTCAATATCTCAGGCAATGGAGCCTTTGGTATCAGTGGCTATCAAAGCTGGGATGACCTTGTCACGATAGTAGACGGCTCAACCGGCACTATACTTTCGAAAGATTACAGCGAAGAAGAGCTGGAGAAACTGAATGCAGAAAAAGAAGAGAAACTGGAAGAGCTTTCTAAAACCTTCCTCTCCAACTATGGCAGCCTTTTAGGAGAACTGAAAGAGAATGAGAAGATTCAGGTGTCTGTGAACTACTCCCTGCACGTAAAGTCTTCTACCAGAAGAAATGGTCAGCTCTCCTTTGTAAGCAGCTCTAAAGATATCAATAAGAGAAGATTGGTCAGCATGGTTTCCGTAAAGGATGTAAAAGCCTACGAAGCGGGTAAGCTCACTCAGGACCAGATGTTCTCTAAAATTGAAACCAAATCATCCAGCATTGACGATGCCGATATGATGGACGCCAAAATCCTGGCCGGCATCTTTGACGACCTGTTCAAAACAACCTACGATGGCTATCTGAGCAGAAGTGGTCGTACCAGCTGGACCTATTTTGAAGGATTTGGTGTCATGTACGACTTGAACCTGTCTTCCAGAAACAGCGGCTTCTCATTGCGCACTACCTCAGAAGGTGAAGTCGTGTATGGCAATAACAAATCTGTAAAATCTGAAGACTTCTATAAAGACATCCAGTCCAAGTATGACGAGTTTGAATCGGCCGTCAAAAGCAATATTGTGAAATATGGTCGCACACTGAGAAACCTGAAATCCAATGAAGTAGTGATTGTAAACCTGGGGCTAAGCGCCAATAAAAAGGCTAATCTGCCCAAAACAATCCAGTTCATGATCCCGAAGAGTGCCATAGACGCTTTTGCCAAAGGACAGAAGTCTCTGGAGCAGGTAAAAGGAGAAATTACCATCAAAAAGCTGAGTGCCAGCCTGAATGGCCATACAAACGGGTTCTTTGACACCTACAATTTACCTGGTGCGTTTGATACATACCCTGAACCGGTACAGGCACAGTCAACCAGACCCGCCAAGGGACAGAAAGCAAAATAATTCTGATTGTTAATACCCTTTTGCAGGTATTGAAGCAAAAGAAAGCCCGGCTGGTCACCGGGCTTTTATTTTTTATCCCATTCTTATACTTTCGTGCCCGAAACGCGTAATACTCATCATGAAAAAAATACTTAAGTACCTGGCGATTGTGCTGATTGTAGCCCTGGTCGTTATCCAGTTTATCAAGAGACCGGAGAAAATCAGCGAGCCTGTAACAGATAATGATATTATAGGAGCACTGAATGTACAGCCTGAAATAGCAAATCTGCTAAAAACAGCCTGTTACGACTGCCATTCCAATCAACCTCGTTATCCATGGTATTCAGAGATAGCCCCCTTCTCCTGGTGGATTGGTGAGCATATAGAACATGGTCGGGATGAATTGAACTTCTCTGACTGGGCTACTTTCTCAAAGCGCAAGAGAGACCACAAACTGGAAGAAGTGGTTGAAGAAGTGGAAGAAGGACACATGCCCTTACCCAAATACACCTGGATGCACAGCGATGCCAGACTTTCAGATGAACAAATCAAGATGCTGAAAGACTGGGTGACTTCCGAAAGAGCGAAGATCGCAGCTGAGAACTAACCGATATTCAATTCATTTCCAGGCCGCTGATATGCGGCTTTTTTTATGCCCTTTCCTATATAACTAAGAATTAAGTTTTGATTTTTCAATTCTTATTCTACATTTGTAGAAACAACATGACAAAAGTAGAATGAACCTACCCAAATCAGAAGAACAGTTGATGCAAATACTCTGGCAAAAAGAGAAAGCTTTTATGAAAGACATTACGGAAGCCTACCCTGAGCCTAAGCCCAAAGCAACCACTATTGCCACCCTGCTCAAACGCCTGCTCACCAAAGGGGCTATTGGTTTTACGCAGTTTGGTAATGTGCGGGAATACCATCCTATATGGAACAAGGAGGAGTATTTTTCAAGTCATTTCAACGGCCTGATTAAGAACTTCTTTAATGATTCCATCCCTCAGTTTGCCTCGTTTTTTACCTCAAATGAGAATATGACTGAGGAACAGCTTAAGGAATTAAAGAGCATTGTTGACCAACAGATTAAAGCCAGAAAAAAATGATCATCTATCTGCTCAAGTTCGTTTTCTGTACCGGTATCCTATACCTGTTTTACTATCTGGTGCTCCGCAATGAAAGGCTTTTTCGCTTCAATCGTATCTTTCTGCTCAGCATTGTACTGCTTGCTGCCATTATTCCGGTGGTTACCGTCAAAACCAAAACTATCGAAGTACTTCAGGGGAAAGCATTGTCCATACCACAGGCGCCCCTTAGCGAAGATGAGGCAGCAATCAGTTCTTTCAGGCATGCGCCCGAATCACTCGATTTGGGTCAGTTACTCTTTTGCATCTATGCTGCCATAGCAGCCTTCCTCTGTATCAGGCTGATGATCAACTTATGGTCCCTCAATCGGTTTAAGATGGGCGGAAAAATCACTCATCAACATGGGTTATTCATGGTACTACGATCTGATGTGGCTCAGTCCTTTAGCTTTATGCAGTTCATGTATACGAACAAGGAGCAATATGAGCAAGGCATACTCCCCAATGAGGTCATAGCCCATGAGAAGGCTCACATAGACCAGGGGCACAGCTATGATATTCTGTTCATGGAGCTCATTACCTGTCTCTGCTGGTTTAACCCCATCATCTACCCTCTTAAACGCGCTATTCAACTCAATCATGAATTTCTCGCTGATGAGGCGGCTATTTCAAAAACGGGATCACTATCACAATATCAAAATACCATCATTCAATTCGTCAGTCAAAATATAGTGCCTTCCAATAACCTGGCGAGTCATTTAACATTCGGAGAAACTAAAAAACGAATCAATATCATGGCAAAAACCACCAATAAACAACAAAATCTTATCAGGCAGAGCATTGCTCTTGCTATGGTTATCTCACTGTTCGCCCTTCTGGGTAAAACAGAAATCAGAGCTCAGGGCAGTTCCACACCTCCACCGATCAAAAACGGGACTCAATCAAAGACACAGGTTCAAACTCCGGAGAAACCGCAGCAAAAGCCCGCCAAACTGGTCATTCCGGACATTCCTTCTAAAATACACGTGCTGGATGATCAGACATTAAACCCATCATCTGATTCAGACAGGGATTTACCAAAGTCAGGATCCGCTGTCTATCCCAAAAACCTCAGGTGGAGCGACTCGGAAGGAAACAAGGGCACCTTTGATGACCTGCCTCAGCATCTGAAAAGTGATTTTCTGGCAGGAAAACCCATTATCGCAAGAATATGGTTCCCCCCTATACCTCGTAGAAAAGTCACTCAGGAAATGCTTGACGATTTTCTGGACAGCAAAAAATACGGTGTCTGGCTTGATGGCAAACGCATTAAGAACGAGGAGCTGGCAAAGCTCGCACCTTCTGAAATTCATAGTTTCTTTCAGTCAGTACTGCGTGAAAAAGCCAAGGACTATGGCAAATACACTTATCACCTCAATATCGACACGGAAGCCTATATGAAAGACAAAAGTGAAGGACACTGGCTGGATGTGAAATTGGAAAACCTGAAACTCATCAACGAGAAGAAACTGGAAGAAGCCAGAAAACGCGCTGCCGGAAAGTAATAAGGTAAACCAGCACTACCTTCACTTCTGTAGTAAGATAAAGTATAAGACCAACATGATAGTATACCTGCTCAAGTTCATTCTCTGTTCCGCAGTACTCTTTACTTTCTATCGCGCAGTGCTGATAAATGAACGCCTCTTTCGGTTCAATCGCTTTTTTCTTATCAGCATCATGATGCTGGCTGCGATTATTCCTGCTGTTACCGTTAAAACGAAGGTCATCGAGGTTCCGGCAGAGCAGGTCGTACCGCTGAGCCATAATCCGGTGGCTTTTGAGTCGGAGGCCGGAGCTGGTACCTCCCGGTCATTTCAAATACCCGACCTTGATGCAATCATGTTTTGGGTTTATCTGTTGGTAGCCGCGGTGTTCCTTGCCAGGTTATGCCTCAATCTTTGGTCGCTCTATCGTTTCAAAAGAGAAGGAAGCATCATCCGTCAGGACGGTCTGAAGCTGGTTTTGAGATCTGATATCACACAATCTTTCAGCTTCGCCACGAGCATGTATACCAACAAGGAGCAATATGAGCAGGGAATGCTTCCCCGGGAGGTCGTTGCACACGAAAAAGCACATATTGATCAGCGACACAGCTACGATATAGTCTTCATAGAATTTCTTACCTGTCTCTGCTGGTTCAACCCCATCGTATACCTGCTCAAACGTGCAATACAGCTTAATCACGAGTTTTTAGCCGATGAGGCTGCTGTTCGCGAAACAGGCTCATTGGTTCAATATCAAAATATCATCATTCAGTGTGCCAGCCGGCAGACCACCATCTCTCCTGCCCTGGCCAGTCATTTAACATTTGGAGAAACTAAAAAACGCATAATAATCATGGCAAAAACTCAGAATAAAAAGATGGCCATAGCCAAGCAAACGGTGGCTATGGCCGTCATCATAATGTTGCTCATTTCTCTTGGCAAGACAAAGGTCATTGCCCAGGAAGACAAATCAGCAAAGCCCATCATAACCACCGCGGTTCCATTCCTGACAATGGATGAAATCATACTTAGCGCAGATACACTGGAGGTAAAAGCCAAAAAGATGATCATCCGTGCAGACACTCTTCGAATACGAAGAAGTCAGGTGGCTCAGGATCAAAAGAAGCGCCCGGAGCCTCCTATGCTTATTAGTGTCATACCGCGGGCCAGCTCCAGGGTGAGATATACCAATAATCAGGGCGAAAGGGTAACAGCCATTTTCGGAGACCTCCCGGATCGGATCAGAAAAGATTTTGCCGATCTCAAACTGGATGGTGAAGTATGGATGGCTCCCAAACCAAAAGCTGATATCAGCCAGGCAATGCTTGATGATTTCAAAGATGCCGCAAAATACGGGGTGTGGATTGATGGCAGTAAGGTGGAAAACGCTGTGCTGAATCGCTATAGCCCCGAAGATTTTCATCACTTCTTCAAATCAAAATTGGGCAAGGGAGCCAGACACTATGGTCAATACACGTATCACCTGGCGCTGGTCACTCAGAAAACCTTTGAAAAAGTACCCACCAACATGACCGGTATGTGGATCAAATACAGCGAACAGGTGGCCAGGGCCAGGAAATTTCTGGATCCGGTCGAAGAGAAAAACTAACCTGTTCAAACTTCAGTAACTCACTTTCATTTAATACAAAAGGCCTTCTTAAGGAAGGCCTTTTGTATTACAGCAGATTTTTAGCAGCTTCGGGTTCTGTGAAGCAAATCTTCGGTTATATCAGAACCTTTTACAAGGCAGAATTCAAGGGAAGCTATGGACTGTTCATCCTGCTCTTCGGACTGCTTTTACTCTACCTCAACTACTTTCACCCTGATACCAAAAAGCTGCACAGCACGCTCCGCTGGAAAGACACCGCGGTGCTCTATTATTTCTGCCTGTATACTGGTGTTTTTGCCTTAGCGGCTATGGGGCAGCGCTTCTTTTACCCAAAAAAGCAATGGGCCTTTCTCAAAGATCACCGCTTTTGGCTGGTAGCTGCCTTTGGTATTCTGGTATGGTCATGTCGCAACAGTCTGATCTACTACTATACCTATTACATCGCTCAGGATCTGCCACAGGTAACGGCCCGGGAGCAGACTATTTTCCGGGACCTCTTTGCCCTGCTCAAATTCACGTTGGGTTTTGTACCGTTGTTTATATTCTGGTGGTTCAAAGACCGAAAAGAACAACCGCTATACGGTATGTATAAGGGTAGCCTGGACCTGCGCCCTTATCTCATTATGCTGGCCGTTATGGTTCCTGTTATTGCCATTGCCAGCCAGGATGCTGGTTTTCTCAGAAAATACCCGCGCTCACAGGTCATGCGGGCCATCGAGCTTTTTAATCCGGAACATGCGGGCTACATACTTAGCTATGAAACCCTCTATATTCTGGACTTCTATGTAATTGAGCTTTTCTTTCGCGGTTTTATGATCCTCGCCTTCGTGAAACTGGGCGGTCCTAAGGTTATTCTTCCTGTAGCAGTTTTCTACTGTGTACTCCACTTCGGTAAGCCCTTTGGTGAAGCACTCAGCTCACTTTTCGGGGGCACCCTCCTGGGGATTATCACCTATTATTCCCGCTCGATCTGGGGTGGCATTATTGTGCATATGGGAATAGCCCTGGCGATGGAGCTTTGTGCTTACATTACCCTTTACTACCTCAGCTGAAAGGACGCTCTTTCAGTCTGGCTAAAAAATCATCAGTTTCTAGGAAGTCTCCTCCTCGGTTCACATGCTGGAATAAGCTTAACAAATACTGAATTTTGACATAAAGCATTGACTTATGTCGAAAAAATATAAGTATGACATTGCCATTTCATTTGCTGAAGATGACGTTCAGCTGGCTGAAGACCTTCACGAGTGTTTAGAATCTTACAGTTTTCAATATAAAACCTACTTCTATAAAAAGAAGCAGGGAGAGCAAATCGGCAAAAAACTGCACAAGATCATTCAGCAAGTCTATGGAGGTGAGTCGGCATATGCTATAGTACTGGTTTCAAAATTCTACGATCAAAGGGAATGGCCCCAACGGGAATGGGAAGTGATAGAAGACGAACGCGAAAGGCGAAAAAACCTCTACAGAATACTTATATCTATTGACGGTACCATTCTTAATGGGATGGACAAAAAGGAGTTACACATTCCAAGTGATAATTCTGTGGAAAGAATCGCCATGATTATCCATGAGGCTATTCAAAAGAGTAAAAAACCTCAGTTTCCATGGAAACTCATTACGATTAGTTCAATGCTTATACTGTTCATTCTGGCCCTTGCATCCGGCAAGATGAGTATAGGTTCAACTCCCCCGTTCCTGAGTATTTCTATACCTGCCAAATCATCCGATAGCACATTTCAAAAGGCACTTAACCATAAGGACAGCACGGAAACCGGAGAAAGTGGACTCAAGGTACTTCCCAAAGAAATTGATACAACCGGAGTCCTAACAGACGCTGCTGAGAAGAAATCAAGACCATACGAAGCCTTCGTAGAAACCGACCTGATACTCACGCGCTCAGAAAAGTATGAAGGCAGAAACATCTATGTCAACGGAAGGCAGACGGCTGTTTTCAGAGAATACATCATCACAATCCCGGGCCTGAAACTTGATGATAAGATCACCATCGGCACCGATGATTCACAAGAGTTTATCCTCACCATCACCAATACTCATTTAGAAAATGAAAGCTTTAGATACTATATCGAATAGAGGCATGCTCCTGACTTGCCTTCTCTCTCTGGCACTGGCAGTACAGCTGACCGCCCAGTCATCGACACAAAAGACATGGTGCAGTGACTTGTACGTGGGCGACATCCGTGTTCCTCAGGAACAACGGTTTTACTTTTTCCGAAGGCTGATCAGAAACAACATTGCAGCCATTCTGAAAGACATTGATGGCTGTTCCATCATAGAAAGAAACAAGGGTCTGGAAAGCCTGCTGGAACGCGAGCGCGAGTTTTTCAACGACAGTACCTATGATAAAATCATCGACTATACCGATCAGTTTAAGCGCAAGATAAGGTGGGTGGTTTTAGGAGAACTCTCCCCGACAATGGAACCAAATGAATATGAACTGGAGGTAAGAATAATCCGTGCAGCTTCCAGGGTTTCTGACAGAGGATTTGTCTACACCTTTCCTATCAATGAAGACTTCGACCAAAAGACTTTTAACAAAGATTTCAGGCTTAGGTTTCTTGAAGAAATGGATCAAATGTTCACATTCAACGGCTATGTGAACAGCCAGAGCAATATCACCGGGCGCAACTTCAGAATTATCCCGGCCCCGGAGGACAATTCTCTCAGCCTTGATTCGGAAACAGGCTCTTTCGAATTTAAAATCCCCAAATACAAATTCGAGCACGACACCCTGAGTGTAGAAATACTCGGAAGAAATATCTATGGCACCCTGGGCGCTTCTCCTGCCATTGACCATACCACTTCCAGCAATACAGTAAGATTAAATCGAATTGACGTAGGCAGAACCACAGGACAGGTAATTGATCTGATCTGGGATAAGAGGCCTGCTCAGTGTGATGATTTCAGGGTTCACAGGCTGACCCTTTTCTCAAGAAGTACTTTCTCTCATAGAGACAGTGTATACATATATAAAACAGACCGGGGTTTCAGGTTCAATCTACCGAAAGGACTTCCTGATGATACAGAAGTACAAATCGACATTACCAGTGACAACTATAAGCAAGATCTGAACCC
>DIYF01000074.1:222-14853 GCA_002427745.1 Roseivirga sp. UBA6061 | reverse complement strand
TCATTAAAGGGGATATCTACCTGATTGACATTGGGGTTTAATCCGGTACTAAAATCGTTACCAATCGGGTCAAAAAATGGAGCTATTTCATCTGCATCGGTCACCGTAATGGTCACATCCTGATTAACCGCATTGCCACCAGCATCCGTAGCAATAACCTTGATGACATAAGTGTTTGAAGAGCCATCACCTGTACCGTCTTGAGGGCTTTCGAAATCAGGTGATTCTATAAAACGAACACTTCCTGTGCTGCTATCCAGCGTAAATAATGCTTCATCATTGCCTGATCCCAGACTGTATGCGATAGGTGTGATATCAGTTGCAACAATGGTATAAGCAACTGCAGTACTATTTTCTTCAAATACAGCTGTCTGATCGCTGGTGATTTGAGGATCAGTTGAGTCCACGACATTGACAGTGGCAGTGCTTGTTGCACTGTTGCCAGACAGATCGGTTACCGTGAGGGTAACTACATGCTCACCGAGGTCATCGGCTGTGAAATTGTTCTTGTCCAAATCCAAGACAGATATACTACAGTTATCGGAACTACCATCATTTATATCATCAGGAGTTATACTTGCTGCACCTTCAGCATCTAAGAAAACAGTGATATCCTTAGTTATCGCCACAGGTTTGATATCGTCAGCCACTGTTACCGTAGCATCCGCTGAGGCGGAATTGCCGTTAATGTCTGTTGCCGTAAATGTCACAATATTCTCTCCGATGTCTTCACATTTGAAACTAGCATTATTCAGTCCAAGTGAGGCCAGCCCGGCATTATCATTGGTTCCATTGTTTATATCGCTGGTTGAAATACTTGCATTTCCATTTTCATCTAAATACACAGTAACATTCTGAATAATGACTGTTGGCGCTGTGATGTCCTTTAAAACAATGGTATTATCAGGTGTCTGATCGACATCCGCTGCATTACCTGCGGCATCAAAGATGGCATCTGCTACAGGAGAAAATGTGAGCACCTCCCCTCCTAAGGCATTACCATTAAAGCTAAAGTTTACGCGTAGGGTTGATTCACCTCCTTTCAGAGCCTCGTCAGAAGTATTGGTAACAGAGGTGATCACCGGACTATCTACCGTGGTATTGTTTGAAAGGGTTAATGCGATATCAGAAGCATCTACAGGGTCTGACCCACTGCCTCCAAAAACGCCTTCATTAAAGGGGATATCTACCTGGTTGAGATTGGGGTTTAATCCTGTGCTGAAATCACCATCAACCGGATCGAAAAAGGGGGCTATTTCATCTGCGATGTCCGTAACATTGATCATCACACTCTGTAGAGAAGAATTGCCTACGGCATCGGTTACAATTACATCGACCAGATAAGTATTATCTTCCCCTGTATCCAAAGGGTCTTCAAAATCAGGTGCGCTTTTAAAAGTAATGACTCCTGTACTGCTATTTATGTCAAAAAGAACCTCATCACTGCCTGTGTCAAAACTGTAAGTCAAGTCGGTATCATCGGTGGCTATCATCGTATAAACCACAGCCTTACTATTCTCTTCAAAGTTTATTATCGGTGTGAGAGTGCCACCAATTACGGGATCTACAGCATCAATCACCAGATTCTTGCTACCCGAAAGGCTATTGGCTCCTGTCGGGAGGGTCAGGTCAGTGCTATTTCCAGCCAGGTCGCGACCAAGATCTATCCTCGAACCGGTCAATTCTAAATCGGCAGAATGGTCTTCAAATTGTACCGTATAGGTAAATACCCAGGTATCTGTTCCCTCACCATCGAAATTGAACAAAGTACGATCGGTTGTACCTGTTTCCAGCTCAAGGCTAGGAAAAATATCCTGCTGAACCGGTTCACTAAAAGTGACTACAATGTCTATCTCTTCGCCAATGCCATAAGTACCATTTGCATTGGATGAAGTGATGCTTAATATGGTCGGGGCCACAGCATCTACCAAGACCGCACTTGTACTGGCAACATTATTCAAAGTCTGCAAAAGATCATTGTCTGCATCATCTTTGATAAGGGAGCCATTCAGGTTTAAGCCAACCACTGCGATACCATCAGTATCCTCATCACCAGCTATAGTTTCATACCTGAAGAACAAGGCATCAGTGCCTGAGCCTCCTATAAAAGAAGCTTGTTTCGTGTCATTACCAATGGTTAATTCCAGTGTTGGCGAACCAGCGTCTGTATTTACAGTGACAACTTCACTGGTGATCAGCATAAAATCCATATCCCGCCCTTGGCTATAAACTTGATCAGAGGGTACACTTACACTACTTATAGCAGGTGCAATTTCATCTACATCATTCACCGCGATACTGACTGTCTGCGATGCACTTTCAGCATTCAGCGTTGCTATGACCTCTAAGACATAAATATTGTCGGTATTGGCATCCTGAGCGGTTTCGAAATCAGGAGAACTATTAAAAGTGATGGCTCCCGAACTTGCATCAATTTGAAAGAGTGATTCATCATTTGAGGTACCCAGGCCATAAACAATAGTACCAGACTCAACCAAAGCTTCAGCGGTATATACAGTCCCTGTAGCATTTTCATCAAAATCAGTGCTCGTGTCTGAAACAAAAAGTGGTGCAACACTCAAATCTGTTACCGAAATGGTAATGGTTTGTGCAATGGATTCATTACCATCCGTAGCATTTACTTCAATGACATAAGTATTGTCTCCGCCATCATCCAGTGGGGCTTCAAAATCAGGGACATTGTTAAATGTGATCAAGCCGTCATTGGAAATGGAAAATGAATCATTGTCTCCTCCTTGAGTAAGAGAGTAAGTAATGCCCAGGTCGTCAATGCCAAATCCATCATTGGCATTCACATCAAGTACAGTACCTGTTTGTCCTTCAACAAAGGAAGCCAAGGTGCCAGAAGTAAAAACCAGAGACTTCTCGAATAGCTTGAAAACACGGGCATGTCCAGCCCCCGAACCATTGTCATCATTTCCAGTACTACCTGTTGCCAACACTGACCCATCCATTGAGAGCATCAAAGGCCCCATCTGATCTGCTGAGTTCTCCCCATGAATTTCTCTTTTCTTAGACCAGCTGCTACCCGTATATTGAAATACCCTGACATGTCCTGAATTGCTACCTCCTCCGTCATTCGTGGTGGCACCTAATGCCAGTGTATTTCCATCGGCACTTAAACTCACATGGTAAAGCAAATCGAAACTCGACTCTCCATTAATATCACTACCCAGTTTGGACCAGGAACTACCGTTCCAACGGAAAACCCGGGCGTGTCCCGAAGAGGTTCCGCCACCATCGTTGAGTCGTGCCCCTAATGCCACTGTACTACCATCTGCACTCATATTTACTGACCCAATCAGTCCACCTGCCTGGTCCGTTGCCGCTTCACCGTTTATGTCTGAGCCTAACTGTGTCCAACTTGTACCATCCCATTCGTAAATTCTGAGATGGCCTGAGGAGTTACCTGCACCGTCATTTCCGCTAGCCCCTATGGCTACCCTGTGTCCATCAGCACTCAGACTTACGGCACCTCCAGAAGCATCATTCGATTTTTCACCCACTATGTCACTGCCCAGTTGAACCCAATCATTCTGGGCTTCATTGAGCTCATATACTTCCACATGACCATTGTTTGTGCCAGATACACCGATGGCCAGAACATTACCTTTCATGTTCAATCGGATGTCAGCACCCAGGCGGTCACTGTCGTTGGGCCCTTCAAAGTCTTGCCCTATCTGCTCCCACTTGCTGCTTCCTGAGTTGAATTTATAGACTGTGATAAGCCCCCTTTCTATCCCACTCCCGTTTATGCTGGAACTTCCAACGGCCAGCATGTTTCCTTCTCCGTTCAAAGAGAGGGACCTACCCAGAAATTTATTGGCTTCAGTTCCTTCCAGGGCTTGGCCGAGTTGCTCCCAATCTCCTGTTGCATTGCGTTTGAAGACCCTGGCTCTACCTACAGAAGTAAATCCTGCAAAGTCAAAACCATTTTCAGAAACGGCCATAACGGTACCTAAAGCATTAATTACCACAGTTCCTCCCAATAAATCTCCTGCATTCTCTCCTGTGACTGATTGGCCTATCTGGACCGCTTGATTCACCGTTTCCGTTATAGTCGGTAGTACTATCACGCATACTTCTTGTTCAGCGGTGAAAAAGTCGTTGCTGGCAGTAATTGTAAGGCTGTAAATGTTATTAACATCCTTATCTCCCGGATTGTCAAAATTCAGGCTACTGTTAAAAGTAAGCAGCCCGCTGGCGTCAATACTAAAGGCTCCGCTATCGTCTCCACTAAGGCCGTAGGTCACGGTGTTGTCATCAGCTCCGCCACTACCATCATTGGCATTTACATCCAGCACTGTTCCGGAAATGTCTTCGCTTACTGTGGCTATGTCTGTGGAAGTAAAAACAGGTAGGGTAGTTAGCTCCAGGTTAAGGTTCACCGTATTACCAGCAGCCTGAGCTGCATCAGCCGCATTACCCGCTGCATCAAAAACAGAGGAAGCTACGAGGTCTACTTCCAGGGTTTCCGATCCATCTGCAATGCCCGTTACTGCAAAGTTTACTCTAATGATTGTTTCTCCACCAGAAAGGGC
This sequence comes from Roseivirga sp. UBA6061, assembly GCA_002427745.1. Taxonomy (GTDB): domain Bacteria; phylum Bacteroidota; class Bacteroidia; order Cytophagales; family Cyclobacteriaceae; genus Roseivirga. The sequence goes on along the minus strand of DIYF01000074.1, from coordinate 10,291 downwards.
TTGATCTCCCGTTGTCTTTACACTTGAAACCACTGGTGTGTTAGCAGTGCCTCCGCTTAATGACAAATTGAAATCCGAAGCATCCAATGCACCCGATCCACCATTGGTATTGTACACGTCTTCTGAAAAAGTGACATCTACATAACTATTGTTTGGGGCGAGGCTGATTGAGGCAATTACCGGGCTGGTCTTATCATTCAAACTTACCGTATTATTTGAGCTCTGATCAGCATCGGCAGGATTCGCGGCAGCATCAAAAACCGAAGACACTACAAGGTCTACTTCCAGGGTTTCTGATCCATTGGCTGTTTCTGTTTTTGTAAAGTATACCCTTATGGTCGTTTCTCCACCAGAAAGGGTTTGATCTCCCGTAGTCTTTACATTTGAAACTACGGGCGTATTAGCAGTACCACCGCTCAATGACAAATTGAAATCTGAAGCGTCTAAGGCACCACTCGCACCATTGGTATTGTATACCCCTTCGCTAAAGGTAACATCTACATAGCTGTTGTCTGGAGCGAGGCTAATGCTGGAAATGGTTGGCGCAGTTTCATCCACTTTGTCAGTTACGGTAATGGTTACATCCTGACCAGACGCATTACCAGCGGCATCGATAACGATCACGCTGATTACATAGTCGTTGTCCTCATTGGCATCTGCAGGATTTTCGAAATCGGGAGCGACTTTAAAAGTAACCTCACCAGAATTTGCATCGATATTAAAAAATGCTTCATCATTCCCTGAACCCAGACTGTAAGTCAGACTGGTAATATCGGTGGCCGCCACCGTATGGGCAGTCCCGGTTCCGTTTTCTTCGAAGTTGCTGTTCAAATCAGGAGCCAATATCGGAGCAACCCCATCAATGATGAGGTTTGCATTATCGATAAGACTGTTACCAGGTGGTATTACTAAGTCTGAAATATTACCTGCGAAGTCCGTAACTGGTAAAGCCAAATTGGGGACCAGGCCTATTGTATTTAGGCCAAGAGTTTCTTCCCCGGGCAACACTACATATTCAAAAATGGCCTTATTCCCTTCAATCACTGGTCTTGCCAATAGCGCAGGGGTTCGTCCTGTTTCAAGTGGTAATAAAAAATCACCTCCTGCTAATATTTCATCAAAATTAACTTCTATGAAAATTTGAGCTCCAATGCCATAAGTACCATTGGGCGATGGAGAGGTCAGGCTTACGATAGCCGGGACCTTTAAATCATTTAAATTGGTAACATTGTGCGTGTGTTGATCGGCATCCGCAATGGCACCCGAAAGACTATAAACTGAAACGGCCATTAATTCCACCACCAGGGTTTCTCTTCCATCGGCAATTCCTGTAGTTATAAAGTGGACCCTTACGACCGTTTCCCCTCCATTAAGCGGAGAGTCTTGTGTATCTGTTGCAGCCGTTACAATTAGGTTTGTAGCTACCCCACCGATCAATATTAAATTAAAGTCAGCAGCATCCAGAGCACCACTGGCAACAGGGTTGCCGGGGGTACTGTAAACCCCTTCTGAAAAAGTAACATCTATATAGCTGTTGTCCGGGGCAAGAGAAACTCCTGTGATGACTGGCCTGGATAAATCACTGATAACATTCGTATACCTGGCAGGGTAGACAGCCTTTGGTAGTGCAAAGGCATTGCTGTGCTCAGGCTGAACCCTGCTGCCGGCCATGTCATGGGAAGTCAATACCAGGGCACTGCCAAAGGCCGGATCAGGCTCTGGTTCCTCACCATGAGGAGTTATAAATCCTGTTAAAGGAATGATAAGAACTGCAATGAAAAGTAAAGAAAAGAGCAGCCGAAACAGTCGGTAAACAGATGAATTCTTCAGGTTCATAATACACACATTTTGGAAGTCCCAAATTAGTGTCGGTTCAGGGTCGGATGAACTTGAGCATGGGGCAGAATGACGACACTTTGGGTTACTCAGCTGCCATGATGATGGCAAAGGCGCAAAAAATGAGGAAATTGACCTTTGGCTAAAAATTGATCTGCGGAAATATAATTTTGATATATATTTATATGAGCCTGTTTTAACAAAACTCACTTACCTCTTACCAAAACCTATATCTTCATTGATACTCAACGTATTCAGACTCACGCTGTCAATTTCTTTTATCCTCACTTTGCATAGTGCCACAGTACCTCCTGATCAGAGGTCGGGTGTTGCTACTCAAAGTGTTTCCGAACTGGATCCCACCTCCATCACCATTAAAAGAAGAAAGGGCTCCGGTTATATAGACATAGATCAGATGAGTGATTACAAGGCCCATAAAATGCTTTCGGCCTTTCCCGGAGATATTGACATCACATTTACTCTGGGAAATCTGCCACTTGATTCATTGGGCCAGGCTAACTTTGAACATCGTATCCCTCGCCTGGGTACCGGTTGGATAGCACACACAGAACGAACCTTTACCATTGACAATCTGCCCTATGGAATGAATAGTATGCAGCTGAGGTACCTGCTTCCAAATGGTGAATGGTCTTCAGAGGTCACTATCAATATCAAAAGCACCAAACCTTTCTTTTTCAATTGGTGGTTCAAAGCACTACTAGTAGTGATCCCTCTTTCTGTGATCTGGCTCTTTATTCGTTTCCGACTCAGGCACCTGCGCAGAAGTAAAAGAGAACTGACCAAAGAAGTAAAGGAAAAAACGGCTTCTTTGCAGGCCCAGGCCAGGAGCCTCGAAAGGCAGACAGAAGAACTAAAAGAACTGGGCGATGCCAAGTCACAGTTCTTTGCCAATATCTCACATGAATTCAGAACACCACTCACCTTGATCCTGGGCCCACTCCATGAACTGCTCAAGGCTAACGACCTGGATGAGCAGAAGATGACTGAGCTCAGACGTATGTACCGCAACGGACGCCATTTGCTGAACCTGACCGAGGAGGTTTTGTTGTTGTCAAAACTGGAGACCAGTAAGCTGGACCTTAAAGTTTCCCCTGTCAACCTGGTGGAGTTTCTCAGAAGGATTACTTCCTCCTTTGAATCTTATGCCCTGGCCAAGGGTATCGTCTATGAGGTGGAAATAGAGGTAGATGAAGGTCTGGTTATACAACTGGACCTGAAGAAAGCAGAGAAGATATTCAACAACCTACTCTCCAACGCTTTGAAATTCACTGACAGAGATGGTGTTGTGAATTTTAGAGCAGTTGGTTCAGAGACTTTGGAGGTTACGGTTTCTGATACAGGTAAAGGCATTTCAAAAGAGCACCTCCCCTATGTCTTTGACCGCTTTTACCAAGGCCCGGCCAATTCCATGCGCGAGTTACAGGGTGGAACGGGCATTGGGCTTGCCCTGGTACAGGAACTCACCATTTTGATGGGAGGCAGTATATCGGCAGAAAGCGAACTGTCCAAAGGTTCTGCTTTCAAACTGAACATTCCACTGGTCTCTACCAATGAAGAGCCGATTCTCTTCGAGCCTGATAGTGTTTCTCTCTCCACAGCAACAGATGTCAGAACGTTTAACAGTCAAGATCAGAAACCATCCATTCTGATTGTTGAAGACAATGATGACATGACGGCATACATTAGTGGTTTGCTCAAAAGTGACTATGAGGTCATTCACGCTGGAAACGGTCTGGATGCACTGGAAAAGCTCAGGGAAGTACTACCTGATCTGATTATCTCTGATGTAATGATGCCGGAAATGGATGGCTTTACCTTCCTTGAAAAGTTGAGGGCAGCAGATCAGTTTGCTGCGATACCCGTAATCATGCTTACAGCACGTGCAGAGCAGGATGACAAGCTGAAGGCACTCACCATTGGAGTAGACGATTACCTGACCAAGCCCTTTGTAAGTGAAGAATTGCTGGTAAGAGTGAAAAATCTTATCATCAACAGCCAGAATCGTCTCAGCGAAGAACAGCGGAATAGCTCCATCACACCTGACATTGAGCAGAATCTGAATTCTCAGATTGATATTAACTGGATGAAAAAAGTAGAGGAATCGGCTGCTGCCAGGATCAGCAACAATGACTTCTCGGTAGACAGCCTGGCGGAGGAGATGGAACTAAGTACCCGGCAATTTCAAAGAAAGATCAAACAGATCACTGGCCTGACCACTACCCAATATTTACAGGAATTGCGCTTACAACTGGCGAGACAGGGCCTTGAGAGGCAGAGTTTCAGAACTGTGCAGGAAGCGGCTCTGTCCGTGGGTCTGCAAAGCACCAAATACTTCTCTAAGCTGTTCAAGGCGAGGTTTGGGAAGTTACCGAGTGAGTTGCTTGCCTGAATAAGCCGGAGATCTTAATGACCAATTCCTGATAGAGTTTCTTAAAGAGAACCAGGTGGGCTTTGAAGATGAGCTGGCCATCAATATGGGGCAGTGGCTGAGCATTCCTATGACCCTCACAGGACTGGATATGGTGATTTATACCCGAAGATCATCAGGAGCCCAGGGCAGGAAAAGACCACTTACGCTTTACCGCCAGAATCCGCAGCGAGATGATGTAGGTAATGGTGATCATTACCACGATATCGTCATTGGCAATGAAACGCGACAGCAGCAAATACACCACACCTCCCGTAAGGCAAACCGTGGCATAGATTTCTTTACGAAAGATAAGCGGAATCTCGTTGACCAGTGTATCGCGAAGAACTCCCCCGAAAACAGCCGATATGGTGCCCATCATAACCGCGATTACAGGAGAAAGGCCGTACTCCAGGGTCTTTTCAATCCCCAGAATGGTAAAGAGCCCTATGCCCACGGAGTCGAACAGAAACATGGTTTTCCTGAGCCTCTCAAATATTTTCTTAAAGAAGAGGCCACATACCACCCCCAGCCCGATCATCAGGAGGTAATTGAGGTCCTGGGTCCAGCCTACGGGCTGGCTGCCGATAAGCAGGTCTCTCAGGGTACCACCTCCAACGGCCGTCACAAAAGCGATGACCGAAGCACCGAAAATATCGAGCTTTTTGTTGGAAGCTAACAGCCAGCCACTGACCGCAAAAACGAAGGTTCCTGCGAGGTCTACCCCATAAATCAGATCGGTGCTATTCACGAATTCCATTTGGCCGCGAAGGTACGTTTTTAGAACAATTTGCAAAACCGAAGCATTTATAATTACAGAATTTGGCATAATAACTGCTTCGTAATCATTAATTTAATTAAGTCAAACTCACCCAACTCATTATGAAAAGATCGATACTCATCTTAACACTCGCACTGGTGGCTACTGCCATACAGGCGCAGAGCTCAAGTTTTGGCATTAGCCTTAAGGCCTATGCTCCTAAAGCAGCCTTCAACAGAAATGTAGACAAAACAGCCTTTGGTATTTCCACCAGCTACCTTTACCAGCCCGAAGCATCGCGTTTCAGCTACGGTGGAGAATTTGGCGTGGCGATGTATAGCGCTGACGAATATGATATCAACTTTCGTGGTCAGAACCTGCGCATAGCAGAGGAGGACTGCTTCTTTACGCTTCACGGTTTTGTACGCTATGAAATGGTTCAGAAAAGAAGTTTTTCGCTCTATTCTGAGGCCCGTGTAGGGGTTACCACTTTTTTTAGCACAACAGATGCGGTGCGGGAAAATACCGGCTTTGACGGAGAATTTGATTTTCATGGCACGGCCTTCAATATGGGAGCCGGTGTCGGCCTGATGGTTAACCCTGCTGCGCTTTTCAACAAAGACAGAGAGGCCAACGACTTCTGGCTGGATTTTGCTATCAACGGACATTCAGGCAGCAATGCCAGCTATCGTATGCACCCTGAGGGGGAAGGCACTTTTACCCTGGATGACGGAAAACATAAGTCACTCACCCATTACCTGGGTTATAGAATCGGGGTGATTTTCGGAATCTAAAATCAAAAAACAGGTCAATCATCAACAGCCACTTCTTAGCCGAAGTGGCTGTTTTGTTTCTGCGTGGGGACTCTTTGCAAGGAAAAAATCAGCTTCTCAGTAAGTCTTACACATTTGCCGAAGCTACCACTGCATTGACCAGTTGATCAGGTTTGTGCGAATGGGTGATTCAGGTTCCTGCAAGTTCATTATATTCGCTTGAGCTTGCCAAAGGTTAAAGGACTAACCTGTAACGCATGCTCTCCATTAAGAATAAAAAGAGCCAACTAAAATCATCATCTTAAAAACTTCAAATTCAGTTGATTATGAGAAATTACTTCATTTTTTTATTCACCTTGGTTAGCCTTGGTGCAAGCGCTCAAAAAACCTCTCTTTTTAATGGGAAAAACCTGGATGGATGGACCATCTATGGCACAGAAAAATGGTATGTGGAAGATGGTTTGCTGGTCTCTGAGAGTGGCCCGGACAAACAGTATGGCTACCTGGGTACCACCGAACATTACAAGGATTTTGAGCTTACTGTAGAGTTTCTGCAGGAAGCTGATGGAAACAGCGGTGTATTCTTCAGAAGCACAGTGGATGGCACCAAAGTGAGCGGCTGGCAGGTAGAAGTGGCTCCTCCCAACAAGCACACGGGAGGCATATACGAATCTTATGGCAGAGGCTGGCTTATCAAACCAGATGCAGACAAAGAGAAATACCTGAAAGCCGGTAAGTGGAATAAAATGAAGATCCGGGTGAAAGGAGATGACGTAACCACCTGGCTTAACGGTAAAAAGATGATTGAAATTACTGATGCCAAAATCGGTCAGGGAGAAGGCGGCATCTGCCTGCAAATACATGATGGTGGAGGCATTAAAGTAAAGTGGAGAAAAATTATGCTTAAGCCCTTGTAAAGACAGGAGTACTTTTGACCTGCCAGACCAGGTTGATTCTATCTTCAGAACGAGGTCAGTCAGTGCGCCTAAAAGGCAACCGGCTGACCTCGCTTCTTTTACATACATCCCGTTTTACCTATCTTGATACGGATGAGTGAAACCTTTGCCATACGTTTGGTCGAAGACCGTGATATTCCGCAGATTCTGGATATCTACAGGCCTTTTGTGCTTACCACTGCTACTTCTTTTGAAACAGAAGTGCCTTCACCGGAAGCTTTTACCAAACGCGTTCAACAATATGCCGGCCAGGCTCCCTGGCTGGTAGCGGTATCGGGACAAACCGTATTAGGCTATGCCTATGCTACGGCTCACAGAAGCCGCGGGGCCTATCGCTGGAATCAGGAAACCACGGTTTATGTGCACCCCGACTACAGGAAGCAAGGTATTGCGAGGGTACTCTACGAAAAGCTACTGAACCTGCTGAAAAAGCTTGGCTATACCAAGGCCCTGGCAGTTATTACACTGCCCAATGATGCCAGCATCGGTTTTCACAGAAGTCTGGGCTTTGCCCATATCGGTGAAATGGAGCGTATCGGTTTTAAATTCGGCCGCTGGCATACTACCAGCTGGTGGGATAAGGACCTACAGGAGGAGGGCTTTGTTCCCGGAGAAATCAAGCCTATGACTTCTGAATTGTTCAGTGATTTGAATTAACCGAATCAATTGGCTGAATAATTAGTTAACTAACCAATGGCATCCTCCAAACCCAACCTCACCCCTGTTCTGATGGTCAACTTCATCGGAACGCTGGGTTACAGCATCATTATTCCCTTCCTGGTCTTTCTGGTAGATAAGTTTGGAGGCAACGAGTTTATCTATGGCATTATGGGCTCGGTTTATCCGGCCTTTCAGTTTTTCGGAGCCCCGGTGCTTGGCCGATGGTCGGACACCTATGGGCGGAGAAGAATTCTCTTTCTGAGCCAGGCGGGTACACTGCTGGCCTGGATTATTTTTATGGTGGCCTTACTGGCTCCCAGAACATCACTCATTGAGGTAGATCAATCCGTTTTCGGTTCTTTTACTCTTACAATTCCACTGGTGATTCTTTTCGTTGCACGGGCGCTGGATGGTATTACAGGAGGCAATGTATCTGTGGCCAACGCCTACCTCTCTGATATCTCCACTGAGGAAAACAGAAAGGCCAACTTTGGTAAAATGGCCATGTCTTCCAGTATGGGTTTTATACTGGGGCCTGCCATTGCCGGTTTACTGGGAGCCACTGTGCTGGAGGAGATTGTTCCCGTGGGAGCTGCCATTCTGATCTCGGTGATTGCCCTGATTGTTATCTGGTTCAAACTACCTGAATCCAAGACGGATTTGGTGGCACCTGATCTGGCTAAATTTAAAATCAGGAAGCTTTTTGCCACAGAGGCCAAGGATTGCTACGAAACCAGGACTCCTGCTAAAAAAGGTATATCTGCCGTGTTTAAGATCAGGTTCGTTCCTTTTCTGGTAGGCATCTACTTCCTCACTTTTCTGGGGTTCAGCTTCTTTTACGTTTCGTTTCCGATGCATGCCCTGAAGGTACTCAACTGGAATGCCTTTGAACTGGGCATCTTTTTCTCAGTACTGAGTGGTATGATGATTCTGGTACAGGGCCCCCTCCTTTCCAGGCTTTCCAGATCGGTATCAGATGAGGCTCTGGTTTGTGTGGGCAGCCTGTTGCTTGTTTTCAATTTCGTTCTTATCGGCTCGTCCAACGTGATACTATCTTATGGTGCACTGACCTTCTTTGCTCTTGGCAACGGTCTTATGTGGCCCTCTTTCCTCTCTATTCTATCGCGATATGCAGGAGACGAACAGCAGGGAGCGGTACAGGGAGTAGCCAACAGTTCAGGGAGTCTGGCCAGTATCATTGGCCTTATTCTGGGAGGCTGGCTCTATGGAAATATCGGCAACGTGACCTTCTACACAGCTGCCGCCCTGCTTTTCGTGATTTTCTTGCTGTCATTTCATTTATTTACCATGAAGAAACGACAAGCATCATCATGACCAGTGAATTCGGGAAATTATTGGAAGATATCAGAAGCTGTAGCATCTGTGAGGAGTTTCTGGACCTGGGTCCGAACCCGGTTGTCTCGGCCAGTCCAAAATCAAAAATTCTGGTAATCGGACAGGCACCCGGTACGAAAGTACATGCCTCGGGTATTCCCTGGGATGATGCCTCAGGCAAGAACCTGAGAAAATGGCTGGGTGTGAGCAACGAGCAGTTTTACAATCCGGACCTCTTTGGTATCGTACCAATGGGCTTCTGCTACCCGGGAAAAGGTAAATCCGGAGATCTTCCTCCCAGACCCGAATGTGCCCCAAAATGGCACAGCCTGTTACTGGAACAAATGCCGGAAGTACGCCTTACACTGCTTATAGGCCAGTATGCACAGGGGTACTACCTTGGAGACCGAAAGAAGAAGACACTTACCGAAACCGTGCGCAACTTCCGGGAATACCTGCCTGAGTTCCTGCCATTGGTACACCCCTCTCCCAGAAACGGGATATGGATGAGAAAAAATGAGTGGTTCGAACAAGAGATTGTTCCGGAACTACAACAAGTGGTTCGCGGGGTTATCGACTAGGTATGTCAATGCTATAGTAACTCAAAAAAGCTGTCTCAAAAGTTTTTCGTCATTGTAAACCAAGCGAAGAAAAACTTTTGAGACAGCCACTTTAATTAAGTTCCCGCTATCTGCTACGGGTTATTTTCTGATCATTACCTTCTTTCGGATTATCTGTTGACCATTATATACCTGCACTATATATACACCACTGGTATAGTCACTTACGCGAAGTTTGAGAACTTTTTGTTTATACCCTCTTCTCGTGAAAACAGGTGTTCCGGCAGCATCGTACAGGTAAATGTCTGCTTCTTCTGAACTCAGTTCTGACAAGTCAATGGTCAGTTCTGTGTCGGCCGGATTGGGGAATACGCTGATCTTACCGCTCAAGACTATATCCTGCAAGTTTGTAAATGCTTCCCTCACAGACTCAGGAGCCGTATTGAGCGTCAACTGATTAGAAACGGTATTGTCATTGCCTGCTATGTCCTGAGCTACTCCTGCATTGATTTGAACATCTCCGGTACTACCCGACAGGCTGACCAGGAACGAATAACTTGAGGCAGAATTTTGTACGAAATTGCTGGCTGTCCCCCCCGTTACTGAAATCTCTCCCAGAGTAAGTCCCGTCACGTCTTCGCTAAAAGTGGCAGTAATGGCATGTCCTGCAGGCGAGGTATTATCAAGTGTGAGGGTAAGTCCAGGACCAGTATAATCAGGTGTCAGTTCAAATACATCACTCTTCTCACTACGGTTGCCAG
>DIYF01000074.1:0-140 GCA_002427745.1 Roseivirga sp. UBA6061 | reverse complement strand
AGATCTACCGCTTCTGCTGTCAGATTCACCATTACCTCAAACAGAGACAAATCGGTAATATCCAGTAACCAGTCTCCATTGGCATCGGCTTGTGTGCTCCGGATAAAGCCATACTGGCTTGATACATCTACCCTGATATT
>DIYF01000052.1:9798-22372 GCA_002427745.1 Roseivirga sp. UBA6061 | reverse complement strand
TGGATCCCCGATCAAGTCGGGGATGACAAAAAGAAAAAAGCAGTTACAGCCACCTGCTATAAAAAAGTTGAATATGAAGACCAAGATTACTACTACTTCGGCCAAAACAACGGCACTTAAGCTTCCTGTCATGGAAGCTTTTTATACCATACAGGGAGAAGGATACTTTACCGGCACACCGGCCTACTTCATCAGGACCGGAGGTTGTGATGTGGGCTGTGTCTGGTGTGATGTTAAAGATTCATGGGACGCAGAAAGATGGCCTGAACAGACCATTTCTGAAATTGTGGAGGCAGCCAGCGCACACCCGGCCAGAACGGCTGTTATCACAGGGGGCGAACCGATGATACATGATATGGACATACTCACACTGGCCCTGAAGCAGGAAGGTTTTAAAACCAATATTGAAACTTCAGGAACCAGTCCGCTCACTGGGCATTGGGACTGGATTTGCTTCTCGCCCAAGAAATTCAAAAAGCCATTGGATGAGTATTATGCAAAGGCACATGAACTGAAGGTGGTGGTTTACCATAAATCTGATCTTCAGTGGGCAGAAAAGCATGCCGACCGAATGAACTCTGGTGCACAGCTCTATCTGCAGCCGGAATGGGAGAAGTCAGAAGAAATGCTGCCGGAGATCCTAAATTATGTTAAAAACAACCCTCATTGGAAAATATCGCTCCAAACTCATAAGTTTATGAATATACCATAGCTATGTAAATGAGGAGTTGGTTCTTATCCGTTCTGGTAATATTCTTTTTTTCCTTTTCCGTTTCCGGGCAGGAATTACATACACGTTCCAAAAAAGCAATCCAGCTTTACGAACAGGCCAGAGACCTGGACCATGTGGGCAACTGGTATAACTCCTATGATCTTTTAAAGCAGGCCCTGGCCAAAGACGGAGGTTTTGATGAGGCTGTTTTGCTGGCGCATCAGATTTTGATCAAAAGGGGAGATTGGCCCGCAGCAGATTCTTTGTATGCCAAACATCAGTCGCGGGTAGAGAAAGATTTCAGAAACCGAATGTTGATTGATGGGGCTTTTTATAATTACTCAGAAGGTAATTATGATAAGGCTTACGAGCTGAAGGAGTCGATTGATGGAACTGTCAAGGAGGTGGATAAGCGACTGCTGGATCTGGTAAAGAAATCTATTGACTACGCCATTGAGAATAAGAAGAAGGCGCGCACGGTAGAGTTTAAGAAACTCGAGGCCCCTGTTAATGACCAGCCTCAGCAATACTTCCCTTCCATTACTGCCAATGATATGTTGGTATATACCGTCAGGGGTAAAGCGGGCAGAGGTGATGAAAATATCTTTTTCAGTCAATGGAACGGAGAAGTCTGGACCAAGCCCGAATCGATTTCTTCCAGCATCAACTCCGACAGAAATGAAGGGACCGCTTCTATATCAGCGGACGGACGGACTCTTGTCTTTACAGGCTGTAACAAACCCAATGGAATCGGGAGTTGTGACTTGTATATATCGTATAAGGAGGAGGGTAGTTGGTCCAGACCCCAGCTTCTCAGTGAATCGGTCAATACCTTGTATTGGGAATCGCAGCCTTCCTTGTCTCAGGATGGACGTCAGCTATACTTTGTGAGTAAGCGCCCTGATGGCCTGGGGGGGCAGGATATCTGGTGGAGTGAGAAAATAAGTGGTGAATGGTCTCCGGCAGTCAACCTGGGGCCGGGCGTCAATACCAGCTTTGACGACTGCTCACCCTATATACACCCGAATGCAAAAACACTCTTTTTTGCCAGTCGTGGCAGATTGGGCTTTGGGGGCTATGACTTGTATCGTACCGAACAGACCTCTCGCATGGTATGGACGGAGCCGCTCAACCTGGGGTACCCCATCAATACGCATGGCAACCAGGTAGGCTACACCATCAGTGCAGATGGCTGGGCCTATTACAGTGCCAGCGATTCTGAACGGCAAACCCGGCTCTTCCGGTTTAAAATGCCCCCTGATCTCTTGCCTGAAGCTCCGGTCTTCGCTTTAACGGGGTTTATCGCGGATGCTGATAGTAAAAAACCTCTTGGGGCTGATGTTAATGTCTCAGACCTGGCTACTGACTCGACCTTACTGGTTACACGTTCTGAAGAACGGAATGGTCAGTTTAAGCTGCTGATGGAAGCCAATGAGTCTGCTTACTTATATATAAAGAAGAAAGGTTACCTTTTATATAAGGCTAACCTGGATGAACTGTTTGATTCGACCGGGGTGGCGGAGATTCCCCTGGTGCCACTGAAAGTAGGAGAGCGTATTGTGCTTACCGATATACTTTTCGAATTCAACAGTGCTGAGTTAGACGCCAAAGCTACGAAGGAACTGGACCAGGCTGTGGCCTTTCTTCTGGACAATCCAGAGGTGAAAATTGAGATAGGCGGGCACACCGATTCCCAGGGAAATGATGATTATAACATAAAGTTGTCTGACAGTCGGGCGGCTTCGGTATATCACTACTTTTTGAAAAAAAATGTCCCCAAAGAAAATTTGGTTTTCAAAGGTTACGGTGAAAGTCAGCCAATTGCTGTTGGTACAGACGCTTCTCAGGCGGCTTTGAACAGAAGAATTGAGCTCATAATTACCTCAATAGACAAATAAGTCTATTTTAAATCCCTTCAGTACAAAAAAGTTAATAGTATCACTTTTAACAGTGAGAATTCCTACTGTGCTTCTGTTAATAATTGTTAACCTTGATTTGATGCTTAGGTAACCTGTCAGACAATTTTTTAGACCAAACATCCTTTGGGAAAAGAGGAAAATGCGCTTCAAATGCCATTAAAACGTATGTTTGGCGATTACGTACCAGGCCCAAAAATGTTCGCCCCTTTTTTCAAATGACGCTAATTTATTTTAAGTTTGGCCCTCTTAACAAATAAACTATTTATCATTTCTAACTTAAACGAAAGCAATATGAAGAGGATTTTACTGACTTGTTTCATGTTGATGGCCATGATGGTTTCTATATCAGCATGGGCTCAAGACAGGACAGTAACCGGACGTGTTACGGGGGCCGATGATGGCTTACCGTTGCCTCAGGTGACTGTTCTTTTGAAAGGGACTACCACAGGTACTCCTACTGATGCTGATGGTAATTATCGGCTGACAGTACCACAAAGTGGTGGTATTCTGGTTTTCCGTTACCTGGGTTATGTTACTCAGGAAATCGATGTCCAGAACCAATCTATTATCAACGTACAACTTGCTCCTGACGCTCAGTCTTTGGGTGAAGTTGTTGTAACAGGTTACGGTGTTGAGAAAAAGCGTGACATTACTGGTGCTATTTCTCAGGTAAGAGCCGATGAAATCGAAAACCTGCCAATGCAGTCTTTCGATAGAGCTGTACAAGGTAGAATTGCCGGTGTTCAGATTCAGGCATCTTCTGGTCAGCCAGGTGGATCGCTTAACTTAAGAATTCGTGGTATTAACTCACTTGCCAACAATACACCTCTCTACATTGTAGATGGTGTTCAGGTGCTTTCTGGTGGTGTTGCGGGTCAGGCTTCTAACAACGCCCTGGCTGGTTTGAACCCTGAGGATATCGCTACAATTGAGGTACTGAAAGATGCTGCTGCTGCCGCTATCTACGGTGCTCAGGCTTCTAATGGTGTTGTAATTATCACTACTAAAAAAGGTACAGCAAACAGCACTCGTCTGGACGTTTCTTTCCAGGGTGGTTTTGTTGAGCCTATCGGACTTTACGATATGATGAACGCTCAGCAGTTCGCTGAGATCAAAGAAGTAGCATACGTAAATGCAGGTCTGACTGCTGCTCAGGCTCATGCAAGATTTGGTAACCCAAATGATCCTTCTACTCTGAATAACTATGACTGGGCTGATGCAATGTTCCAGACTGGTTCATTGTATTCTGCTAACGCACGTTTGAGCGGTGGTAGCGAAAAGACTCAGTTCTACCTTTCATTAGGTCAGGAACTGCAGGAGTCTTTCATCATTGCTTCAAGCTGGGAGCGTCAGTCAATGAGAGTGAATGTTCAGCATCAGGCTACTGATAAGTTGACTGTTACTGCTAACCTGGGTGTTTCCAGACAAAACCAATTTGGTTCTATTGCCAATGGTAACTTCGTAAATGGTCCTTTCCAGGCGGCATTTACTTCTCAGCCAAACTCGCCTGCTATTGATCCTGAGACTGGTGCATACAACCCTTATCCTGTTCAGGCTCCGGGTTCTCACCTTTTCGGTTACAATATTCTTGAAGGTGTAAACCTTGAAAGAAGAGAGAACTTTGTAGGTCAGGTACAGTCAAGTTTATCTTTGCAGTACAAAATCTCTCCAGCGTTCACATTCAATGTATTGGGTGGTTTAGATTGGGCTGATACAAAAGCGATCAACGAAAGACCAGCCTTGATTCCGGTATTTGCCGCAACAGGTGGTCAGGTTTTTGAAGATTACAGAACTTCTCTGAACTGGAACACGAATGCTACTTTGAACTTTAACAAGAGCTTCGGAGATCACAATGTTTCTGCGATTGTTGGTGCTGAGTTCTTCCGTTCTAACTTCAGTCGTCACACAGTAACAGTAAGAGGTTTCTCTAACCAGTTCTTCAGACTGTTGAGCCAGGCTACTAATTACTTCGGTTCTCCTGTGGGTACTAAGACTTACTTCACCAGAGCAGGTATGTTCCTGAGAGGTAACTATAACTACAAGAGCAAGTACTACTTCAACGCGACTGTTCGTAGAGATGGTAGTTCAAGATTCGGTGCTCAGAACAGAGTAGGTACTTTCTATTCTTTCGGTGCTTCCTGGAGACCTATCGAAGAGGATTTCATGAGTTCACAGAACATCTTCAACGATCTTAAACTGAGAGTAAGTTACGGTGTACTCGGTAACTCTAACGGTATCGGTAACTTCCAGGCTGTACCTTCATTCGGTACTGCTGCACAGTATGCAGGAACTCCTGGTCAGGTTATCAACCTTGCTAACGACCAGTTGACTTGGGAGCGTTCTGAGCAGTACAATATTGGTATTGACTACGCTATTCTGGAAAACAGAATTTCTGGTTCATTGGATTTCTTTAGAAATGACACTGGAGATCAGCTGTTCAACACACCGCTGCCAATCGAATCAAGCTTCGGAGGTATCATCTCTAACGTTGGTACTGTAAGATCTGAAGGTATCGAGCTGGAGATTCAGTCTACTAACATCGATGCCGGTGATTTCAAATGGCAAAGTAACTTTAACATTACTTTCCAGAACAACGAAGTACTCGAACTGCCAGGTGGTGTTGAAACCTTAGGTCCTGGTAACCTGACTGTAGGTCAGCCGGTTGCATTCAACTGGGGTGTAGAGTATGTAGGTATTAACCCTGCTAACGGTAGAGAAATGTACCGTCTGGAAGATGGTTCACTCACTTACGGTAACTTAGGTGTAGGCGATGGTTATGTAACCGGTTCTCCTATCGCTGATTACTTCGGTGGATTGAACAACACTTTCACTTACAAGAACTTCACTTTGGATGTATTCATTCAGTTCCAGGGTGGTAACGAAGTAAGAAATGGTGACCTTTTCAACCTGGATGAGTTTGGTAACAACCAAAACAACCAGAGAGTTAGAAACCTTCAGTACTGGAGAAACCCAGGAGATGTGACTCCAATCGGTCGTCCATTCCAGGGTGGTGTTCAGAGAGGTTTCGGAGCTGAGTTCCCAGGTATCAACGGTACTCGTCAGTTCTCTGATGGTTCTTATGCCAGACTTAAGAACATTGGCTTGACATACAACTTGCCATCTGAATTCGTTTCAAGAATCGGACTTTCAAACGTGAGCGTATTTGTACAGGCGATCAACCTGATCACTATTACTAAGTATGACGGTGTTGATCCTGAGGTAACTGCTAGAAACAATGATGTTGGTGGATCTAACTTCGCTGTATTCCCAGTTGGAAAACAGTACACAGGTGGTATTTCAATCAACTTCTAATTATTGAGAGTTATGAAAAAAGTATTTTCTATATATATACTGATCGCGTTTCTAGGATTTACAGCGTGTGAAGATTTGGAATTTCTGGAACCAAAACCAGAAGATAGATTAACCCAGGATATCGCCCTTGGCGACTTGAATGGTGTGGCTGGTCACGTAGCACGTGGTTACCACAGGTTCCACAGCAACTTTGGCTGGTACGGACAGAACTTTATGCTCAACGGTGACGCTTTGGCTGACAACGTGGATCTGTTGAACAACACGGGTCGTTATGTAGGTCAGCTGGTAAATGCTGCCAGAACTACTTATAACATCTACGGTGCTGCTTATCAGGTAATCAATGATGAGAACATTGCACTGGAAGTTTTGCCTGATTTGGCTAGCGAAGATCCTGCAAGAGCTCAGCTTTTGGAAGGACAAGCTAAATTTGCAAGAGCCCTTGCCTACTTCGATCTTGCCCGTGTCTACGGATATGAGCCTGGTCAGGAAGTAAGCGGTTTTAACCTGGCTGCTGCCATTGTTCCTAATGCTGTTTTCGGTACTTCAAACATCGAAGAGTGGCCAAGAAACACGAACGTTGAGGTATATACCTTGATCAAGTCTGATTTACAGGACGCGATTAACCTGTTACCTGCAGAAGGTGCTGCTTCAGGGTCTCCATACCTGCCTTCAAGAACTGCTGCTAAGGCATTCCTGGCAAGGGTGAACCTGTACGAAGGAAGTTACGCTACTGCTGCTCAACTGGCAGAAGAAGTAATGGCTGAAACTGGTGCTGTATTGACTGATGCCGCTGGCCACCTGGCTTCTTGGGCAACTGCTCAGCATCCTGAGGCTATCTTCTCTCTGAACATTTCCAGCCTTGACTGGGGTACGGTAACTGGTGTAAACAACTCACTGGCTACTATTACCAATACCAACGACCCTTCAAGAGGATTGAACTCTGCACAAGGTGTGTTGAGAGCTTCTGTTGAGCTGTTGGCTTCTTACGAGGCTGGTGACATCAGAAGAGATCTTTGGGTTAACCCAACTGGTCCTGATCAGTGGGAAGGCAGAAAGTGGAACGGTGAGCTTGGCGGTTTCCGTGAGCACATTCCAATCATGAGATACTCTGAAGTATTGTTGATCGCTGCAGAAGGCAGAGCTCGTTCTGGTAACGATGCTGCTGGTCTGGCGCACGTGAACATGCTGAGAACTAATCGTGGACTGACTGCTTCTACTGCTACTGGTGGTGCTTTGACTACACTGATCCTTGATGAAAGGAGAAAAGAGTTCGTATTGGAAGGTCAGCGTTGGTTCGACCTGAAGAGACTTGGTCTGGATGTTCCTAAGGCTGCGGCTCAAGGAGGAAATGCACTTCCATATGCTGATTTCAGAATTTTGGCTAACATACCTGATGGTGCTTTGGCTAACAATACCAACTTGCAGCAAAACCCAGGTTATTAATCGAAAAGAAGACTAATGATGAAAAAGAATAAATTTATATATCTATTGCTTGGGTTCGTTTTTGCTTTCGTAGCATGCGATGAGCCTGGCTCAGACACTCTGTGGAGCTTATCTTTCGTAGAGTTAGACGCTGCTACTACAGCAAGTGGTGGGGAAACCTACACATACCTTAGAGTAAATGACGGAGTGAACGTACCTAGTGGTTTTCAGGTGAACCTGGCTTCCAGACCATTGGATACACCAGTGAACATTACTTTCGAAGTAGTAGGAGCTAGCTCTTCTGCTATTGAGAATGTACACTACGTTGTAAACTCTACAAGTCTTACTATCCCTGCGGGACAGAACATTGCTACACTGCCAATCGATATTATCGATGACGGTATCAATGCTGGTGAGCAATTAACTTTGGATATCAGAATTGTATCTGCTGATGTTGAAATCGGAAGCGGTTTCGGTCAGGCTGTACATACAATCCAGATTACTTGTATCTCTGATATTGCCGGAACTTTCACAACTGTTGCTTCAGGCGACCGTGGTGATGGATCTGGTGGAGCTGCCGGTGCCTATGGCCCTATCAACTCTACTGTGACTTTCACTGCAACTGCTACCGATGGTGTGTACGATGTAAGTGACCTGTCTTTCGGTATGTATGCTCAGGTTTATGGTGACGGTACTCCGGTAACAGGCAGACTTCAGGATGTGTGTGATGCACTGACTGATCTGGGTGATACTGACAGATTCGGTGATCCATTCACTGTAACTGGAACAAGAGTAGCTGCTACAGGTGTAATTACACTGAACTGGAGCAATACTTGGGGAGATACTGGTACAGTAACTCTGACTCCACAATAGGAATTTAGAATCTTATTATATATGAAAAACCTCCGACATTGTCGGAGGTTTTTTTATGCGCTCTGCTTAAATTTAGAGTTAACTTATAAACTGATTAAAAAGATGTAACATCTGAGAATTTGGCAGTTTTAAGATAAGACTATATTACTATGAGGAATTTGATCACACTGGCCTGTCTGTTGATAGCTACTATCGCGGTAGGGCAAACAACCGAAGAAGCAAGGCTACAACGCATTGAAGAACTGAAAAAATCTCAGATACAATCTGAAGAAGCCAGAAAAGCACGAATCGAGCAGTACCTGCTCGCAAATAAAGATGCCAAGCGCGTCATTAATCTGGAAGACGGAAGTGTTGCTTTACTTTATGATGTTGTCAATGGCCATCCAAGCTATGATGCACCTTATAATAAAGGTGCAGCAGAAACCGTAGGTACCGACCAGCTAAGAATGGGGGGCTCTTTGGGGGTAAACCTCACAGGAAAAGATATGAAAGTCGGGGTGTGGGATGGAGGCTATGCCAGAGATACCCATGTCGAGTATAATGGTCGTATCCTGACCGGTGACGGAAATGAGTTTGGTGTGAGTAATCATGCTACGCATGTAATGGGAACTATTCTGGCAACAGGAATAAATGAGAATGCCAAAGGTATGGCTTCTGAAGCCATTGGTATTTCCTACGGCTTTAATAACGATCTCACCGAAATGACGGCAGTAGCCACCACGGCTACAGGAAATCTGATCATGTCAAACCACTCTTACGGCACTGTTACAGGTTGGCGTCAGGGAACCTGGAATGGAGATCCCAATATCAGTAACGATGAAGACTGGAGGTTTGGCTTCTATACTACCCGGGCGAAGCAATGGGATGACCTGGCTTTTGCTGCACCTTATTACACTATTGTAAAATCTGCCGGTAATGACCGTGGAGACTCTGGTGACGGAAGTCATCCCGCTGATGGTCCTTATGATATTATTTCTACATATGGTACGGCCAAGAATATCATAACTGTAGGGGCAATACAAAAGCTGAATGGAGGCTATACTACTCCCGAAAATGTGCAAATGAGTAGCTTCAGTGGTTGGGGTCCTACCGATGATGGCAGAATCAAGCCGGATATTGTAGGTGCAGGAGTAGCTGTTAATTCTGCATTTTCAAGTGCGGATGATGCTTATGGTAATCAGCAAGGCACCTCTATGTCAGCGCCTAATGTGACAGGCTCTCTTCTCTTGTTGCAGGAGCTCCATAGTAGATTGAATGGCGGTAATTATATGAGATCGGCTACGCTGAAATCCTTGATTTTCCAGACGGCAAATGAGGCTGGTACCGATGGCCCTGATTATGTATTCGGTTGGGGAGTATTAAATGCAGAAGGAGCCGGCCGAATGCTTATCGAACAGAATAATGTGAATAAGGTTATAAGAGAGCTTACCCTTACTGACGGGCAGACATATGAGGTTGCTATCGACCCTGCACCCGGTACAGAAGTGAAGGCTACTATCGTTTGGACTGATCCGTCTGGAACACCACCATCACCTTCCCTTGATCCTGAGGATTTGATGTTAGTAAATGACCTGGATATGCGGATTAGCAGTGCTTCAGAGGATTTTATGCCCTGGATATTAAATCCGGCAGTGCCCGGAGGTGCTGCAAGCACCGGGGATAATTTCAGAGATAACGCAGAGCAGGTAGTGATCAGCTCGGCAGATGGTGAACCTCTTACACTGAGAATTAATCATAAAGGAAATCTCGAAGGAGGCTCACAGCATTTTTCATTGGTGCTGACTTACACTCCTGATAACGCTACAGACAGATACTATTGGGTAGGTGCAGAAGGGGGCAACTGGAATGATGGAGCCAACTGGTCACTCTCCAGTGGTGGTGAGTCAGCCAATGCAGTACCTGATGCTTCTTCAGATGTTGTTTTCGATGAGAACTCTTTCAGTACAGATAACAGCATTAATGTGTCCATTCCGGCCAATGTTGATATAAACTCACTTACCTGGATGGCTTCTGAGACCGCCACACTTGATCTGCAAAGCTTTGACGTTACGGTAACGGGAGATCTCATCTTCGCTAATGCTAATACAACGGTTCCTTCAGGTAAATTCATTTTTAAGGACGGAGCTTCAGAAGCATCAAGAATTGTCAGCAACGGAGCTGATCTTTCCAATGTCGATTTTGTGATTGAATCTGGTAATACAGACTGGTCTCTGGTGGGCGACTTTAACGTCAATTCAGTTGAGGTGACATCTGGTGGTTTTATAGCTGATGACTCAAAACTTACGGTAGGTAGCCTCACCCATACAGGAAATGGCATTGCGTCTATGTCCTTTGTTGGCTCTGAAGTTGAAGTTACCGGAGCATTTGACCTAAGCGGTGAGAACCTCACTTTTAATGACAATGGAGCCTCATTTATCCTTTCAGGGTCCAACACACAATGGACCTCTGTGGGTATGAATATCTCTGGTCAGTTGCAGGTTCCCGGTGTGGCGAGCATCAACGGCACAGGTAACAGTTTCGCTAATATTAGTATCCCTGACGCAGGTTCACTGTCTTTGATGGAAGACGTAAGTGTGAATGATATTAGCCTGGAGCCTGGAGCAAGCTTGTTATTTGATTCCGAAAAGATGCTCACTATTGTAAATGATCTGAATGCCACAGGTACGGCTGAGAAAGTAATAAACATTACCGGCATAGCTGAGAATTCGGGAATTGTAGAAATCAATGGTCACAGGAAGGTCTGTCTGGATTTCCTGAACATTACAAAAGTATCCATTACAGGAAGCGCATCTGTGACAGCTGGTGTAAATAGTACACTTACCAATGCAGATAGCTGGTCTACAGTGAGTTGTGACAACGTTCTGTTTTCAGACTTTAGTTTTGAGTTTGGTTGCGTGAACTCTACTGCTCAATTCACCGATCTTAGCTCGGGAGCCATTTCAGGCTGGAGTTGGAACTTCGGTGGCGGAAGTACATCCACAGATCAGAATCCTACCAATATGTTTACTCAGGAAGGCGCAGTTGATGTCACTTTGGATGTAACAGATGGTTCCGATACCAAGACCTTCACTCAGGAACTGACCATTATAGCGAATACATTATCCGCTGGAAATGAGGTAATAGACAATAATGGTGTCCTGGCCAGTAGAGATGCTGCTACCGCTTATCAATGGTATAGGGACGGTGAAAGCATAGATGGTGCAACCAACAGAACTTATAATACACAAGGCGTAGGAGGTACGTACTTTGTAACCACTTTTGACGAAACCTGTAACATCAGATCAAACGAACTGCAAGTTGTGGTGACGTCAATTGAGCCGGATGTGCGTGAGCAGCTCGAGAGAGAAGTGACGATAGCACCTAATCCTTCAGAGGATTATCTGGATATAAATATGGTCAACGATTTCTACGGAGAAATCCAGATCGTTATGATCGATCTGAACGGAAGCGTGAGTGTAGATACCAAAGTAGAGAAAAGTCAAAGAGAATTTTCTCAAAGAATCAGCGTTGATGAAAAACCAACTGGTCTTTATATAGTTCAGTTAGTATTCGAAAACGCATTTGTGTTGAACAAAAAAGTACTTATAAAATAAAACTACTAAAAAAGTAAAACTGAGAAGATGAAAAAGTTACTACTAGCTGCATTCACCATTTGTTGCTTCTCTCTGCAGGCACAAATAGAGAATATGTCTGGGACCATGAACAAGCCTATCTCTGAGATAGAACAGTATAAGGGAACACAGGGAAGCCCCTACTTTCTGGAAGAGTTTAAGGCGGGCACTATCGTTGACAAAAGCGGCAGAGTTCACAACGTATTTTTGAAATACGATACCTATCAGGAAGAGGTGGAGCTCTTCAATGATGGGAAAACATTGATTATTGATAACAATATCTACCCTAAGTTTACAATTGAGTTTATTGATGAGAAATTAGGAAAGAAAGTAAGCTATACGTTTACCAACGAGATTAAGATACCTGGAATGAAAAGGTCCAAGTACTCGCTGGTTCTGGCTGATGGAGAAAACATGAAGCTGGTGAAAGTGATCCAGACATTCCTCAACGAAAGCCAGGATAGTGGTTATGGAGGTATTGTGCAGCCGCATAGATTTGAGACGAAAGAGATGTATTTCCTGCTTAAAGGAAATGGCGAAAGTCTCGAAGTAAAGGCAAGCAATAAGTCTGTACTGAAAGCATTTAACAATGACCCTTCACTTAAGGCCTATTTCAAAAAGCAAAAAGTGAAAATACGTAGAGAAAAGGATCTTGTAGAATTGGCGGAGTACCTTGATTCCAAAGGTCAATAAGAACGAAAGAAAAGACTATTACTAAAAAAGGG
>DIYF01000052.1:0-9706 GCA_002427745.1 Roseivirga sp. UBA6061 | reverse complement strand
CCCTTTTTTAGTAATAGTCTTTTTTCATCAGATACTCTTGTACGTAATCCCGGACACCCTCTTCAAGCTCATGGAAGGGCTGAGTAAAGCCTATGCTCTTGAGTTTCTCCATGCTAGCTTGTGTGTAGTATTGATACTTATCCCGTATGTCAATAGGCGTATCAATAAATGATATCTGCTCTTCTACATTCATTGCGGCAAAGGTAGCCTTAACCAGGTCCAGAAAGGTACGGGCTTTACCACTACCAAGGTTGTAGATGGCAGAGTCTTTTCTGTGATGCATCAGGAAGTAACACACATCTACTACATCCTTCACATAGACAAAATCACGTTGCTGCTCGCCATCTTTAAAATCCGGATTATGTGAACGAAACAGCTTCATGGCTGACGTATTCGAAATCTGATTGAAGGCATGCATGATGACGGAGGCCATTCTTCCCTTGTGGTACTCATTAGGTCCATAAACATTAAAGAACTTGAGCCCGGCCCAAAACATAGGTGCTTCAGTCTGTTGAAGTACCCATTTGTCAAATTCATTCTTGGATTCCCCGTAAGGGTTGAGCGGCTTAAGGCCCGGAATAATGTCATGGTTATCCACATAGCCGGATTCTCCCAGGCCATAAGTAGCAGCAGAAGAAGCGTATACCAGTGGAATCTGGTAGGCAATACACTTGCGCCAAACCTCCTTGGAATAGTCAGTGTTGAGCTGTGTCAGAAGGTCATAATCAAACTCTGTAGTATCTGTGCGGGCCCCGAGATGAAAGATGAATTCTACTTTGTCGCCAACCGTATCGAGCCAGTCAAAGAAGTCGTTTCTCTCCACTTGTTTAAGAATCTGCTTTCCCTCGAGATTCTTGTTCTTTTCCTCATTATCAAACTTATCAACCACCACAATGTGATTGAACCCTTCCTTGTTGAGCTTGCTTACCAGACAACTGCCAATAAAGCCTGCTGCACCCGTTACAACGATCATGATCTACTATTTTTACAAGAGAGCCAAAGTTAAGTAAATAGAAATTATATTTGCACCGAATTTGAGTAGGGGATGGTTTACGTTAGTAGAAAAGAACATTTCAATGCAGCCCATAAGCTGTATAACCCAAAGTGGAGCGAGGAGAAGAACAAAGAGGTTTTTGGCCCTTGTGCCAATGCAAACTGGCATGGACATAACTTTGAGTTAATTGTAACAGTAAAAGGTACACCAGACCCGGAAACCGGCTTTGTTGTTGATCTCAAGCAGCTCTCCAACCTGATCAAAGATTTAGTGATAGAAAAGCTTGATCACAAAAACCTGAACCTGGATGTAGATTTTCTGGAAGGCAAAATGGCCAGTTGTGAGATTCTGGTCATGGAAATCTGGAAAATACTAGACCCTGCAGTGAAGCAAATTACATCTACTGGTACACTGCATTCACTCAAGCTCTATGAGACCCCAAGAAATTTCGTTGAGTATTTTGGAGAGTAGAGGGGCGGTACCCGCAAATCGAACTACCGCTATCAACTGACTAAGCTACCTTAAGCTTTTTAAACTTAGACTTTTCAAGCTTCTCTCTCGCGTAATCGCGGGTTATTTCCAGTGTTTGCGTTTCAGTTTCTGACGGCAGCTCAAACATAGCGTCTGTCATAATGGCCTCACAAATAGATCGCAGTCCACGAGCCCCGAGTTTGTATTCTAATGCTTTTTCTACAATGTAATCGAGAGCATCTTCCTTAAATACAAGGTCTATGTCTTCCATCTCAAGCAGTTTTACATACTGCTTGGTAAGTGCATTTTTAGGAGTAGTGAGAATACTCTTAAGTATGTCTTCAGTAAGAGGATTCAGGAAAGTAATCACGGGGAGTCGCCCTATTAACTCGGGAATCAGTCCGTAGTTTTTAAGATCCTGTGCATTTACATACTGATGAAGATTCTCCTTATCAAACTGATCCGTCTCTTCAGAGTTTTTAGTAAAGCCCAGAGGTTGTGTGTTCAGCCTGTTGGCAATGTTTCTGGAAATACCATCAAAAGCACCACCGCACACAAATAATATGTTCTCAGTGTTAACAGAGATCATCTTTTGGTCAGGGTGCTTACGTCCGCCCTGTGGAGGTACGTTCACGCTGGTTCCTTCTAGTAGTTTCAGCAAGGCCTGTTGTACACCTTCACCACTTACATCTCGCGTAATCGAGGGGTTGTCCGACTTTCTGGCAATTTTATCAATCTCATCTATGTAGATGATACCTCGTTCAGCAGACTCTACATCATAGTTGGCTGCCTGTAGCAAGCGGGTGAGTATACTCTCCACGTCCTCACCCACATAACCTGCTTCAGTAAGTACAGTAGCATCAGCTATACAGAAAGGAACCTGGAGGATTTTGGCGAGAGATCGGGCAATGTAAGTTTTGCCCGTTCCCGTTTCTCCAATCATAATAATGTTAGACTTTTCAATCACCACGTCCTCATCGTTTGTCTTCTGAATGAGTCTTTTGTAGTGATTATAAACTGAGACAGAGATTACCTTTTTCGCTTCATCCTGACCTACCACATACTGATCGAGAAACTTCTTCATGTCGATCGGTTTGATAAGGTTGAACTTAGGCGACTCTTCCGGACTTTTAGTCTTCAGTTCCTCTGAGAGAATCTGATTCGCTTGTGTAATACAGTGATTACAGATATGCGCATGTATTCCTGATATCATCAGGTCTACATCTTTCTTATTTCTCCCGCAAAAGGAACAGGTTACCTCTGCCATGTCAATTATTTTCTAATGAGTACTTCGTCAATAAGACCGTATTCCTTCGCCTCTGCCGCTCTCATCCAATAATCACGATCTGAATCTTTTTCAATTTTCTCGTATGTCTGCCCTGAGTGCTCAGAAAGAATATTGTATAAGTCCTTCTTTACCTCAAGTGTCTGCTTCAGTGATATTTCCATATCCGAAGCCTGACCCTGCATGCCACTCATTGGCTGGTGAATCATGATTCGGGAATGTCTGAGGGCAGAACGTTTGCCGGCAGCACCGCCAGCCAGCAAAACAGCTCCCATAGAAGCCGCAAGGCCGGTACAAATAGTACCTACGTCAGGTTTTACAAAATGCATGGTATCGTACATGCCAAGTCCCGCATAAACAGATCCCCCGGGGCTGTTGATATACATAGTGATATCCCTTGTGGCATCCACAGATTCCAGAAACAGCAGCTGAGCCGTGATAATGTTCGCAATGTTATCATCTACCTGCATGCCCAGGAAAATGATTCTATCCATGATCAGTCTTGAGAAAACATCAATCTCCGCAAAGCGCGTTGGTCGTTCCTCAATCACAGATCTGGTCATATTTTCTATGTGCTTGGCATAAGCATCTATAGAGGTTCCACTCACCCCTTGGTTGTGAATGGCGTACTTTCTGAATTCTTCTTTGTTGATCATTCTTTAAATGATATTAAACCGTACAAAATTAAAAAAAAAGCCCTTCGATGAAAGGACTTTTTGATAACAAGTATGGTCGAAAATTAGTTTTCAACAATCTTCTTAAATTTCTCAACATCCACTTTTTCCTCTTTGATGTCGATTTTCTCTTTGATAAAATCAATCACCTTGGACTGTTGAACCTGCTCAGCCATTTTCATATAGTTTTGGCCATTTTCTCCTTGCAGGTAGTTTTCTACAAATGAATCCATTTGATCAGCAAACTGACCCATGCCTGATCCTGCGAATTGGGCATTGATCATATTGCGTGTAGCCTCCTGAATCTCTTCATGTTCAGGTTTGATTTCGTTGATTTTGGCTACCTCTCCTGAAATCAGATTCCATCTCAGCTGATCGGCATAAAGATGGTATTCTTTCTCAAGCTCTACGTCAGTTACTTTACCTTCACCTGTCAGTTTCAACCATTCCTTAAGGAATTCATCAGGAAGGTTGATGCCGGTCTTCTTGATCAGCTCATCCTGAATGGTTTTGTTGAGCCACTGGTCGGTTTCTCTGCTGTAGTTTTGACCGATTGTTTCGCTGATCTTCGCTTTGAACTCTTCTTCTGACTTGACTACATCAGGCCCGAAAGTCTTGTCGAAAAGCTCCTGGTTGATCTCAGCCTTCTCTTTTCTGTTAACATTCTTAACGGTGAAAGTAAAGGCTCCGTCAAGGTCAGTAATTTCATCCGCAGTTTTGCCGATCAAAGCAGCTCTGGCGGCATCATCTTTAATGAGCTTGTTAAGGTCTGTCTTGATCACATCATCCTTCTTCTTGCCTACAAACTTCTTCAGGTCTTTCTTTAAGAGGTCTGCCAGGTCAAGAGTGGTGTCATGACTGATGTCACCATTCTCCTGAGCAAAAGTACCGTACAGTACATCGCCTTCTTCGCTGGTTTCAGGGTTGGTCATCTGCCCGAACTGATCGCGAACATTGTCAAGCGACTCTTCCACGATCTTCTCATCTACTTCAATGGTATAGGATTTCACCTTTACCTTCTTAGACAAGTCCACGGTAAAATCTTCGACCAGGCCAACGTTATACTCAAACTCGAAGTCACTCTGGTTGTCCCAGTCTACAGTTTCGATTTGTTGCTGATTAGGGATTGGTTCACCCAGAATCTTTACCTCATTGTCTCTGATGTAATCCTGTAGCGCGTGTCCTACAATGTGATTGATTTCTTCAACAAGTATGGACTTGCCATACATTTTCTTAACGACACCCGTAGGTACCTTGCCGGGACGAAAACCATTGATGTTAGCCTTTTT
Organism: Roseivirga sp. UBA6061; assembly: GCA_002427745.1. Lineage (GTDB taxonomy): Bacteria > Bacteroidota > Bacteroidia > Cytophagales > Cyclobacteriaceae > Roseivirga. The sequence continues at coordinate 4,993 of DIYF01000052.1, read as the reverse complement.
GCTATAGTCCTTGATTTTTTCGTCTACCTTCGATTGATAATCAGCCTCATTTAATTTAATTTTAATTGAGGCTACATTTGAATCTTTTTTGTCTAACGTGATGTCCAACTTAGTATGTTTTTTGGTCACAAGATATTATAAACAAAAACCCTCAATCATTCATTGATCGAGGGTTCGTTTTGTGCGGATGAAGGGACTCGAACCCCCATGCCCTGAGGCGCTAGATCCTAAGTCTAGTGCGTCTACCAATTTCGCCACATCCGCGTTGCGTTTCGAAATGGACTGCAAAGGTAAGTGTTTCGTAATATTATTCAATGTGCAATAATCTTTTTTTGGAAAAATTATTCTGGGTAGATAACACTACTAAATTCACATTATGGTTACAGTGGATGTAGAAGAAGAGCGAAAGGAAATCATAAGGCGGTACAGAAAACTACTGAGAAAAGCCAAGCCCTTTCTGAAAGATGACGATGCAAAACTTATTAAAAGGGCATTCAATGTCTCCCTTGAAGCGCACAAGGAGATGCGCAGAAAATCGGGAGAACCTTATATATACCACCCGCTGGCAGTAGCGCAGATTTGTGTTGAAGAAATTGGCCTGGGTACTACCTCTATCGTGGCGGCTTTGCTGCATGATGTAGTAGAGGATACCGAGATTGAACTGGATGAAATCAAAGCAGATTTCGGAAAAAAAGTGGCCAAGATTATCGATGGCCTTACCAAGATAGCCGGAGTGTTTGACTACGGTACCTCGCAGCAGGCAGAGAACTTCAGGAAAATGCTGCTGACGCTGTCAGAAGATGTGAGGGTGATATTAGTAAAGCTGGCCGACAGGCTTCATAACATGAGAACCCTGGGGAGCATGCCCAGGCACAAGCAGCTCAAGATCATATCCGAAACCATTTATCTGTATGCTCCTTTGGCGCATAGGCTCGGTTTGTATGCCATTAAGTCTGAACTCGAGGATCTGTGGCTGAAATACACGGAGACTGAAATATATAATGGTATAGCTGGCAAGATTGCAGAGAATAAAGCCTCTCGCTCCCGGTGTATCAGAAACTTTGTGTCGCCCATCCAGGACGAACTGAACAAGACAGGGCTCAATTTTGAAGTAAAGGGAAGGCCCAAGTCCATCTATTCTATATGGAATAAGATGAAGAAACAGAATATCCCCTTCGAAGAGGTGTACGATCTTTTTGCAATCCGCATAATTCTCGATACAGAACAGGAGGCCGAAAAAGCAGCCTGTTGGCAGGTGTATTCTATAGTCACGGATTTTTACACGCCTAACCCTGACCGGCTTCGCGACTGGGTAAGTACTCCTAAGGCCAATGGTTATGAATCACTGCATACTACGGTAATGAGCCGGACTGGTAAATGGGTGGAAGTACAGATTCGTACAAAGCGTATGGATGAAATTGCTGAAAAGGGTTACGCAGCACATTGGAAATACAAAGGAGGCCCCGGTGATTCACATGAGTCTGGTCTCGTACAGTGGATAGAAAAGGTGCGGGAGATGCTTGAGCAAAACGATACCAATGCGATCGAGTTTGTTGATGACTTCAGGGCAAACCTCTTTCATGACGAAGTTTTTGTCTTTACTCCCAAGGGGGATCTCAAAATCCTGCCTTTTGGTGCTACCGCCCTTGACTTTGCCTTTGACATCCATACAGAAGTAGGGGCTAAATGCCTGGGGGCAAAAGTGAATAACAAACTCGTTCCGCTTAATTACCCATTGAAAAATGGAGATCAGATCGAAATCCTTACCTCAGTCAAACAAAAACCCAATGAAGACTGGCTGAGGTTTGTGGTTACCTCAAAGGCTAAGTCCAAGATTAAGGACACGCTCAAAGAAGCAAGAAAGCAGGCAGCGTCTGACGGAAAGGAAATTGTGAAAAGGAAGCTCAAGCAAATGAAAATTCCTTTTGATGGAGATGTGGCCAATCAGCTTAGGGCTTTCTTTGATGAGAAAACAATCACTGACTTCTATTATAAGGTAGGTAAAGGAGTGATCGATCCTTCTGAGATTAAGAAGTATAAAGATGTAAAGACTGATAAGACGCGGCCACAGCGTGCCAAGCCTCTTGGGCAGGATTACATCGATGATATGACCAAGGTCAGGACGGCCGGTAAAGATATCCTGTTAATCGGAGAGGATATGGACATGGTAGACTACCGCCTGGCGAAATGTTGTAACCCCATTCCCGGAGATGACGTTTTTGGTTTCGTTACGGTAAATGAAGGTATTAAAGTACATCGTACCACATGTCCCAACGCTCCCGAATTACTGTCCAATCATGGTAATCGTATTGTAAAGGCAAAGTGGATGTCTGACCAGCAAAATGCATTTCTGGCAGGACTCCGGATTATTGGTACAGATAGAGTCGGGTTGATGAGAGATGTTACAGATGTGATCTCCAATGAGCTTAAAGTGAATATGAGGTCTATCAGTATCGATACCGAAACAGGAATCTTTGATGGACAAATTATGTTGTTTATCAACAGTACTGATCATTTGGAGCAGTTGAGTGCAAAACTCGAAAAGGTAAGTGGGGTGATGAAGGTGTCTCGTTTTGACTCACTGGATAATAATGAAGGCATGTAGTCGCCACAATTAAGCGATAGTTATATATTTGCATCTTAATAAGTAAGGCATGGCGTTGAACCCTGAGGTCTTTGATGAGGTAAAGAACATATTTACGGCCTACCTGGAAAATAAATCCCTTCGGAAAACCCCCGAGAGATTTGCCATACTTGAAGAAATTTATTCCCGGGATGGCCATTTCGATGTAGAATCCCTCTACATCAGTATGAAGAACAAGAATTACCGGGTTTCCAGAGCAACAGTATATAATACCCTGGACTTATTGGTGGAATGTGATCTGGTCAGCAAGCATCAGTTCGGAAAAAACCTTGCCCAGTATGAAAAGTCTTATGGGTTCAAGCAGCACGACCACATCCTCATGGTAGATTCCTCTGAGGTGCTTGAGTTTTGCGATCCTAGGATTCAGAATATCAAGAATACCCTGGAAGAAATGTTTGATATCGATATCATGCATCATACGCTCTACTTTTTTGCCAAACCCAGGGAGGGTGCTGAGCAAAAGAAATAATTCTAACCAAGATCATTATGGAATATAAATCTGAAATCAATAACGGAATTCTGTCTTTTACACTCAGTGGTGATCTGATTGGTGAGGTGAAGGGGCCTGAATTATTGGAGGAAGTAAATAACGCTATTAATAAAGGTGTTGCGCTTTGCGCGATAGATATTAGTGATGTCAGGTATATCAATAGTAGTGGGATAGGTGTATTGATTACTATTCTCACAAAGTTCAGAAATCAGGGTGGGGAAGTTTGCATAGTCAATCCTTCCGACCATGTGAAAAAACTTCTCATTATTACCAAGCTCACGGCAATCTTCAATATTGCCGACACAATGAGCGAAGCAGTAGAAAAATTAAAAAGTGCTAAATGACAAGAGTCAGTCAGTTGACTATTAATCATTTCAGGCAGCAAAATATCAATTCATGAAAATAGATGTTCTCTTAGGGCTCCAGTGGGGAGATGAAGGAAAGGGTAAAGTAGTAGATTATTTGGCACCTAAATACGATGTGGTGGCCAGGTTTCAGGGTGGCCCGAATGCTGGTCACACTTTGGAGTTTGACGGGCATAAACATGTCTTGCATCAGATACCCTCCGGAATCTTCAGAGAAAAAATCAAGAACATCATTGGTAATGGGGTTGTGCTTGACCCTATCGTCTTTAAAAAAGAAATCGAGGGTTTGTCTAAGTTTGAGATAGACCTTACTAAAAATCTGTTCATCTCTAAGAAAACCCAGCTCATCCTGCCAACACATAAGTTATTGGATGCGGCTTATGAAAAGGCCAAGGGCAAGGATAAGATAGGTTCTACCTTAAAGGGAATTGGACCTTCCTATCAGGATAAAACTGCTCGTAACGGATTAAGAGTTGGAGATATCTTGGCGCCAGGCTTTAAAGAGCGCTACGAAAACCTGAGAGGCAAGCACGAAAATATTCTTAATCACTATGATTTTGAATATGATCTCAAAGAAGCTGAAGCACCGTTTTTCGATGCCATAGAGTTCTTAAAGAAATTTGAGTTGGTCAACAGTGAATACTTCATCAACAAGTCTATTCAATCTGATGAAACGGTTCTGGCTGAAGGAGCACAGGGTTCCTTGCTTGATGTAGACTTCGGTAGCTATCCTTATGTCACCAGCTCCAATACGATGACAGCCGGAGCTTGTACGGGGCTTGGGGTTGCTCCTAAAAACATCGGCAAAGTCTTCGGTATCTTTAAAGCCTACTGTACCAGGGTGGGGAGTGGGCCGTTCCCGACAGAATTATTTGATGCTGATGGTGAGGCCATGCAAAAAGAAGGCAATGAGTTTGGTGCCACTACTGGTCGCCCACGAAGGTGTGGTTGGCTTGATCTCCCTGCTCTTAAATATGCGGTCATGATCAATGGTGTGACAGAGCTTTTCATGATGAAGGCAGATGTGCTGAGCATCTTTGAAGAATTAAAAGTCTGTACGCAATATAAGCTGGGCGATGGTACACTTACAGAAGAAATGCCCTTTCAGCTAATGGATGAAGAAGTGGAGCCTGTGTACAAAAGCTTCAAAGGCTGGCATGTAGATGTGCGTGACGTCAAAGCTTATGACGATATGCCGGCAGAGCTAAAGGATTATATTGCCTTTATTGAAAAAGAAACCGGTGTCCCTGTTTCTATTGTTTCTGTAGGCCCTGACAGAACAGAAACCATCCTTCGTTAGTTGTAAGTTTCTAGTAGTTAATTAGATAGAAATTAATCGAAATAATTTCGTTTGAATCCTTGTTCAGATCGAAGTTAAGTCGTTACCTTTGCGTCCCGTTCGGAAGGAAGTGGGGTTAAGATTTGAGGGATTGCGGAGGTTTGTTTGTGGTGAGGTTTTCACTTGCCTGGGTCTTCCAAAAATTTTTAAATTTT